>NZ_MZGT01000092.1 GCF_002029255.1 Clostridium chromiireducens
ATTTAGTATTTCAATGAAGTTATCTTGAAATCTTTTTTCTATATTTTTAAGTATAGAGTTTTCATCTTCAATGATGACATCTATTTTGGAATAGGTTTCGTGTAAGGCCTTTAAAATATTATCTTTTAATTCTGATATAAGATTTTCCTCATTCTTCAATGCTAAATAAATAACTATATTATTATTTTCAGATGCTGAACATAATATTTCTGTTGGAAAAGAAACGGGAGTATTTAATTCTATAGAATCTTTCTCAAAAAAAATTCTAGGTTTAATTATTGATGCCAAAAACCTTTTCTTATATGAATTTGCCGAGCCTATTATGTTGATTCTTGTTTTAGTTTCTTTTTCAATCTTCATTTTCAAATTTCTCATAATACTCTCCTTATTAAACTTTATTTTAAAAAATATTTTTATGTTCTAAATATCTACTATAATAATATTATTATATTTACTTAATATTTATTCCATTTGCTATAACTTCTATATAAATAAAAGATCTCTATTTTTATAATAATTCAGCTGCTATTAGATGTGATTAATTGAAATAAAGAAAGACCATGCAATTCAATTTTGCATGGTCTTATTAAAACTATTGTTCTATAATTCACTAAGTTTTTTATCTACAAGCTCTTTAGCTAACTTTGGATTTGCTTTTCCTTTTGAAAGTTTCATCACTTGACCCATTAAGAATCCAGCACTTTGAGTCTTTCCTGCCTTATAATCTTCTACAGATTGAGGATTATTAGCTATTACATCGGCAACTATTTTTTCTAATTCATCAGTAGAACTAATTTGCATAAGTCCCTTTTCTTCAATTACTTTCATTGGGTCTTTATTTTCATCAAAGATTTCTTCAAGTACTTCTCTACCTACATTGTTACTGATTTTTCCTTCCTCAACAACTTTAAGAAGCTTTGCAAAGTTCTCAGCATCTATTGTAATATCTTGTGATTCTATTTTTCTATCTTTTAAAATTCTTAAAATATCTCCTAGAATCCAGTTTGCAGCAATTTTAGGCGCAACTGCGAATCCTACAACTTTTTCAAAGAACATAGCAAGACCTTTATCTCCTACTAGGATCTCAACTTCTTTTTCTGTAAGTTCATATGCTTTTAGGAATCTTTCTCTCTTCGCATCTGGCATTTCAGGTAGAGAGTTTTTAGCTGCTTCAATTTGTTCGTCGTATATTATGATTGGTGGTAAATCTGGTTCAACAACATATCTATAGTCATGAGCTTGCTCTTTAGATCTCATTGAAATTGTTTTACCCTTTGCAGCATCCCATCTTCTAGTTTCTTGAACTACTTTATGACCTTCACCATAAGTATAAAGTTCCATTTGTCTTCTTTGTTCTTTTTCTAAAGCCTTTTGAAGTTCTCTAAATGAGTTGATATTTTTAAGCTCAACCTTAGTTCCATATTCTTCTTGGCCTACTGGTCTTAAAGAGATATTAGCATCACATCTAAGTGAACCTTGTTCCATACGGCAATCTGAAATCTCACCATATTCTAAGATTGATTTAAGCTTCTTCATAAACGCTACAGCTTCATCAACACTTCTCAAATCTGGTTCTGTAACAATTTCTGCAAGAGGAACACCAACTCTGTTATAATCTACTAATGAAACTGGCTCACCTTCTACGTGAACTAATTTTCCTGCATCTTCTTCTATATGGATTCTATTTAATCTAACCTTAATATGTTTTCCTTCATGTTCAAATTCAACATTTCCTCCTGAACATATTGGCTTATCAAATTGTGATGTTTGATAATTCTTTGTAAGGTCAGGATAAAAATAATTTTTTCTATCCATCTTATTGTATTTGTTTATAGTACATCCAAGTGCAGTACCTGCTTTTATTGCTAAATTTACAACTTCTTCATTTAAAACTGGAAGAGTTCCTGGTACCCCTGTGCAAATTGGACATGTATTTGCATTAGGCTCTGATCCAAATTTGTTTGAACAAGAACAAAATATTTTCGTTTTTGATTTTAGCTCTGCATGTATTTCTAGTCCTATTACTGTTTCAAAATTCATTTTTGTCCCCTCCTATAATTCAAGTGCTAATGCTTGTTCTAAGCTATACGCAGCCTTAAATATTTTCTCTTCGCATAACATATCGCCCATTAACTGAATTCCTATTGGTAATCCTTCATTACTTATTCCTGATGGAATTGAAATTGCAGGGTTTCCTCCTAAATTTGCAGTTATTGTATAAATATCAGCCAAATACATAGCTAATGGATCAGTATTTTTCTCACCAATTTTAAATGGTAACACTGGAGATACTGGTCCAGCAATTAAATCGTATTTATTGAAAGCTTCTTTTAAATCATGCTTTAATTTTGTTCTAAACTTATCTGCTTTATTATAATAAGCATCGTAGTATCCTGAAGATAATGCATATGTACCCATCATTATTCTTCTTTTAACTTCCGGACCAAAGCCCTCGCTTCTGCTGTTTTCCATTAATTCATCTATGTTAGTATAATTAGGTGACTTATATCCATATCTTATACCATCATATCTAGATAAATTTGTACTTGCTTCTGCAGAAGACATTATATAATAGGCAGCTAAACCGTCTTTTATAATTGGAAGAGAAAAAATTTCAACTTCTGCTCCTAGTGCTTTTAATGCCTCTAAGCTGTTATTAACTGAAGCTTTAATTTCTTCATCTAATCCTTCACCAAAGAATTCTTCTGGAACACCTATTTTCATTCCCTTAATTCCTTCTTTAAGTGAAGATGTATAATCAATTTCTTTTAAATCTCTAATGCTAGTAGAATCATATTGATCAGTTCCTGATATTATATTTAAAATATAAGCACTATCTTCAACTGAGTTTGAAAATGGTCCAATTTGATCTAAAGATGAACCAAAAGCTATAAGTCCAAATCTTGAAACTAATCCATATGTAGGTTTAAGACCTACAACTCCACAAAATGCTGCTGGCTGCCTTATCGATCCTCCTGTATCAGAACCAAGTGATACAGGTGCCATTTTTCCTGCAACAACTGCAGCAGATCCACCTGATGATCCTCCTGGAACTCTAGCTAAATCTCTTGGATTCAAAGTTTTCTTAAATGCTGAATTTTCATTAGATGATCCCATTGCAAATTCATCCATATTAGTTTTTCCTATGATGATTGCATCTTCAGCCAATAATTTTTTTACTACTGTTGCATCATATGGTGGAATAAAATCTTCTAACATTTTAGATGCACACGTAGTGTTAACTCCTTCTGTACAGATGTTATCTTTTATAGCTATTGGAATACCTGCAAGTCTTCCTAAACTTTCTCCTGCTTTAATTCTTGAATCAATTTCCTTTGCTTTAGCTAATGCTTCTTCACAAGTAAGCGTTAGGAAAGCATTTACTGTCGGCTCTGTTTTAACTATTTCATCTATATATGACTGTACTAGTGCTTCACTAGTTAACTCTCCAGTTTTAACTTTATCTACCATATCTTTAATATTCATTTTCATTATGCTTTCACCACCCTATTCAATAACCTTTGGTACTTTAATATAAGTATCTTGCATGTCTTTAACATTTCTGAATAAATCATTACATTCAAATGACTTAACTTCATCTTGTCTAATTACTGGTTTCAATTCTACATTTTCGTTATCTTCGTTTATATCTAAATTCAATTCATTTAAATATTGAAAATTATCTAAAATACTTTCAAATTCTTTTGCAAATTTTGCAGCTTCATCATCTGAAAATTTTAATTTAGATAATTTAGCTATATATTTTACTTCATCAATACTAACTTTCATTGCTTTCACCTCTTTAAAATTTTAAGTATCTCTATAACTTAATAGCGTTCTAATTCCTAACTTCCAGAGCACCATATTAGTTACTTATGGATTATTAGAAATTCTATTTAGGAATTTCTAATAATCATATTCAAACTTCTTGTAATTTATCTAATGCTGCCTGAAACTATGGAGTTAATCTCTTCATATCTCTTGGGAATAGAGATGCTTCTCTTATATTACCAAGATTTAAAATTTGCATTGTGATTCTTTCAAGACCAATAGCGAATCCTCCATGTGGCGGCATACCATATTTAAATGTATCTAAATAGAAAGCAAAGTCTTCGATTTTTAATCCCCATCTTTCCATCTTAGCTTTTAGTGCTTCATAATCATGAATTCTTTGACCTCCAGTAGTTATTTCAACACCTTTGAAAATCAAGTCGAAACTCTTGGTCATTTCTGGATTTTCTTCACATTCCATTGCATACATTGGTCTTTTTGCTGTTGGGTATTCTGTTAAAAATACATAATCACAATTATATTTTTCCTTAATATACTTATGGAATAACGCTTCACCTTCATTATCAATATTTCCTACTGGCGATTTTTTATTAAATTCTGTTAGTAGAATTTCTTGAGCCTTAGCAAGTGGAATTCTTGGAATATTAATTTCTTCTGGTAGAACTACATCAAATAGCTTTAATTCTTCAGCACATTTTTCATTTAAATGCTTATATAAAAATCTTATAAAGTTTTCTTCCATATCCATAAGATCTGTTTCATCTTTAATAAAGCCCATTTCAACGTCTAAACTCACGTATTCATTTAAATGTCTCCATGTATTATGAAGTTCTGCTCTATATGCATAACCAACTTCAAATACTCTTTCAAATCCTGCTCCAACCATCATTTGTTTCCAAAATTGAGGACTTTGTGATAGGAATGCTCTTCTATTAAAGTAATTAACAGTAAACATTTCAGATCCACCTTCAGTTCCTGAGTGAGTTATCTTTGGTGTATGTATTTCCTCAAAGTCATTGTTCTTAAAGAAAGTTCTAAATGCTTCTTCAATTTCATTTTGAATTTTAAATATTGCTTTCTTCTTAGGAATTCTAAGACTTACTGTTCTGTAATCTAATTGAGTTTCAAGCGAAGCTTTCTCTTTATAGCTTTGTATTTCAAATGGTAATTTATCGTAAAATACCTTACCTTGTATTTCTAAATTTGTTACTTCAACTTCTATACCTTTAGGTGATTTTTCATTAGCACGAACTACCCCAGTTACTTCGATAGCATTTTCTAGTCTTAGTCCTTTGATTTGCTCTTTAGTACATACAAGTTGAACTATCCCTGACTTATCTCTAAGCATGATGAAAGAAACATGTGATAAATCACGGATTTTATGAACCCATCCTTTAAGCATTACTGTTTCATCGCCATTTACAACTAAATCTTTAACAAATATTCTCTTCATTATTATTACTCCTTTTTCAATTTATTGCTTATTTTTACATTTAGCTTTTATCCGATAGCTAGCATCCGTAAAACTCCTACTTTTTGAAGTTAGATATAACGGCTGCACGCTCCTGGACAATGTACCCCTTGAGGGTATAAGTTAAACTAGGATTCATATGCCTGAATCAAGTTTCACTTTATAAATATACTCTTAAGTTAGAGAATTTTTTCAAATTAGGTAACAAAAAAGTCCCTATGCTTAATGCATAGGGACGAGATTACTTTCGCGGTACCACCCTAGTTAGTTTATAAAAAACTCACCTCAAACAAGCACAAAACAGCTAATATGTTTTATACCCTCCAATTTTAACGGTATGGACCCGATTAAGCCTACTCTTCTTTCAAATTTCAGTTAATTGCTCCGAAGTGTTCTTCAATTCAAGATTCATACAGATATTCCACCATCATCTGCTCTCTTAAAATCATCTATTTGAATTTACTTTTCTTCATCATAGCATATATAAATTTTCATTTTCAAAAATTAAATTCTTAAATTACTTATAAGCCTATCGCTTATGAAACTCATTATATTGCAAAATAATTCATAAATCAATACTTTTTTCTAAAAATTTGTTAACATTTTTTCAAATAATACTGCTTAATGAATATTTTACCGCAGATTTACTTGGTTTAACAATTGAATATATTTATATTAAAATTAATAATTATACAGTATTATAGATTTTTCATTAACACGTATCTATTCAAACCACCATATTTTAATTTCTCAGTGATAATATTATAACCAAGTTTTTTAAATGTATTTAAGCTATAAATATTTTCAGGTGCAACAGTTGCACAAATGTAATTCATTTCTCTTCTGATTCCTATATCTTCAAGACTTTCGCACATAATTTTTTGCAGGCTATTTCCTCTGTACTCTTGTTTTACTAAAGTGGATTCAATTTGTCCAATTTCTAAAAGTTCTTCTTTTTTAATATTTACATCATATCCATAGTTATGTTCTTCATATCCATACTCAATATATACACCAATAGCGATTAACTCATCCTCATTCATAGATAAACATCCAATAATTTTTCCCTTACTTTTTATAGTTTCCTCAAATTCTTCTTTCTCAGAACAAGCATAATGATTTTTATCTTCTAAACCATTATAAATAATTTTTTGAAAATCCATTATTTTATTTATATAAGTTAAATCTAATTCTTTTAACTGTGCCTCTATTTGTCTTCCGTCTTTTCTATTTAAAATTATTTTATTCATTTTTATGCAACAAGAATATATCTAAAACTAATAATTCTTGTCAATTTCCCCCTTAATATTATTTATTTGAATTATAATATATCTAAATAGTATATGCAAATTTTATCTGATATGTAGCATTGTGAAATCCCACCGAACCAAATTTAATTTAATACTTTTTATGCAAAAACCATTAAAAAATGCTTTAAGACACTAATAAATCCTAAAGCATTTGTGAAACTAATAATGTACTCTGATGAGCCAAAACTTTATTTTTTTATCGCTCCAGCCTAAATCCCATGGAACATCATTTCTATCAGAATTATGGCAAGTAACTAATGAATAACCTTTTGAATCAGCACCTGTAACCATAGATACATGGGTGATATCTCCCTTTTTTTCATAAGCAACAAAATCACCTGGAAGAAGCTTATAAGATGCTTTATATACTTTTTCATAGCTTCCTTTAGCAACAAGAGAAGCTCTTCCGCTGTTTAGCATATAATATGTAAATTTCCCTGCATTTACCCAAGGTCCTGTAGCACTTCCGTTATCATAATTCCATGTTGAATTCTCTTTAAATTTTGCACCTTCATGCAAAATTTGTGATGCAAAATTTGCACAATCGCCACCTTCTGGATTAAAATCCCGATATTTATTATTATATTTAAATCCATATTCTTCTTTTGTAGCTGCACCACAATATTTATCTGCATATTCCTTTGCACCTTTTCTTTTATCATTAATTCCAGATAAATCTCTTGAAGGTTGAGAGGCTATATATTCTTTAATTGTATCAACTTTAATTGATTCTAAACTTAAAGAATCTGCAAATGGATCAGTATACCATTCTTTAGTAATTATCCATCCACTATCTCTTTTTGTTAATTGAAATGAGTGATATGTACCAATTCTTGAACTATTTATTTGTTCAGGTTGATCAGGATATATATATTTATATTCTGCATTACATAATATACTAAATGAGCATTTGTTATCTCCAACTTTAGACTTTCTTATAACGATCCTTGGAATTATATCAACAAATTGAATCCCCTGTTTTTCCGCCCAATTATTTACATACTTCGCTTTCCTTTGTTCATATTCATATGCCCACTGACCATATTTGGTATCAGTGGCATATAAAGATTTTATTGAGTCTAAATCTTTATTTAAGATAGCTTTATTTTTTATCGAAAAAATATTTTGAACTATATCACATATTTCATCATTTGAATTGTTATCAGCTAGTGCAACTAGTTCAATAGGTTTAAATAGTGAAATTATTATATAAATAGTAGAAATACTTGCGATAAGTAACAAACTCTTTCTTTTTTTAGAGAGTCGCATATTTAATACCCCTTTCTAAACGAATATCATTCTATTGTAATGCATTATCTATTATTTCGATGTGATTTTTAGTGTTCTCATCTACTGGTGAACCGTCATACCACTCATGATTCCCATCCCATTTTCCAAAATATTTTGCTTTTAAAATTATTTCTGGTCTATATTCAAAATGTAAGATATCAAAATGATTCCATTTTCCACCCCAAACAAAGTTATTCCTCTCAAAAGCTTCGACTAATTCTTTTGGGTAATCTAATAGCCTCTTCTGCCCTTGTATTTCTGAACTCCATTTCCAGTAATCCCTTTTATCACTTTTTAAGTCAATAGCAATTCCATAAGAATGTGGACTGAGCCTTCCTGTTCCTGAAATAACTCTGTAATTATAGGTTCCACTAGCTGGATAAAGAATGCTACCAATATCTCCTCTTGTTTTAGCTAAGGGTATAAGCTCTTTAAAGACAGCATCTAGAGATGCATTAGCTTTATTATTTTTATTAAATTGATAATTTGTATATCCAAATTTCAAGTTAGTTAAATTTTTCTCTATAACTCCTTTAGAACCACCATAAACTTCACTAAAAAGTTCATAATGCCTTGCTCTGCCTGGATCAAAATCTTTTTTCATAATCTCGGTAGTCATTTGCAGTGGATATTCCTGCTCTAACATGTCTTGTAAATCTGGATTAGCCAATTTTTCCTCATGATTCTTATTTTTCATATCATCATATATAATTTTCTTTCCTGATTTCATTATTAGGTAAACTTCATCATCACTTTTCTTTTCCACACCCTGAATATACTCAGGGTAAGCTAACATAAGGATTAATACATCTTGTTTCATCTGTGTTTTATAATCTTTTTCCGCAGGCACCTTTGATATTACAGGTATGTTAATAATAATTAATATTGATACAATAAAAATATTTATTTTTTTCATAAAAATTCACCACCTTTTTTGACCCTATAAATATATACTGTCCCAAGAATAATCATACTATGTACAATAATTTATTTGTAATGAAAAGATATAGGTTTATATTTGTAAATTTCTGAAATTTTTATCTAGCTTTTGTGAGTATATATAAATTATTATCATTATTTTTTTACATGACATATTTTTTTGTTAAATATCATGTTATTTAATGTAGAGAAAAGAGGTAATATAAGGTATAATTGTATTTAAATATGTTCTAAACTTATTTAGTTTACTTTGATTATTAAAAAATAAGAATAGGAGGACTACCATATGAAAAATACCTTAAAAATCAAAAGAAGATTAGCTATAGTACTTTTCTTAACATGCATATTAATAAACTTTGAGAGCATTTCTGTAAAATCCAATGAACTTAATAAAAATATTCTAATCTTAAATTCCTATTCTAGTGGATATGATTGGACAGACGGACAAAATCAAGGAATTGTTGACACTTTAGACTCTAAGGATAATATTATTAAATACGTAGAATATATGGATTGGAAAAGATATAATTCAAAAGAAAGTTTAAATAATTTCTATGAATATTGTAAAAACAAATATTCAAACAAAAAAATAGATTTAATAATTACAACAGACGACGCTGCTTTGAACTTTGCAATAAAGTACAGAAAGGATTTATTCTCAGATGCACCATTAGTATTTGGTGGCGTTAATAAGGACTCTGCCGATTCAATATTGAAAGATATTTCCAATGTAACAGGTGTTTATGAAAGTATCGATCCTGAAGGGACTATTGAAGATGCATTAAAAATTAAACCTGAAACAAAAAATATCTATGTAATTCATGATAATACTGAGACTGGAATTGCCTATTATAATTTAATTGAAAAATTTGTATACTCACTAAATAAAAATCTTACTTTATATGATTTAGGTAACTATAGCTTTGTAGAAATATGCAATATAACTTCATCTCTAAATAATGACAGTATTATTCTTTTAGATGCTTATAGTTCTGAATATAATGGTTTTTCTCTTCCTTTAAAAAAGATTTCACATATAATTTCTAGTAACAGCTCCGTACCTGTTTTTACCACATCAGAAGCATTAGTAGGTGAAGGATGTATTGGTGGTAGTACACTTAGTGCTAAAGTTCATGGAAAGGATATTGGGGATCTTGCACTTAGAGCTCTTGACGCTGAAGATATAAACACAAATTCTTACGGTGATAAAAAATCACTCCGCTCTATCTATGACTACAATGTACTCAAAAAGTATAATTTAACATCAGCAATACTCCCACAAAATAGTATTGTTATCAATAAGCCATTTTCATTTTATGAAACATATAAAGTCCAAATTTATATTGTTTTATTAATATTTATAATTCTTATAATATTAATCATATATCTAATAATTAATATTAGGAAAAGAATTGAAGTTGAAAAAAAGCTCATTGAAAACAATGAGGAAATTAATGCCCTATATGAAGAGCTGCTTGCATCTGAAGAATCATTACAAATGAATTATGGGGAATTGAATAGAAGACAAAATGACCTGCTTTTAAGTGAAGAAAAATACAGATTAGTAGCTGAATCTACCAATGATATAATTTGGGAGGAAGATGTAAAAGATAATACAAGGAAATTCTCTGATAAGCTGTTTGAAATACTTGGTTATACTGGTAATGAATTAAGTACCTATTTTGATTGGTATAACATAATTCATCCAATGGATAGAAATATTGTAGAGAAAGCAAGAGAACAATATCCCAATAGAAGCGTTGAAGAAAATAACATCGAATACAGAGTTCGATGTAAAAATGGACAATATAAATGGATTACTTCAAATTCTAATCCACAGCACGATGAAAATGGAAAAATAATAAAAATATTTGGGGCTTATAAAGATATAAGCAAATTGAAAGAAAATCAATTAGAAATAAACGACCTTGCATTTTATGATTCAATTACTAAACTTCCCAACAGAGTATCCTTATACGATACAGTACCAAAAATAATAAATTCAGCAATAAATTTTACAATGTTTTTTGTGGATCTTGATAATTTTAAAATAATAAATGATTCTTTTGGTCATTCAGCTGGAGATAAATTGTTAGTATTGGTAACTCAACGTCTAAATTCTATGACAAAAAATGAGTTTACAGCTTTCAGACTTGGCGGTGATGAATTTATTATAATTTATAAAGGTCTAAATGATAAAAAAAATATTGAAGATATAGCAGATAAAATCCTTTATAAAATCTCACAACCATATAAAATAGATGATAATTACTTTTATATAAGTGCAAGTATAGGTATAACATCTTATCCTGAAAACGGTAATGATCTTAGTGAATTGCTTAAGAATGCTGATACTGCAATGTACAAATCAAAAGAATCAGGAAAAAATAAATATACATTTTTTAATGCAGCCATGGGAGAAGATACCTTAAAGAAAATAAATCTGCATAATAATTTACAAAATGCAATCAAAAATAATGAATTTATTTTATATTATCAACCAATAACAGATGTTATTAGTGGAAAAATAGTTGGTATGGAGGCTTTAATAAGATGGTTTAATCCTAAAGAAGGCTTAATTTCTCCAGATAAATTTATAGCTGCTGCTGAGGAATCAGGACAGATTATTGAAATAGGAACTTGGGTCATAAAAAATGCTTGTCATTTTGCCAAAGAGCTTTTAAATAAAGGACATAGAGATTTCTATATCTCAGTAAATGTATCTGCAGTGCAACTTATACAAAAAAATTTCAAAGATGTATTATTTAGTATCATTAATGAAACAGGTATACTTCCTGAAAATTTGATGTTAGAGATTACAGAATCTGTATTTATGGAATCTTTTCACGATATGTCAACTCTATTTTCAGATATTAGAGAGCGAGGTGTAAAAATAGCTCTTGATGATTTTGGTTGTGGGTATTCTTCACTGACATATTTAAAAAATCTTCCTATGGATTCAATAAAAATTGATAAATCTTTTATAGATGACATCCTAAGTACTAATGAGAAAAATTGCATTGTTGGGTTAATAATAACTCTCATGAAACAGCTTGAATTTAAAGTTATAGCTGAAGGGATTGAACAAAAAGAGCAGCTAGAATATATAAAAAAATACAAATGTGACTATTTTCAAGGCTATTTAATAAGCAAGCCAGTTACAAAAGATCAAATTCTAGAACTACTCGATGTATAGATACATAACATGTAACTTAAACTTATGTGGTAACTTACCGAAATAAGTAACATATTGTGTTTCGGTTTCTAGGAATTTTGATGGATGATTCTACTACTAGAAGTAGTACCCACAATGCTTGCTTCAACGACACGCGTTGAACAAGCGTTGTGGAACAACTTCTAGTCAAGAATCATTACCATCAAAATTCCAATGAAACACTGCAAACAATATGTTACTTATTTCTATTAAAGTTATACACCCAAATTTAACGAGTATGGATAGTTATTCTACACTAAGAATTAAATTTATACTTTGAAATATATACCATACCAGAAAGAGAAGGTACTCTTTTACGCAGTGTTGCATTGAGAAAATGATTGTAGGTATTTCTTCAGTAAAAGTTGTTCCAGTCCTGCTTGTCATTAGCTTGCCTAAGGAGCAAGCAGGACTGGTGCAACTTTTACTGTTAGAAATCCACAACCATTTTCTCTAGCAACCGAGTAAACGAGTACCTTCTCTTTCGGTTGGTTATATGCATAAATCTAATTCTTATCATAAAATTCAAAGACTTCTTTTAAGTAAGGCCTTTGGATTTCATCTTTTTCGAAATATATTTCGTGCCTTGAGTTATCTACTTTTATTATTTTACAATCCTTTGCGGCTTTTGCAAATTTATTTTGTCCTTCTGGTTTTACATAGGTGTCATGTCCAGCTTGAAATAATAATACTGGAATTTCAACTTTTGAAGCATTTTTCTCTTTTACAATTTCCTCAGTTGTTATAAATGCTTGCTTTGTCCAATTATAACTTGCGCCACCTCTTTGTAGCTTTTCATTATCAACAACGATATTATGGAAGTACTCATATCGATTAAGAGAGGTTGTACCAATTTCATCTTTATTGTATACAGGTGTGTAGGGCTTTTTACCTAATACATATGCTCCACCATTTCCAATTGCAACTTCAAAATCAACAATTATCTCTGCTAAAAATTTAGGAATATTTCCTGTATTAACTTCTAACATTGGCGCATTTAATATAGCAGCATCAAAATAATTAGGATAATCTTCTAAAAATTTTGTTCCAATTGCTCCTCCCATAGAATGGGCAAATAAGAATATTTTTTTATTATCTTTGTTTGGTATAACAATTTCATCCATGAAACTTTTGAAATCAGTAACATACTGATCGAAATTCTTTACATCTATTTGAGTTTTGTCTGCTATTCCAAGTGTCCCTGATCTTCCATGTCCCCTATGTTCAATTCCAAAGACATTATATCCATTTTTAAGAAAATAATAAATAATTTCATTGTATTTTTCTAAACTCTCTGTATACCCATGAGAAATTACGATATTTGCTTTTGCATTTTCAGCTTTATACTTTTCATAGTATAATTTCACGCCTTCATCTCCATCAATATATCCTGACACCATTCTTTCATTTATATACGGTTCAACAACGCTTTTCATATCACTCTCATAATTATTTTCTGAAATATAAAAATTGTCTGTATTATTATTTGTAGTTGAAGCATTTACAACAGGATTTAATACATTAATATTCGCAAAAAATTCTACAAATAGCATTATAAATATGAGCAACACTTTTAATCTAAACTTTAATTTTTTAATATCGTAATTCATCGATTAATCCCCCTACTCAGTTAAAGGTTTAGGTGTTATTTTGACTAAATCTTCTGTATAAAATAAAAAGCTGTATGTACAGCTAATTATCTCTTAATTATTCTAAAATTGAAATTACCCATTTACTGCAAGCAGTACATTTGTGAACAGTTATAACAAACAAATCAAATTTCTTATTATGTGCAATTATACCCATTGCATCTCTTTCTTCTTTTGTAACAAATTCATCATTCTCATCAATATATCCTATAATTTCAACTAAGTAATTTTTCTTAGTTTCATCGCAGCAACCATTCGATCCAGCTACTTCTATCATTTCATAATCTAAATCTGGACTTAACTCACTTATGATGTCTATTATATCTTCATAATCTTTAATATCATCAACGAAATCCTCCTCATAAAATTCTAAATCTTTTACTTGAAATAATTTATTCATATTTTTAACTCCTCTTTTGAATTTCATAAAAACCAATCATAATTAAAATATTATAATATGTTATATTGTTTTGCAAATAAATTGATATAATATGCATTCATTTTTTTCCACTAGTTCTAATTATACATTAATTTAAGCACAAAAAAATAGTAGATCCATCTTTTTAAAGTATAAATAATGAATCTACTATTCTTCTTAATTTTCTTCTATAAGTTTTCTCAGTTTATTTTGAACCAGCCATAATTTTTTTTGCTTTCTATTAAAAGCAACCATTCTATTTTTGTTATTTTTATTTTCATCAATCAGCCTTATATATTCTGCATCTGCAATTTTTAAAGCATCTTCAATTACTAAAAGATCCTCTTTAGTAAACATTAAATCCCCTCCGTTAATAATAGTTTTTATAAATCATATTAATATTTTCCGGAGTTAAATTTTATCACTAAAGGATGAAAAATTCAATAATAGAAGTTCTTCTTTGACTATTTTTTAAAAATAATTATTACTTTAAATAAATCCCCATCGATATCAATATTAAAAGTTCCTCCTTGAACCTCAACAAAACTTTTTGCAATTGCAAGTCCAAGCCCTGAGCCTTCAGTATTTCTTGATTTATCTCCTCTTTGAAATCTCTCCACTATATCAAAAGGATCAAATTCAATTTCTTCTGCAGACATATTTTTTATTGTTATTTTAACTTTGTCTTCTTCATCTATTATATCTACATATACTCTTGAACCTTCCATTGCATATTTAACTACATTAATTAAAAGATTTTCAAAAATTCTATATGTCTTTTGGCTATCTAATTCCAAAATAGTTTTATCTTTAGGATAATTGTTCTTTATATATAGTTTGGATTTCGTTATTTTGTCATCTAGTTCAATTTGTGTCTGTCTCATTAATTCTACAATATCTACATTCACAAGATTTAGACTTATATCTCCACTCGTAGCTCTGCTCACCTCAAATAAATCTTCAATCAAGAACTTTAATCTCTGAGATTTTTTATCTATAGTATCTATATATGATTTGCATTCTTCATCAGCTATATTGCTTTTTTTTAGTAAATCAACATAAGTTATTATTGATGTTAGAGGTGTTTTTAAATCATGTGAAACATTCGAAATAAGTTCTGTTTTCATTTTTTGGCTTTTAATTTCTTCATTAACTGCTTTTTTTAATCCACTTTGTATTTTTTCTATTTTATCTTTTAAAGGATTAAACAAACCTAAATCACTATTAATTTTTACATCTATATTGCCATTGGAAATTTTTTCGGTCTCATTGGATAGTATTATAAATTTGTTCTTTATATCTTCATAGTGTTTTCTTAGTAAATAAAATAACCCAATGCTATAAATCAGTAAAAGAACTATTCCAAAAAACCAGAATATGCAGCATATTGATGTAATTAACAAATTTATGCCAATAACTTTTATAATAAACTTATTAGATTTGTCATTTAAATCTATATGTCCTATATAATTA
>NZ_MZGT01000093.1 GCF_002029255.1 Clostridium chromiireducens
ATTTTAAACTGGTATATTTTGATAATTATATATTTTTGTGGACAGATGTTTAAAAATAGGGTATAAATTGATATAATGGTAAATGAAAATCACTATCAACTAAGAAATCGCAATTTACTTTTAGTAGCTGATATTTCTTCAACTTATATCAATTCACAATGAATAATTAATTAAAAGGAATGAAATTTTAATTAAATTGATTATTTTTATAAATATTAGACAATAGAAAGAGGAGGAATTTAAAAAATGTACAATAAATTGTATCAATTAATATCTCAAGAATCAGTAAGCCAAAAAATTAAAAAACCTTTTTTGGTAATTATAGCATTTACTTTAGTTAGTATGATCATAACTGTTGGAACTTTATATATGTTTTCTAAGAAGACAAATTCGTTATATACAAAGTCATATGAGATTTCAGACAACATAGCTAACATGAGAATTAATCTCCAGAAAATTGAAAAAGATCTTTACAGGGCAATTGGCGAAGATGATAGAGAAGAAGAGATGAAATATTTAAGATTGGTTGATGAAGAAGTAATAGTTTTTGATAACAATTTTACAAATGTAAGAGAAGTGTTTCCAGCGAATAATGAGATGATTATTAGACTTGAAGAGGCAATAAAATTAGCTGAAAGTAATAGGGCGGAAATAATAAGTTTACTTAATGAAGGAGATAAAGCTTCAGCAACATCAATAATTCAGAGTACATATTCATCACATATTGATATTATCGTAGAAAGGATTTTGGAAGTATACGAAGAGTCTCAAAAAGAAACAGCAAAATTTCTACAAAGAGTTACTGTGGTTAATAATATTATTTTAGGATTTATAGTTATTTTTATGTTTATTATAGTAGCTGTTACATCAACAGTAAGTAGATTATTAACCAACATATTTATGAAAGGAATAAATAATATTAAAGAGATATCGGAAGAACTACTATATGGAAATCTTAAAGTAGAAAATAAATATGATCTTAATGATGAAATGGGTG
The DNA here is from genome assembly GCF_002029255.1 of Clostridium chromiireducens. Classification (GTDB taxonomy): domain Bacteria; phylum Bacillota; class Clostridia; order Clostridiales; family Clostridiaceae; genus Clostridium; species Clostridium chromiireducens. The sequence continues at coordinate 998 of NZ_MZGT01000093.1, forward strand.
GAATGGCGAATAATTTAATTGGAGCTATTGAAATGATAGATTCTTATGTTGATAATATTACAACATTATTAGAAGAAATATCAGTTGGAAATCTAAATATAGAGTTAAAGGAAGAAGTTGAATATAAGTGTGATTTTATTCCTATACAGGAATCACTTGAAACTATTATTGATAGATTAAATGAAAACTTCTATAGTATAGGTAAATCTGTATATTTAACTACTAATAGTTCAGAACAAATATCATTGATTACTAAGGATCTTGCAGATGGAGCTACAAATCAAGCAGCAATAATTGAAGAACTTTTTGCAAGTTTTAATGAGGTTTTAGCTAAAGTTAAGATAAATTCAAAAAATGCAGAAGAGGCTAATAGGGTTTCAAAAAACACTAAAAAAATTGTAACAGAAGGCAATTATAAAATGGAAAGATTAATGGATTATATGAAAGATATAGCTGAGTCATCTAATCAAATTGCAATGATTACAGGTACTATAGAGAATATTGCATCGCAAACAAATCTTTTAGCTTTAAATGCTGCAATTGAAGCAGCTAGAGCGGGTGAGTCAGGAAAAGGCTTTGCAGTAGTAGCAAATGAAGTGAAAAATCTTGCTCAGCAATGTTCTCTTGCAGTAAAGGATACTAATGCTTTAATAGAAAACTCACTAATTAGAATAAAAAATGGCGAGAATTTAGCTAAAGAAGCTTCAGAAGCATTAAATAGTATAGTAGTTAATGTTGATGATAGTTCTAAGTTAATAAAAGATATATTCATTGAATCATTTGAACAAACAAAAGCTATAACACAGATGACAGATAATGTTGATCAAATATCTGGAGTAGTTCAAACAAATTCAGCAAAGGCACAAGAAACTGCCGCATCTACTGAAGAGTTATTGCGTCAAGCACAGAATATAGCTGAAAAAATGTCATTATATCAATTAAAAAATTCACTTGCTTGTTAAAATAAATATTAAGACAAAGAAAATAAAAGAAAAAAATAGCACAAAAGAGATAATTAACAATAATGAATTTATTTCAGGATAAAGAGAAAAATTAATTACGGGCAAATTTCAAGAGCTTTTCATGTAGAAAATGTTGATAGAGCACAAATCTCAGCAAAATTTGAAAATGGAGAATTACACATTATCTTACCTGTTATCTCATTTTTTTTGTGGAAGATACTAAGGTTTAGTAGTAAAATATTAGTAATTACAGTGTTTAAGGATGATATAAATAATGGACAAAGGTTTTATTAAAAGTAAGATAAATATCCCTAAAGCAAAGGAAAAATTAATAAGAAGACTAAGTTTATTTGAAAAGCTAAATGAATGTGTAAACTATAAACTTACTCTAGTTACCGCTCCAGCAGGATTTGGGAAGAGTACATTAATATCTTCTTGGATAAATTTTGATGTTAAGAATAGATACTACATGTCTTGGGTATCGCTTGATGAAAGGGATAGTGATCCAATTACATTTTGGAGGTATATTTTAATTTCGATTAATCAAATACAAAGTGGAATGTTAGAGAATGCTTTTTCAGTACTTAATTCTTATCAATCTAACAATGAGTCGGCAATGGATTTTTTATCAGTATTTATAAATGAGCTTTATAATATAGAAAAAGATTTATTCGTTGTATTAGATGATTTATATTTAGTCACAAATGATGAGATATACGATCAATTAAGATTTTTTATAAAAAATATGCCAATCAAGATGCATGTTATTATACTTAGCAGAGTAGTCCCGAATATAGGTATTGCTAAGCTAAGAGCAACTGATAATATGCTCGAACTTTCTCAAAAGGATATCAGCTTTACAGTTAAAGAGACAAAAGAGTTTTTTGAAAAAGTAATGAATGTAAATATCTCTGAGGAGATTTTAAATATTTTAAAAAAACGTACTGAAGGATGGGCAGCAGGTTTGCAAATGGCCGCACTTTCATTAAAGAACAATAAAAATGAAAATGATGTTATAAAAAACTTTAGAGGCGATCATAGATATGTTCTAGAGTATTTGATGGAAGAAGTATTTACTTTATTAGATAAAGATATACAAATATTTCTTATGAAAACTTCCATATTAGTTGAAATGAATTTTGACTTATGTAATAAGATAGTTGGTATAGAAGATAGTCAATACATATTAGAAAAACTAGATAATGAAAATTTATTTATGATTCCTTTAGATCAAAATAAAGAGTGGTATAGGTATCACCACTTGTTTAGAGATTTTTTGCGAAATAGGAGAGAGATTAATATAAAAGACGATCTGGTGAGTTTGTATAATAATGCTGCAGACTGGTATAAAGTAAATGAGTTATATTCCATTAGTATTGATTTTTATCTTAAAGCTAGAAATTATGATAAGGCAGTATCTATGATTGAAAAAATTGATATGGATTTAATGTTTAGCGGAGAAATGAAAAAAGTATATGACTGGTGCATGTTGATCCCGCAAAGTAAGTTATATGAAAGTCCTAGGCTTTGTATGAATGCTGCCTGGTTCAAATGTATTAATGGGGATTATGAGGATACAGAAAAATACCTAAAGCATGCTCAGGAAATTATAGAGAAATTTCATAGTCAAGAAAAAGCAGATTATTTTTTTGCTGAAATAATGATAATAAAAGCTATGCTTGCAACTTTAGATAAGGATAGTGACAAGATTGCTGAGTACTTGAATAAAGCGAAGGCTCATAGCTCTAAGTATAGTTTATTAAATGCTACGACTATTTTATTAAATGGAACTGCATGCATTTATAGAGGAGATGTATTAAAGGCATTAAATTTTTTTGAAGAATGCTTAATTATTAGTAAAAATATAAACAATTACTATATAGCAACCATGGCAAATACCAGTATAATTATTTCAAAGATGCTTAAAGGTACTCTATATGAGGCGGAAAAACAATGTATGGACTTACTAGAATATCTAGCACAAAGACATGCTGAAAATATACCAATAGCAGGAACTATATATAACGATTTAGCTCTAGTGTACTATGAATGGAATGACTTAAGTAAATGCAGAGAGTGTGTGGAAAAGGCCTTAGAGCTTGGGATGAAAGGAAATATTTCTTTGATTATATCTATAAGCTATATAATTTTAGCAAAGATATATTTTGCAGATTCAAGTAGTGAAGATGCTTTTAATTATATTAAAAAGGCAGAAAATACTATAGTTAATAATAGATTGTTTAATGTAAGTATAGACCTTGAAGTTGTTAAGCAAAACATGTTTTTAAGAATAGGAAATTTTCAACATGCTGAGACATTAGTAAACAGTCAAATTTTCGAAAGAGAGGTAAAATATAATATAGAATATTTATTCTTTAATATGGTTAAGTTGCGATATTATATGTTATCAAATTCACTAATTAAAGCAGAGAAATTAGTAGATAAATTATATGAAAGCTTTGAGAAGAGGAAAATTTATAAGGTAGTTGCAGAAGTATTGATTTTAAAGGGAATTATTTCTGAAAAGCTAGGAAATACTCAAGAGACTTTAAAGTGTTTGTCTAAAGCAATAATGCTATCATATAAGGAATATTATATGAGAATTTTTCTAGATGAAGGACAATCTTTAAAAAACATTATGGTTAAATTAAGGAATAAGCTTGAAACTGATTTAAATGAGGGAGCTAAAATCTTTTTAAATGAAATAATTAATGGCTTTGATGAAGTAAATGATATTAAGAAACTTGATAACAATGATTTATTAAGTATAAGAGAACTGGAAGTATTAGAATACTTAAAAGATGGACTAACTAACTTGGAAATTGCAGATTCTTTATTTGTATCTGTAAATACAGTTAAAACTCATCTTTTAAACATATATACAAAATTAGATGTTCATAGTAGGACAGAAGCTTTAGCAAAAGCCGCTGACCTAAATATTTTAAAGGGGTGATATATAAATCACCTCTTTAAATCATACTTGTGGGTGATTATAAACTCCTCCTAAATTAGTAAAATGTAATTAATCAATAAAGATTAAGTTATTTTAGGAGGAGTAAAAAATGGAAAAGGCAACAGGAAATGATTTTACAACTGGGGATATAAAAAAGCATATATTAAAGTTTGCTATTCCCATGACAATAGGTCTTTTTTTGACTATGGGTTACACAATAATAAATACTATATGGATAGGCAATTTGCTTGGAAAAGATGCTATGGCTGCATCTTCAGTAAGTTTTCCAATTATCTTTATTCTAATATCCATAGCATCAGGTTCTACAACATCAGTATCTATATTAGTATCTAGAAATTATGGTGCTAAGAATTTAAAAATGATTAATAAGGTCATTGAAACAGCATTTTCAATATTTTCTATAATAGCAGGAATACTTATAGCGTTAGCTCTTATTTTTAGAAATGAATTATTAGTTCTAATGGGAACTCCAAATGATATATTTAATATGGCATCAAGTTATTTAAGTATATTGCTCTTAGCAGCATTTATTAATTATCTATATTATGTTATTAACGCAATTCTTTCTGGAATGGGGGATACTAAAACGTCGGTTGTGTTTTTAGTATTATCGACTATTGCAAATGCTATTTTAGATCCGATACTTATAACAGCTTACGGACTAAATGGAGCTGCTGTAGCTTCTCTTATTTCAGGGGCAGTGGCTACTATTTCTGCAATTATATATCTAAGGAAAAAGAAATTCGAAGTAAATATAATTCCTAAAAGGCTTACTATTAATAAGAAAATCGTTTATGACATGCTTAAATTAGGAATGCCTTCAACAATACAACAATGTTTAATGCCGATAAGTCTTATATTTATCACTTCTTTTATAAGTAGATTTGGATCAGATGCAATTGCAGCCTATGGAGCTGCAAGCAAAGTCGATTACCTAGCACTAATGCCTTCAATGTCAGTTGGAGCGGCAGCATCTGTTATAACAGGACAAAATATTGGGGGAAATAAAATGGAGAGAGTGACAGAAGTATTTAAATGGGGAATAATAATAATTTTAAGCGTAATTGCTCTAATATCTATAGTAGTAGGATTTTTTCCAAAGGAAATTCTTATGGCCTTTGCAAAGGATTCTGAAATGTTAGCAATAGGTACTTCTTATTTAAGGATTAATGCTATAGGTTATTTAATATTTAGCATAAGTTTTGTAACTAACGGGATTATAAACGGCTCAGGAAAAACCTTAGTAACCATGACAATATCAGCTGTATCTTTACTAATAATAAGAATACCATTATCAGATTTCTTATCAGAAACCAGTATAGGGATTACAGGAATATGGGAAGCTATTATGATTACGTATATATTTAGCACAATGTGCAGTATGATATATTATTTATCAGGAAAATATAAAGGAAAGTCAGCAGTCTACGAAGAAAAGGCTTTTTCATAAGAAATTAGAACGAAAGAAGCAGGAGTATTATAAAGCATTATCTTTAAATACTCTTGTTTTATTTTATGAGTTTTATTTTCAAAACCAATTTTAATCGATAAATAGGATGGTATATTTATGGATTAAAATTAGTATAAATGAAGCAGTGTTTAAATTATAAAGAGAAGAGGATTATTCTATGAGCTTAATAAATAGTTTTTATATTAAATATTTAGAGAAATTTGATGACATACCATTTCGGATTAAGTTTCAAAATAATGAGGAACATATTATAGGGAAGGGCGCCCCACAGTTTGAAATAGTAGTAAAGAATGAAATAAGTAAGACCGAATTACTTAAGAGTACTTCACTGGCTCTTGGAGAAGCATATATGAAAGGAGATATTGAAATAACAGGGGATTTATTTACTGTTTTGAATTTATTTCTTAGTCAGATGGATAAATTTACAGCAGATACTAAGTCACTAAAAAATTTAATCTTTTCATCTAGTTCTGCAAAAAATCAAAGGAATGAAGTTCAATCACATTATGATATAGGTAATGAATTTTATAGTCTTTGGCTTGATAATTCAATGACCTATTCATGTGGATATTTTAGATCAAATGATGAGAGTTTATATAATGCCCAAATGAATAAAATACACCATATATTAAAAAAGCTTAATCTTAAAGATGGTATGAGCCTTTTAGATGTCGGCTGTGGATGGGGATCCCTGCTAATAGAAGCAGCAAAAGAATATAAGGTTCACGGACTCGGAATAACACTAAGTGAAGAACAATTTAAAAGGTTTAAAGAAAGAATAAAAGAAGAAAAGCTTGAAAATCTATTGGAAGTAAAACTTATGGACTATCGTGATTTAAGTAAGTGTGAAAAATTATTTGATAGAGTTGTTAGTGTAGGAATGCTTGAACATGTTGGAAGAGATAATTATGATTTGTTCATGAAAAATATAGATTCCGTTTTAAGACCTAAAGGAGTATTTTTATTACATTATATTAGTGCACTTAAAGAATATCCAGGAGATCCTTGGATTAAGAAATATATATTTAAAGGCGGGGTTATTCCAAGTTTAAGAGAAATCATAAATATTTGTGGTGATCATAATTTTTATGTCATTGATGTAGAAAGTCTAAGAAGGCATTATGTTAAAACTCTTCTCTGTTGGAGAGAAAATTTCAACAATAAAAGGAGTGAAGTCACTAAAATGTTTAATGAAGAGTTTGCTAGAATGTGGGAGCTTTATCTTTGCGCCTGTGCATCAACCTTTAACAATGGAATAATTGATCTTCATCAAATGTTAATCACAAAAGGTTTAAATAACGAAATTCCTGTGACAAGAGATTATATGTATGTAGATAAATAAATGTATGCTACTTATTTCTAGTTATGATATATTTTAAAGCATAATCGAAGTGTAGACTATGTTTTTTTATGTATGGGATTTGCCTATATTTTTTGTGTATATGCAATCCTAAAAATATGTGGATAAGAATGTTTAGCAACATATTTTTTTATATAAGATTTAATATTAAAATAAATCTATGATAGAATGTATAAGATATAAATTAAAAAGGAATGATTGAATGATACTAATGATAGATAACTACGATTCATTTGTATATAACCTTGTTAGATATTTTGAAGAAATAGGGGAAGAAGTGGAAGTGGTTAGGAACGATAAAATTGATATGAAGAGCATAAACAGTAATAAATATTCAGGCATAGTTATTTCTCCAGGCCCTAAAAATCCAGAGGAAGCAGGATTATCCCTAGATATTATAGATAAGTTTAAAGGGGAAATCCCGATTCTTGGGATTTGCTTAGGCCATCAGTGCATTGGACACTATTTTGGTAGTAAAATAGTTAAGGGGGAAAGACCGATGCATGGAAAGATAAGTGATATAACTCATGACAATAATGGATTATTTCGAGGTGTAAAAAATCCACTTAACGTAACAAGATATCACTCTTTAATTATAGATAAAGAAAAACTCTCAAAAGAATTAATAGTCACTGCAAAAACTTCAGATGAGGTAGTTATGGGAATTAAACATAATAAGCTGCCTATATATGGAGTTCAATTTCACCCGGAAGCAGAACTCACTGAAGATGGACACAAAATTCTTGAAAATTTTGTTTTAGAGTGCAAGGCACATTCAAAAAATAATAATGAGGTTTTATAATGATAGATTTTAGAATAAAAGAATTAAATACATATTATGATCCATTTTATACATATAATCTTTTTAAAGATGATATTGATAGCATTTTTTTAGATAGTTCAAAGGAAGATAAATTATTATCAAAATATTCTTTTATAGGGTTAAATCCGTATAAAAAATTTACTTCAAAAGGAAGGCAAGTGTTAATAGGTAAAGATAAATATGATAATGTTGACCCTTTTGAAAAACTAGAAGAAATTATGGAAGAATATAAACTAAATATTAAAAATGACATTCCTTTTATTAGTGGTGCCATTGGATATTTTTCATATGATATAGGAAGAGTGCTAGAGGAGTTACCAGATAATTCAGATGAAGATTTTAGTATACCAGATAGTATTTTTGTTTTCTTTGATAATTTAATTATTTTTGATTTACATAATAAAAAAACTTATATAACTGCTGCAGGTCAAATTCAAGAATCCACAGTAGGTATATCAAACATAGAAAAATATTTGGAAAACTATATTGAAGATATAAGAGACAAAAAAATAGAATTAGTAGAATCTAAAAATACTTTTATTTCAAATTTTGATAAAGAAGAGTATGAAAAAGCAGTAGCAAAACTTAAGGATTACATTAGAAGCGGAGATGTATACATTGCTAATATGACTAGAAGAATATGTTGCAGTAGCGATGAGGATTCCTATAAAATATATCAAAAGTTAAGGAATACTAACAAAGCACCATTTTCAGCATATATGAATTTCCAAGATTTTCAGATAATAAGTTCTTCTCCAGAAAGGTTTTTATCAATTACAGATGGATTGGTTCAAACAAGACCAATAAAAGGTACAAGACCAAGAGGTAAAAATAAAGAAGAGGACGAAAAAAATAAAAATGAATTACTGAATTCAGAGAAAGATAAATCAGAACTTTTGATGATTGTTGATTTAGAAAGAAATGATTTGAGTAAAGTTTGTAAGCCTAATTCTGTAAAGGTAACAGAACTTTTTAAATTAGAAAAATATGAGACTGTGTTTCACCTTGTTTCAACCATAGAAGGAAAGCTAAAAGAAGATGTTTCAGCAGTAAAATGTATCAGAGAATGCTTTCCAGGTGGATCTATTACGGGAGCTCCCAAAATTAGAGCAATGGAAATAATAGAGGAGCTCGAAAAGTTAAAAAGAAATATATATACAGGATCTATAGGATATTTTGATTTAAGAGGTAATAGTGATTTTAATATCGTAATTAGAACTATTGTTAAAAAAGATAATAAAGCTTATCTAGGAGTAGGTGGAGGAATCACTTGGGAATCTGTTGAGGAAGATGAATGGTTTGAAACAATAGATAAAGCTAAGGCTTTAATGGGGGTATTGTAATGCGAAATATAATTTATAATGAAGATAGAATTTTAGTAGATGAGGGAGTTTTTTTTGGAAGAGGCGTATTTGAAACTATGCTTTGGAAAAATGAACCGGTATTTCTAGATGAACATTTGAATAGATTAAAAAGTGCCATGACACAAATAAATTTATTACCTTTAGAAGAAACGATGCTAAGAGAATATTTAAATAAATTAAATATAAAAGATAAGGTTTTAAAAATAACTGTTACTCCATTAAATATTATTATTACAGAAAGAGAGCTTAATTATAAGGTTGAAGATTATGATAGAGGAATGTCTTTAACTATTTCAAAGGTAAGAAGAAATAGTACTTCAAGATTATGTTATATAAAGTCAACCTGCTATATAGAAAATTTAATTGAAAAAGAAAATGCAAAGAAAATTGGTTACGATGATGTAATATTTTTAAATGAAAAGGATAATATTACGGAAACAAGCTGTGCGAATATATTTATAGTTAAAAATAATGAAATATTTACTCCTAGGCTTGAAGATGGATTGCTAAATGGAATAATAAGGGCTGAGATTTTAAAGGAATTTAAGGTTATTGAAAAAAGCATTACTTTAGAGGAATTGAAGAAATCTGATGAGGTTATAATAACAAATAGTTTAATGGGTGCAATGTCTGTAAAAAGGATAGATGATATTAAATATGATAGTGAAGAATTTAGGAAGATATTTAATAAAAAATTGAATACTTTAGATTTATATTGATTAAAATGGAGTAGACTCTTTTATGCATATTAAATGAAAGAGTCTACCATAATTTTCTGTTTTAGAGATAAATTAATATACTTATTATGTCTATCCTATAGAACACATTTTATTTAATTATCATAAGTCTATTTATTAAAAATACACTTTGTAATTGTCTTGTCCTCTTCTCGGCTAAAACATTTACTGCAGGAAATACATTTTGCTGGTAATCTGTCGCCAGCATTCCAGCGATTTATCAAATCAGCTTCTCTTATTAGTGGTCTGCATAATGAAATATATTCAATTTCAGTTTCATTTATTATATTAGTCAATTTATCAAAATTTCTATTACCTCCAACTGAGATTAAAGGAATGTTAATTTCTTTAGCAATTACTTCTGAAAAGTCTTTGAAATAAGATTCATTTTCTGATTTTATATTTCGAATAACCCCTTCTCCAGGTCTAGAAGAAGGACTCCCTCCGCTTATTTCTATTGCATCTATTCCTGCTCTCTCAAGAGTCTTACACACATTTAGACAATCCTCTGAAGACAATCCTTGATCCATAAAATCATTACAGTTGATTTTTACTAGTACTGGAAAGTTCTTGCCAACGGCATCTCTTATTTTTTGATAGGTTTCAATGATTGCTCTGGCTCTATTTTCAGGTGAACCACCATATTCATCTTCTCTACGATTATAATAAGGATTTAGAAATTTGCTTAAAAGATATCCATGAGCTACATGCATTTGTACACCGTCAAAGCCTGCCTTTTTAGCTCTAAGTGCTCCTTTAGCAAAGGCATCCTCCATATCATATATATCTTCCTTTGTCATTTCCTTTGGAATGATTTTGTAATATAAATCCTCTACTGAACTTGGTCCCCAGGCTACTCCGTTTTCGGCACTAGTATTTTGTGCTCCAGTGCAGACTAATTGAAGAATTATATTTGCAGAATACTTATGAACCCTGCTAGTTAGTTCCAAATATTCATCTATATAAGAATCATTAGAGATACTCATTTGCCCTGATAATAAATTTTCAGAATCACTTACTCTTGCTAAGCCGGTTATAATAGTTCCAACTCCTCCTTTTGCAAGGTCTTCATAAATTTTTAGTAGTTCTTCAGTCACATGTCCTTCTTTATCTGCTGCTCTATCATTTGTTGCAGAGCGAATAAATCTGTTTTTTAATGTTAATCCTGCAAATTGTGTTTGATTGAATAATGTTTTCATTATAGACACTCCTTAATTTTAGTTTATTTTATGTTGATTATGGTTATAATTAAATCGCCATAATAAGAGTTTACTTTAAAGATTCAATCATGTAAAATGATTATATTAGATCAACTATATCACTGTTAGTGATATTTATTGTGGAGGTAATTTATGGATAGTAATGATTTAAAGATATTTCGCGCAGTTGCAGCAGAAGGAAATATAACAAAGGCAGCTCAAACCTTGGGATATGTACAGTCAAATGTTACAGCAAGAATTCAGCATCTTGAAACGGAACTTGGAGCTACGCTGTTTTATAGACAGAGAGGTATGGTGCTGACGTCTGAAGGAGAAAAATTGTTGCCTTATGCAGAACATATATTACATTTATTCGAAGAGGCTGCTAAAGTAGTTAGTAATTCTTCTGAACCATCTGGACGTTTAGCAATAGGTTCAACTCATCTTACTTATTCAATTAATATACCAGAGATTTTTTCACAGTATCATAAAAAGTATCCAGAGGTAAATTTATCTTTAATAACTACAAAAACAGAAGATCTCATAACAAAGATTCTAAACTTTCAGTTGGATGGCGCTTTTGTGAAGGCATCTGTGCTTGAAGAGAAGAATTTTGTAAGTGAGCTTGTTTGCCAAGAAAAGCTTGTTCTTATAGCTTCTCCTGAAATCAAAGATTTACATGAGCTATACAAATTACCATTTTTACTTAATTCAGTAGGTTGTGTAAATAGAGAAATGCTCATGAGATATTTCAATTCACAAGGAATAAGAGATCTCACATATATAGAGTTTAATAGCATTGATGCAAGTATAAATGGAGTTATTTCAGGACTTGGAGCAGCATTTGTACCAGAAGACTCCATTAGGCGGTATGAAAAGGCAGGGCTATTACGTTCTTTTTGCGTTCCAGAGGAATACAGCCGTGTTTATACATACTTTATAAGAAACAAAAATAGCGTGGTTACAAGTGCATTCTTAGAATTTGTTAGAATGATTAAAGAAACTAATGATATGAATCTTGTAATAAAATAAATAAAATGCAACACCTCGTTATTAATATAATTTGTTTTAGGATAATGAAAGTTTGATCATTTCATAAGCAAGTGATAAGAAGGCAATGTATTTATATTAAAGGAAGGATGAAGTGTTTAAACATTAGAATACCGTATCATAAGAAAACTAGAGATATGGAATCAATATAGTTTGGCATAGATGATAAATCAATAGTGGATTTAAGTAATGGAGGAGAATCAAGTTCGGATGTGATTGGTTCACCTCTTTATTTTAATGCAAATGATAGTATGAATTAATGGGTTTTAAAACAAAGTGATATCGATCAATGAGAATCAGAGATGTAGTTATTTGCAATATTGATAAAGCTTTTAAGTAAAGTATTAATTTTTAAATCTTTATTCACTATAAACTTAACTTCTAATTCATCAAAGTCATCTGTTAAATCATAAATAAAAAAATTATTATTTTTAGGCAAAATACTTTTAGGTAAAAGTGATATTCCTAGACCTTCAGAGATACCCCTAATAATAGATTCTAATGAATCAAATTCAATAATAGTTGTAGATTTAGAATGATTATTGACTAACCATTTTTGTAGCAGTTTACGATAAGGGCAATTAATATCAGAAATTACTATTATTGGAGCATTTAATTTATTAGTATCATTAATGATTTTAGAAGATACTAGTACAAGTTCTTCTTTAAAAGTAATAACTTTCTTGATTTTTGAAGATTTAATGTCACCAGGTATAAAAGCACCATCTAATTCACCTTTTATAAGCATATCTATAAGAACTTCTTGTCTTTCTGTTTTTAATATTAAAGATACCTCGGGATTTTTCTCATAAAATAGGGAAAATAATTTAGGTAAAATAGAGGCTGAAATAGTCTGAGTGGCTCCGATTTTAACGATTGAAGAAGCTTGTGCAGGAAGAAACTCCTCATTAACTTCATCAACTAATTCAAGGATTTTATCTGCATATTTAAGCAATTTTTCTCCATTAGGTGTAATCATAGTACCTTTATTGTTTCTTATAAATAAAGTAGTGCTCAATTTATTTTCAAGTACTTTAATTCTCATAGTTATATTTGATTGTGCATAACCAAGTTTTAAAGCAGCTTTTGATATAGATTTTTCATAAGCAACTGATTGAAATATTCTTAAATCATTAATTTCCATAGTATAAGACCTCTCATATAAATTAATTTAGATTTGCCATCACTATTAGTGATATTAAAGATTATTTATAAGTATTATACAATTTTTGTATGGGGAGTTAAACTGTAAATGTAAAAACTAATAGATGAATTGATTAACAACTATACTTATGGGTTTAAAAATAAAAAGGAGGATATAAGCGAATGATAGCAACACAATATAAGATTATATTACCAAGTGATTATGATATGAATATAATAAAGGAGAGAGTAAAGAACAATGGATATAAAACAGATGGATTTGAGGATTTGAAATTCAAACTGTATTTAATAACAGAAAAAGGAACTAATAAAAGTTTACAGAATAGTTATTGTCCTTTATATATTTGGAAAGATAGTAATGGAATAAATAAGTTTTTGTTTAGTGGTTTTTATGACAATATAATAACTTCATTCGGATGGCAAAGAGTAAATGTAGGTATACCATTGGTTGATACTACAACATACAAAATTAAAGACAGTAAATATTTACTTGAAATAACAAGAGAAATACAGCCACAAGAAAGCCTTAACAACTTAAAAGACAAAATAAAAAAGGATATTCCAAGAATTGAAGAAGCGGAGTATGTAGTTATTTACAATCCTGATAAATGGAAATATAACGTATTTTACTTTATAGATAATTTAAGTAAGGTAAAATCAGAAGAAGGAACAATTTATGATATACTTCACATATCACAAGAAAAAATATAAATAAATGATTTTGTATAGAGTTAAACTATTCCCCTAAACTTCAGACAGTGTCAATGTAAAGAATATCTTGTGAATTTGAACTTATTAAATTCATAAGATATTATAATAAAAT
>NZ_MZGT01000094.1 GCF_002029255.1 Clostridium chromiireducens
TATATCAGAGTTATTCAAAATTAATTTTACTAATTCATCTCTAGATAAAGACATAGCCTGTGCTCCCTTCATTTGATAATTTATTATATCATCCTAATGAAGTTTACACAGACTATTTTACACTCTCTCTAGTCGCAGAATCATCCATTAAAATTCCTACAAACCGAAACACAATATGTTACTTATTTCGGCAAGTTACACCTAAACCTAATTTACGTATTGGATATCTATAATTAAAATATTGTTAAGGAGGAGTTTTATGTCGAACTTATTTAAACATTCTATTGCAATTAATCCTAGGCAGACTCTTATGAAAATAACTTCATATATAAAAGAGGATATTAAGGCGAGTAATGTTAAAGATGGAATCGTAATAGTTTATTGCCCTCATACTACCGCCGGAATTACTGTGAACGAAAATGCAGATCCAGATGTGGTTCACGATCTAATTTATGGATTTGAAAAAGTCTACCCAACTCATGACTCTAACTACAAACATTTTGAAGGCAACTCACATTCACACCTAAAATCATCTACTGTAGGTGCCTCTCAAACATTTATTTTACACAACGGAAATATAATTCTGGGAAGATGGCAGGACGTATATTTTTGTGAATTCGATGGTCCACGTGATAGAATATTTTATGTGAAAATATTAGAGGGATAATATTTAAAGAGGGCTGTAATTTTTTACACCCCTCTTTAATAAAAATATTATCCCTGCTTAACATTATGTCCTGTATTTTCTATACAACCTCTAATTTCTTGCTCAGTAGCTGGAGAATTATATATAACCTCAACACTTCCACGTGCAAGATCTACGCATACCTGATTTACGCCTTCTATTTTTTCTAGTGCATTTTTAACTTGCGTCTTCATGTTCTCATTTGCTAATCCATCAACAATATAATGTTCTCTTTCCATACACACTATTCTCCTTTGCATTAAATTTACAAGTATAGTATGTTCAAAATCCTCTTATTATATATAATAACTATAAAATAATTCATCTAGATTTTTTTGGAACCTGGTCAGCATCATTTGCACCTGCCACTCTTACATTAAATTTTCTACCTCTCTTTGAATATCTTGCATTCTCATATCGGTTGATGCTATAAGATCTGCACATTCTTTTAAATCTTGAGTAATATGTATTGGCCCTTCTCCGGACGTTTTATAATATAGTTTATGTTCAAGGCTTGCCCAAAAATCCATTGCAATAGTTCTTATCTGCACTTCAACCCTTACTTGCTCCACATGATCCGAAAAAAATATAGGTACTTCTATAACTAAATGAAGACTTCTATATCCGTTTGGTTTTGGCGATTTTATATAATCTTTTTCTTCAATAAGTGTTATATCATCCTGCCTTATAAGCATTTTAGCAATATCATATATATCACCAACAAAGGAGCATATTACTCTTATACCTGCAATATCATTTAAATTTTTTTTCGCCGACTCAATGCCCATTTCAAAACCTTTACGCCTAAGCTTATCCATAATACTTCCTGGTGTTTTAACCCTAGACTTCATATATTCTATAGGATTTCTTTTTCTCTTAATTTTAAGTTCATCATCTAATATATCTAACTTTGTCTTTACTTCTTTTATAGCTGAACGATATATAAGCAGTGTTTCATTCATCGCTTCAATTTTTTCTTCGACTAATTCTGGTGACATATTCATATCTGCACTCCCTAAAAATACCTGTTCAATCTCTTTTGCCATATCCATAAGCCTCTTGTCCTCCATCTTCAACAAGACTATTCTGTAAATGTATAATTGACTCGTATTTTCCATATTTATTTCTTTAGTACTAACACCATTTTAATTGAATATAAGGAAAACTTCAAGGTACTATTATTTCATCATGTACACTATAGTTTCTTTTCTTCCAAATTCCTTAACTTGCTCGTGATCCGGTAACCAAACATCCACAATATGTATTCCATTATTTTTAATCACAACAGCACCTCCTCTATCCTCCACATCAAATATCCCATCTTCTTTATAATATTTTAGTTCTGGAATAAAAAGCTTACTCCCTAATGGGATATCTTTAGGCGCAGCAACAATACCTATTCTAGTATGTGTTTGCATCGCCGTTTCCGCACCCCACGCCTCTGAACATATGGCGCAATTACAGTAAGCAGTCAATTCTACTTTAATAGGTATAGGAGTTTTTATAATATTTTCAATTATTGATTTTTTATTATGAATTTCATCGTAAGTCGGATTGGGTGGGGCTTTCTCATATTCTTCAATATATTTATCTTTCACATAACCTACAACATCATTATATTGTATCTTATACCAAGAATTATTTTTCTCTAGGATGCTAAATGTCATCCCATTATATAAATAATTATCTGCAGGACTATTTAAATTAGGTTCCTCTCTAATACACAAATTAGAATCAACATTTACTACCTGTCCATATTTTTTAATTGTTGAGCCAGAGCTCAGTATTTTTTCGCTATTCTTACCTGAATGGTTTGCTTCATCACTTATTATAAATTTATAATAACCAGCTATCCCTCCTAAAACAATTGCCAAACATATATATGTAGCACATACGTACTTTTCTAATCTCGACAATAAATCATTCCTCTCTATATTATCATGCGAAGTTCAAATATCTTACATCTTCTGTAATAACGTAGATTTACAGTATATCCTATTATATTATATCTTTGCATTGTTTAAAAGTTATATCTTAATAAGCTAGTAACTCCCTCAATACCTACCAAAAATAAAACCTTGATGATCATTTAAGAATATCAAGGTTCTATTTTAAAATTTATTTAATTTTTATGTCTGTTATTAATGGATAATGATCTGATGGATATTTCCCATTGATATTATACTTAATTATTTCAGCATTAACTACTTCTATTTCTTTTGATACAAATATATAATCAATATGAACTCCTTTTTGCGTCCTTTTAAATTTATCTCTTGTAGATTCTTTATACAATTCTTTGTTTATATCTTGTACAGCTGTAAACTCTTCCTTAGAAAATTTTCCAGACTTAAAGCTTTTTATTAATTTACTATCTGGCGTGTCATTAAAATCACCCATTAATATAATTGGAAGAGCCTCTTTTTCTTGCTCTTTATCAATTACTTCCATAATCCTTTTTAATCCATACTCTCTTGTTTTTTGAAATAGGTTATCTAAATGAGAATTATAAACTCTAATCTTTTTACCCTCTACCGTCTTTATCACTGCGGTAGTAGCGATTCTCGGTACATAAGAATACCATACCTTACTTCCAACTTCATTAGGAGTTTCAGATAGCCAAAAGGTCTTATATTCTTGAATAGTATGTTTTTTAGAAATCAATAAATTGTTTCTTTCTGATGAAATTCTCTTACCTCTAGATTCTCCAACTATTTCGTATTCCTTCATACTCTTTTTCAGGTCATTAAACATATTATCTTTTACTTCTTGTGTTCCAATAATATCACATTTATACTCATCCATAACGTGGTAAACCATACTTTTTCGATTATTCCATCTATCTCTGAAATCTCGTGGTGTATCGCACCTTAGATTAAATGTCATTATCCTCATTTAATAACCTCTTTTCAATTGACTCAATTGGAACTATCTATCAATATAGAATTTAGTCATTCCAATAATTTTATTATGAAACCTATTTACCACCATTTGAAGTCATTACATTTGCTGTATTATTATCAGTACTCACGTTTTCTGAAACTATAATTGCTGGAGCATTGAAATCGTATTTTTTATTTTCTACAGTGACAGAATTCGTAACCATTTTACCACTTTGATCAAAGTAGTACCAAAATCCCCCATTAGTCAACCAGCTATTATGCGCCATAGTTCCGTCTGACCATAAGTAATACCAGTTTTCATTATCCTTCAACCAGCCTGTTCTCATTATTCCATCTTCTCTAAAATTGTACCATTTTCCATCAATTTGTTTCCATCCCTTTACCTTTACACCATTCTCAATCCACATAAGATTCTTACTTTTATCTTCCTTCCACTTGGCTGAAACAGCAAACGATGATAAACTTCCCATTATTGATGCAACTATTAATAAAGTTACCCCTAATCTTTTTATCATTTTAACACTCCCTTATTTTTTATTTCTTAACTATATATTACAATTAAATCTAATTTTTTTCAAATATAGTTAAATATAAAAAGAGTATAAATTCAAATGAAAAAAATTTTTCGTACGTCTCATATAACAAATTTATAACCTTATAACTTCATTTGAATGAAGTAATTTAATAACTCCTCAGTACTCTTCACAATATGATCCGCTCTAGCCTGCGTTAATTCAATTACATCTCCATACCCGTAAAGCACACCTATTGATTTAATATTATTTTCTTTTGCTCCTATAATATCATGCTCTCTATCTCCTACCATGATAACTTTTGATGTATCTGATATTTTTGCTTCATTTAAAGCATATTTTATAACATCACCTTTGTTCACTCTAGTTTCCTCAAAATCTGCTCCAGCAGTAAATGTAAAATAATTATCTACTTTAAAATACTTTAATATTTCCTTTGCATATACTTCTGGTTTTGATGTAGCTAGTATGATCTTTTTATCTCTTTTCATAAGCGCTTCAAAAACTTCTACTATTCCATCATAAAGACTATTCTCATATATACCTTTTTTAGCGTAATATTCTCTATACTTTTTAAGTCCCATTTCAGCTTTTTCATCGTCAAAATTATAAAACCTCTTAAATGAATCTTTTAGCGGCGGTCCTATAAATTTATTTAAATCACTTAAATTATCCTCAATTATACCAAAATGTTTAAGCGCATATTGCACAGATTTAGTTATTCCTTCTCCTGAATCAGTTATTGTTCCATCTAGATCAAACAATATATATTCAAAATTATTATCCACTTTATAACTTCCTCCCTATGTATCTAATTTTCTATATTTCATCACTAGATTATATTATACTTGAAAATTCTTCATATACTCAACTATACATTAATTAAATTCTTATTACTAATAATTTAATTCAAAATGGTAATACTATTTCTTAGGGTTATATTAGACATATCCAAAAATGATAAATGAACTTTAGTATGTAGATTTTACCTCTTCGTAGGGGGTTCCTTATCTGTAATCTTACTAATAATCAATAATTCCTATTTTCATATGCCTTATATCACCTTGAAATATAATAAGTTTTATGGAGGAATTTTAAATGAAGAGATTTATTTGTACTATTTGTGGTTACATCCATGAAGGTAATAATCCACCTGATTTTTGCCCTATTTGTAAAGCAGGCGCAGACAAATTCAAGGAAATGGAAGATTCATTAAATTTTGCTGATGAACATAGAATTGGAGTTGCTAAAGATCTCAGTGATGAATTATTAGATGGATTAAGAGCTAACTTTACTGGTGAATGTACTGAAGTCGGAATGTATCTAGCAATGTCCCGTCAAGCTGATCGAGAAGGCTACCCTGAAGTAGCTGAGGCATACAAAAGAATTGCTTATGAAGAAGCTGATCACGCTGCAAGATTTGCAGAACTATTAGGTGAAGTTGTTGTTCCTGATACTAAATCAAATTTAAGTGCTAGAGTTGAGGCCGAATATGGTGCCTGCGAAGGAAAAAAGAAACTTGCAACTTTAGCTAAAGAACATAACTTAGATGCTATACACGATACTGTGCATGAAATGTGTAAAGATGAAGCTAGACACGGTAAAGCATTCAAAGGCTTGCTCGATAGATATTTCACCAAATAATACCATAATTAAAATTAAATTAATATTAAAGGAGTGTGTTTTTCGTGCAAAAAATTAATTGTGATGTAAATAATTGTTCACATAATAATAGCGGTGTATGTTATTCAAACAGGGTTGATATTGGAGGAATGTCTGCAAGTAGCGAGCGTAGAACTTGCTGTGGTTCATTCTTACATGCTGCTCACTACAGTGATTTAACTAATAACACAAATTCTAACGGACAATGTGATGCTTTAACCTGCAACGCTTATAATTGTACTCATAACTACAATAAACTTTGTAAGCTTGACTCTATAAACGTATCAGGTGATGGTGCACAAATATATGTTGAAACAAAATGTTCTAGTTTTGACTGCAAATAATAATTTTACAATGTAAGCCATTATAAATATCTTGATTAATATGTTGTATATAGGAGATATTAAAACTAACAATTCAATGCAAAAGTATTTTATTTTTAATCAAAACTCAAATTATTCTTTCCAAATAAATTCTAATTTTAACAATACTTATACATAAAAATATTATCATATTGAATTGTTGTTTTTATATCTTCCTATGACTAAAGGCAATTTTCTGTATTCAAGTACCTTTCAGCCTATATTCCTATTATAAATATAAGTCTGTTAGAAACTGTATTCCTGCTTTTGTTTTGAAATACTTTTCTTTTATGCTTCTAATTTGAATATCTCTAATTTCATCTTCATAAATGTTAACTAAAAAGTCAGCTTCAATAAGTATTTGATAGTCAATGCCATCAATCTTACTATATGTGTGATGATGACCAATTAAATAACAAACTCTCTCTATAAATATCTCATCAAAATTTAATTGTGAAAGCATTTCTCTTGCCACTGGAGGTCCCTCAATTTCTTGATAATTGCCAGCAGAAGATTTGTACTTTTCTTCACTCACCTTAATTCCAATATCATGCATCACAGCTGTAACTTCCAGCATATTTTGTGTGTCTTTATCTATACCCTCTAGTTCACCAATAGCTTTTGCAAATGAATATACCTTTAAAAAATGGTTTACTCTTCTTGGATCACCAGAATAATATTTAATCATTTCATTTATTATTATGCTTATACTTCCATTCATAGTACTTTATTGAGGATTATATTAATTTTCCTATCCTCAACCTAATTCACCTTCTTTCATTCTTTTATTCTAATTATAATTCATTATGTCAAAAAAGTAATTACTCTCAAGTCAATACTTACTTAATATACTATAAATTCTTTAATATAACATAAATTAATTCTTTGAAATTATGCATAAATCATATTTTATTCAAATATATATCAGTAGAAATATTTTAGGAGGGATTTTACATTCTATATGAGGATCTTATGATCACTGTTCTTCATTCGATATCCTCAAATATGATAATAGACAGAATAACCTGCCTACTATATTTGCACGTGATAAATCCTTAAATATACCTTCGATTAGAAATAAATATAACTTTAAATTTAACTATTAAATTGGTATATAATATAACTCATTTTGGGTTTACTCTAGAAATTTTATTTGTAAGGGGATGAAGTCGATGAAAAATTTAATAAAAATAAATTGTTCTGATACAACTTATGTTTGTAATTTCCGTCCAAACAGTAGCTTCTATAAAGATGAAAAACTATTTGTCGGTGTTGTTAAAGATAACTGGAAAAACTTGAATTTATATAAGTCTTTGTTTCAATTCTATATTTCTGATTTGCATATCTCTACATCAAAAAATATATATTTATTTTTATATTTAGAGAATATATATCCTACATCATGCAATAATATTAGTGTTTCAATTTCTGGTGATAACAGTGACTTTAATGTTTCAGACGTGAATTGGACAACACTTCCTAAAAAAAATTCTCTAGCCAAAATAAATATAAATATTCCTACTAAATCCGTAAAAAAATATTTAAAAATTGATATTTCCCATATTATAAAATCTCTCGATCCTTTTAGTAATAATTTTAATATAATAATTGAATCTATGAATCTTAATACAGCTTCTATGCTTCAATTTAGTTCTGATAAATGTTCAAATTCACCTTATTTGGTTCTAGTAAAGGATGATGCCTGCGACAAATATCCTATTGATAATGACAATAATGTAAACGATACTCTTGATGATGAAAATTTAAATATTGAAGAAATTTCTACTGAAATTATAAATGAATTAAATGCACATAATCTAAAACTAGATTCTTTTGAAGAAAATTTAAACAATATCATGACTCATTTTGATGATATTAATTTAACTATTAAAAATACTACAACAGATGCAGAAAATAAGTTTAAGCCAACTTTAAATAAATTTGATCAGCACCTCTCGGATATTAATGATAGTATAAACCTATTAAAAGATTATATCGAAGACTTAGGTGAACGAGGAATTATAGATAACTCTGAATTATCAAGAGAATTTTTAACAGCACTACTTTCTGATTTAAGGGACTTAACTATAAATGAAATTTCTCAACTAAAAAATTCTGTAAATTATGATATTTTAGAATTTAAGAATTCTATTAACGATAGCATTTCAAATATAAACAACTCCATTGAAGGTATAGATGATACTTTATCCTTTTTATCTGGTAAAATAACAAGGATATCTGAAATTGTGGAAAACTTAAATCCAAATAACTCTATAGATACCCCAACTACAATTTAGACTTATGAAATAATCCACCGAAAGCAGACACATTATTGTTTCGCAGGACTATGAAAATCTCGCTGAAAGAGCTAAATTGCAGGTTGCACCATTAATGCTTGCTCCCAATTTCATTGTGACAAGCATTAAAGGAACAACCTACAATTAAGCTCTTTTAGCAGCTCATTTTCAAATGCCTGCTGCACAAAAATGTGTCTACTTTCTGGTAAAGTATAAATCAAATTCATAGTTTGGATATCTATAAATAAATCTGAGCAGGTAGCTTAGATTTATGCAATAAACTCACCGAAATGAGTAATATACTTTTGTTCCAATTTTCAATGATTTTTAATTGAGCAATGGATAACCGAATTACTTGCTTAAATATGCTTTTCTTTAAATTTACACTAAACAAAGAAATGGAATATATGTTTTTGCGAAGTGTTCATAAGAAGATTTTGCTGGCTGTGATTCTAGATTATAAGTTGTTCCAAATGTGCTTGTTCAAGGCCTAGTCCTTGAGGCAAGCACTTTGGGTACAACTTATAATCTTAGAATCACCTAGCCAAATCTTCGATGAACCGGAGCAAACACATATATTCCATTTCGTTTATTTGGCTGTAAACTTAAAATCATCTCTTAATGCAAGTATTTTTATATTTCGGTGATACACAATACCTTTATTTACTACTTAATATTATTTAATAAGTTAGCCATTTCTATAGCTGAAACTGCGCATTCATAGCCTTTATTGCCTGCCTTAGTTCCTGCTCTTTCAATAGCTTGCTCTATAGTATTTGTTGTAAGTACTCCAAATATTACTGGTTTCTCACTTTCAAGAGAAACGCTTGCTATTCCTTTTGATACTTCTGAGCAAACATAATCATAATGAGAAGTAGCTCCTTTTATTACAGCTCCCAAACAAATAACTGCATCATACTTAGAGTTTTTTGCCATTTTCTTAGCTACTAGTGGAATTTCAAAAGCACCTGGCACCCATGCAATATCAATGTCCTCTTCTTTTGCACCATGTCTTTTCAATCCATCTAGTGCACCCTCTAAAAGTTTACCTCCGATAAATTCATTAAATCTTCCTATAACTATTCCAAATTTTAATCCTTGTGATACTAAATTTCCTTCAAAAATATTCATTATATTTTCCTCCATTATGTTAAATTATTTTATAATATTGATATCTATTATTTTTTTATATATTTAATAAATGATTCATTCTCTCTTTTTTAGTTTTGAGATAAAGTTCATCATTCTTATTTGCTTCCATTTCTATTGGAACTCTTTCAATTACATTAATATCATTTTTTTCAAGTCCCTCAATTTTTGCAGGATTATTTGTAATTAATCTAATATTGTTTATTCCTAGAATTTTAAGCATATCTGCACTAATTTTATAATCCCTCATATCTTCCCTAAATCCTAAAGCTAGGTTTGCATCTACAGTATCTAATCCCGTGTCCTGAAGTGAATATGCTTTTAATTTATTTAATAATCCTATGCCTCTTCCTTCTTGCCTCATATATAAAAGTATCCCACGTTCCTCTTTCGATATCATTTCCATTGCTGCTGCATATTGCTCACCACAGTCACATTTTCTAGAACCTAATGCATCTCCTGTTAAACATTCAGAATGAACTCTTATAAGTACAGGCTCATCAGTTGTAATATCACCTTTGATTAAGGCTAAATGACACTTTGAAGAATTCTTTTCGCTAAATCCTATAACCTTAAAATCTCCGTATTTTGTTGGTAATTTAGCCTCTACTTCCCTTGTTACACTTAAGTGCTCTTGTTTCCTATACTCAATTAGATCTTCTATAGTTAATATCTTAAGATTATGTTCTTTTGCAAATTTCATTAAGTCATCACGCCTAGCCATAGTTCCATCATCATTTATTATTTCACATATAGCTGCCGCACCTTTAAAACCTGCAAGTTTGGCTAAATCTATTGAAGCCTCTGTATGGCCTATTCTCTCCAAAACTCCACCATTCTTAGCTATCAGTGGAAATACATGTCCTGGTCTTCTAAAATCATATTTTTCATTTGAAGTTGCAAGTTTATTTATTGTTAAAGATCTTTCATATGCTGATATTCCTGTTGTTGTATCTTTATGATCTATAGCAACTGTGAAGGCAGTCTCGTGATTATCGGTATTCTTTTCAACCATTGGATTTAAACCTAATTTAACTGCGATTTCTTCCTCAACCGGCGCACAAACCAAACCTCTTGCATACTTAATCATAAAATTTATATTTTCTGTGGTAGCCATCTCTGCTGGAACAACTAAATCGCCTTCATTTTCGCGTCCCTCATCATCAACAACTATTACCATTTTTCCTTGTTTAATATCTTTTATTCCTTCTTCTATACTATTGAACCTCATATTTATATCTCCTAACTCATTTATTACTCTATACTTAACTTTAATTCAAAGTTGTTATTAATAATTTTTTATTACATAAACTAAAAGCCATTATTCTTTAAAAAATCCATAGTAATAGTACTTGTATCTGTTTTGTTACTTGCATTTCTTCCCCCAACTAATTTTTCTATATATTTTCCCACCAAATCACATTCTAAATTCACAACTGAATTAACTTTTTTATGTGGAAGAATAGTGTTATCCAAAGTATGAGGTATAACTGAAACTTTAAACACTTCATCATCAACATATGCTACAGTTAAACTTATTCCATCTATTCCAATTGAGCCCTTATATATGATGTATTTTAAAACATCTTTAGGTGCAGATATGGTAAACCAAGTTCCATCGCTTTCTTCTTTTACTGAAACAATCTTGCCAACACCATCTATATGCCCGCTTACAATGTGTCCACCAAGCCTATCACTAAGTCTTAAGGCTCTTTCAAGATTTAATTTATCCCCGACTTTTAAACTGCCTAAATTGCTCTTAGCTAAAGTTTCCCCCATCACTTCAGCTTTGAATGAATAAGATGTTTTCTCTTTAACTGTTAAACAGACTCCATTTGTAGCAATACTATCACCAATTTTTGTATCATCCAAAATATCATTACACTTGATTACCATAACTCCGAAACCATTACCTATATTAAACTCCTGTAACACTCCAACTTCTTCGATAATTCCAGTAAACATTCTTTCCTCCTTATTTTTAGTTATTTTTTTCTATATAACCTTCTATAACTAAATCTTCTCCAATTTTTCTATAAGTAGTATTCACCAATTTAACTGCTTCATTTATTTTAGAAAAACCTTTTCCAGCTATGCTGCTCTTACTAGTTTCTCCACCTAATATTTTAGGCGCTATATAAAAAATAATTTTATCTACAACACCTTCTTCTAACGCTGAAAAGTTTAACGTACCACCACCTTCAATAAGTATAGAATCTATTTTTTCTTTACCTAGCTCCTTAACAAGTTCCTTTAGATCAACTTTGTTATTTTTCTCTTGGACTTCTATGATTTGAATTCCTAAATCTATCAACATTTGTTTTTTACTTATGTCTGCAAGACGAGTAGTCACAATGATTGTATTTTTATCTTCATTTTTAATTACTTTTGAATCTAATGGTATTCTAAGAGTTGTGTCTACAATAATTCTTTTTAGGATTTTCTCATTATTAATTCTGCACGTAAGCTCTGGATCATCAGCTATAACTGTATTTACACCTACCATGATTGAGTGAACCCTATTTCTTAAATTCTGTGAATCCATTCTTGATTCTTCTGATGTAATCCATTTAGATTCTCCACTATAGGTTGCTATTTTTCCATCAATAGACATTCCACTTTTTAAAATTACAAATGGAGTTTTAGATGTAATATACTTAATAAAGATTTCATTCATTTTTCTGCATTCTTCTTCTTTAACCCCAACTAGCACTTCAATACCATGCTGTTGTAATTTTTCTATACTTTTTCCTGCTACTAATTCATTAGGATCTAACATTCCAATTACAACTTTCTTAAATTTTTTTTCAATGATTAAATCAACACATGGCGGTGTTTTTCCATAATGAGCACACGGTTCTAGAGTGACGTAAATTGTACTTCCTTCTACAGATCTTGTTGCATTTTTAACCGCATTTCTTTCAGCATGAGCCTCCCCATAACGTTCATGATATCCCTCTCCTATTATCTCTCCGTCTTTAACAATAACTGCTCCAACTAAAGGATTAGGATTTACCATTCCTATACCCATTTTAGCTAATTCTAAGGCTCTCTCCATATAACTAACGTCCAAGAATTCTCATCTCCCTTTTCCATATATTCATGCTAAGTGCATTTTAGCTTTTTATAAAAATTAATAATATATCTATATCTTTTAATTATTAATTATTTTTATACACAATAAAAAAACTCTGAAGTTCAAATCTTCAGAGTTTTTGGAATAATTATAATATATATTTTATTTATAATTAAAATTTCATTAGTAAGAATCTTTTATTATTAAATAAATAATAAATACAAGAATGTTTTAATTTTTATTAATTATTCTCAATTTACCTTGTTTAATATAAAAAGCCCTGAATTTACTGCAAATTCAGGGCATATATTCTCAAATAAATAATAACATCTAAAATTTTAATTTTAAATATAATTTATCTTATCACTATCTTCTTTCATCCAGACTTTACTGTCGGCTTCGGAATTTAACCGAATCTGCTAATTAAAGCTCGCGGGCTGTACCGCCGGTAGGGAAATTCACCCAACCCTGAAGACTTTTTATTAAATTTTCTACTTTATGGTACCACATTGCCATCCCAATGTAAAGTACTAGTTAAAATTTATCATATCAAAATCATTTTTCTTTTCTTTAACCCATTGAATCATATTAGAATCATCCCAAACTGCTAGTCCCATGTCAGCATATCTTATAGCTTCTTCTTCACTACCAAATCTAATACTGTGTGGCAGCGAACTTGGAACTCTTTTTTGTTTTAGTATGTATGGTATAACATGAGGGTTTCTCTTATACGCTCTTCTTAATGCATTTTCTGCCGCTTTAATTTCGTTTGTTTTATATAGTAATACTACTTTACTATAGTGTAAAGCCGCTAGATTATCCTTCTCATATTTTTCTAATAGTTCCTTCAATTGTGCATACCTTTTTTCAATCAAAAGCCAATTAACTAATAAACTTCTAACCATTAAATTATCTTGCTCATTATATTTTAAAATATCAAAAGCTTGATCTATTGCTGATTCTTTTTCTCCGATTTTCCATAAATGAGTAGCTAAATTATATTTAGCACCAAAAAGTGGTTCAGCAATTTTTAGTTTAAAAAGTTCAGGTTGAGCATCTTCTAGATTATTTATTCTTAGCAGATTTTGTGCCGCTTTAACCGCTTTCTCTAAAAGCTCTTTCCTTTGTGTATCATTTAGACTAGAATCTTTTGATAAAATAATATATGCATCAGCACAATCTTCATATACGTCTAATGCTTCTTTTGCATATTTTGATCTATTTTTGTAATTCTTTTGTTTCCAAGCAAAATCTATAATCCTTTGTGACATTATAAAACTTTTGTGAACAGCAAATTTAAAAGGTTCCTTTTTTTCGTTTTCAGTGCTTTCATCTTTCTGAGCTAAATTACTTGCTGTTGCTGCTGCTTCTCTCTCAGCCTCTAACATACTATTACTTATTATATCTGTACTTTTACCTATTATCCACTGTTTACTTTCATTTGATAAACCCAATAGATTTTTTACTTCCTTTGATTTGCTAGAGCCTGTACTACTACTAACGCCAAACGCCTTATATAAATCAGTAGCTTTAATATATGGTTCTTCTTTTGAATCAAACAAGTTATTTATTGTTCCTATAGCGTGCACTATTCCAGCTGCCCATGAAAAGCTCTTTCCTTTTTTGAGTTGTTCCTCACAATCTTGGAATAATGTTTCTGTAGCTATGACACAAATATTTTTATATTCCTCATTTAAATATTCACCTGAAAAACTCTTGATTTTTTCAATTATTTCTTCATACTTGCTAGCTATTACGTTAGATAATTCTTGCATTTCTTTTTATAGCTCCTTTATAAAAAATCTTTGACAAATTTGATTTTATCCTACAATAAATATAATTTGCAAGTATATTAACCAAATTCATATTACTGATTTAAAATATAATATTTTTTGATAATATTTTTTCAAAAAATATATCAAATATATTCTGAAAAATTCATTCGTATTATATTATAACATATTAAATAGAAA
>NZ_MZGT01000095.1 GCF_002029255.1 Clostridium chromiireducens
GATATATAGATAATGTTCTATATTATATATATAAATATCTATATAGGAGGATGTGAATGAGAATGAACTATGAAGAAAATGCAAAAATTTTTAAAGCAGTATCTGACCAAAGCAGGCTAAAAATAATTGATATACTGTCCTGTGGTGAAAGGTGTGCATGTGATATCTTAGAATACTTTGATTTTACCCAGCCAACTCTTTCGCATCATATGAGGGTATTAAGTAACTGTGGTCTTATAGAAGTTAGAAAAGAAGGACTTTGGAACTATTACCGATTAAATATTAATAATTGCAATAAGCTTACACTGTTTATGATGAACCTTGTGACAGAAACAAAAGATTGTATTTGTAATGATAAGAGTAAATGTACTTGTAAATAAAAGAATAAAAAACTAAATGAAAACAAAAGTAGCATTTATTTGTGTACACAATTCATGCAGATCACAAATGGCAGAGGCCCTAGGAAAGCTTTATGGAAATAGCGTTTTTGAAAGTTATTCAGCAGGAACAGAAACAAAACATCAAATAAACCAAGATGCAGCAAGAATTACAAAAGAGTTATACAATACTGATATAAATCAAGCTAAAAAATCAAAGCTTTTATCAGATATCCCAGAGGTTGATATAGTTATAAAGATGGGATGCAACGTTGTTTGTCCAATTTTACCTGGGAAACATATAGAAGACTGGGGATTAGATGGTCCAACAGGTAAAAGTGATGATGAATTTATAAAAACGGCTAAAACAATAGAAGAAAAGGTAAAAGAACTAGATAGAAGAATTGAGAATAATGAAATTAAATTGGACTAGTAAATTAAAACATATGGGGGATTTTTAAATTGGGTAATAAATATATTTAGAAGAATAAATCAAATATAAATCACTAGCATAAGAGAGATTTGTATTAATTCAGATACAACATACTATTTTTACATAAATTTAACTTAAATGATAAAATAACTTAATACGTTCATGTTATATTTTAATTGTCTTAAAACGATTAATTTTAAACACATAAGAGGAGATTATTAATATGTTAAATTTACTGGAGATTACTCCAAGTTATGACGATAAAAAGGAATTAGAAAGTATTCTGGATAATAAAAATATTACTACAGTCTATCAATCTATCGTTTCACTTGTGGATGGTACAGTTATAGGTTATGAAGCTTTGAGTAGAGGGCCGGTAGGTTCACATCTACAAAAACCTGATGAATTATTCAAAGTGGCTCAAATTTATAATAAAACATGGGAATTGGAGCAGTTGTGCAGAATAAAGGCTATTGAAAGAGCTGATAATCTTGAGAAGAATAAGTATCTTTTTATAAATGTAGATCCACATATTTTTAAGGATGAGAAATTTAAAAAAGGATTTACAAAAGATTTTCTTGCAGAACATAATATGTCACCTAAAAGTATAATATTTGAAATTACAGAAAAGACATGTATTGAAGATTATACAAGTTTTAGGCAAGCTCTTAGTAATTATGTAGATCAGGGATATAAAATAGCAATTGATGATACTGGTTCGGGATATTCAGGATTAAAAATGCTTAATGAAACAAAACCTCATTTTGTAAAAATAGATATGGATTTAATTAGAGATATAAATGAGGATTTATTTAAACAATCGCTAGTGGAATGTTTTGTTAAACTTTCAGAAGCAACAAATATGAAGCTTATAGCTGAAGGTATAGAAACTGAAGAGGAACTTAAAACATTAATAAAGTTAGGAGTATATGCGGGGCAAGGTTTCTTTATTAGTCGTCCGGCGGGAACATTTTTAGATATATCAAATTCTGTAAAAGATTTAATTCGAAAATGTAGAAACTTAAAAAAAAGCATAAATCAAAATTACAAGTCAAATTGTATAGGTGAAATTGTAAGGCAGGATAAGTCATTTGAGTATACAAGCAATTGTGAAGAAATTAAAGAATATTTTAATTCTAATGATATTACAGGAGCATGTATCGTAAATAATGATATTCCAGTGGGACTTATTATGGAGCATAATCTAGATTCTGCCATTAATACACAAGATGGCGGAGCTAACTTTGCGAAAAGCCCTATTTCATTTGTAATGGATAGTAATCCTTTAATAGTAGATTATTATACAGCAATTAATGAAGTTGCACGAAGAGCTATGTCTAGAAAAAATAATAATATTTATGACCATATTATTATTACTTATAATAATATGTATTTGGGAATTATTCCTGTAAGCTCGTTGCTTAGTTATATAAATATTCAGGTGTGTAATCAAGCGATATAACCTAATCTCACTTATTATATTAATCGATTATAAAAACATTTAACTATAATAATAAAAACCAAATGGATTTACACATCCATTTGGTTTTTCTTGTTACAAAATTTGTAACAAGACTGATGTTTTCATTGAATATTTAATGGAAGGCAAGGATATTAGAAAATTAAATAGAAGAGCAGAATAATCATGTGAAAAGTGAATGGGAGGATTTGATAAGAAGTGATTTGAAATTTTTTTAAACTGCTTTAGTTTGTGAGGAAAGTTCATTTATTATTAAGAATAT
Source organism: Clostridium chromiireducens (assembly GCF_002029255.1). Classification (GTDB taxonomy): domain Bacteria; phylum Bacillota; class Clostridia; order Clostridiales; family Clostridiaceae; genus Clostridium; species Clostridium chromiireducens. Next base: position 2,553 of record NZ_MZGT01000095.1, read on the forward strand.
TTCTTTCCAATTGTTAACTCTAACTATATTATTGTTTAGCGGTTTTCTATTATAATTTGTATCAATAAGAAGAACTTTGTATCCTGAATTTGATAATTGAATCGCATTGTCATAACTGTCCTCGATAAAAATATTGCAATTTAATTCTTTTGCTTTATCAACTTTATAATGGCTGCCTAAAACAAATAAGTTATCATAAGGTATTTCATTTTTCCTTAAAAATAAATGGGTTAATGTTTCTAGTTCTAGATCTCTTGCTGTGACAAAATGTATATTATGCATTTGGTACAGTACAGTTATTATAAGTTTAGCATCATCTCTAAGTTTTTGCTCCGAGTGAATTTTAAATTTATTTTTATTATAGAAATCCTCGTATTCATGCCTTTCTATACCCATTACTTGGTGTATTTCATACTCTGTTACTTGATCTTCAGTGATATTTTTGTTAAAGTACTCATTTGCATAATCAAGCCAGTCATAAGCATTAGTTATTGTTCCATCGATATCAATACAGATATTTAAATTGTTCATTTTATTTTCATGCCTCCTTTATTTGTTTTAAATAACTTCAGTATAAGATTATTATTTGTAATTACAGTATATTAGTAAAATGATAAGAAGATATTAAGCTCATGTTAAGGTTATGTTAGTGCCATATATAAACCTAATAAAGTTATATATTAAGATAATATCTTTTATGTTTTTGTAGAAATGTTTAATTATTGCATTCTAATATGGATTTCATTTTCTATTTTCAGTACACTTGACGTACCGGCATAACTTAAAAATGATAGAGATATTCAACATTTATATGGATACAAATGTTAAACTTTTTTAACTAATATGTAATATAAATTAACATTTTTATAATAATAGGTTAACTAAAAAGAGATACCATAATATATGAATTATGAAACACAAAATAATGAAACAGAATATAATTTACTTATGGAGGTAGAAATGAAAAAAAGAACATTAAAATTAATGGTAGGTGCTATAGTTTTAGCAATGGTAGGAAGTGTGATGGTAGGATGCGGAAATGCATCAGGGGGAGCACCAGCAAATGACAGTAAAACAGAAGGAACTAAAACAGAAGCGACTGTAAAAGGTTCAATAACTATGAGCGGTTCGTCAGCATTACTACCGTTAATGGAGAAGACAATCGAAACATTTAATAAAAAATATCCTGATGCAGAGATAGGAGCTCAAGCGGGAGGTTCTGGTACAGGTCTTACTCAAGTATTAGATGGAACAGTAAATATAGGAAATTCTGATGTATTTGCAGAAGAAAAATTAGACGCAGCAAAAGCAAAAGAATTAGTTGATCACAAAGTCGTAGCACAAGGGTTTGGGATTGTAGTAAGCAAATCATTAGGAATAGATAATTTGACTTCAGCACAAATTAAAGATATATTCTCTGGTAAAGTTACAAATTGGAAAGAAGTTGGAGGTCCAGATAAGGCAATCCTATTAATTCATAGAACAGCTGGTTCAGGAACAAGAGCAACTTTCGAAAAGACAGTACTTGGTGGAGATAAATCAGCAGAAAATGAAGCTTTAGGTGTAACTCAAGATTCAAATGGTGCAGTGTTAAGTGCAATGAAAGAAAATGATGGAGCAGTTAGTTATTTAGGTCTTGCATACATGAATACAAAAGAAGCACAAGATGCTTTAAAAGTAGCAAATCTTGATGGAGTGGCAGCAGATAAAGCACATATAACAGATGGTTCTTATAAATTCTGGTCTTGGGGACATATGTATACTAAGGGTGAATCAAAAGATTTATCTAAAGCGTTTATTGATTTCGTTATGAGTAATGAAAATAAAGAAAATTTAGAAACATTAGGCTTTATTTCAGGAAGTGAAATGAAGGTAAAATAATACAATACCCAACAGAAAAACTTATATTTTCTGTTGGGTATAATTTTATATAGAATAGTTAATATTGTAAATATTTAGTTATATATATTTTTTACCCAAAGATTCATATCTTCAAATGCTCCACATATATTACAATTGTTCACTAATCTGCCTGCAAAGTTGTAATTATGTTTGCTTAATGCAAAATTAATACTTGGATTTATTGACCTTGACAAACTGTATAAAGTAAGGAAACCTTTAATTTTAAGGTCATATTCTAATGAATGAATAATATTTGATAAGATCCCTTTGCATCTAAAAGTCGGGTAAGTGGCACAATTTGTTATTTCTGCATTTAAGTTTTTCTCATCCATATCTGCTGAAGCCACACTAACTATTTTTCCATCATGAACTGCAACTTTATACAAAACTTTTTCGTTCATAGTTTGTGTTAAATATTCTTCATCATAAATAGGAGATGGATACGTTAAAAATACAGTAGAAAGTAAGTCCACCATTTCTTTAATATCATTTTTTGTTGCATTCCTTATAAGATATTCCATACTATTATTGCGATGTATATAAGTATTTTTCATACTTAAACACTCTTTAACTAATGAATCTTTCTTTGGAAAATTACTACAAACTTTTCTGGTACAACTAATGAAATAAGACATACAAAATGCATCATTGCCTTTAAAATAGCCATCGATTTTACCCTCCAAATTAAATCCAGCATTAATAAAAGTTTCAAAGCTTTCAATACTACAATTGCAAATAATTTTACTTAAATGCTGCTTTGAAGCAAAGTGGATTATTCTTTTTAGGTTTTGAATTGATATACCATTAAAATCAACTATTTTTACACGTTTACTAGGTAAATCTACTAATATTTTAGTGCGGTCTATTTTGGCGTAGTAAGAATTATTTAATACACATTTACCTGCTCTCATTAGATTGTCCTCTCCTTTTCATTTCAATGTAACTCTTTTAGTTAATAAAATTTGATAATATAAAGTTATGTAGAACTTTATATTACAAACTAACTTGTTACACAGCCCCTAATTTTAGTAAATGACTCTTATAAGTAAATTAAATATCGTAGCAATTTTTGGAAATTAAGTTTTTAATTAATTTATACAGTTGAATAGCTGAGATAAAAATAATAAGCTGCAGAGAAGTCTCTACAGCTTAAAAAAGCAATAATATTTATATGCATACTAAACAAATGTATAGTAAAGTATACACAAACTTCTCTTCAACGCTTACGAGATTAGCTGACGGATTCGGGTTGAAGAAAATTAACCCTACTTATCTTAATAATAAGATTCACCCCTGAATTTGGTTCTCCCGCTCTATTGATTAAGCGCTATCAATATTCTTTTATCTTTAAAATTAACCTTTATATATAACCATATCATTTTTAAATATGGGAGTCAACTAAGATTTTGCTTAATTATATTCGATTTAGGTCGTATAATTCTCCATTAATAGAGTAAATATGACAAATTCTCGGCTTTTCAAAAAATAGATTTCGAAGAAAAGAATTAGATTTAATTATAAAAATATATACCTCATCTATGATAGTAAAATATTGAAATAGTATACCTGAATAAGAAAAGAATAGTAGAAAATAAAATCTTTATCATAATTGCTATTGACGTACTGTTATACATGGTAGTAAAATAAGAACGAAAATAATATCTTTGTTAGGTGAGGCTCCTATATAGATACATGCTGCTGCCCGGAAACGTCGAGAGACGCCAATGGGTCAACAGGTATTACCGGATTAAGGTTCTACTTAATGTAGCCGAAAGCCATTTGGTTTTCTATGCTATATAGTGCTAAAACTCAACGAGTGAAGGCGAACATCACAAATGCGCATTTTTTTAGCTGCGTATTTGTGTGTACTATTGTGGTTTTGATTATTATAACCTTCACTTTTTGTGAGGGTTTTTTTATTGCTTAATTATTTAAAGGAGGTGAAACCAATGGATGACCCTGATACCGATAGTCATAATAAGTATTTTTATATAAATTCAAGTAATACTAGTTTTAGGGCATTAGTTGGTTACTCTTTTGCCCTAAATTAAAGGGGTGAATCATATGGAAAAAATAACAAATTTCTTTTTTAGTAAAATTCTGCATAAAGAAATCCATAATATTTCAGGACAAGTGATTGGTAAATTAAATGATCTTATTCTTGATTTTAGTCAAGAAAAACCTACTGCAGCATATTTACAAATTAGAAATTGGAGAAAATCTTTCTATATATCAACTGAAGCACTTGATATATTCAAAGATGAAAATGAAAAATATTATATTAAAATTAGTAGCAATAATCTTGTCACAAGGCTACCTAATGAAGAAGATATTTTTTTAGTAAGAGACTTTTTAGATAAGCAGATAGTTGATATAAATGGTAAAAAAGTTGAACGTGTTAATGATGTAAGACTTGGATATATAAATTCTAAGTGGAAACTTGTAGCAGTTGATATAGGAACTCGGGGATTGCTCAGACGTCTTGGTATAGAGTATCCTTTTATCGTATTAACAGAAACCTTTAAATATAGATTGAGGAATAAACTTATTATCTGGGATGACGTACAAACTTTGTCTACTGGAGTTAACAATTTACAGCTTCAAATGCCTGCAAATAAAATAGAAACATTACATGCAGCGGAGATAGCAGATATAATAGAGGATCTTGATAGTAAAAGCAGGGATATATTATTCCAAAGCTTAAATAATCAAAAGGCTGCTGAAGTTTTAGAAGAAATAGAAACTGATGTCCAATTAAATTTATTGAAATCTATGTCTGATGAAAAGGCATCAGATATATTTGAAGCCATGCCATCTGATGAAATAGCCGATATTTTAGAAGAAATGGATGAAGATAGAGTTGAAAAGCTATTAACACATATGGATGAAGAAAGCCAAGATGAAATTAGGGAACTTATGGAGTATGATGAAGAAACGGTGGGAAGCATTATGTCAAAAGATTTTTTAACCTTCCTGCCTGATGCTACTGTGAGTGATGTTATATTATGGATTCAAGCAAACTCTCCTAGTGAGGAAGAAAGTTATTATATATACATTACGAATGATAAAAATAATCTTATTGGAGTTATCTCTCTATTTTCACTAATAACATCGGATAGAAACACTAAACTTTATAATATCATGGCCACTAGACCTCAAAGCTTAAAAGATACAGATGAAATAGATGATGCAATTAGTATAATGCATAAATATAATCTCGTTTGTATTCCAGTTAGTGATGAAGATAATAATCTAGTTGGTGTAGTATCGTTGAATGACAGTATTCATGAATATTCACAATTGAGGAGGGTTGTATTATGAAAAAGGCATTATCAAGCAGATATAAAAAGTTGCTTTTTATTATGACTATCATAGGTCCTGGACTAATTACAGTAAATGCGGGGAATGATGCTGGTGGAATTACAACTTATGCCTCAGTAGGTGCGTCATATGGATATAAAATGCTGTGGGGGCTGCTTTTAATTACATTTAGCCTTGCGGTAATACAGGAAATGAATGCAAGAATGGCAGTTGTAACAGGGAAAGGTTTATCTGATTTAATTAGAGAGAAATTTGGAGTTAAGCTTACCTTTTTTGCAATGACTATCCTATTAATTGCCAATATGGGGGTTGTTTTCGGTGACTTTGCAGGTATTGCAGCAAGTTTAGAGTTATTTAATGTAAGTAAATATATTTCAATACCTGTTGTTTCAATAATGATTTGGTTTCTAGTAACTAAAGGTTCCTATAAGAAAGTAGAGAATATCTTCTTATTATTTACATTTGTTTTTTTTACTTATATTATATCTGCCATTTTAACTAAACCAGATTGGGGACACGTAATGCAATCAATGGTAACGCCTACTATTGAATTAAATACAGGTTTTCTTCTTACATTCATAGGAATGATTGGTACAACAATTACTCCTTACATGCAATTTTACCTCCAATCATCTATAGTAGATAAAAAAATAAGTATATCCGATTATAAATATGAAAAGCTTGATGTTTATTTAGGGGCTTTTTGGGGAAATGCAGTAGCATTTTTTATAATTGTATGTACAGCCGTAACACTTTATAAAGCTGGAATAACAATAACCAGCGCAGAAGAAGCGGCAATTTCCCTAAAACCATTAGCTGGAGAAGCTGCATTTATACTTTTTGGAGCAGGATTATTTGGCGCTTCAGTTCTTGCTACTGCAGTTATTCCACTTTCTACATCTTATGCTATATGTGAAGCTTTTGGTTGGGAAAGTGGTGTGGATAATGACTATAAAGACGCTCCAGCTTTCTTTGGAATATATACAGGTATAATTATACTAGGAGCGTTGTTCATACTTATCCCTGGTGTATCTCTAATAAAGATTATACTTGTATCACAGCAAATTGCTGGTTTGTTATCTCCTATAATATTAACATTTATGATAATTTTGATTAATGATAAGCGCATAATGGGCAAATATGTTAATAATAAAACTCAAAACATTGTCTCTTGGGCTACTGTTATTTTTATTATAACTCTATCAATAATTTTAGTTGTGTCACCATTATTTTCGTGATTTATAGGTATCCAATAACTAACCGAAAGAGAAGGTACTCTGTTTCTCGGTTGCTGAAAAAATACCTACAGCTATTTTTTCGATGCAACACTACGAAAAAGAGTACCTTCTCTTTCTGGCATTGAAAATATTTTAAAACATAAATCACATTCATAGTGTATTATTTATATTGTAAATAAACAAATCATAGCCTCCATATATATTTGAGCTATAACCCAACTGGAACAAAAGTATGCTACTCATTTCGGTAATTATACACAATATAATCACTTGTTATTTATAGTTCTTCAAGGCTTCACTTATTCTATTGGAAATTGCTTCATATCCAGTACTATTTGGATGAAAGTTATCTGCTGCTAAATAATCTCCTGAATTATACTTGAAGAGATCGTAAGTTGGAATAAATAGTGCATTTGAATCAAGTGATATAAGCTCTTGGCTTTGGAAATTCCACTCATTTAAAATGGTTACTTTATCAGGTGTCAAATCTTTTCCAAATGGGTTATATAACCCTATAAATACTACCATAGATGATGAATTATTAGTTCTAATTATCTTAAATATTGATTTTAAGTTGTTTAAGTACGTATTTTCAATATCCTTTATTTTCGTAGTGGAAGATGTTATATCCATATTTTTAAGTTTACTTATTTCATTACCACCAATTGATATGAAAATAATATCTGAACCTTTAATATAAGAGAGGGTTTGTGGCTCCTTAATTACTTTTAAAAGCCCACTAGATACATCTCCGTTTATTGCAAGGTTATTTATCTTGATTTCCTTTGTAGTTTTAGTTTTCCAGAAGTATTCAAAGTAACCTGGAAAACCAAGTCCTTTTTCATCTCCAGTTCCTTTTGCAAGAGAATCTCCAAGAACTAATATATTATAATTATTTTTATCTAAATCTCTACTCGCAGGTTCCTGAGTCTCAGTTTTAGTATTTGCATCAGATTCGGTATTTGAGATTTCTTTAGGAGGTGCAGAACTTATTGATAATGCAGATGCAAAACCTATAATTAATGTAATTGTAGAAATTATAGATATAAATAAAATTAATATCCACTTTAAATTTTTAAACATTCTTTTACCTCCTTTTAAACTAATACATCTTGTTTGGTAAATACAACAAAACTTACAATGAGAGCTCCTATTCCCCAAGTTAGAAGTACCGAAGTGCTGAAAGTTAAGGACATTCCACTTATAGGGGTATATGAGCCTGTAAGATACTGTGGTAAGTTAAGATTAATAACAAAGAAATATTTTATTATAGGCCAATCTGCTAAAAATAATTGAAGAAATCCACCGCCAACTAATGTAGCCATCATTATTCCTATAGATGTAGCTGTATTTCTCACTAAAACAGAAACCATAAATGAAATTGTTCCAACAATAACAGAGACAAACCATCCCAGGGAGTATACAAGAATTAAATATTGTAACTGGGTTACTTTGATTACATTTGAAACATCTAAAGTACCGGAACTGGAATTAAATCCTGTAGCTATAGGCTCATAAAAACCCCAATTGTTAAAGAAAAAACCTGAAACTAAAAGGGAGAGCAGCGCCATTTCTAATATGACCATAGAAAACAAAATTAAAAGCGCTAAGTATTTGCTAAGTAATATCTTCCATCTTGGAACAGCTCTAGTTAATAAAACTTTTATGGTTTTTGCAGAAAATTCACCACATACACTATCACCAGCTAGTATAATTATCAGCAAAGGAAGTAAAACAAAAACGGATTGTTCCATTAACTTTACAGCGAATTTTGCAGCACTCGGGGTGATAGGATTTATATTATTATCTAGATAATATTGATTTTGTTGAATCTTAATATTGATTGAAGCTTTACTTGCCTCAGGGGTATCAGGTCTATTAAGTCTGTTTTTTAAATCCTGTATCTGCTGCTTTTGCAAAGCCTGCCATTCAATATTTCCACTATCCTCAGTTGTTTTTACGTATTTATCCATAGTGTTTTTATATTGATAGTTTTGCCCATAAGCAAACAATGAAACTAAAATTAGCATAATAACAGTGATTAGTATCATTTTTCTTCTAGATAGAATTTTATTTACTTCATTTTTTATTAATACAAGCAAGATTTTCACCTCCTTAACTGATGACAGAATTACCCTCTGTAAGGTTTAAAAATAAATCTTCTAAAGTTTTTTGATTAGCATTTACAAATTTGATCCTTAAACCTTCTTTAATAAAAGAAGAGTTGATCTCTTCAAGTTTTGAAATCTCAACTTTTGCTTCAATTCTATCATCCTTTATAATGCCATCTATATTCCAGTTATTTTTAAGTATCTCAAGCCCTTTTTGGTTATCACTTAAAATAAAGAAAACTTCTTGATTGCTTATAAGTTCTGAAACTGTAGAATACCTAATTAGAGTACCAGTTTTTATTATTGCAACTGTATCACACATTAATTCAACTTCTGATATTAAGTGACTAGAGACAAGTACAGCTATGTTCTCTTTTTTAGCCAGGTCTTTAATGATATGCCTGAATTCATTTATACCTGAAGGGTCCAGTCCGTTTGTCGGTTCATCTAATATAAGAAGCTTTGGTTTATGAATAAGAGCCTGTGCAAGACCAAGTCTTTGTTTCATACCTAAAGAATAAGTAGATACCTTATCATTTATTCTATTTTGCATACCAACGAGCTCTATTGCTTTTGTAATATCCTCGTTTGTAACATTTTTATTCATAGAGGCAAGCATCTTTAGATTTTCTAAACCACTTAAATAATTGTACATATCCGGACCTTCTATAATACAGCCAACCTTAGACATAGCTTTAACGTAATCTTTTGTAATAGAATGACCATCAATTAAAATTTTTCCGCTTGTAGGAGAGGAGAGTCCAACAATCATTCTTAATGTGGTTGACTTTCCAGCACCATTTGGCCCTAAAAAGCCCAAAACTTCACCTTCATTAATTGAAAAGCTTATACCTTTAACAATTTCTTTTTTCTTTATAGATTTATGAACATTATCTAACAACAAAATTTGATTTGCCATAATACACCTTCTTCTTGTTTTTAAATTTATCTGATGCCTAGCCACTGTAGTTATTACCCTAGACGACGGACCTATTGAGGGTACATTGTGACCCTTGTGGTTATAAGTTCAACTAAGATTCAGTTGTGGATAAAATCCCACCTGAATCTTAGTTGAACATGATATTAGAATTATAACACTTACTTAGAAAAATATAGCAGGTACTGTATAAATTTATTTTATAAACACTAACTATATAGAATTTATATTTTGTAGAAACTTATAGAAACAGGTTCTTAGCTTGTCACATTGTTGACATATTTGTCGCGTGATATATAATATAAAGAAGTCTAGGTCTTTTCCATAATAAATATAGTATGGCCAATGTTTGGAATAATTTATTATGTCTAGTAAGTCTTTTTTATTTTGTCTAACTAACAAGATTATATTTATCCACTTACTAGAAAAATTTGATTTAGTAAACATCCAAGAATAAATAGAAGGAAATAGGATTTGCGACTTGATAAAAAGGTAGCAGCAAGGATAATAAAAGAGTCAGATTCGGTATAGAAGCGTAGTAAGAATTTGTATTAAAAAATTTATCAAGGAGAGTGGAAGAAATGAAAGGCAATAGAGGAATAGGTTCTAAGTTATATATGTTAATTGCTTTTGTCACAATATTTATACTGGCAATTAGTAGTTTTTCATGGATTAACTTTAAGAAATTTAATTTAAAGCAGGAAGAGAATTTGAATACAATAGCTGAATATATAAATATAGTCGATGAGGCAAGGCAAGCTCAAGTGGATTTCAAAAAGCAGGTTCAAGAATGGAAAGATACATTGCTAAGAGGTAATGATCCAGAATCTTTTAAAAAATATCATTCTCAGTTTTCACAGGAATATGAAAAGGTTCAGGGACAATTATTAAAACTTAAAGCAGATATGAACAAGCATGGAATGGATACAGCTTTAGTGGACTCAGTATTAAGCAGTCATAAAGATATGTATGGTAAATATAATAAAGCAATTGAAAGCTATGATTCTAATAATATAGAAAGTTATCATATAGTGGATGGATTAGTCAAAGGAATAGATAGAAAAACAACTGACGACATGGATTCGCTAGTTAAACAAATACAAGATAGTGCAAGTACAGAATCTGCAAATGTAATAAAACAATCGAATATTGATGCAGAAAATTTTCAAAAGAATTTAATTTTAGGTGTAGCAATTGGAATAATATTAGTAGTTTTATTTACTATAATTATTATACGCACTTATAAAGGCATTACAAAATTTATTGATCAATTTAAAAACTTGTTGGAGCGAGCAGAAAATGGAGATTTAACTATTAAAGGTGAAATATATAAAAGAGATGAATTAGGTGAGCTTACTGAAAGGTTCAATAAGTTTATTGATGCTATTAGAGAGTTAATTAGTGAAGCTAAAATTACCAGTGAAACCGTAGCTTTTTCATCAAATGAAATAAATAAAAATTCAGATGAGATTAGTAAAACAGCGGAGGAAGTTGCTGCAAGCATTTCTAGCATAGCAGAAAACTCATCAAAGCAAGTAGAACTAGCAGAGAAGAGTAGTAATTCAGTTAGAGATGTTGTAAGTGGTTTAGGCAGCATTACAGAAAATACTGTTTATATAAATGAGCTTGCAAGTAAAGCAATGGAAACTGTAAATAATGGAATTATAAATCTTAAGAAACAAAGTGATAGGATGACTAATACCCAAAATACATCAAAAGTTGTAACTAATATAATTGGTGATTTATCTACAAAGTCTATTGAGATTGGAAAGGTTATTGAATTCATAAATGGGATTACTGAACAGATAAACCTATTAGCTTTAAATGCATCAATCGAGGCGGCAAGAGCAGGGGAAGCTGGTAGAGGCTTTACTGTAGTAGCTAATGAAGTTAAAAACTTAGCAGAGCTGTCTAAAAATTCTACAGAAAAAATTAATGGTTTAATATTATCAGTACAAGACGATATTAAAAAGGCTGTAGTTGAAGTAAATAATACAAATACATCAATAGATGATCAGGTAAATTCACTTAAACTAACAGATGAGTCCTTTGATCTTATACAAAATTCAGTTTCAGAAGTAACTAATAAGATAAAAGCTGTTTCCATTGAAACAGAAATGATTAATGAAAATGCAATATCAGTAGAAAAATCTATAAAGAATATTGTTAATATAATAGAACAAAATGCATCAGCTACTGAGGAAGTTTCTTCTTCGACGGAAGAATATACAGCGTGTATTCAAGAAGTAGCATCTTCAATTAATGATTTGTCAGAGTATACTAGTAATCTGCAGAAAGCAATTAATAAATTTAATGTATAGATAAAAGATAATAAGACTTAGATTTCCAGTATAATCAATCGAAAAGATAAAATCTATTTCAATAAAAATAGAAAAGTGGGCAATAAGAGAGTGTAAAATAGTCTGTGTAAACTTCATTAGGATGATATAATAAATTATCAAATGAAGGGAGCACAGGCTATGTCTTTATCTAGAGATGAATTAGTAAAATTAATTTTGAATAACTCTGATATA
>NZ_MZGT01000096.1 GCF_002029255.1 Clostridium chromiireducens
GTTATAAACATCATAACTACTAGTTATATAAACGCTTAACAAATTTCTATTAATATAGTTTTTACCATAATAATTAATTTGATTGTCATGATAAAAATATTTTTAGAGAATAATAATTTTATTAAGAAGTATATACCATGTAAATGATTATAGAATTGCACTTTACCTGTAATAATATTAAAATAAATATAAACTGTTTTAAAAGGAGGATAATACATGGAATTTAAAGAAATTGAAATCAAAGAATTAAACATTAACCCATTTTCGCTGATTGGTGATGAATGGCTATTAATTACTGCTGGTACTGAGGGTAAATTTAATACTATGACTGCTAGTTGGGGCGGACTAGGTGTATTTTGGGGCAAAAATGCTGCTACAATATATGTTAGACCTGGACGATATACAAAAGAATTTATAGATTCAAACGATACCTTTACTTTATCATTCTTCAAGGAAGAATATAAGAAGGCTCTACATGTCTGCGGAAGCCTTTCTGGAAGAAATACAAATAAAGTTGAGGCTGCAAATCTCTCTCCAATTTTTGATGGAAATAATACCTACTTCGATGAAGCTAAAATGGTTATTGTTTGTAAGAAAATGTACCATGCCGAAATAATCCCTGAAAACTTTGATAATAAATCTTTTGATGAAAAAATTTATCCTGCAAAAGATTATCATACGATTTATATTGGAGAAATACTAAAAGTATTGATAAAGGAATAAATAAACAAAATACTAAAAACTTACCTATAGTTATCAGCTCAGGTGAGCTTCTAGTATTTTCCTTATAAATTATTATAATTGATATAATAATTTATATTAGCATCATACAAGATTACTTCAATCTTATATTTAATGCTATCAGTTTTTATTGCGCTTTATAAATAAAATTTTAAGAAACAAGCTTATTTGTTTCTTAAAATTTTAACTACATTGCGCCGATGTATTTAAGCTTGAAATTTGTTTTAAACCTGCACTTATCAATATCAACACAGCAACCCACGCTATAATGGTAAGTATTCCTTGGGCATAGGGAAGTTCACTAGTATTACTAATTGGCATATCCCAAATAGCATGTAATCCTATTGCAATTATAAAATATTTAAGAAATTTTATATTTAATAGATGTTTAACTTCTAATCTATTATCTTTTTTTACCATAGCTAAAGCAGCTCCTGACATAGCTGCCCAAACAATATGCCCCCCAAAGGCTAAAATTCCTCTAGTATAAATTATTCTCATCATAACTGGAATTTGAAAACCATAGGCAAAAACATATCCTGCTGTTTCAAATACTGCAAATCCTGAACCAACTGCTGCCCCTAACAAAAGCCCATTCAAAATGTATTTTCTCTTACTACCTCTTAGATAATAGGCTATCACAACAAATTTTGCGACTTCCTCAATAATTCCTATCATTATTGCACCAAAGTAATCCACTTCACCTATAGTAACTGCGCGATTCAATATCATTGTAATAAGTAAAGAAGAGATCCCTCCAAAGAAAAAAATCTTAACAACGTCAAAAATATTAATATTTCTTGGAGCATTTACTTCCCAAAAAAAAATTAATAACGAAAATGGTATCGCTAATGCGCCTATAAATATAATTCCTGGAAATGCTAATATATTACGAAAAACTCTTAGTAAGGCTACAAGTCCAATAAATGTTGCTGCAAATAAAATAAATACTCTTGAAAATAACCATGGCTTCGGCCACTTTGAACATATTTCGCCCTCTTTTGGAGCCGTTTTTATTGTACCACAAATAAAAGTATTCTCTCTTTCTTCTAAAGTATGTTTCTTAAATACATTAATTACCAGATCCCTAAGTTTTAATTGAACATTACCACTCCCGCCAGCCATTTTATTTAATTCGCTTAATACACTTCCAGATCCATTCTGGGCTTGATTTTGTGTCATATTATTACTTTCTCCATTATCATTAATGTTTGAACCACATGAATTACAAGAATTAGAGTTATTTGAAATCTTTTGTTTACCTTTCGAACAATTCTTCATATTATCCTCCATTTATTTACCTCCTTCGTTTTCTACTTGACTATTTTTCCCCAATCTTGTTTTTGTAATTCAATTTTCTTATGATTACTTCAGCAGCAAGAACTTATCTAAATATATAAGCCTAGCTAATATATAAATTATTTGTGTTATGTCCTATTAATATACTTATTTAATCTAATAAGAAAAAGATACCTCAAAATACATCATATGTTTTGAGATATCCATTAATAATATTGTTATATAAATTTAATTTATCTATTTTTCAAATGTAATTGGAGTTGATGCTACATAATATAATTTTCCTGTTTCTGTGTTAAGTACAGAAATAGATACATTGACTTCAACCGTACCAGTTCCAGTCACTGTATAACCGCTTTCCAAATTACCATCTACATAAGCATCTTTTCCATTAAGCGATACATATAAATCTTTAGTTACAATACAATCTTGTCCGTCTATTATTACATTTTCTGTGCCTGGAGTAAAGTTAAGAACAGGTTTTATATTTCCTTCTGTATTATAATCATTTAATGTAAATTGTGTATCGGCTTTATATTGAGTATCAATACTCTCTTGGAAAGTTTCTTTGTTCACCAAATCTCCTGAAGCTGTAAATTTTAATACTGGAGTTGGAATTTTATCACCTATAGCTGCCCCACTTTTCTCAAAAGTGTAAGTCAACCCATCAATAACAATATTTCCTGTTTGCATTGCTCCTGTTGATGATAATGTATATACTTTTCCATCAACTTCAATCACACCAGATTGCATAACTCCGGATGAATTTGTAAAATACCATGTTCCGTTATCATTAACCCAACCAGTTTTCATTGCTCCTGATGACTGTAAATAGTACCATGATTCACCATCTTTTATCCAGCCTGTTTTCATTGCTCCTGATGATTGTAGATAATACCATATCCCGTTATCTTTTGCCCAACCTGTTTTCATCTCTCCAGATGATTGTAGATAGTACCATACTCCGTTATCTTTTGCCCAACCTGTTTTCATTGCTCCTGATGGTTGTAAAAAGTACCATGTTCCATTATCTTTTGCCCAGCCTGTTTTCATTGCTCCTGATGGTTGTAAAAAGTACCATGCTGCATTGTCTTTCATCCAGCCTGTTTTCATTGCTCCTGATGACTGTAAATAGTACCATGTTCCATTATCTTTTGCCCAGCCTGTTTTCATGTAACCATCCGAACCAAAATTATACCAATTTCCATTAATATTTTTCCAACCAGTAGAATATGCATTCCCCTCTGTATTCCACCATCCTTTAGAGTCCTGCTTCCATGCAGCTGTTACTCCTAATTGTGACGTGGTCGCAATAGTTATTACAGTTGCAACTACTGCAGCTAATTTTCTAAATCCATTTTTTTTCATTCGTTTACTACACTCCTTACAATTATCATTGTGTACTTTATTTGTGCAAAGTTTTTTTCTTAAATTATTAAATACATGAATTAATTATCACTTTTAATTTCTAAATTTATTTACTAATATATTTTTAATTACTGGTATTAACATTACTAAACCTATTAAAAGAGTTACTGCTCCTAAAGCTGACAAAATACTTAAGAAATATTTTGCTGTTACTACAATGATATCTTGAAAATATACAATACTAATATTAATGTTTTCATAGAACTTTGAAATATAGGCACCAAGAAAAATAATTAACATAACTAATCCCGATATAATAAACGACCTTCCTGTATAAACAAGGTAAGATTGTAATCCTCGATTATTTAGTTTAACTAATAAGGTAATTAGCATAAAAGGTAAAACCATAAATACCCAGAACATTTTTGTAAATAGAGATGTCATTTTAGCTAACACTTCGAAAGTATTAGATTGCATTAATTTATCAACACTAAACTTTTGCATTTCGTTATCTATAATTATATCTAATTTACCTATTGCTCTGTCCTCTATCTTACTGATTTTTTCTTGTAGATTCGAGCCATCATTATTCGCAATCTCGTTTAATATTTCTTGTTGTAATTCTCCTAAAAATGATTTCCCAATATTACTTCCATTTGCTGACTCGCTAGAATTTACAGCGGAATTATTTTCTATATTATTCGATGCTTCATTTTTCTTATTCTCATTATCATTAAGACCTCCAGAAGTTTGATCTTTTTCATTTTCAATAGTTCCACTTCCTGGAGGTATTGAATTTTCATCAACTGATATTCCATATCCTTCAAGTATTTTTATAGCTTCTGCTTCTGTTATTCCCTTTTCTATCATTTTTTGTCGAGCCTGTTCGATTGTTAATCCTTTTTCCTTTAACAAACTTTGGACTTTTGATTTAGCTTCATTAGGCGTCATCAGCTTCTCTATTAATATGGAATCTTGTCCATTTTTTGAATTACTTTTAGTATAGACCATATTATTGTATTGAATATTATCTTTGCGTAAAGCCATATTTCTTAAATTCAATTCATTTTCTGAAGATGTAATATTTGTGGTTTCCAGGGTGTCATTAAAAGATAATTCATTTGAAGATTTATTACTACTAGTATCTAAAATAGTATTTAAAATCTCCTTAACTCTTTCTTTATATATAGTTGTATCTACAGGCTTTACTTCATCTCTATCTCCTGTTTTTAAATACTGAATAACTCCCTCAATTGCATTATCTGCCTCTTTCTTTATATCTTCGTCAGTTATTATAGACTCTTTCATACTTATATCTACGTTCTTAGCGCCTATTACTTTATCCATCTTTTCATATATAGTTTCTTTAATATATTGATATGTACCATTTTCATTAAATATAGTTAGATATATATTCTTATTAAATAAAATTCCTTTAATAAAAACAGATAAAACTGCAAAAATAATACTTATTATTAATAATATTTCAATAATTAAACTAACATATCTTTTTGTTTTATTCATTGATATATTAATCCTTTCTGTTCTCTTGAAGATTCTCAAGAATATATATTTTTTACTTAATGCCTAATTCTGTTAAATATGCGCAAAATTCATCATAGGTGTTAAATGAATTTAATATACCAACAAGTTTACTTGCTGAAGCGCTGTTTATCTGAAGAATTATTTGATTTTCTTTTTCAAGCGATAGAGTTGTGTTTCCTTCGCTATTTTTACCAAACTTCAAAGCACCATACTCCGGATTAATCATTTCAGCAGCTTTTTCTTCCTTAGACGCTCTTTCTGCTGGATCAGTAGTACTTGCAATATCTAGTAATACATTAGTTACCTCTGTAGTCATGGTTTTATAAGAATTGAAGTTTTCTTTATTTAAGCTAGCATAAATTAAAGAAGTACTTAAAATATCACTAATACTTGCTCCATCAGTAATATATTTCGAAATTATTTTTCCTTGATCAGTTGAATTTAATTCACTCTCAATTTTTTTATAGTATTCCGAATCTTTATTAATTATGTCACCTATCTTAGTATCTTTATTAATATTTAAATCATTTATTGGTTTCTCACCATTATAATAAGTTTTTATAATTCCCTTCAATATAGACTTTTGCGCATCACTTAAAGCGCTGTCCGCGGCAAATACCCCAACAGATGCAAACGTTATAGTAAAACATAATATAGCAATTGATAATAATTTTTTCTTCTTCATCTATCTTATCCCCTTCAACTTTTTAAGTATAATAGTGTTTTCAACAACATTGTATCATATTTTTTATGTTTTTATTAAATTATTTTAAATTTTATTCTATAAAAATACATGAAACATAGTAATCTTTTTACATTCCGAGCATCTATTGTCGAATATCTTTTTATAAATATCTTTCATATTAAACTGCTAAAAGTACTACCGATGCGGTCCACCGTTCATTTTTCATATATAATTTAAATTAAAAAAAGCTGTCGACTTTGTCGACAGCTTGATAGAATGAATATTTTATTCCTTCTATAATTATAATGATTAAATATCTTTTATGCTTAGGCTTATTCTCTTCTTCTCTTCATCAACACCTAAGATCTTAGCTTTAATTTCTTGACCAACCTTTAAAACTTCTGAAGGATGTTCTATCCTACTATGTGATATTTTTGAAATATGAACTAGCCCATCTACTCCTGGTTCCAATTCAACAAAAGCGCCAAAATCATTTAACCTTACAACTTTTCCCAGAACAATTGATTCTTCAGGATATTTTTCTTTAGCATTATCCCAAGGCTTAGCGATAAGTTCCTTCATACTTAGAGATAATTTTTTAGCTTCTTTATCAAGACCTATAACTTTTACCTCTATAGTTTGACCTTCTTTTAATACATCACTAACTTTTTTAACATGATTCCATGATATTTGTGATAAATGTAATAATCCATCAATACCGTTAATTTCAACAAAAGCGCCAAAGTCTGTGAATCTCTTAACCTCACCTTTTACTACATCGCCAAGATTAAAGCTCTCCCACGCTTTAGCATCTTCTGCTGTCTTAACATCTTCTAATAATATTCTTCTTGATGCTACAACTTTAACAGGGTTCTTTAACGAAAAATCTATTAATTTAACTACTAAATTCTTACCCACATATTCTTCTTTATTATCTGTGAATTTAACATCGATTTGAGAAGCAGGTATAAATATTCTAACACCTTTATAATTTGCTACTAAACCTTTTTCTTTCGCTTCCTTAACAGTTACTTCAAAAGTATTACCTTCTGTGAAATTTTGTTCAAGTTCTTTAAACGCTTCATCTCTTTCATATTCTAATCTTGATAAAACTACATATCCATCACCATTTTGTAATTTTATAACCTTCGCACTTATATTATCTCCAATATTAAGTGTTTCAGAAAATGTTATTGGATCTTCCTTAGCTGATAATTCTGTAAAAGGTATAATTCCATCTGATTTGTATCCTATAAGTGAAACTAAAATAGAATCTCTAGTTTTCGAAAGTATCTCACCTTGTACTTCATCACCTATAGCAAACCTCTTATCTAGTTCATTCATTAATGATAATTGATCTTCAAAATTATTATTTTCTGTATTCATAATATCTAGTACCTCCCTAATAATCCAATCTGGTGTTGAAGCACCAGCTGTAACTCCTATTTTTTTTATATTATTTTTTTCAATGAAACTCATTGGTAATTCTTTTGCATTTTCAATGTGAATAGTATTTTCGCAATTTTCTTTTGCAATTTGATATAACTTTGTAGTGTTTGAGCTATTCTTCCCACCAATAACTATCATAGCATCTGTTTCTTTTGAAATTTTATTAGTACTTTTTTGTCTAACATCTGTAGCTGCACATATAGTATTAAAAGCTAATACTTCTTTTACAGAGTTTAAATTCTTTAAAGTATTTTCCCAATTAGCCATTTTTTCAGTTGTTTGCGCTACTACACATACCTTTTGTGGGATATTTACATCAAAATTACCATCCTTAGTAATAAGAGCTTCATTATTGCACCATCCATTAATCCCCATAACTTCGGGATGGTTTTTATCTCCTAATATTACTATATGATAACCTTCTTTTGAATATTTCTTAACCTTATTTTGAATATTAGTCACAAATGGGCAAGTAGCATTAATAACTGTTAATTGTCTCTTCTCAAGTTCATCAAAAACCGCTTCTGAAACACCATGTGATCTTATAACAACCACATCACCAGTGTTTAATTCATGTATATCCTCAAGGTCAATTGCAAAAATACTATTTTCCTCTAAAAAATTCACAACATCGCTATTATGTATTAATGGTCCTAAAGTGTAAATTTTCGAGTTATATTCTTTTTGTATTCTTAGAGCTTCTTTTACAGCTCTCTGCACTCCAAAACAGAAGCCTGAATTTTTAGCTAAAATTACTTCACTCATTATGATCTCCTTACTATAAACCTTTTCTTATGTATTCTGTAATTATATTTACAACTCCATCAATATTTAGGTTAGTAGTATCAATTTCAATGGCATCATCAGCTTTTCTAAGAGGATCTGTAGCTCTATTAGAATCAATATAGTCTCTATCTATTATATCCTTTAATATTTGGTCATATGAGCATTCTATATTTCTTTCTTGTAATTCTTTGAATCTTCTACTAGCTCTTTCTTCAGGACTTGCTGTTACATAGAACTTAAACTTTGCATCTTTAAGTACAACAGTTCCAATATCTCTGCCATCCATAACCACATCAAACTTATTTGACATATCTTGTTGAAGCTTAACAAGCCTGCTTCTTACCTCTGGAATACTCGCATAATTAGATACGATACTACTTATCTCAGGCGTAGTGATTCTCTCTTGAATATTTTCACCATTTAAGATTAAATCATCATTCTCAAAATGCATCTCCATATTAGATATCATGCTGCATATTTCATCAACTTTTTCTGGTGATAAATTATTTTCTTTAGCTTTTAATCCAACTGCCCTATACATTGCTCCTGTATTTATGTACATAAGATTATATTTCTTACCAACTAGTTTTGCTATAGTACTTTTACCTGCTCCTGCTGGTCCATCTATTGCTACTGAAATTTTCAAACTTTTCTCCTCATTTCTATATACCGTAATTTTACGCCTTCAATAAGATTATATAATTTTTTGTCAATTCAAACAAGAAAATATTTTTTAAGTTGTTAAATATTGCTTCCTGCTATAAATCCTGTCGAAAATGCAATTTGTACGTTATATCCTCCAGTAAAAGCGTCTACATCCATTACTTCTCCAGCAAAAGAAAGATTATCAATTATTCTCGATTTCAATGTAGATGGATCGATTTCTTTTATGTCAACCCCGCCGGCTGTCACAATAGCCTCATCAATTGGTCTTAATCCTTTAATGTCATAAGATAGATCTTTTATAACTTTTACCAAGTTTTTTCTTTCTTCTTTTGTTATCTCATTAACTTTTTTATTTTCTAATATTCCAGATGCCTCAATTATTATTGGAATTAATTTTTGTGGTAATAATTCATCTAAAGAATTTTTGAAATCTTTGTTTAGGTTTTTACTAAAATCTTTTTGAATTCTTTTATCTAATTCACCTATGTTTAGAGCGGGTTTTAAATCTATATGCAATCCATAGTTTTTCCCTTTTTCAATAAATCTACTCCCACTTAATATAAGCGGACCCGAAACTCCAAAATGAGTAAACAGCATCTCTCCAAAATTTTTATAAACTACTTTTTTGTTGTTTTCTTTAATTGCAACTTCAACATTTTTTAGTGATAACCCCATAAGATCCTTTGTTTTTCCATCTTTTATTTCTATTGGAACAAGCGCCGGAGTCAGTGAGATAATATTGTGACCAAGCTTCTCAGCAAATTTTTGACCTTCTCCTCTTGAACCCGTAAGAGGATATGAAGCACCACCTGTTGCTACAATAAAGTAATCTCCACTTAGAAATTCTTCGTTATTTATTTCAATGTCTGTTATTATTCTATTTTTATATTTAATATTTGTTACTCTTGAATTTAATCTTATTTTTACATTTGTTCTACTCAAAGCATTTGATAAACCTCTAATAATATCAGAAGATTTGTCCGACTCTGGGAAAACTCTATCTCCCCGCTCTACCTTTAGCTTAATTCCTTCACCTTCAAAAAAGTTCATAGTATCATCATTTGTAAAACTATATAATGAACTATACAAAAAATGAGGATTACCTGGAATATATTCAAAAAATTCAGATATATCTTTTGCATTTGTTACATTACATCTACCTTTACCTGTTATAAATAGTTTTTTTCCTATTCGCTCATTACCATCTAGTAATATTACTTCATGCTTTTTTGCCGCCTGAAGAGCAGCCATCATACCTGCTGGTCCCGCCCCTATAACAATAACTTTACTCAATTTTTAAAATCATCTCCTCTTATATACTCAGTTAATAGTAACAGTTAACAAAGAACAGCTTAAAGACGTTCTTTGTTATTTGAAAATTAATTAACAATTACTAAATTATAATTTATCTGTTATCTACCTTCTCTGGGTACATATCATGATTCATCATTCTATAGTTTGCCATTTCTTCAAACTTAGTTCCCTTCATCCCATAATTACAATATGGATCAATACTAATGCCACCTCTTGGAGTGAATTTTCCCCATACTTCTATATACTTAGGGTCCATAAGTTTTATTAAATCTTTCATTATTATATTCATACAATCCTCATGGAAATCTCCATGATTTCTAAAGCTAAATAAATATAATTTTAGTGATTTACTTTCAACCATTTTAATATTAGGAACGTAACTAATATATATTGTTGCAAAGTCTGGCTGACCAGTTATTGGACATAGACTTGTAAACTCAGGACAGTTAAATTTCACAAAATAATCGTTATCTGGATGTTTATTTTCAAAAACTTCTAAAACTTCAGGATTATATCCAAAGTCATATTTTGTCCCCTGATTTCCAAGATGTGTTATGCCTTCTAATTCACTTGATTTTCTTCCGCCTTCGCTCATTGTTTTTCTCCTTCATCTGTAATTATATTATTTATTATCATTTTTCTTGCTATATAAATAATTTTCTAATCCTTTTCTTCTTAATTCACAGGCTGGACATTCACCACATCCATCCCCGATTACTCCATTGTAACAAGTTAGTGTTTTCTCTCTTATATAATCTAACTTTCCAAAACTATCCGCCATCTTCCATGTTTCAGCCTTGTCAATCCACATTAATGGTGTATGGACTACGAAATCATAATCCATAGCTAAGTTTAAAGTAACATTAAGCGATTTTATAAATACATCCCTACAATCAGGATAGCCGCTAAAATCTGTTTCGCATACCCCTGTTATAATATGTTTTGCCCCTTTAACTTTAGCTAGTACTCCAGCAAAAGTTAAGAATAACATGTTACGTCCTTCTACAAATGTTGAAGGAAGTGAGCCATTCTCACCTGCTTTAATTTCAATATCATCTCTTGTTAGTGCATTAGGAGCTAACTGGTTAAGTAAAGCCATATCTAGAATATGATGTTCAACTCCTAATTCTTTTGCTATGTTTTCGGCACACTCTATTTCTAATTTATGTTTTTGGTTGTAATTAAAAGTTACTGCTATAACCTCATCAAATTCTTTAAGTGCCCAAAACAAACATGTGGTAGAATCTTGCCCCCCACTAAATACAACTACAGCCTTTTTATTCATAATTTTCCCCTCCAAAAATATTATATAAATATATCATCAAATTTCAGCTTACTTTCTTAAAAGATAATCAGCATTATTATGTAGTTTATTTCATGATTAGTAACGCTTCCTGCCTTAACATATCATTTACTTGGAATTTTCCTATAAAAGTAGTGGTTGTCGTTGCAGTTCCAGGTTTTTTAATTCCTCTTGATGTCATACAACTATGTTCCCCCGTTATTAGAACACCAACATCGTTGCTTCCAGTAGCCATAGAAACTATTTCAGCTATATCGCTTCCTATACGTTCTTGAAGCTGAAGTCTCCTTCCTACCATATCTGCTATTCTGGAGATCTTACTTAATCCAATTATTTTTTCTCCAGGTATATATACTACTGTAACCTTCATATTATACATAAGAGCTAAGTGATGCTCACAAAAGCTATGAATTGGTATATCCTTAACAACAACCATGTTATTATAAGTATCACTAATAAATTCTTCATTTTCAAAAGTTGTTCCAAACATTTCTGCTATTTCTTCATTTGAAAGAGTCATTCCTTGAAAGACTTCTTCATACATTTTAGCTACTCTTTTTGGTGTATCAAGTAACCCTTCTCTATTTGGATCATCTCCTAATGCAATAATAATTTCTCTTATACATTCCTCTATCTTATTTGTATTTATCTTCTTTGGCATATCAAAGCCTCCTCATATTTATATCCCTTTAGTGCTATTCTAAAAATAGCAATATCAAAAATTTCTGATTAAACTCCCCTAGCATTTTTATCCCAAATAATTTTGTGCAATTGTATTTGTAATTTCACATTATTTAAATTTTTATCTTTCATAAATTCAACAATTTCCTGCATATCTATGTTTCCCGAAACAGGACTTAAATAAACTAGACACTTTGAAGTTAAATCATATCTTCTAATGATATCATAAGCCATTTGTAAATCTTCCCTGCTTCCAACAACAAACTTATAAACATCATCTAGGCCAACCACTTCTAAATTATTTAGATTCATCTTTTCAGTCATATGACTACTTGGCAATTTGAAATCAACAATGTAACTTATATTATTTTCTATATATCTTTTCTTAAAAGGTTCAATATCAACTGAACCGTTAGTTTCTATATGCACCTTTAAATTGTTATCTGAATTTAATAATTCAAGAAGTTCATCTATATTATCTTGAACAAGTGGTTCACCACCAGTTAAAGTAACATTTTTCGCTTTATTTTCTTTTATATAATTATAAATATCTTTCGAATTTAATCTTTCATAAATATTCTCTTTATCCCATGAATAAGTGGTATCGCACCAAGAACATCTTAAATTGCAGCCTTGAAATCTCACAAAGGTTGCAAGTTCTCCTGACGTAGGACCTTCTCCGTCAATAGATAAAAACTTTTCTATTACATTAAACATCTTCATCCTCCAATTAATCTTCTGTATAGATACAACTATTGTTAGGTGTTTCAAATAATTCTACTTCACATACAGATAGTCCTTTTTCCTTTAATCTGTTAAAAATATCTCTAGACATTTCTTCAGCTGTAGGTCTATAATTCACAAAATATATATCAAAATCGTTTGGAAGATCTGCTAATTTTTTAGCCAAAGCTTTTCCTTCTTCATTATCTTCTAATATTAGTTTGTGATCAAAAATTTCTTCAATTTCTTTTAAAGAATTTTTAAAATTAGAGAAATCATCAACCATCCCTCTAAGCTGACCATCAGCGTGTAAAGTTTCAGACTTTAGTTTAACAATTAATCTATATCTATGTCCATGAATATTGGAACATTTCCCTTTATAGCCACTTAAGTAATGTGCCATATCAAATTGTGCTTCACTTTTTATTTTAAACATGATTTTCTCCTTACATTTCTCTTTATTTCTTCTAAGTTATAATAGAATTTAGCCTATTAGGTATAATATATATTGATAAATATTTTATTAAAAATAAAAAAGGTTAATTTTGTTAAGCAAAAAAACTAGCATAACAAAATTAACCTTAAATTTCAAAATTTAAAATTAAAATGCCTAGTTTTGTTTAGGGACAGGATGGTCACAACGAACTGTCCATATTTAATTTACAATGGTAATGATAACATATTTCATTTTAATATGCAAACTTTCTGTTGCATTTTTGTTTAATGTGTTATAATTAGCTGTAACAATTGACTATTAAATAAATTTGAGGAGGTTTATCTTTGAAAACCAAAATGGGATTTAGGAATAAATTCGCTTATAGCTTTTATGATTTTTCAGCTTATAAGGAATTTATAGGACAAGGACTAGGAAAAGCTATTTTTTATACTTTTATTGTTACATTAATCTTTTCAACAATAACTAATATAAAAATTGCAACAGCATTCAATTCCGCAATATCAAAGATTGAAGATACTTTTGATAAAAGCGCACCAAATTTTGAACTTAGTAATGGCATATTATCCGTGGATTATAGTGAGCCAATTTTTTATAAACACGGCGATTTTATGCTTATTGTAGATACAAGTGGAAAAACTACGAATTCAGCTTTAAATCCTTATTGTGATGGTATATATATAAATTCTAATGCACTTACTGCTAGACAAAACTACACAACTGTTCAGAATATAGATTTAGCAGAATTTAGTGGATGGATTATTACCAATGCAAATGTTAAGAATATATTATCTATTATGCAAGTTATATTTCCAATAATGCTATTTATACTTAATCCTATAATTTCATTTTTAACTAATTTAGTTTCGGCTTTTGCTATATTAGCACCATTTACTTTATCAATTGGTACTCTAATGGGAGTGAAATTAAAGTATTCTAAGGCTTGCACATTAAGTTTTTATGCAATGACTTTACCGCTGTTACTTGAAGCACTTCTTGAAATAGCAGGTATAAATGTGCCAGAATTCTATATTGTTTTCTATATGATATCTTTACTTTATTGTGGATTAGCTATAAGAGAAATTAAAAACATAGATAAGTCTAATTTAAATTATATGTAATAAAAACAGAATAGTCTTTATAATAAAAACGTACATGAATACATTATTATTTATTCTGTACGTTTTTTATTTTATAATTTTTTTACAAAAATGAATTCTCAATTTCATTTTTGTTAAATACATAAACATTACTATTT
>NZ_MZGT01000097.1 GCF_002029255.1 Clostridium chromiireducens
TCTATATACAATAAGATTCCTATAAAATACGGGAAAGACTTTATAGTTGATCTAAAAAATCATTTTTTTTCTTTCGAAGATAAGAGATTAATAAGGTTCATGTATACTATTAAAAGTTTGGCTGAAAATGATAGGAACTTTAGGCGATTTCAAGACAAATTGATTGATGGTAAAACTATTACAATCCCAGATTTCATGTTTAAGGAGTTTTTAAATATTGTAAAGAAAAATAGAATATTTTTAGGGGATGGTTTCTTTTACAGGATTTTAGAATCTGAAGTAATTGAGGATGATATTCCTATTCCTTTTTCATTAAGTAGTAAAAAGGACGATATTATTTTAGAGGCGAAAAGTGGAATGCCAGAACCTTTAACTCAAAATGAAGATGTTTATTTATACGGTACAGCAATTTATATTCCGTCAGTAGAACAATGTGAACGACTATCACCATATTTAAAAATTTTCAGTGCTACAACTAAAGTTAGTTTTGCAAAAAGTGATGAAAACAAGATATTAACGCAATTAATTCCATCTGTTCAGAAAGTTTCAAATGATTTAATATTATCAAAGGAAATAAGAGATAAGGTTGTTATTGGACCTGTAAATTTTAGTTTCTATTTTGATAAAGACAAGGATATATCTCTATTATTTAAGGTGTCATATGAAGGCCATGAATTTAACTATTTTGATGAATATAAAGACAAAGTTATTTACAGAGATAGTAACAAAGAATATGAGGTATTTGGAGTCCTTAAAAGTCTAGGTTTTGAAGAAATAAACGGCAGGATGTATTTTTTAAGAGATGATGAAGATGCATTTAAATTTTTTAAATATGAGATAGAAAAACTTCAAAAATACGGGGAGGTTTTTTATTCTGAAAGGTTTAAGGGTATAAAAGATATTAAAAAATCTGACTTTAAAGGAGAAGTAAGAAAAGGGAAGTATAATTATTTTGAATTTGAGTTCCAGATTGGAGATATTTCAGAGGAAGAGACTGCTAAAATACTTAGGAGTTTTCGAGATAACTTAAAGTATTATAAACTGGGAAATGGTGAGTTTTTAGACTTAGAGGAAGCTTCATTAAAGGAAGCATTAATATTAATGGATAATTTACTCATTGAAGAGGAGCTAAGTAAAAATCTAATACAAGTTCCAGTCAATAAGGGAGCGTACCTTGAGGATTATTTAGAAGAAAAGGGTCTGAGGTATATTCAAAGTTGTGAAGAAATTACGGAAGTTAAAAATAGACTAAAGAGTATTAAAGATAAGTCTTTTCAATTGCCGCATGGACTTCAAGCTAAGCTTAGAGAATATCAAAAGGATGGGTATAATTGGTTTAGAACATTAGATTTTCTAGGTTTTGGTGGTATACTTGGTGATGAAATGGGACTTGGTAAAACTCTCCAAACAATAACATTATTATTGTCTAAACCAAATTCAAAAACCTTAATAATTGCACCTACTTCGTTAATATATAATTGGAAAAACGAATTTAAAAAGTTTGCTCCATCTATGAAAATTGCCATTTCTAATGGAAACAAGGAAGAAAGAATAGAATTAATTAAAAATTATAAGGAATACGATGTAATTATAACAACATATAATCTTTTAAGGCGTGATTTAGAATTATATGATATGGAATTTGATTACTGTATTTTAGATGAAGCTCAAAATATTAAAAATCAGTCTTCTTTAAGTGCAAAATCAGTTAAAGAAATAAAAGCAAGAAATAGATTTGCTTTAACTGGTACACCTATAGAAAATTCTTTAATGGAGCTTTGGTCAATATTTGATTTTGTGATGCCTGGATACTTATATAATGAGAAAAAATTTGTAACCAGATATTATAGAAGGCTTGAGGAAGGACCTGAAATCTTAGAAGAATTAAATCGACTTGTAAAACCTTTTATTTTACGTAGATACAAGAAAAGTGTCATTAAAGAATTGCCTGACAAAATAGAGAAACATCTATTTGTACCGTTAAGTGATGAACAGAAAGTTGTTTATGAGACTTATGCTGACTATGTTAAGGATTTAATTCAGAAAAAAGTTGAAGATTCTGAATTCACTAAAAGTAAAATTGAAATTTTAGCTTATATAACTAAGCTTCGTCAGATATGTTTAGATCCCTCAGTTACAATGGAGAATTATCTTGGCACAAGTGGAAAGATAGATGCTTTGATTGAAATTTTGGAGCAAAGCATTGAAGAAGGGCATAAAATATTAGTATTCTCACAATTCACATCTGTACTAAAGAATATAGGAAAGATACTTAAAGAAAAACAATTTTTATACTCTTATTTAGATGGTACAGTTTCTTCTGCTAATAGAATGAAGATGGTTGATGAATTTAATATGGGGCCAAATTCAATTTTTTTAATATCCTTAAAAGCTGGTGGAACAGGATTGAATTTAACAAGTGCTGATATAGTAATCCATTTTGATCCATGGTGGAATCCTGCCGTAGAAGATCAAGCCACAGACAGAGCACATAGGATTGGTCAAGAAAATATAGTAGAAGTAATAAAATTGATATCAAGTGGAACAATAGAAGAGAAAATTATAGAGCTTCAAGATTCAAAGAGAGAGTTAATAAGTAAAGTATTAGGAGATGATCTATCAGTTGGTTCATTTATTAATACATTAAACGAAAATGAAATTTTAGATTTATTTAACTAAAGTACTTGTTTATTAAACACTGAAATAAATATTTAGGTGATTATATGGAAAATATGATAAATGAATTAACCCTATATCTAAGGGAAATTAACACTGCATCTATAATTCTTAGACTAACTTTAGCTACAGTTTGTGCAGGAATTATAGGATTAGAGAGGGGAAGAAAAAAAAGACCAGCAGGTTTTAGAACACATATTTTAGTATGCATAGGTGCAACATTAATCATGATAACAGGGCAATATATGAGAGATATATTGCATTTAGGCGATGATGTTAGCAGAATGGGAGCTCAAGTAATTAGCGGAATAGGTTTTCTAGGGGCAGGAACTATTATTGTAGTCGGAAGAAACCAAGTAAAAGGTCTTACGACTGCAGCAGGATTATGGGCTTGTGCTTGCATGGGACTTGCAATAGGAATAGGGTTTTATGAAGGCGCTATTATATCATGCATATTCTTATTTGGTGTAGTTACTGGACTTCATAGACTAGATTTATACTCTAGAACGCACTCGAGGGTGATGGATGTTCATGTCGAGCTAAAAGATATCTCTGGAGTTACAAACTTTATTAATATTGTTAAATCATGGGGAACTAGAATTTCTAATGTTGAAGTTAAAAAGACAAATAATCTTGATGAGCACACAATTGGATTGACTATGACTCTAACATTAGCAGAGAAATGTGATCATGGAGAATATATGCTTAAACTTCTTAACATCGAGGGTGTATGTTCAGCCGAAGAAGCAGTATGATTTTTATTTCAATAAAGCGGAAGACTAAGGATTCTTCCGCTTCATTTTTGTGGTTATATAAAAGATAATTTGACTACATTTTAAATAAATTGCAAATTATCATTATTTTTCGTATAAAACATTTAACATTTAACATTTAATTAATGATCATTATTTACAGATTTAATTTAAAATACATATTAAAATTTTTATGTTTTTATTGTTAAAATTCAAACATAGTGATAGAATATGTGTGGGTAGTATCGAAAGAGAATTACACCATAATTTTTAGCATTAATATTTATAATACAACTCATATCTATTGTGAATGAGATTGAAATTAGGATGTTGTATCACATTACATGGAGGTGATACTATTAAAGTTGGATTTATTGGTCCTGGGAAGGTAGGCGTAAGTTTAGGACGCTACTTTACTCACAAAGGGATAAAATTAAGTGGCTTTTATGGGAGAAATATTGAAAATACCAAACAAGCAGCTGATATAACTAAATCTGAATTTTATGATAACATTCAAGATATAATTAACGAAAGTAATATAATATTTATTACAACACCTGATGATATAATTTCAATTATAGATAATGAACTGTCAAAATTTGATCTAAAGAACAAATCTTTTTGCCACACGAGTGGCTCACTTAAATCAAATGTATTATGTAATGCGAAACATTCTGGTGCACTGATCTATTCTATACATCCAATATTTGCGTTTTCAAGTAAAGCAACTAATCTAGATGAGCTAGAAAAAATTTATCTTTCCATTGAAGGAGATATTTTTGATGACTCAGATATCATTTCACTTATTAAAACATTAGGAAATAAGCATTTTATTAGAAAAGAAGAGGACTCTTCTACTTATCACTTAGCTAATGTATTTGTTTCAAACTTAACACTCTCTTTATTGGAGATAGGTGTAGGTTATTTACGAAAGCTTGGTTTAAATGAGGAGGATGCTTTAAATGCGCTGAAGCCTCTTGTCAAAGGAAATGTTGATAGTATTTATGAAAAAGGCTTTGTGAATTCTTTAACAGGACCTGTATTAAGAGGGGATATTTCTACCGTAGAAAAACATATTTCAGTTTTAGAAGAGAGAGATAAGGATCTTTATAAAATACTATCTTTAAATTTATTAGAACTTGTTGCTTTAAGAAGTCATGGAAATATGGATGGTACGGAAAAAACTCAAGAAAATTATACGAATTCAAATTACGAGAAAGAAAAATTAATTGAAGATTTATTTATTAATTCAAAAAAACATGAAAAAATTTATAAGCTTTTAGGAGGATTGGATTAGTGAAAAATACAGTATTAACATTTAAACAAGCCAAGGAACAAGGCAAGAAGTTAAGTATGCTTACAGCATATGATTATTCAATGGCAAAAATTATTGATGAAAGTTCTGTTAATGGGATTTTAATAGGGGATTCTCTTGGAATGGTTATTAAGGGAGAAGAAGATACTTTATCCGTAACAATGGAAGAAGTAATTTATCATACAAAAGCTGTAAAAAGAGGAGCAAAAAGTGCTTTAATAGTTAGTGATATGCCTTTCTTATCTTATCATGTATCTATAGAACAAGCTGTACTAAATGCAGGTAGATTAATAAAAGAAGGGGGCGCAAACGCTGTTAAGCTTGAAGGGGGAGCAAATGTAGCACCTCAAATTAAAGCTATAGTAGACGCTCAAATTCCTGTAATGGGCCATTTAGGATTAACACCTCAATCTGTTAATGCCTTTGGAGGCTTCAAGGTACAAGGTAAAGATGAATCAGCAGCTAAGCAATTAATAGAAGATGCCGTTTTATTAGAAAAGGCCGGAGTATTTTCTATAGTCCTTGAAGGAATTCCAGAAAAAGTAGCGGAACTTATTACCAAGTCAGTTTCCGTTCCAACCATAGGAATTGGTGCTGGAAAACATTGTGATGGCCAAATTTTAGTTTATCAAGATATGTTAGGTATGTTTAATGATTTTGTGCCGAAGTTTGTAAAGCAATATGCTAATGTTGGCACAGTAATGAGAGAAGCAATTGGCTCTTATGTACAAGAGGTTCAAGAAGGAACTTTTCCTGAAGAAAAGCATACTTTCAAAATAGATGAAAATGAACTTAAAAAATTGTACTAAATTTATAGATAAATGACTATAACTTAGAATTATGCGGTAACTTACCGAAATCAAGACAAAATTTTAGTAGTAAAAAAGGAGAGCAGAGATGTTAATTAAAGAGATTAAAGAACTTAGAAGTACAATCAAGTCTTGGAAAAGGGAAGGACTTTCTGTTGGGTTTGTGCCAACCATGGGAGCTTTACACGAAGGACATCAAAGCTTAATCAAAAGAGCAGTCGAAGAAAATGACAAAGTTGTAGTAAGTGTATTCGTTAATCCAACTCAATTTGGACCAAATGAAGATTTTGACAGCTATCCAAGAGATATAAATAAGGATTTAGAAATTTGTTTAAGTGCAGGCGCAAATGTAGTGTTTAATCCAGAACCTAGTGAAATGTATTATGGTGATAAATCAACTAGTGTTAGTGTATCAAAGCTTACAGATGTACTTTGCGGTGCTAAGAGACCTGGACATTTCGATGGAGTATGTTTGGTTGTTTCAAAACTTTTAAATATAGTTACTCCAGATAAAGCTTATTTTGGAGAAAAAGATGCTCAACAAGTAGCCGTTATAAAAAGGATGGTTAGAGATTTAAATATTGATGTTGAAATAGTAGCTTGCCCGATAATTCGTGAAGAAGATGGATTGGCCAAGAGTTCAAGAAATACCTATCTTTCCGCAGAAGAAAGAAAAGCAGCATTAGTATTAAGTAGAAGTTTAGAAATAGCTAAGGATACATTAAAAAACGGTGAAAGAGATGCTAGAAAAATAAAAGAGTTTATATTAAATGAACTTAATAAAGAACCTTTAGCTAAAATAGATTATGTAGAAATTATTGATAGTGACTCTTTAGCGAGTGTAGATATTATTGAAAGAAATATCTTAATTCCAATTGCCGTTTTTATAGGCAAAACAAGATTAATAGATAATTTTACATTTGAAATATACACATATTAAAAGAGTGGCTATTCCACAATACGGAACTTAATTTAGATAAGAAGTAAGAGTGAATAGTAATAATTATACTAATTAAACACATTTAGGAGGAATTTTTAATGATACTTACAATGTTAAAAGGAAAGATACATAGAGCTACGGTGACACAGGCTGAATTAAATTATGTAGGAAGCATTACTATAGATAAGACATTAATGGAGGCTTCAAATATATTAGAAAACGAAAAAGTTCAAATTGTTGATGTAAATAATGGTGAAAGATTTGAAACATACGTAATTCCAGGTAAAAGAGATTCAGGAGTTATTTGCGTAAATGGAGCAGCAGCAAGATTAGTACAAACTGGAGATAATGTTATAATAATTGCTTATGCTCAAATGGAAGAAGCAGAAGCTAAAAAGTTCAAACCAACCGTTGTATTCATGAATGATGATAATACAATAAAAGAAATAACTAATTATGAATCTAATGAATAAAATACACAAAAAAACAGGAACTTATCGTTCCTGTTTTTTTGTGCATATATAGGATTAATGATATAGAGATGGTCTTTGCTAAATTATATTATAATGTATTCCAATTTTTCCTTCTACTATACCATCAAGATGATATTCATGGATAATATTGATGATTGATTTAAAATTTATGATTTTAGAGAGTAACTATACATTATACTTTTTCATAAGATAATTAATAAACGGAAATATTCTAAATCGGAATATTATGGGGGATTAAAATGAGAGGAATTATTTTAGCAGGCGGTTCTGGAACCCGCCTCTATCCAGTAACAAAAGCAATGTCTAAACAAATGGTTCCAGTATATGATAAGCCGATGATTTATTATCCAATGTCAGTATTGATGCTTTCAGGAATTAAAGATATTTTAATTATATCAACGCCAAGAGATATAAAGAATTTTAGAGAATTATTTGATGATGGAAAAGAGTTAGGATTGAATATTAATTATGCCATTCAAGAAAATCCTAATGGACTTGCAGAGGCATTTATTATTGGAGAAAAATTTATTGGTAATGATAATGTAGCAATGATACTTGGAGATAATATTTTCTATGGACAAAGTTTTTCAGACCATTTAATGAAAGCGGCTAATTTAGAGCGTGGAGCATGTATATTTGGTTATTATGTTAAAAATCCAAAAGCCTTTGGAGTCGTTGAATTCGATAATAATGGTAATGTTATTTCATTAGAAGAAAAACCAGAAAATCCAAAATCTAAATATGCTGTACCAGGACTCTATTTTTATGATAATACTGTAGTTAAAAAGGCTAAAGAGTTAAAACCTTCAGCAAGAGGAGAACTAGAGATAACAGATTTAAATAAAGTATATATGAATGAAGGAACATTAAAGGTTGATGTACTAGGTAGAGGAATGGCTTGGCTGGATACAGGAACACACTCATCAATGCTTCAAGCATCTAATTTTGTTGATGCAATTCAGAATACCCAAGGAATATATATAGCATGTCTTGAAGAAATTGCTTATAGAAAAGGGTGGATAACATCAGAAAAAGTTATAGAACTTGCTAAATCATTAATGAAGACCGGATATGGAAAATATTTGATGGATATAGTAGAGGAATGCGGAGTTCATGAATATAATAATAAGAGTATAAAAAAGTTAGAGGTATAATTATGGGAAACTTCAGTTTCAAAAAGAGCATAGTCAAGGAAAACTTATACGCGTAACAAAAGGTGAAGTTTTTGACGTAGCTGTTGATTTAAGAAATGGCCCAAAAACTTATATTAAGTGGGAAGAAATTATTTTAATTAAAGAAAACAAAAAACAGTTCTAAGTTCCAGAAGGTTTTACCCATGGTTTTTTAGTAATATCTAATGAAGCTATATTAAACAATTATTTTCATATCATTAATGTTACTAACTAAATGAAAAAATTTTTTTTAAATGTCACCACTTTTATGTTCACACATATGATGTACTATAAATACTAAATAAATTTACATTTATCATAATCTTTCAAGAGGAGGAAAATTTATGTCCATTAACTTCAAAAAATTCTCACCACGTCCTGGTATCGTAAATAAACAAGGACGTTTACCAGATCCTTCTGAGTTAGTTTGCGTTGAAATACCTAAAATCTTTGATCAATGCTTAATAAAAAGATGTCTTGTATACTGTGAAGGTCCTGATACAAATACTACTGATTGCGAATTAAGAAGCGATCCACTAATAGATCCAAAGAGATATATTGGAAGTAGAGACTTCAATGTAAAATTAATCTCAGTAGATAAGATTCCACTTAAAGGAAAACCTGGTTTTAAGAAAATAGTTATATCTTACATTATTTCTTTTTATGCGGATTATATTGATTGTAATGGTGTAAACAAAAGTGAATTCTATGAAATTAATAGAACGGATGTAATTGGTAAGTTCTATTGTCCTGATTCACTAGCACAAATTTCTGCAAGTTATGTACCAGTTAAAGATGCACAAGATTTAGATTCTAATATTAT
Organism: Clostridium chromiireducens; assembly: GCF_002029255.1. Lineage (GTDB taxonomy): Bacteria > Bacillota > Clostridia > Clostridiales > Clostridiaceae > Clostridium > Clostridium chromiireducens. The sequence continues at coordinate 8,982 of NZ_MZGT01000097.1, forward strand.
AAAACTCGAAATGGTTGCGCAAGCTTTAAATGGTGAAATAGTTGAAGATGAAGATTGTAACAGTGTCTTAGATATAACTTTAGGTTACTACATTGTTGTAAAATGTGAACTTATTGTACAACTTCTTATTCCTGCTTATGATTATTGTCCAGTACCAAAAGAACCATGTAAAGAAGAACCAGAGGAAGACCCATGTGAAAAATTTGTACGAGCTCCAATTCCTAAGTTTTATCCTGATCAAAACTTAGAACCATTGTTCCCAGATTGTGATGATAATGCTGAATATGAAAATTAACAAATATTTCTCTTAATTGATAATCTTCTAAAAGTTTCTTTTAGCTCTATTAAACCTTGTTCTATAACAAATATTAGAAAATAGACCTTTTAAGTTCTTTTAAAGAAAATTAAACTGTGATTCTTCAGAATCATTTGTAAGAGCTTTGTCTACAAGGATGATTGTTATTATTTCGAGATTAGAAATTTTACTTTTAGATGTTTCTTCTATTTTGTATAGAACTATGCATTATTACATTATACAAATGATTACTTAATATAAAGTAAACTCTAAAATTTCAATCATCCTTTTTACTATTGAGTTTAATTACATTACAATTTATTGTATTAAATCTTATTAGAGCTTATTAGAACAATTATACTGGTATAACACTTATATTTAATAAGGAGCTTTATATGATTTATTTAGATAATGCGGCTACGTCCTTTCCAAAACCATCAGAAGTATATAATGAAGTACTACAATGTATGAAAAGCTATGCTGCAAATCCTGGAAGAAGTTCATATGACATGGCTATAAAAGCGGCTTCAAAAATTATGGAAACAAGAGAAGAAATATGTAAGTTATTTAATATTCCTAGTCCATTTAATTTGATTTTCACCAGCAATGCAACAGAAGCTTTAAATATAGGAATTAAAGGAGTTTTAAAAGAAGGAGATCATGTCATAAGTACAGTGATCGAACATAATTCTGTATTAAGGCCATTACACTCTCTAAGTAAAAATGGGGTTGAAGTAACACTAGTAAGTGCTGATAAAGCGGGTTATGTTAATATTAGAGATATTAAAGAGGTGATAAATAAAAATACAAAAATGGTCATTATTAATCATGTATCCAATGTACTTGGGAGTATTCAAGATATCAAAAACATAGGAAACCTTTTAAAGTCAAAAGGAATTATATTTATGTTGGATGCATCTCAAAGCGTTGGAGCCATTCCAATTGATGTAGAGGAAAATAATATTGATTTATTGGCGTTTTCAGGACATAAGGGTTTGTTTGGACCTCAGGGAACAGGCGGCCTATTTATAAGAGAAGGCATTAAATTAAAAAATTTTAAAGAAGGTGGAACCGGAAGCAATTCTCATTTCATGATTCAACCAGATTTCATGCCGGATCAGTTTGAAAGTGGAACGTTAAATACACCTGGTATTGCTGGTCTTGGAGAAGGTATTAAATTCATTAATAGAATTGGAATAGATAACATACAAAAATGTGAAAAAGAATTAATATCATACTTATTGGAAGAACTGAAAAAACTTTCTTATATAAAGATCTATGGAAGTGACTCTGAAAAGAGAAAAGGATCAGTAATTTCATTCAATATAGACGGATTTGATGCTTCTATTGTTGGTGACCAATTGAATGAAGAGGAGATTGCTGTAAGAACAGGTTACCATTGCGCACCATTAATACATGAACTTATTGGTACAGAATATGCCGGCACAGTAAGAGTCAGTCCTGGATATTTTAATACATTTGATGATATAGAAAAACTATTAGTGGCAATAATGAGAATTTATAAATCAGGATAGCCTCAGACTAAAGAAGCGTACATATATAATTATATATGTGATAAAGATATTAGGATGTGAAAGTTATGAATTCTTATAATAATTCAAACTCTCCTTATCAAATAGATAATCCTGGTGAGTGTGAAAGACATACCATGCTTGAATATATACTCAAGTTACAAAATAGATTAGATGATCTAGAGAATATAATTGATTTAATGAGCCCTCCAGAAGAGATAACAAATATTTGCCCAATGGGAATAGCTAAAGACATAAAGGTAGCAGTAATTGGTGCTGGAGAAGCTGGTTTAGCTGCTGCCTTTGAACTTAGAAAGACAGGATGTAATATTACTTTATTTGAAGCTAGCCAGAGGATAGGGGGAAGAGTATACACCCATTATTTTGATAGAAATAAAAAGTATTATGGTGAATTAGGGCCAATGAGTATACCAGTATCTCATGAAACTACTTGGCATTATATAAATCTCTTTAAGCTTCATACAAGTCCTTTTGTAAATAATAACGATAATGCTTTGTTATATGTTAGAAATGAACGAGCAGTAAATGATATTAAAGGGAAAAGTGTAGAAAATAATATATATTCTAAATTTAATCTGAGCGAAACAGATAAAGAACAAAAATGGTTTGAATTTTATGAAAAGATATATGAAAAATATTTAAAATCGCTCCCTACAGAAGTAAGAAGGGAATTAATTCAAGTTAAAGCAGAATACTCAGATAGTATAATAGACATAGATAAATTAAGTTATAGAAATGCGTGTAAGAATATGGAAGTCAGTCAGGATTTTATAGCAATGCTTGGCTACTTAGGAGGTAAAGAACAATTTTTAAATTTAAGTCTTACTGAAATGCTTCAGCAATATTATACAGCAGATTTTGAATATAATTATCGTATTACTGAAGGAATGATAAACTTACCTCATTCTTTATATGAAGCACTTTGTGATAGGAATGAAGAAGCTTATAATGGCATTAGTAAAGAACAATTAGGGAAAATTGAAATAAAAATGGGCTTCCCTATTTGTGGAATATATAATGATTCTACAAAAGATAAAATTATACTTAAATATACAGATTATGGAGATAATAAGAAAACATCCGAAGAATTTGATTATGTGATATGTGCAATACCATTTTCGAGCTTAAGGAGAATTGAAATAGAGCCTCTTTTTACAACAAAAAAAATACAAGCTATAAATGAAATGAACAATGAGATATCACATAAGATATATCTATTTCTTAAAGAAAGATTTTGGGAAATGGGAAATGCATCAAAAAAGATAGTAGGAGGATGTTCGTTTACTGATCTTCCATTAACTTCAATTTACTATCCATCGGATCACTCTAAAGCTGTAGTTAATAAATATGGTAAATGGGTATTAAAAACTGGAGTAAATCCAGATGAAGCAGGCGTATTATTAGCAAGTTATACTTGGTGTCAGGAAGCAATGAGACTTGGAAATGAAAGTCCAGAACTATTAATTGATGATGTAATTAGGTATATAGAAAAAGTTCATGGTCTTACACCTCATTATCTTGATGATAAAGTAATTGATTACAAATCGCTGATTTGGTCAGATGTACAGTATATATGGACAGCAGGAGCATTATCAAAGCCTGAAGACAAAATACTTTTTTCTTATGATGTAACGGTTCCTGAAATGGAAAATCGAGTATTTTTTGCAGGTGAGCATATATCACAAAAGCATGCAAGTCAACAAGGTGCTCTTCAAACTGGCATGATTGCTGCAAATGAGATAGCAAAGCAAATAAAAGATAAATTAAGTTAAGAAAATAATTAAGTATTCATATAAAAAGGATCTACACAATAAAGATGTAGATCCTTTTAAAGTTTTTTTGAATATTTATAAATTGCAATTGGGAAAAAGTTTATCTTTACAATATTCACCATTTATTCAAAGTATTAATTATATAATTAATTTCATTTTTACTCATTCCATACCATAAAGGTAAGCTTAATTCAGTATTTGATAGAGTTTCTGCTACTTTAAAATCGCCTGGTTTATATCCTAAATCTATATATGCTTTTTGAAGATGAATAGGTATTGGATAATGAATTAAAGTACTGATTCCATTGGCATTTAAATGATTTTGTAGTTTATCTCTAAATTCTGTCCTTATAGCAAAGATATGCCATATGGATTCTTGAGGGGAGTTTATATATGGAATGATTATTTTAGTATTATTAATTTTTTCAAGATAAAGCTTAACAGTATTTTGTCTATCAGCATTCCATTTATCGAGGTATTTAAGTTTAATTCTTAAAAATTCAGCCTGCATTTCATCTAGCCTAGAGTTCACGCCTTTATATTCGTTATGATATTTAATTTTTGAACCATAATTTCGTATGGCTTCTACTTTTTTTGCTAAAGTAATATCATTTGTAAGAATAGCTCCGCCATCTCCTAATGCTCCCAGATTTTTTCCTGGATAAAAACTGAAACCAGCTGCATCACCTAAGTTTCCAGTTCTTTTACCATTATATATGGCTCCATGTGCTTGAGCTGCATCTTCTATTAGCTTCAAATTATTATTATTACAGATAACTCTTATTTTATCAATATCTGCTGGTCTGCCATATAAATGAACTGCAATAATAGCTTTTGTTTTTTGAGTAATAGCTTTATTAATTTTATTTATATCAATATTAAAAGTTTTAATATCAGGATCTACAAATACAACTTTAGCACCAACATATGAAACTGCTAGAGCAGTAGCAATATATGTGTTAGAAGGGACAATAACTTCATCGCCTTCTCCAATATCATATCCTCTTAAAATAATAGACAAGGCATCTAAGCCATTACCGCAGCTTATACAATAAGCGACATTGCAGTATTTAGCAAATTCTCTTTCAAAAGCAGCTACACTATCTCCTAAAATAAAAAGATTTTTATCATATATTTTTTCGAAAGCAGCTAAAATTTCATTTCTTATTTCAGTATGCATTGGTTTAAGATTTAAAAATGGTATTTTCATAAAATCACTTCCTAATATCTAGTTGCAGATTCATTCATATAAAAATCAATGTTTCGTATATAATCATTTTCATTATAATGATCAGATGCAAGTACTAATAGAATTGCATCCTCGCTAAAATCATACATCTCTCTCCAAACGTAAGGGCCAATATATAAGCCCACAGATGAATCATTTAATATAATTTCGGTTTCTTCCTTAGGATTTTTTAATTTTATTTTTACAGAGCCATTTATACATATGAGTACCTGATGAAGCTTTCTATGAGAGTGAAAACCTCTTGATACACCTTGC
>NZ_MZGT01000098.1 GCF_002029255.1 Clostridium chromiireducens
AAGATTAGATTTCCCATAGCGTAAGCTAGTAAGACCCCTTGAAGACTACAAGGTTGATAGGTCAGAGGTGTAAGTATGGTAACATATTTAGCTGACTGATACTAATAGGTCGAGGGCTTGACCAATAAATAATCAAGTTGTAATACATCAAAATTTATATGCAATTTTGAAAGAACATAATTCTTTCAAAATATCTCGTGATGATGGCATAGAGGTAACACTCCTTCCCATTCCGAACAGGAAAGTTAAGGTCTATAACGCTGATGGTACTGCACGGGTGACTGTGTGGGAGAGTAGGAAGTTGCGAGGTAAGATGGCTCGATAGCTCAGTCGGTAGAGCAGAGGACTGAAAATCCTCGTGTCACTGGTTCGATTCCAGTTCGAGCCACCATAATGGCGCCATAGCCAAGTGGTAAGGCAGAGGTCTGCAAAACCTTTATTCCCCAGTTCAAATCTGGGTGGCGCCTCCAAAGAAACCTTGAAATTTATATTTCAAGGTTTTTTGTTATATATTGTTTACATGATAAAGAAAAGGATATGTTATTTAAACATATCCTTTTTATATAATATAAATGCAACTAGACCGCAAATTCCAAAGGTTAATCCCATAACTATAGGAAATCCGCTTGGATCATCTTCTGCAAAAGGCAATTTTAAATTCATTCCAAATATTCCACCAATAATAGTAGGAATAGCCATAAGTATTGTAACAGATGCAAGAACTTTCATTACGATATTCAAGTTATTAGATATTACAGATGCAAAGAAATCCATTGTACTAGCTAATATATTGCTATAAATTTCAGTCATTTCAATTGCTTGTTTATTTTCAATTATGACATCTTCTAAAACATCCTTATCTTCTTCATATTTTTGCATCAATTCTAATTTCAGCATTTTTTCTAAAGTAATTTCATTAGCCTTTAAAGATGTCGAGAAGTATACAAGAGATTTTTCTAGGGAATGCAATTGAATAAGTTCTCTATTTTTCATGGATTTATGAAGTCTTTTTTCAATCATTAAACTTTTCTTATCAATTTGTCTTAAATATAATAAATAATATGTTGATATTCTGTTTAATATTTGTAAAGTAAATCTTGATTTTTTAAATGTATAAAAGGATTTTATTTTGTCGTTGGCAAAATCGGTTAATATTTTGCTGTTTTTTAAGCATACGGTAATTAATTGTTTATCAGTATGTATTATTGCAAGAGGATAGGTATCATAGGTCAATGAGTTATCTTCCATTTCGGTAAATGGAATATCGACTATTATCAATAATGAATCATCCTCAATATCAATTCGAGAGGTTTCTTCATCATCTAAAGCTGCTTTCAAAAACTCGAGGGCAACTCCTGTCTTTTTAGATATTAATATTAATTCTTCATCAGATGGAGCAACTACATTTATCCAAGCGCCATTATCTATTGTATCTATTGATTTTAGGGTAGTATTAAATTCACTTTCACTTTTATATATTTGAATCAATTTATAGCACCTCCTAAGCGGTTCAACTAATATTATACTATTATATGATAGATTGTAAATATAAGTGTTTATGTATTAGTCATATTTGATATTGGCAAATATTTAAAGATATTTTTCAATGATAGGTGTTCATTGTAAAATAAAAAATAAATTCCCTTTAAAAATTATATTTTAAAGGGAATTTATTTCTTTATTTCTTTTTTGTATTGAAGAATTCGGATTTAACTTCATTAAGAAGAGCCTCGTTTTTGATTAAATCTACAGCAGTAAATGCAAGTGCAGCAGCAGCAATATTACATTGTTTTAGTGCAAATGAAGATACGGTCGCTTTGGCGAAATCTAGACTCCCATATTTAATGTTAGTATTATCTATAATGGAGATGTACGGATGAATACATGGAACTCTGTGGCTCACATCTCCAATGCTTAATCCAGCAAAAATATCCTTTGCAGGACAAATGTCAATTATTCCATTTTCTTTTAGGTTATGGCTAAAAAGTCTATTCAAGGTACGATTTGTGATTAACTCTTTGCTTGGAGCTTCGTATAGAAAAAATTTATTGGGTATATTAATTAACTTTGTTACATAATTTGCAATATCTTTTATTTTGTCATATGCATAATTGGCTATTTCTGTATTATAGGCTCGAATGCAGAGTTTTATTTCTGAGTCGGATGGCAATAATAGTGTAGTATATCCTCCATTTGATATGACTGAGTTTATTTCTAAGCTATCAGGAAATCCTTTTTTTATAGAATTTAAGATATTAAGTGTTAATAAAACAGCATCTAAGGATGTATAGGAATTTTTGTTTAAGAATGATAGTTTACGTTCACTCTCAAATTTAATACCTAAAGGAATGATTGCTGATGATGAGCCACTCTCACAAGTAGAGGTATCAGGGTGAGCTAACATTACTACATCAATGTCATCAAATACACCTTGATTAACCATAGTGGCTTTAGTTCCACCTAAATACTCGCCAGGACATCCAATTATTATTACTGATCCACCTATATCATCTATTATGTTTCCTAGAGCAAGAGTAGCTGAAACAGATATAGAAGTAACCATATTATGCCCAGTGATGTGTCCTTCATCAGTTATAGCATCATATTCACAAAGGTAACAAATTTTTGGATGGCCAACTCCCTTTTGTGCCATAAATGAGTTCTCGATATTTAAGAAATTTCTAGTAATTTCAAAATTATATTTATACAATAAATCGCAGATATGATTAGAAGCGTTGAATTCTTTATAACTTTCTTCAGGGTTTTCATATAAGTAAGTACATAAATTTTTAATATCATCATTACAGGTAGACAAAAATGAAATGATTTTTTGTTTCATAAATTTAATTTCTTACTCAAACATACAAAAGCAAATTACTAAATTTTATATATAGTACATGTTTTGCTTTGTTTTACAGTAAGTTCTCCTTTCTTATTTTTCTTTTTACTGTTAACATATTTATAGTTAGTTTAAAATGCATAAGTTCTACATAAATAAAATATTTTATATGTAATGATTGACACAAGCCATTAATTATCACATAAGTAAGTATGCAATGAGAGTTATGCTAAACATTAGATTTGAAAGCATAACATTTGTTAAACACCATTAATATGTTTACGTAATATAAATTTATTTCTCTATATATTATTGTTACCAGTAAATGAAAAAATATAAATTTAATAAAACAAATTATTTACCACTGGCAATTGTATTAAAAATAATTAATGTGGTAATAATTTTAGAAGTATTAGAAAATTAAGGGGGAATAGTATATGGAAAATTCAAATAAATTATGTTTCATGTGTGGTGCAATTGATAGTGATGGTATAATATTGAATGGGGAAATGATTTGTAGAGCATGCGAAGAAAAAATTGTAAGAACAAGCGCATCTGATCCGGAGTATGATGATTATAAGGATAAAGTTAAGGTTATTTTATTTGATGAGCATGCTAAATGTTAAATTATTTTACCTAGACATAATTTAAGGTAGGGATTCATAATGAAAAAAGGTTTATTTATAGTTTTTGAAGGTGGAGAGGGCACTGGAAAAACAACAGCAATTGATTCAATATATAATTGGATTATAGATAATAATTTGAATTGTATAAAGACTCGAGAACCTGGTGGAATTACAATATCTGAACAAATAAGACAAGTTGTATTAAGTAAAGAGAATAAGGCCATGGATGCTAGAACCGAAGCGTTACTTTACGCGGCAGCAAGAAGGCAGCATCTTGTGGAGAAAGTTATCCCAGCATTAGAGGAAGGAGCGATAGTTCTTTGCGATAGGTTTGTAGACTCCTCGCTAGCGTATCAGGGACATGCAAGGGATTTAGGTATTGAAGAAATTATGAGCATAAATAAATTTGCTATTGGAGAATATATGCCTGATATATCAGTTCTATTTGATCTTGATCCACAAATTGGATTAGAGAGAATTAGTAATAATGATTGTAGAGAAATTAATAGATTGGATTTAGAAAAATTAGATTTTCATCAAAGAGTTCGAGAAGGATATAACATTATTTTTGAAAATAATAAAGATAGAATCGTTAAAATAGATGCTAGTAAATCAAAAGAAAGTGTAATCGATCAAATAAAAAATATTTTAAAACCAAGAATTTGGACAAATATAAACTAACTAATAAAAAGGATATTATTTATGGTAAAATAATATATAATTAATTAGTATTATTTTAAGGGTGGTAATTATGATGAAATTGATAATTGCAATTGTTCAGGATGAGGATTCAAGTGATGTTATAGAGGTATTAACAGAAGAGAATTATAGAGTTACAAAATTAGCAACAACAGGTGGATTCCTTAAGTCTGGTAATACTACATTACTGGTAGGTGTTGAGGAAAAAAGGGTTGAGGTTGCTATTGATATCATAAAAAATATATGTAAGAAAAGAAAAGAAACTTTAGTTACACCTACTACCTTTGGTGGAAGTGAAGGCGGATATATGCAACAGTACCCTGTTCAGATTGATGTAGGGGGAGCTACTATATTTGTACTGGATGTAGATAAGTTTGTAAAAATATGATACCAGGGAGAGATAAGCGTTGAGAAAAATTATTGGGCATAAAAACATTATTGATAGTATACATAATAGAGCTTTGAATGACTCATTTTCTCATGCAAATTTAATAGTTGGAAATGATGGGATTGGAAAGAGTATAATAGCAAAGTGTATATCAAATCACATCATAAAGGATAAGAATGGAGTAGAAAGTGTAGATATAGTAAAGTATTACCCGTCTTCTAATTCTTTCGGTGTAGATGACGTCAGAAATATAATAAATGAAGTTAATAAAAAACCTTATGAAGGAGATAAAAAAGTATTAATATTATATAGGTGTGATAAACTGACTGTTCAAGCTCAAAATGCACTACTTAAAACTATTGAAGAGCCTCCACATGGGGTATACTTAATACTACTGAGTGATTCTTTAGAAATAATTTTAGATACTATAAAGTCAAGATGTCAAATATATAAACTAACCCCATTAAGTAAAGAAGAGATTTTAAATTATATTGATAACAACTATGCTGATTTAACTTTAGATGATAAAAAGTCTGCACTAGCATATAGTTCTGGTATTCCAGGAAAAGTAGATAAGTTTATAAACGATGAAAAACTGAAAAATTTAAGAGACATATGCATTGGTCTTTTTGAAGATATTTTAAAAAGAGAGCAAGGAATAGTTTTAAAATATGAAGAGTTACTTAAGAATTCAAAAGAAGATAAAGTAGAATTATTAAATATACTTTTATCATATATAAGAGATATTATGCTTTTTAAAGAATTAAATAACAATGAGCTTATTGTTAATTCTGATAAAGAATATAAAATAAAAGATATATCAAGAGGAATATCTTATAAAAAGTTAAATAGTATGTTAGAATACATAGAAGAAGCAAGAATAAATTTTAATAGTAATACAAACTATTCAATGACTGTAAGTGTACTGCTTATGGGATTTGCGGAGGTATAATTAATGATAAATGTTATAGGAGTAAGATTTAAAAAGGCAGGAAAAATTTATTATTTTAGCCCATCAGAATTGCCTATTAAAAAGGGAGATTATGCAATTGTAGAAACAGCTAGAGGTATAGAATTTGGTGAATGTGTTATTGGAATTAAGGGAATTAGGGAAGAGGATATAGTTTCACCATTAAAAAATGTTATCAGGATAGCTGATGAAAATGATATTAATAAACATAAAGAAAATAAAGAAAAGGAAAAAGAAGCATTAAATATATGTTTAGAAAAAATACAAGAACATAAATTGGATATGAAATTAATAGATGTAGAATATACATTTGATAACCATAAAGTTATATTTTATTTTACAGCGGATGGCAGAGTTGACTTTAGAGAGCTGGTTAAAGATTTAGCCACTATATTTAAGACTAGAATAGAACTAAGGCAAATAGGAGTTAGGGATGAAGCCAAAATGGTCGGTGGCCTTGGACCTTGTGGAAGATCAATGTGTTGTTCAACTTTTTTAGGTGACTTTGCATCAGTATCAATAAAGATGGCAAAAGAGCAGAACCTTTCGCTAAATCCAACTAAGATATCTGGAATATGTGGAAGATTAATGTGTTGTCTAAATTATGAGCAAACTACATATGAGGGTATTAGGAAAAGGTTACCTAAGGTCGGTTCCATAGTTAAGACGGATACTGGAAATGGAGAAGTTATTGGAAATTCAATAGTCAAAGAAATTGTCAAGGTTAAAGTTAGGAGAGGAGACGAAGAGGTAGTCGAAGAATTTAAGATAACAGATGTAGAACTTGTTTCAGGAAAATATGAAGATACAATTGATGAAAATAATATTAAATTAATTGTTGACTCTGAAGAAGATAAGAAATTATTAAAGAATCTTATTAATGAGGAATAGGAGGGATTTCTATGAAATCTGTTATTAAGATTTGTAATATGGAATCTCAAAATGATGCCAAAATAATTCAAGATGTGATTGTCACTAATTCAGGGGTGATAGCTACAGAGATATCTTTAGTAAAGAAAGAAATAACTGTTATATATAATGATAGTTTTTTTAATATCCAGAAAACGATCAATTATATAGAGGACTTGGGTTATATAGTTATTTAATCCCAATATATAATAGTAATTTTAAAAAATAAAATGCCTATATAACAAAAGACTTTAAAAACATCAGAATACATGTTAAAATGTAAGAGGTTAATTACCACAATTTATTAGGAGGTGTTCTAGATGGCATTTGTTATTAATGATTCATGTGTTAGCTGTGGAGCATGCGCTGGAGAATGTCCAGTTAGTGCTATAACTCAAGGAGATACTCTATTCGTTATCGATGCAGATTCTTGTATCGATTGTGGAAACTGTGCTAATGTTTGTCCAGTAGGAGCTCCAAACCAAGAGTAATAGAAAAGAGAGATCGTCTTATGACGGTCTTTTTTTTATTCTTTAGGAAATTATAATAAAGTAAAATCTGTGAATAACTTTTGATAGTAGCAGAGACACACAGTCTGCGAAGCAGATTTTTTTATTTATAAAATGGTATGTATTTATAAAATGATAAAATAAGTTTATATAAACTTATATTCAAATAATTATAGTATAAGCAATTAAGCAATAGGTAGAACTTTAATTTATTTGGCTGATACATAAATTATTTTTGTTATATAAGATCTTTGATGTGATAAAATAACTTTTAACTATGGAAGAGTTAATAATATACAATTGGTTTTCAAGTCTGAGCCTAATTCAGTGGTATCTAATATATTGGAGTGTACTTTCTTTATATTTTTCATTGATATGATAAAATTTTTAGGGTCATCTAAGTAGAGAGAGGTTTTATTTGTTTTATAGTGCATAGGGATTATGTATTTAGGAGAAATCAATTTACAAAGTTTTGCAGCTTCATGTCCGTTTAAGGTAAAGTGTCCACCTATAGGTATGAATAAAATATCAACATTTTTTAATTTTTCTAATATTGATACGCAGGGAATATGCCCTAAATCGCCTAAGTGACATAAGGAATATTTATTGTCATTAAATATATAAATAATATTAGGTCCTCTTTTTAAGCCATTATATTTATCATGAAATGAATTTATACCTTCCACCTTAATGAAATTAATATCAAATTCTCCAGTTTCATTAATAACTTTAGTTTTAAGATTTAAGTCGTTTATATATGAACTATCAAAATGATTATTGCTAATAGTAATTAAATCACATTTTGGAAAATTATTATCATATCCTAAGCTGCTATCAAATGGGTCAATTAAAATTCTCTTTCCCATGGATGTTTTTATAAGAAAACATGAATGTCCGTACCAAGTTATTTGCATAAAAAACCTCCATAAATTAATTTTACTAATAAGTCCATACGCCTATTAATATATATTATTAACAGATAAAACTAGAAATAATCATAAACTTATATTGATGCTTTAAAAAGCAAAAAAGATATAGTATAATAGTATAAAGTCAAAGTAAGTCAAAAACAAAAATAAAAGTTTAAGCAGGTGATGTTATGGCAAGACTTTCAGATATAATAGAAGAATTTATAAAACAAATGTTTAATGAAAATGCAGATACAGATAATGTAGTTTTTATACAAAGAAATGAATTGGCAGATCAGTTTAGATGTGCACCATCTCAGATCAATTATGTGTTAACAACTAGATTTACTTATGAAAGAGGATACTTAATTGAAAGTAAAAGAGGTGGAGGTGGTCATATAGCTATTAAGCAATTAGAATACGACAACTCCAATCAAAGAGAGGAAATAATAAATCAAAGTATAGGCGATACAATAACATATCATAATGCTCATGCTTTATTAAATCATTTATTTGAATCAGGAGTCATCGAAGAACGAGAATGCGAAGTAATGAAAATCGCAATAAATGATAGAAGTTTGGCTTCAGCAGATAATAAAAATAAATTAAGAGCTGATATTTTAAAAGCAATGATTATGGTAATTTTATCTTAAAAGGTGGGGATATACATGTTGTGTGAAAAATGTGGAAAAAATGATGCAAAAGTAAATTTAATTACAGTGATGAATGGACAGAAGCATGAGGTTTGGTTATGTGAAAATTGTGTAAAGGACATAGCAAATATTCCTTTTTTAAATTCTATGGCTCAAAATATTAATTTCCCGCTTCAAGGAATGTTAACAGAAATGTTATCTAATACTGAGAGTAATAAAAGTAGTATTGATAATAATAAAATAAAGGAAATAGTTTGTTCAAGTTGTGGATTAACCTACAATGAATTTAAAAGATCTGGAAAGCTAGGGTGTTCTGATTGCTACAAAGATTTCAAAGTTGTACTTGAACCAAGAATAAAGAGCTTGCAGGCTGGAGTAAAACATGTAGGCAAGATTCCAAAGGTAAAAGGAAGAGAATTAGTTCAAAAACGAAGGCTAAAGGATTTAAAAGAAGAAATGCAGAAATTAATTATAGATGAAGAATATGAAAGAGCAGCGATTGTACGAGATGAGATTAAGAAGCTAGAATTATATATATTAGAACGAAATAATGCTGCTAATGTCCTTCAAAGTGTAAAGGAGGAGAATTGCAATGAATAGCTGGACTGATAATAAGGATGAAGATAATGGAATTGTATTGAGTAGCAAAATATTATTAGCTAGAAATTTTAGTGATTTACCTTTTCCAAATAAATTAAACTATATAAAAGGCAGAGATAATGGCAAGAATATATATAATGTTCTCAAAGATGAACTAATTGATGAAGAAATTACATTGCATGAGATTTGGAATACAAAAGAGGATTTTAGTAAACACTATTTAGAAAAGGACTTAATAAGTGAAGAGCTTCTTAAGAATTCAGATAAAGGGTCATTTATTATTAATAAAGAAGAAACTTTAAGTATTATGGTGAATGCTAGAGATCATATTAATCTTCAGTATGTAAGTCAAGGGCTGAATTTAGAAGAAGCGTTTAAAATTGCAACAAATGTTGACGACAAAATAGAAAAAAACTTTGATTATGCATTTGATGAGACTTTAGGCTATTTAACAACATCACCAGAAAATATTGGAACAGGATTGAAAGCATCAGTAATACTTCATTTACCAGCGCTTGCAATGAGTGAAGAAATTAAAAATGTTTCAAAAAGTATTGGTAAGATTGGACTTACAATAAAGAGCATCTATTTGGATGGTACAAAAGGTTATGGCAATTTATATAGAGTAAGCAACAAAACAACATTAGGTTTATCTGAGGAAAATATTATAAATAAATTGAAAGAGGCCGTTTTAGATTTAATTGGTGAAGAAAATAAGTTTAGGGAAATATTACTTAATAAATGCAGATATGAATTAGAAGATAGAGTATACAGAGCATATGGAATATTAAAGTCTGCAATTCTTTTGGATCCGAAGGAAACAATCGATTTATTATCTAGTGTTAGATTAGGATCAGAATTATCACTTATAGATGTTGAAAAAAATAAATTGGATAAATTATTTATACTTGCAAATAATTCATCACTTCAAAATCATTTGGGAAGATCCTTAGATGAAAAGGAAAGTAAGTATGAAAGAGCAAAAATCGTAAAGGAAATATTGACATGACGAAAAGATAGGAGGTTTGAAAGATATGGAATACAATAAATTAACAGAAAGGGCTCAAGCGGTAATTCTAGAGGCTGAAAATGAATCTGAAAAGTTTAAGCACGGTTACGTTGGAACCGAACATATGCTTCTAGGTATTTTAAAAGAAGACGGATATTCAGCCAAATTGCTAAAAAAGCATGGTGTTGATAGTGATAAAATTAGAACGATGATACAAAGATATTTGGGTTATGGAGATATTAAGAGAACAGATGATAATATTTTATTAACACCAAGAACAAAAAGATTAGTAGATGAAAGTTTTGCGGCAGCTAAGAAGTTAAATCATAAATATGTAAGCCCGGAACATATCCTATTAGCATTACTTAATCAAGAAGAAGGAATGGCTTATACAATTCTGAAGAGTTTAAATATAAATTTTGCAGTCATAAGTGAGGAATTAGTTGTATTTTTATCTGGCAATTATGAAGATAAAGTAAGTGACAAAAGTACTATGGATAATAAAAAGGCCAATACACCTATGCTTGATAAGTATGGTAGAGATTTAACAGCTTTATCTAGAGAAGGCGGATTAGATCCTGTGATTGGAAGAGATAATGAGACACAAAGATTGCTAGAAATTCTTTGCCGAAGAATCAAAAATAATCCATGTTTAATAGGTGAACCAGGAGTTGGTAAGACTGCTGTAGTTGAGGGGTTAGCTCAGCGAATAGTTGAAGGAAATATTCCTGAAATATTAAAAAATAAGAGAGTTGTTTCTTTAGATTTAACATCGATGATAGCAGGTGCAAAATATAGAGGAGAATTTGAAGAAAGACTTAAAAAAACAATGGAAGAAATAGTTAGGGATAAAAACATTATTATTTTCATTGATGAAATTCATACAATAATAGGTGCCGGAGGAGCAGAAGGTGCTATTGATGCTTCAAATATATTAAAGCCAGCTTTAGCAAGAGGAGAAATTCAATGCATTGGTGCTACAACAATTGATGAATACAGAAAGTATATAGAAAAGGATTCTGCTCTTGAAAGAAGATTTCAGCCAATAACGGTAGGAGAGCCTACTAAAGAAGAGACGTTAGAAATTTTAAAAGGATTAAGGGATAAGTATGAAGCCCATCATAGAGTTGAGATTACAGATGAAGCACTAGAAGCGGCTGTAAATTTATCAGATAGATATATAACAGATAGATTTATGCCAGATAAAGCTATTGATTTAATTGATGAAGGAGCAGCAAAGGTAAGAATACAAAATTTAACAGCACCACCAGATTTAAAGGATTTAGAAGAGAAGATTGAGAATATAAGTAAAGAAAAAGAAGAAGCTATAAGAGTCCAAGATTTTGAGAGAGCAGCAAATCTAAGGGATAAAGAAAGAACTTTAAAAGATAAATTAAGTAATATGAAGAATAATTGGGATACTCAGAACTCAATTAAATTACTAGTTGTAGATGCAGAAAAAATAGCTAACGTAGTATCATCATGGACAAAGATTCCAATTCAAAAGTTAACAGAATCTGAGAGTGAGAGATTGTTAAACCTTGAGAACATACTTCACAAAAGAGTTGTTGGGCAAAATGAGGCAGTGAAGTCTATTGCTAGAGCAGTAAGAAGAGCAAGAGTTGGAATAAAGGACCCTAGTAGACCGATTGGAAGTTTTATATTCTTGGGACCGACTGGAGTTGGTAAAACAGAACTTTCTAAGGCACTTGCAGAAGCAATGTTTGGTAATGAGAATAACATTATAAGGGTTGACATGTCCGAGTATATGGAAAGTCATTCTGTATCTAGATTAATAGGATCTCCACCAGGTTATGTAGGATATGAAGATGGAGGTCAGCTTACAGAGGCTGTTAGAAGAAAGCCGTATTCAATAGTGCTTTTAGATGAGATTGAGAAAGCAAATCCAGAAGTGTTCAATATATTACTTCAAATTATGGAAGATGGTAGACTTACTGACGGAAAGGGTAAGATTGTTAATTTCAAGAATACAATTATAATAATGACTTCAAACGTTGGAGCGCATCAAATAAAAAAGCAGAAGAGTATAGGATTTAACACAACTAGCGCTGGCGATGAAACCGAGTATGAAAAAATGAAAGAAAACATATTAGGTGAGTTAAAGCAAAAATTCAGACCAGAGTTCTTAAATAGAATAGATGATACTATAGTATTCCACAAATTAAGTGATGAAGATTTAAATCAAATTGTAGATTTAATGCTTGATTCTATAAGGAAAAGGCTTGAAGCAAGAGAAATATACTTGGAGTTTCAAGATGACAGTAGAAAATTCTTATTGAGTAAGGGTATTGATCTTGATTATGGTGCAAGGCCATTAAGAAGGCTCATTATAAAAGAAATAGAAGATAGATTAAGCGAAGAAATTTTACAGGGAAATATTAAAATTGGAGATAGAGTAAAAGTTAGTGAATCAGAAAATATACTTGTATTTAAAAGGTTAGTTGAAAGTAATTTAGAAATGAATAAAAATTGATCAAATATAATGAGCTGTTTCAGAGCATAAGATAACGAGAATATTGAAGCAGCTCATTTTATTAAATATTATTATAAATAAGTTATATGTTATAATTTATTTATGATATGTATTGAGAATAGGAGAAAGATTAAAATGAGTAAAGAGAAAAGGAATTTAGACTTAATCATAATTGGTGGAGGTCCAGCAGGACTCACAGCGGCAATGTATGCAGGAAGGGCTAAATTAAATGTATTACTATTAGAAAATGAGATTGTAGGTGGGCAAGTTCGAAATAGTTATACAATAGAGAATTATCCAGGATTTAAAAGTATAGATGGTGGAGATTTAGCAGATATATTTCAAGAGCAGGCAAGAGAACTTGGAGCTATAATTGATGAATTTGATTCAATTCAAAATATAGATATATCAGATGATAAAAAGACAATTGAGACTGAATCATATATATATGAACCTAAAGCAGTGATAGTTGCAACAGGAGCAGCCCCTAAAAAGTTACCTATCCCACAAGAAAGCGAATTTTCAGGAAGAGGAATACACTATTGTGCAATTTGTGATGGAGCAATTTATCAGGGGAAAAGGGTAGCTGTTGTGGGAGGTGGAAATTCGGCTTTAGAGGAATCGATATTCTTAACTAGATTTGCTGAAAAAGTATATTTAATAAGAAGATATGATTATTTTAAAGGTGAGCAGGCATTAATAGATGAAGTATTCAATCATCCTAAAATAGAAGTACTGTTGAATGAAGATTTGATAGAAGCAAGTGGAAATGAGTTTTTGCAATCAGTAACTATTAAGAATACGAAAACACAAGAAGTTCGCAGTTTGGAGATGAATGCAGTTTTTGGGTGCATTGGAACTGAGCCAAGAACTGAATTTATAAAAGATTATCTAAACTTAAATGCTCAAGGGTATATAATAGCGGATGAAGATATGCAAACAAACATTAAAGGTGTATATGCTGCAGGAGATGTTAGACAGAAGAGATACAGGCAAATAACAACTGCTGTTGCAGATGGTACAATTGCATTACTAAATGCTGAGAAATATATATTAAATAAGAAATAATAGAGTTAATAATGTAATTATATATAAAGATATAATTTAAAAGAAATATTTAGATACTATAAAAAAATAAAGAGGCGAAATATCGCCTCTCAATTACTTGCCTAGAGCCTTTAAAATAGCAGTTTTATCGAATCCTATAATAATATTATTATCAATATCAAGAACAGGAACACCCATTTGCTTAGATTTACTTATCATTTCTTCTCTAGCGTTCATGTCATCTTGAACATTTAGTTCTTCAAACTCAATATTTTCTGATCTAAGATAATTTTTTGCTTTAACACACCAAGGACAACTATTGGTAGTATATACCTTTACCATAAATATGCCTCCTTAATTAATAGTTATTATTGTTTAATAATATTATAATAT
>NZ_MZGT01000099.1 GCF_002029255.1 Clostridium chromiireducens
ACTTATATATTCATTTTTAAGTTTAATTACTTCTGAGTTATTTTCAGAGTCATTATTATATTGTTCAATAAATCTAATTAAGTCTCCATGATATTCTTTATACCATGCCATAAGACATTGGATAAGTTCCTTTTTATCCTTAAGGAAAAATTTATTTTCATATGAAGAAATAATCATTTTAAAAAAGTCAATTGAAGCCCAAAAGATTAACGTAGTATCTTGAATGCTTTGAGAACTATGAATTCTAAAATTGCTTAAAGGTTCGGAAATATAAATCATATTCCCTTTCTGTAATAATTTTAACCACAAGGATATATCGCCTAGGCAATATATTTCATTTTTATCATAATCTATAATGTTATATTTTTCGCAGTCAAATTCTAGAGCTTTTCGTCTAAACATAGCAGTAGTCATTTCACCAATATAGTTAATCATTGATAAAAGAATTTTCTTTCCTGATTCTTCTCCTGTTAAGCGGACATCATAGGGATACTGGCGGACTGTTCTAAAATTATCATTATAATAATTACCATCTTCATCAATCATTTTTCTATAGCTTGTTATTAAAGACAAGGTATCATCATAGAGAAAATAGTTAATCATTCTATCTATTTTATTTAAATTCAAAAGATCATCATGTAATAAATAGTTTATATATTCACCTGATGACTCTTTAAAGCATTTACCAAGATTAATCTTACCTCTATCACCTAGCGGACCACCATTGTTAAAATACTTAATTTTATTGGTTTTTAACATATATTGTTCAATCAAGGTTTGCACATCATTATTAGTACTGTCATCACATATAATGATTTCAGTATTTCGATAAGTCTGATTTAGAGCTGAGTCAAGTGCTAATTTTAGATATTTTGTTTGATTGTAAGCCGGAATTAGTATACTGACTAAAGGAAATATATCCTTAGAATAATTATCTAAAAACATATTTTGATATTTCTCAAAGCCATTTGATGTAGTTACAATTCCACAATCATGAATGCACCACGGAATTTTCTGATTAGGAACTACAACTTTAAATCCATGCTTTATAAATTCAATACTTTGTGAAGCATCATAAAAATGCCAGCCATCAAAAATATCTTCTCTCCATGGCACATCATATTGTGTTATCATTATAAGTCCATCTATTCCTTTGACTTCTGAATATAAATCATTGATATCATTAAAAGCTAATAACTCCATAGTACCTCTATGACTATCATAGACTGTCCCTATTTTACATGGATCATCCCACCATATTCCTGATACCGGAATGATTTTGGCTCCAACCATACCTATTATTCCTATACTTCCGTCTTTTTTAAATATATTCACTATTTCATTTATAAAATTGTTATTTTGTATATAAACATCCTGATGAAGATAAACCTTATATTTAGAGTCACTTTTTTGAATTGCTTCATTGTATGCAGAGGTCATACTTTTTGCATTTCTTATAGCTATTATCTCAAGTTCAATACCCATAGGTATTTGGAGTTTATTAATATATGATAGGCTTTTTTCATATAGAGTTTCATCATTTACACAAGTAATAAATGCGATTTTATTTTCTTTCATCTTTACCCCCATCTACTTAGTTTTTTAGATATTACTTAGAAAGTTATTTAAATATTCTTCATTTAACATGAATGTACCTTGATAATATGGCTGATTAGAGTGCCCTGAAAGATATCCATCTAGAATATAATGTCATCGTATTTGACTAGAAAGCCAGGTTTTAGATTTAATGGGTAACTTGCTAAATTTGAAATGTATATTAGCTTTTTTACTTTATATTCATAACCGTAAGTTAAAGAAATAATTTTTCTGCCTTCTCTATTTAGCACATCTAATTCTTGTTTTAACTGAGGTATTAAAAAACAAGCAGCATCAACTAATATTGGAATATTATTATATTCCTCAATTTCATTCACAAGTAATAATTAAGAGACTACTTCTATTTGAAAATGAGAATAATTAGAAGAAGCGTATCCCTTCCCCTATGACTTCATTAGATTCAGTATAGCCCACAAGAAAAATATTATCGTTTAAATTAATAACATTATTAGTTTTTAAATCATATTTATCGTCTTTATCTGAAAAAGCAAGTTCATAAATGCAAAAATTATCATCATCAAAAATTATATAGTTTCCACCAATTATGTTTACATTGCATAATTCTGACACATAGATTTCAGGAAATTTACTATCAATAGAATTAATAGCTTTAGGAATATCACTATAGTTTGGTTAATATATTTTTTGAGAGTGTTCCTCTTTTATAACAGAATATATATAATTATGAGCATTACAATACTCTTTACAAGTAATATTGTTTAAAACTTTTTTACATACATTAATTATAAGACACCTTTCAATTTGGCAATAATATTGTAATATTAATCATTTAATTAGAATCATAATAAAATTAATACATTTTATGAATTTCATAATGTGAGTGTTACAGAAAATTTAATCATAATAGAGTTTATAGTATTGTATATTTAATAAAAATGTGCAGGTTAATAGAATAATCCTGCACGCTAAGATATATACTTGTTAAAATTGTTCTAAAAGATTTCTTACGAATTCTGCATCAGTGTTGAATGAGTTCTGCCAATATCTGTGCGGAGTTATTTTAGATAATTCTGCATCTATGAAATATGATTCCTGCCCTAATATACCAGATATATTAGAAATCCAAGGTGATGCTATAGCTTTAGGCTGTATGCATATAATTTTTGCGTTTTTATTTGCAAATATAATATTTGTAAAGCCAGCACCAAATGGACCAGCTATGAATTCTGCTTCTGAAAATATATTTAATTTATCAGTAAAAGACATAAATTCAGGATAGATGATTTCATAACCATGCTCTGTAAAAATCTGCTCAATGATATCTTGATTTTCTAATCTAGGATTGTATGAATTTCTTCTGGATATATATATTTTTCTAAATATATTATTTTCAATTGCTAATGCTTTATTTAATGGATTAATACATAAATCGTTTAAAATAGAATCTTTATAATTAAGTGGGTACCCTCTCTTTATTTCAATTGGGTACATTGCTAAATCTGAAAGATATATGAGTTTCTTTACATTATAGCAACATCCCTTACGTAGATAAATTATTTTGCGGCCATTTTTATTTAACATTTGTAATTCTTCTAAGTAATGTGGAATACTAAAGCAAATTTCATCAATTAATATTGGTATATCAGCATATTCTTCAACCTCATTAATAAGGCATAATTTAGAAAGTACTTCTGTGTGAAAATGAGAAAAATTAAAAGCGCAGCCAGATATAAGCATTATTCCTTCTTCAATGTTACAAGTAGGCTCCTCATATTGAATACAAGTAGTATTTTTCTCAACAGAAATTGTATTGTTAATTTTCAAATCAAATTTGTTCTCATTATCTTTAAGTGCAATGTCATAAATACAAAAATTATCTTTATCAAAAATAATATAATTAGAGCCAATTATATTAACATTGTTTAATTCAGAAATAAGAATTTCTGGGTATTGTACATCTACATGATTAATAAAATTTGGAGTATCTCTGTAATCTGGTATATATAATCTTTGAAGATGTTCATTTTTTATAATGGAATATTTCATATTATGCATATCACAATAGTTCTTACATGAAATATTATTTAATTTTTTCTCGACAGTCATTTATTACACCTCTATTTAATAATAATGTTCTGGATTTTTAATGCTATTTCTATTAAGCACTATATAATTTCATTCTAAAGAATTGTTTAGTATATACTATGATGACTTATTGTAGTTGAATACAAAATACATTATTTAATTTTGCTGGAAGCGTTGTATCATTGATTATTTCGCATAACCTTTTTTTATAACGCATATAAGTATATAAATAAGTAATAGAGGCGTCATATATGAAAGTTGTTATATTAGCAGGCGGATTTGGAACAAGGATTTCAGAAGAAAGTCATTTGAGACCTAAGCCTATGATTGAAATCGGAGGTATGCCTATTTTATGGCATATTATGAAGATATATTCTAATTATGGTTACAATGATTTTGTAATTTGCTGTGGATATAAGTCACACATTATTAAAGAGTATTTTTCAAATTACTATTTACATGGAAGTGATGTTACTTTTAATTTTGGCAAAAGTAATAAGATGACTGTACATAGTAATTTTTCAGAACCTTGGAAAGTTACTCTAGTTGATACAGGTCTTAATACCATGACAGGAGGACGTATTAAAAGAATACAAAAATACATCAATGATTCCACATTTATGCTTACATATGGAGATGGAGTTAGCGATGTTGATATTTCTGAATTAGTTAAATTTCATAAAACTCATGGAAAAACAGTTACTATGACAGCAATAAGTATTGAACAGAAATTTGGGGTTCTTGATATAAATAAAGATAATGTGATTAATTCCTTTAGCGAAAAGAATGATAATTGTGGAAGTATGATTAATGGAGGCTTTATGGTGTTAAATACTAAAATATTTGATTATATTGACGGTGATGCCACAGTATTCGAAAAAGCTCCTTTAGAAACTGTTGCAAAACTTGGAGAGCTTATGGCATATAGACATAAAGGTTTTTGGAAATGCATGGATACACAGAGGGATAAACAGCAGCTTGAAGCATTATGGGAAAGTGGTGATGCACCATGGAAAAAATGGTGATAAATCTTGATTTTTATAAGGAGAAGAAAGTTCTAGTAACAGGTCATACTGGATTTAAAGGAGCCTGGCTTTGCAAAATACTTGTCCAATCTGGAGCGGAAGTTATAGGATATTCACTAGCTCCTCCTACTAAGCCAAACTTATTTGAACTTTCTGGAATTGGTAAGGAATTTAATTCTATAATTGGAGACATTAGAGATTTAGAAAAACTCATGGAAGTCTTCGGTAAATATAAACCGGAAATAGTATTTCATCTTGCAGCTCAACCTATTGTGATTGATAGTTACAAAAATCCTGTCGTAACTTATGAAACTAATGTAATGGGGACAGTTAACATACTTGAATGTATCAGAAAAAATGAATGTGTAAAGTCATTTTTAAATGTCACTACAGACAAAGTCTATAAAAATAATGAGTGGGAATGGGGATATCGTGAAAATGAACAACTCGATGGATTTGACCCTTATTCTAATAGTAAATCATGTTCTGAACTCGTTACTCATAGTTATAAAAGTTCTTTCTTTTCAGAAGAAAAAACTGCTATTTCTACAGCTAGAGCTGGTAATGTGATAGGTGGAGGGGATTTTGCAAGTGATAGAATAATTCCTGATTGCATTAGAGCTGCTAAAATAAAGCAGCCTATTAGCGTAAGGAATCCTTATTCAATTAGGCCATATCAGCATGTTCTAGAAGCAATAGGCGCATATCTTATGATAGTACAAAAGCAATATGAAGATATAAAATATTCTGGATATTACAATGTTGGCCCTAATGATTATGACTGCATAACAACTTTAGATTTAGTACGATTGTTCTGCAAAAAATGGGGAGAAGGGATGATTTGGCAAAATAAATTTATTGATGGTCCTCATGAAGCAAGTTTTTTAAAATTGGATTGTTCAAAGATAAAAACTATATTTGGGTGGGAACCGCGATGGAATATAGAAACTGCAATAGAAAAAACCGTTGAGTGGGGAAAGTGTTATTTAAAAAAAGATGACGTAAACGAATGTATGAGTAGGCAGATAATAGAATTTTTCTATAAGGAGACTAATTATGTCAGATGAATTAAATAAAGAAAAATATAAAATGGAAATCCTAAAGCTTGTTCGTGAATACTGTAATAAATATCATAAAAAATCTAATTATGAAAAAGGACAAAGAATTCCTTATGCAGCTAGAGTTTATGATGAGGAAGAAATGGTAAATCTTGTGGATAGTTCACTTGAGTTTTGGCTTACAGCAGGAAGATATACTGCTCAATTTGAAAATGAATTTTCTAAGTTTCTAGATATAAAATATTGTAGTCTCGTTAATTCAGGCTCAAGTGCCAATTTAATTGCTTTTATGACACTTACTTCACCACTTTTAGGTAATAGAGCTGTTAAAAAGGGGGATGAAATAATTACCGTTGCCGCAGGATTTCCAACTACAGTAGCTCCTATAATTCAATTTGGCTCAGTACCTGTTTTTATAGATGTTACAATTCCTCAATATAATATAGATGTAACAATGCTCGAAAAGGCCCTTTCAGATAGGACTAAGGCAGTTATGGTAGCTCATACATTAGGAAATCCATTTGACTTAAGTTCAGTTAAAGATTTTTGCAATAAAAATAATTTATGGCTCATTGAAGATAATTGTGATGCTTTGGGAGCAAAATATACACTAAATGGAGATCAAAAGTTTACTGGTACTATTGGAGATATTGGTACTTCCAGCTTCTATCCTCCACATCACATGACCATGGGTGAAGGTGGAGCAGTATATACAAATAATCCACTATTAAATAAAATAATTCGTTCACTTAGAGACTGGGGGAGAGATTGTGTCTGTCCTCCAGGAATGGACAACTATTGTAATCATCGGTTTGACAAGCAGTATGGAGAATTACCTCTAGGCTATGATCATAAATATGTATATTCACATTTTGGTTATAATTTAAAAGCAACTGATATGCAGGCTGCTATTGGATGCGCACAGCTGAAGAAGTTAACAGCATTTATTGAGAAAAGGCGCACGAACTTTAAAGAATTAAGAGAAAAATTATTAGAAGTAGAAGATAAACTTATTCTGCCTATTCCTTGTAAGAATTCTGCTCCAAGCTGGTTCGGTTTTCTTATCACATGTAAAAAAGGAGTAGATAGGAACAAACTTGTTCAATATATTGAAAATAAAGGTGTTCAAACGAGAATGCTGTTTGCAGGAAATTTAATAAAACATCCATGTTTTGATGAAATGAGAGCAACTGGTAATGGATATCGTATTGTTGAAAGTCTTACAAACACAGATAAAATTATGAGGGACAGTTTTTGGATTGGAGTATATCCAGAAATGACTAATGATATGATAAATTACATGGCCGATGCAATTAAAGAAGCAGTTAATAACCAATTATGAGAGGAATTGTAATGTGAAAGTAAGTGATTATATTGTAACTTTTCTTATTGAGAGAGGAATTAGCGATGTATTTGGATATCCAGGTGGAATGGTAACACACCTTATGGATTCATTTAACAAATATAAAGAGCACATTTCAATCCATCTAAATTATCATGAACAAGGGGCTGCATTTTCAGCCTGCGGATATGCACAAATTTCAAATAAACCTGGAATTGCATACGCTACTAGTGGACCAGGGGCTACAAATTTAGTTACTGGTATTGCAAATGCTTATTTTGATTCTATACCTTGTGTTTTTATTACAGGGCAGGTTAATACTTATGAATCAAAAGGTAGTCTGCCTGTAAGGCAAAAAGGATTTCAGGAAACCGATATAGTAAGTATTGTAAAACCTATTACAAAATATGCAGCAAAGATTGAAAATGAAAAAGATATTAAATATGAACTTGAAAAAGCATTTTATCTAAGCTGCAATGGTAGAAAAGGACCAGTCTTACTTGATATTCCACTGAATATTCAAAGAGCTGATATTATTTCTGAAGATTTAAAATTTTATGAATCAAATAATAGTGAAGAGGATAATTTGGACTATGATAATGTGAAAAATACTATGTTAGAAATGCTTAAGTCATCTAAAAAGCCTGTTATTTTAGCTGGAAATGGTATCAACATTGCAAATGTTGTTAAAAAGTTTAGAAAAGTTGCAAATATAACAGGAATTCCTGTTGTTACAAGTATGATTGGAAGAGATGTATTATCTGGTACTGCTAAAAACAATTATGGATTTATAGGTGCCTACGGGCATAGATGTGCAAATTTTATAATATCAAATAGTGATTTAATTATAAGCTTAGGCTCTAGACTTGATTGCAGACAAACGGGCAGCAATCTTAAGATTTTTGCAAAGAATGCTAAGCTTTTAAGGGTGGATATTGATAATTTCGAACTCATAAATAGAATAAAAGATGATGAAATATCAGTTTTAGCAGATTTAGATAAAATTATGACAATATTGATTACAGATGAATTTAAATTGAAGATTAATTACAAAAAATGGATAAATGCATGTATTAAAATAAAAGAGGAACTTAAAGATATTGATTCACAATATGAAAATAACATTGTAAAAGAATTTTCCAGTATTGTTCCAGATAATTCTATTATAACAACTGACGTGGGTCAAAATCAGGTGTGGATAGCTCAGTCTTTTGTTATTAAAAATAATCAAAGAATGATTTTTTCTGGAGGGCATGGTGCAATGGGATATTCACTTCCATGTTCTATTGGTGCGTATTATGGAAGTAGAAAAAATGTTATTTCTTTCAATGGTGATGGTGGATTGCAGATGAATATTCAAGAGCTTCAATTTATAGCAAGAGAAAATATACCTGTTAAGGTAATAGTACTTAATAATAAGTCATTAGGAATGATCCGTCATTTTCAAGAAATGTACCTTAATTCTAATTTTGTACAAACTAAAAAGGAAATGGGATATATAACACCTGATTTTGAAAAAATTGCAGAAGCCTATGGTTTAAGATATATAAAAATAAATTCAGTCGAAGAAATTTCAAAATGTTCAAATGTATTAGCAGATGAAAATCCTTGTTTTATAGAAATTGCCTTAACTGATACTACTTATTTATATCCAAAACTTGCTGTAAATAAACCAATATATGATCAAGATCCCCCTTTAGATAGAGAGCACCTTAATAGGTTAATAAAAATTTGTAATATCTAAGTTCAGTAGGGCTAGCATAAACCTAGTTCTACTAATTTATAATTCAAAATTTCATAAGAAAAAAGGGGAGGATAAGTTATAAATAATATAGTGATAACTGGGGCTACTAGCTTTATAGGAATACATTTAATTAAAGAATATCTAAAAAACGATTTTAATGTTATAGCTATAGCTAGACCTAATTCAAAAAACTTAAATAGATTGCCTAAAAGTGACTTTTTAACAGTTATTGAAATTGATATGAGTGAAATAGAAAAGATTACGGAGAAAATTAAACTAAAAAAAGCAGATATATTTTATCATCTAGCTTGGAACGGCACGAGATTGCCATATCGTAATGATGCTGCTATTCAAGAAAAAAACTATTACGCTGCAATAAATGCAATGAAAGCAGCTAAGTTATTAGGATGTGATACATTCATAGGTTCTGGCTCACAGGCTGAGTACGGTAAATGCATAGGAAAAATTAGCGAAACTCATAGCTTAAAACCCATAGACGAATATGGAAAAGCTAAACTAAAAGCTTATGAGACTCTTAACCAGATTGCAGCAGAAAATAATATTAAATTTATCTGGGCAAGAATATTTAGTGTATATGGTATTTATGACTATGAAAAAACACTCGTTATGTCTACATTCTATAAGATGATGAAAAATGAAAATATACAATTAACAAGATGTGAACAAATGTGGGATTTTATTTATGTAGAAGATTTAGCTAGAGCAATGTATCTGCTTGCAAATACTTCATGTGCTGATGGAATATACAATATCGCAAGTGGTGAAAGTAGAAGACTTAAAGAATTTTTAATAGATATGAAAAATGTCTGTAAATCAAAAAGTAAATTGCAATTTGGAGCAATACCTTATAATAATGAGATGGTAATGAGTTTTGAGGCGCTTGTAGATAAATTAAAACAGAATACAGGATGGGAATGTAATGTTAAGTTTAAGGAAGGTATAAAAAGGATACTAGAATTTATGAATTAAGCATCAATAAAGTAAATAATAGATCGAATATATTTATATCGATCTATTATTTTTTTAGCTAAATAAAAGTGCAAAGTAACTTAGAAATATTCTACACATTTAATATTATTAACCAATTCCTATACTTTTAAAATAGTTTCTGTTATATAATATGCGTGAATCATCAGGCCTAAATTTAGCAGCAATTTCATTATGATCATATGCTAATTTATGATCTCCAAGTCTATCATAACAAACACATAACTGTAAATGAGGTAGCCATGTCCAACATGCATCATTGAAAAATCCCCAGCTATCTTTTGGCTTTTCTAGCTTTGTAGCCTGTTCATACCAAAAAGTTGCCTGCTTATATTTCTTTTCATGCAAAAAAGAAAAGCCTATTTTACAGCAAGCCTCAGCTCTAGGAGTGTCATATTCAAAGCTCCTAAATGCGTATTTTCTCCCATATTCTACCTTATCTATCGATTGATAGTAATCGCATATTTTTTCACAGACTCTGATATTATCTTCAAACCAACCCTGCTTTGAGTCCAGAAATTGATTATAGTATTTGAGAGCTTCATCAAACATTCTATGGTCATATAATTCATTACCGTAGTATAGAATATCTCTTGGTGTAAATTCAACTCTTTCTTCTTTTAATTTATTTTGATAAATTTCAAGATTTCGTTTTGGAGTTTGCTTTAACTTCCTATGAGTAATTGCAATTTCACTATTGATTATATTTCCTCCAACTGCGAGATATTCATGAACAAAACCAAACCATTGAAAATTATTACTTCTTTTAACTAAGCGATTACGTCTATAAGTGGCAGTTACATTTCCATATTCATCAAATCCTATATTATATTTTGCTGTTACAGAATTAACAGAAGGATCTAATGTTTCCTTTAATATTTTAAATTTTTCTGCATCCTCAGGTAATACAACATCATCAGCATCTAGCCAAAGAATATAATCTTTAGTAGCTTTACTAAAAGCAAAATTTCTTGCGGCTGAAAAATCATCAATCCATTTAAAATCATAAAGTTTTGAAGTGTATTTTCCTACAATTTCTTTTGTTTTATCCTGAGAACCAGTATCTACAATTATTATTTCGTCAACTATATCTTTTACAGATTCTAAGCAATTTGCTATTACATCTTCTTCATTTTTAACTATCATGCAAAGACTAATAGTTATCAAATAACCACCTTCTTTTAAGTTTTACATTATATAATATGGTATCAAAAACGTTTTGACACAAATGAAGTGTTTAAAAAGAAAAGATTGCCTATATATAATACGGGCATTTTAATTATCCCAAATTGTTATATTTAAAGTTCTAGTATTTTCAGTGGCAGGATTAATATTGGTACTAGTCATTGTAATTACGACAGCATAAGTGAAAGTTACAGCTCATGGGTAATAACTCCAAGTGATATTGTAAATTTCAGGGTTTCAAGAAGGAAGAGGAGTAAGGTGACAGAGTTGTTAATTGGTACTGTTGAAAGAGAAGTTAAACTGAGGAATTGTTTAACTTCAATATTACTTTTGAGGATATCTTTTTTTTAGATTTACAATTAATTACCGTTTACTCTTTAGCCAGTTATATGAAAAATATGCCAATATAAAAATAAAGTTCACACAATTTCGAATTTATCAAAGTAATCTATGACTTTCACATAATTTGAAAAAAGGGATGCTAAAAAGCATCCCGTAAAGTTAAAAATTTATTAGAAAGTTATAGAGTTAATATTTCTATTAATGGCACTTGCAGAAGTAACATTATTTGCTGTCGTAAAAATAACTCTAACTTCATAAAGAATAGAACCAGTGGTTGGTGCTGTATCAACGTAAGTGTTAGGGACTATGAAACGTTGAGTCCCAGCTGTGCTAAGATTTCTTTGAATTATTCTTGAACTAATTAAAGTACCGTTTCTATATAGCCTTGTATCGAAGACTTGGCTGGAATTTGCAGTTGTAATAGTGTCTATAGCAATAACCAAATCAATTTTAATATTTTGTCCAGCAGTTGCGTTTACAGTTTCGGATAATACTGTTACTTCAGTGTTAATAGGAGGATATACTCCAGTAGAACCAGTAATTTGATTGAATACCAGTTGAGGTGCTCCAGTTGCACCAGTAAATCCTGTCGCACCAGTAGATCCTGTGACTCCAGTTGCACCGGTAGATCCTGTGGCTCCAGTTGGTCCAGTTATTCCAGTATCACCGGTAGGTCCTGTTGCTCCAGTGTCACCGGTAGATCCTGTTGCACCAGTATCACCTGTAGGTCCAGTGTCTCCTGTAGGTCCTGTAACTCCAGTATCGCCAGTTGGGCCGGTTGCACCTGTGTCACCAGTAGCTCCAGTTATTCCAGTATCACCAGTAGATCCTGTTGCACCAGTATCGCCGGTAGGTCCAGTTACACCAGTATCACCAGTAGGTCCTGTAACTCCGGTATCTCCTGTAAGTCCTGTTGCACCAGTATCACCAGTTAGACCTGTTGCTCCGGTATCACCTGTAGCTCCAGTTATTCCAGTATCGCCAGTAGATCCAGTTACTCCGGTATCTCCAGTAGGTCCGGTTACTCCAGTATCACCAGTAGATCCTGTTGCGCCAGTTGGACCAGTAACACCAGTAGATCCAGTTGGACCAGTAACACCAGTAGATCCTGTTGCACCAGTATCACCAGTAGATCCTGTTGCACCAGTATCACCAGTAGATCCTGTTGCACCAGTATCGCCAGTAGGTCCAGTTACACCAGTATCACCAGTAGGTCCTGTAACTCCGGTATCTCCTGTAAGTCCGGTTGCTCCAGTATCACCAGTTAGACCTGTTGCTCCGGTATCACCTGTAGCTCCAGTTATTCCAGTATCGCCAGTAGATCCAGTTACTCCGGTATCTCCAGTAGGTCCGGTTACTCCAGTATCACCAGTAGATCCTGTTGCACCAGTATCGCCAGTTGGACCAGTAACACCTGTATCGCCGGTAGGTCCGGTTGCTCCAGTATCGCCAGTAGGTCCTGTAACACCTGTATCGCCAGTATCTCCTGTAAGTCCGGTTGCTCCAGTATCACCAGTAGGTCCTGTTGCACCTGTGTCACCTGTAGGTCCGGTAACTCCGGTATCACCAGTAGATCCGGTAACTCCAGTGTCTCCAGTAGGGCCGGTTGCTCCAGTATCACCAATAGGTCCTGTTGCACCAGTATCGCCAGTTGGACCAGTAACACCTGTATCGCCGGTAGGTCCGGTAACTCCGGTATCACCTGTAGCTCCAGTTATTCCAGTATCACCAGTAGGTCCGGTAACTCCAGTGTCTCCAGTAGGGCCGGTAATTCCGGTATCACCTGTAGCTCCTGTTATTCCAGTATCGCCAGTTGGACCTGTAACTCCAGTATCACCAGTAGGTCCGGTTACTCCGGTATCTCCAGTAGCACCGGTTACTCCAGTATCACCTGTAGGTCCAGTTACTCCAGTATCACCAGTAGGTCCTGTTGCACCTGTGTCTCCAGTAGATCCAGTTATTCCAGTATCACCAGTAGGTCCTGTTGCACCTGTGTCTCCAGTAGCTCCAGTTATTCCAGTATCGCCAGTTGGACCTGTAACTCCGGTGTCACCTGTAGGTCCTGTTGCTCCGGTATCACCTGTAAGTCCGGTTGCTCCAGTATCACCAGTTAGACCTGTTGCTCCGGTATCACCTGTAGCTCCAGTTATTCCAGTATCGCCAGTAGATCCTGTTGCACCAGTATCGCCAGTTGGACCAGTAACACCTGTATCGCCGGTAGGTCCGGTAACTC
>NZ_MZGT01000100.1 GCF_002029255.1 Clostridium chromiireducens
TTATCATTGGACCAATGATAATGATGAAATTTACTTCTATGTTAACTAAGGAATTAAATATTCCAACAACAGTAAGCTTAAATCCAATAATGGTTGATGGTACAGGCATGTGTGGCGCATGTAGAGTAACAGTTGGAGGCGAAGTTAAGTTTGCTTGTGTTGATGGACCAGAATTTGATGGACATTTAGTAAATTATGATGAGTCAATGAGAAGACAAACTATGTATAAAAGTGAAGAAGGAAAAGCACAATTAAAAGTTGAAGAAGGTAACACGCACAATCATGGTGGCTGCGGTTGCGGAGGTGATAAATAATGGATATGAAAGAAAGAATGGTTAGAATACCTGTAAGAGAACAAGACCCAAAGGTTAGAGCAACAAACTTTGAAGAAGTTTGTCTTGGATATAATGAAGAAGAAGCTACAAAAGAAGCTTTAAGATGTTTGAATTGTAAAGTTCCAAAGTGTGTAGAGGGATGTCCGGTATCAATTAATATTCCTGGTTTTATTTCACATCTTAAGGATGAAAATTTTGAAGAAGCAGCGAAAGAAATTTCGAAATATAGCTCACTTCCTGCAGTTTGTGGAAGAGTTTGTCCACAAGAAAAGCAATGTGAAGGAAAATGTGTATTAGGAATAAAAGGCGACTCAGTGTCTATTGGTAAGCTTGAGAGATTTACAGCAGACTGGGCAGCATCACATAATGTTGATTTAAGTGCAACAGAAACTAAAAATGGTATTAAAGTTGCAGTTATAGGAAGTGGACCAGCAGGGTTAACTTGTGCTGGAGATTTAGCTAAAAAGGGATATGACGTAACAATATTTGAAGCACTTCATAAAGCAGGAGGAGTATTAGAATATGGTATTCCTGAATTTAGACTTCCAAAAGAAAAAGTAGTTAAAAATGAAGTTGAAAATATTAAAAAGCTTGGTGTTAAAATTGAAACTAACGTTATAATTGGTAGAACTATAACAATAGATGAATTATTTGAAGAAGAAGGATTTAAAGCTGTATTTATTGGTTCAGGAGCAGGTCTTCCTAAGTTCATGGGGATACCAGGAGAAAATGCTAATGGAGTATGCTCTGCTAATGAATTTTTAACAAGAGTAAACTTAATGAAAGCTGCTGTAGATGGATATGATACACCAGTAAGAGCTGGAAAGAAAGTTGCAGTAGTTGGTGGAGGAAATGTTGCTATGGATGCAGCAAGAACTGCCTTAAGACTTGGTGCAGAAAGCCATATTGTGTATAGAAGAGGAGAATCGGAACTTCCAGCAAGAGTAGAAGAAGTACATCATGCTAAAGAAGAAGGAGTAATCTTCGATGTATTAACTAATCCAACAGAAATCCTAGTTGATGAAAATGGATGGGTTAAAGGTATGAAATGCGTTAAGATGGAACTTGGAGAGCCAGATGCATCTGGTAGAAGAAGTCCAGTTGAAGTTCCAGGATCAGAATTTGTTATGGATGTAGATACTGTAATAATGTCTCTTGGAACATCACCAAATCCATTAATTTCTTCAACAACTGCAGGTTTAGAAATTAATAAGAGAAGATGTATAGTAGCTCAAGAAGAAACAGGTCTTACTACTAAAGAAGCTGTTTATGCTGGAGGAGATGCAGTTACAGGAGCTGCCACAGTAATATTAGCTATGGGTGCAGGTAAAAAAGCTGCTAAAGCAATAGATGAATATTTACAAGGAAAATAGAGCCAAATAATTAGAATCAGTTTCATTCATATGCCTAAATGAATGAAACTGATTTTTTATGAAATATTAATGCGGTTATTGACGGATAATTGCAAATATGGTAGAGTTAATTCATGATATAGTATGTTACTGGTAGGCAGGCATTAACTATACATAGATATTTGAGGATGTTTATGTTAGTTAGTGCTTTTTTTGCGTGGAAAAATTTTACAGGCATCCTGATTAATAAAATAAATTATATAATAAAGGAGAAAAAACATGAACAAAGCAATTAATTTACTTAAAAGGTTAGTCTTATTTTTTGTTGGAATGAGTATAATTCAATTTGGAGTAGCATTATTTCTAAAGACTAACATTGGTTCGGATCCATTTACTGTATTCACTCAAGGTCTAGCGTTCTTGTTAAATAAAACAGGATTAAAGAATATAGGGATAGTAAAATTAATAAGTGGAGCAGCAGAAGTAACGCCTGGAATCGCCAACATGATTATACTACTAATATTATTTACTATTATATTAGTAGTAGATAGGCATCGTATAAAAATAGGAACACTTATCTGTGTAATTGGAGTAGGACCAATCATAGATTTAGGAGTAAAAGTAGTTTCGTATTTTCCGGTTGAATCTTATAACTATATGATAAGAGCTTTATTAGTAGTATTTGGATGTTTAATAATCGCTATAGGATTTTCAATTTTATCAGCGGCAAATGTAGGTGTTGCTCCAAATGATATTGTGCCATTTATAATACAAGATAAAACAAAGATAGAATACCGATGGATTAGAATAGCTTTGGATGGTGGATTTTTAATTATTGGATTTGTTTTAGGAGGAAAAATTGGTCTTGGTACAGTAATATCAATGTTATCAACAGGACCGTTTATACAATTCTTCTTGCCTTATGGTGAAAAATTTGTAAATAAAATAGTAGAGCAAAAAAGCGAAGAGTTTGATAGTTCTGCAGTTACTGCATAATAAGCTATCTTTATTAAAGTAATAATAATTAAAAACATAACTAAAAAATAACTGTTATAGATAATTAAAATGTCTATAGCAGTTATTTTTTTGCAAAGATAAGTGATACAGAAATTAACACTGAAATATTTATTTTAATAAGAGTATATATATTTTTAGAAATTATTAAGTATATTGTCATATGTTGAAAAATAGTGAAATAAGTGTGATAATAAAGAGTGATTCTAGTTGTATATTATAAAATTTAAAAATTATTTTTTTAGAGTAATTATATTTTAGCAAGAGGAGGGATTATGAATATGTCGGATACCAGTGGTAAAGTGGTATTCTATGGGGTGAGTGAAACTAGTCAAAAGCTAGATTATATCATGAAAGCCCTAGAATTAAGGAATCAGCATTTTGAAATAAAATTGATTATATCTGAAGCAATCACCAATGCTTATACTCATGGTAATAATAGTGATAAAAATAAACCAATATATGTTGAGTGGGAAGTGAAAGATAACTTATTAAGCATTAAAGTGGAAGATTGTGGACAAGGAGTAAAAGACAAAAAACTACATGAAGAAATTAGTGAAGAAAAAATACTAGATGAATCAGGAAGAGGGTTATTTATTATTAATTCCTATGCTGATGAACTAATATTTAGTGGTAACACCATAATCATGAAAAAATATCTTCTACAAGATATAAATGATTGAAGTGTTTAAAGTAAATAATTAATACTCAATCAATATTGTACATATAAAGGGGAAAATTTAATGAAAATTTCTTTAAAAATAAAATTAATGATTACTTTTTTTGTGCTTATTTCTATACCAATGGGGATATTAGGAGTCATATCATACGAAATGGCTAGTAGATCAATACAAGCGTCCGTTGAACAACAATTAAAAGAACAAACTTCGAGTACATCTGTTTTGATTGATGAAACCATAGTATCAGTAAAACATTCATTAGAAGTGGCAAGTTTAAATAGTGACCTAGGGAAAGCTATACAAAATTCAAATACTGAGAATATTGATACAGCATTTCAATACATAAAGAATGTTCAAGATAAAAATAAGGATTTCATGGAAGTGTTAATTATTACAGATGCTTATGGTAAAGTTATTATTGATAACCAGACAAAAGAGCCAGACATAGATTTAAGTGATAGAGAATACATGAAACAAGCGTTAAGCAGTGGGAATGAGGTAGTTAGCGAAGTACTAATATCCAGGTTCACTGGTAATCCAGCAATTTTTATAGTTTATCCGTTAAAAGAAAATGGTAAATTAATTGGAACTTTAGTTGGAAGTATTAAATTTGAAAGTATTTCAAATTATGCAGCTAGAATTAAAGTTGGACAAAATGGTTATGCATATATGATTGATAAAAATGGATTAATTGTTTATCATCCAGATAGTAGTAAGATTTTAAAAGAAAATGCAAGTGATAATGCAGGTGAGGATTTAAAATTAATAATTAATGAAATGAAGGCAGGAAAATCCTCAGAAGGTTTCTACACTTATGGAAATAAATACAAATATGTTGTTTTTCAACCTGCAGATAATTGGGTAATTGCAGTGACAGCAGAATATAATGAATATATGTCAGCTGCGCTAGGAATTAGATATAATACAATAATTATTGTTATAATATCGATTATTGTTGCAATGCTATGTGCTTATTTGTATTCAACTAAAGGGATAATTAATCCAATTAAAAGCTTAGAAAAGTTAATGAAACGTGCGGGTGATGGAGATTTAACTGTTAGGATTAGCATAAAGAGTAAAGATGAGATAGAGGAACTTGGAAACTCATTTAATGAAATGATAAAACATCAAGATGAAATAGTCAGAAGTGTAACCAATGCCGCAGAAAATTTAAATGCAGCGTCAGAAGAGATGGCAGCATCATCAGAAGAAATCAGTTCTGCAACTGAAGAAATTAGTGCAACAGTTACACAAGTAGCACAAGATGCAGAAAAGCAGAATGAGTCTATAGTTGATGTTTCTAAAGTTTTAGTACAGCTTTCAAGCCTTGTTCAATTAGCTCAAAATAGAGCAAAATCAACAAGTTCAAATGCTGCAAATACTATGGCTGTAGCGGACCTTGGAAGAGAAAAAGTAGAAGAAACAGTAAAGGCAATGAATATTATCAGTATTGGAAGTGATGAAACTGCACAGTCACTTGAATCATTAAGTGGCCTATCAACCAAAGTAAATGGGATCATAAATACAATAAATTCCATTGCGGAGCAAACAAATCTTTTAGCATTAAATGCAGCAATTGAGGCAGCTAGGGCAGGGGAACACGGTAAAGGATTTAGTGTTGTAGCTGATGAGGTTAGGAAACTATCAGAAGAGTCAAATGATAGAGCGAAAGAAATCGCTATATTAGTTAGGGAAATGGTTAAACAAACACAAAATGCAGTATCTGCAATGGAGAGAGCGAAAGAAGAAGTTGACAATGGAGTTAAGATAGTATCAGAAACAGATAAGGCGTTTGTTAACATAATTAACGCAATAGAAAATATAGCAGGACATGTAAATGAGATACTTGATATTACTGGTGATGAAGTAGCGTCATCAGATAAAGTAATAAAGCTTATTAATGACATAGCTACAATTACAGAAAGTAACTCTGCCAATAGTGAAAATGTGTCTTTAGCGACAGAAGAACAGGCAAATGCAATTAATAATTTGACAGCGACAGCTGAGGAAACAAGTGCTATGGCTGAAGAATTAACTAAACTTGTAGAAAGATTTAAAATATGAGGTGATAGTAGATGGAAATAAATATACCTAAGGATTTTATTGTTGATGAGGTGGCAAATTTTAGAGTGAAAATAAATAGCCTAATTGATGGAGGTCAAAAGAACTTTATATTTAATTTTAATGATTGTACTTTTATAGATAGTACTGGTCTTGGTGCATTAGTAGCAATTTATAAAAAGTGCGCTGAAAATGGTGGCAGCGTAAAATTAAAATCATTAAAACCTGAAGTCGAGAAATTATTTAAATTAACAAGGTTAGATAAAGTATTTGAAATATGTCCATAAAAAGCATCTGAGAATTTAATAAGTTAATAAATCAGATTGAAAGGACTTATAGATTTATGTATGAAGGTAAAGAAAAAGCATTAATATTAGATGAAGACGTAAAGTTAAATGAAACTAGTTATAAAGAAATTTGGGATAAGATAAATGAACTAGCATTTGTTATAGAATTGGATAAAGAATTTACCCCTGTATACTTTGTTGATTTTAATAATAAATTTTGTAGTGATTTAGGTTATTCTAAAGATGAACTTAGAAACGTACTACCTTCAGATATTTTAAAAGGGGATAATTGGAAAGATAAAGCTGGGATATTTAGAAAGTTAATATATCAAAAAAGTATCAATAAAATTGAATTGATACTAAGAACAAAAGATAAAAAAAGTATCTTTGTTGAATCAGATATATCTATTTTCAGTAAGGGTGAAAAAAACTTTGTCCTAGTAATTGCTATGGATATTACTGAACGTAAGAAGCTAGAGAAAGAATTAAAGGGGATATTAAATGGAATTCCAGATGTAATAAAAGTATATAACACTGATTATACAATATCTTTCTTTAATGAAGCTGGATACAATTTCTATAAAAAGATGCCAGAAGAAGTCAATGGAAAGATGTGCTATGAAATTTTAGCAAGGAAAGAGAAATGCGTGGATTGTTCTTTTGAAGAAGTTATAGAAACTAAAGAAATGTTATCAAGAGAAAGATACATTCCAGAATTAAATAAATTTATGGATGTATGTTATAATCCTGTAATGGGAGAAGATGGAGAATTATTGTTTATTGTTGAGAGACTTCGTGATATTACAGAAAAGAAGATTCTTGATAAAATACTTAAAGACAGCAAAGAAAGATATAAGCAAATTATCAATAGTTCACCAGAGGCTGTAGTTATAATTGTGGATAATAAAATTGTGTTAGCTAATAACGAGACTTGTAATATATTTGGAATAAGTTACAATGAGTTGATTGGAAGTAATGTATATAACCGCTTTCAAGAAAAATATAAAAAGGCTTTGCACAAAAGATTTAGAACTATAATAACAGAAAAAAGAATCAAAGATGTATATGATTATGAATTTTATCTTTCAAATAATAAATTAGTTAATTTACAGATTTCATATAGTTATATAGTGTATGAGGGCAAGGCTGCAATTATAGCAGTTATAAGAGATATTACTGAGATGAAGCAAGAGATAAGAAAAGCTGCCGAATTTCAAAAAAACACATTGCAAAATACCTTCCCTGCTCAAAAATTTATTAATACTACCAGTGTTTATGTCCCGGGAAATACGATAAGTGGTGACTTTTATAGAATTTATGAAATAAGTGAAAGTAGAATACTGGGGATAATTACAGATGTCAGGGGGAAAGGAATATCAGCAGCTCTAAATATTTCTGCATTTGATGTTTTGTGTTCTCAAGAAGTTGCTAAGGTTCATGAACCCATGGATATAGTAAAAAATCTGAATGAGAAGTTAACTAAATACTATGAAGAAAATTATATAGCTATATGTTGTTTTAGTATGGACTTTAATAAAAATGAACTTAAAGTAGTTGGAGCGGGAATTAATCAATTCCTTTTTCAAAAGAAAGGACAAGGGATAGAAGAAAAGATAGTTGAAGGTCCTTTCCTAGGAATGTTTGAGAACAGTGAATTTTGTGAACAAATACTTTCTTTTGAATCAGGAGATAAAGTTTTCTTCTTTACAGATGGATTAGATTTTATTTTAGATGAAGATAGAATAATACAAGAATATATGGAAGATGCAAGTATATTTGAATTTAAAAATTATTTAGACGGATTTTTAAGCGATAGTATTTTAGATGCCGGAAAGTTAAAAGATGACTGCACAATGGTTGCAATGGAAGTAAAGTAGAAACACAAATCAATACTCTTTTGAAAACAGCAAATATTTTTGTTCGGAAGAACTATGATAATGTCTTCTGTACAAAAATATTTATGATTTCTAATTAAGAAATTGAATTGAAAATTAAAAATCTGGAAAATAATCAAAATATACAAAGTTGTAGTAATAATGCAAGGTTAAATGAGTGCTCGTTCTAACTGAGTAACAATGTACCAGTTGACAGTTAGTAGTGATTGATATAGAATAGGTTATACAAGATGAACATTTCTTTGAAAACCGAATATGTTTTTAAACCATCTTTGACCTGGGGGCGTTTTGGCTTCGACGGGGGTGGGATGGGTTTATTAAGCGAGTCGAGGGACGCATGGAGCCTCGTTAATAAAGTATGCACTAAATGTAAACGCAGAAGACAATTTTGCATTAGCAGCTTAGTTTAAAGCTGTTCATCAGCCCAGGTTGCCTACGGCTTGGATCACTGGTGTCATTTAAGTGGGAAACGAAGCCTAGCAAAGCTTTGAGCTAGAGGGGTATTTATGAAGCTACCGGAAAGTATAGCCTGTCTAAGGGCGATGCTTTTGGGGAATCTTAAAACTTAGACTGCACTCGGAGAAAGGTAAATTCAGCTGCTTTCGGACAGGGGTTCGATACCCCTCGCCTCCACCATAAAATCCACGACCATCTGTATGTGGCTTGAATAGCTACTTGCAGATGGTCGTGTTTTTTATTGTTACGGGGTAGCTCCGCCAATTGTATAGAACATGTAAAATTAGTTATGATTATCTTGTAAAGAATTAAATATACTTGAACATAATAAGTGAGGATTCAAAATAAAAGTGTCAAATATTAATTATCAAGAAGAAATTAAAAAGTGTAAAAGTATAGATGATGTTGCTGATAACAATGGATTGATACAATAATTATTGAAAGATGTTATGCAACAATTGCTTGAAGCTGAAATAGATGAACGCCAAGACAGAGTGGCGTATGAAAGATTTGATAACGAAATGGAAAAGGGAAGAGAATTATCGAAATGTTTATTCTAAAATGATGATGGAAGTAGCTAT
This sequence comes from Clostridium chromiireducens, assembly GCF_002029255.1. Lineage (GTDB taxonomy): Bacteria > Bacillota > Clostridia > Clostridiales > Clostridiaceae > Clostridium > Clostridium chromiireducens. The sequence continues at coordinate 8,662 of NZ_MZGT01000100.1, forward strand.
TTGGAGATACTTATGACGTTCCAAAAGATGGAAAATCAGAATTTAAGCCAAGAGCAATTCAAAAATATGAAACAGACTGTAGTGAGTTAGATAAAAAATAACTGATTTGTGTGCACATTGAATATCTATAAGAGACATTTCGATGCGAGCTCGATGAGCTATATGGTATAGAGGTCTCTCCATCAATAATAGCGAAAATAACAGATAAAGTGGTGAATGCAGTTCGTTTTTATGTAAGAGATGAACATCAAAATGTTTCTGAAGCGCATACATTTGCATTTGTATTTTTAGCAATGCTACATTCACATTTATTTTTACCATCCTATATGTAAAGCATAATATCTAATGATTATTCAAATTACTGTAATATATTTTACTTAATTGGATGTTTGTAACATGAAAATTTTATGTTATACTATCTAAGTCGTAAATATTGGGGCATGATATAAAAAATATCATTGAGTATGACCGCATATTTATTAAATTTTGAATAATAATAATTAGTATTATTATAAAGGGAGCCTACTTATATGAAAGCATTTCTAATTCATTCATTTGGTGATAAAGAGAAAATAGACACATTTATTGATAGAATAAAAAAATATAAAAAATTAGAAATATTAAAATTAGATCAGTCTCATTGGCTTATATGGAGAATTTTATCTCTATATAGTATTATTAAATCAGATTTTATTATAGTTATTGTAGGAGAATATTCGCATCAAAGTAAAAATATAAGTTGGGAATTAAAAATAGCTCAAAAAGCTAATAAGAAAATATATGTTATTAAGCTTGATGAAAGTTTCAATTTGCCAAATGAGATAGATGATATGAAAATTATTACTGATGATGAACTAAAGAGTATTATTGAAATTGAATTAGATATTAATAAAAAAATTGAGAAAAATCTTTTCAACGATAAAGAATCATTAAAAAATGATATTGAGAGTCAAAAACTACTATTAGAAGAATATAAATTATTACTTCAAACATCAGAATCTCTCATTCTAAGAAGACAAGCTATGAATACATTCTTTTTAACGGCGAATGGCGTTTTAATTTCTATGTTAGGTATAATAACTGGAGCAAAGGTAGAAAGTAGTTATCTCTATATATATTATTGTGCTTTCTCATTAGTAGGGGGGATATTATGTTTATCTTGGAATAGTTTATTGGTATCATATGGGCAATTGAATGCAGGGAAATTCGAAGTATTGAATAGGTTGGAACAATTTCTACCTGTTTCCATTTTTAAAGCTGAATGGATTGCATTAGGCGAAGGTAAAAATAAAAAGAAATATAGGTCTTTTACCCAATCGGAAAAAATAATTCCAAGGCTATTTTTGATTCTTTATATTATTATTTTTATAACTGTTATTATTTTTAAAGTTACTTTAGTTAAAGAATTTATTAAATTTTTATTATTAAAAATCTTGTGAAATATTAAAATTACATTGAGAAATAAATATTTACAATATGAATTTTTTGATTAATTATTTTTTCATTCTCGATTTTGTCACATTCCAATGTAACAACTATATACGAGCTATTAGAATCTGTACCTAAAATATATACAAAAAATAGGAACATTGTTATCTTTTGATATTATTCTAATTTATTTCTTAAATACTGATGCACTAGTAATGTATTTTCCAACAAGTACAATTATTATATTACATTTTTTAATTTTCCACTAAACAATTTTTTCATTAATTTTAAGGCAGTGATGATTTTGCAGACCAATCTTAAGTAGAAAATCGAGTTTTAGAATTTTTACTTTGACCAACAAATAACGTTTTTCTGTGTCATTGTGGTCAAAATAGAAACTTATAAAAGCCCATGGATCTGGCAGAGTTTTTATAAGTTTCATTTATGAACATTTTTTTATTTCCAATTAAAATAAGATTCCTATAACATAAGAAATTACCTAAATTATTGGTAAGGAAGTATTATTGTTTGGCGATTTTATTTTGTATACAGTAGCTTGAATTCGTTTTAGCAATTTTGAATATAAATCTTTTTCATCATCCCAAAGAATGTGATTTATTTGTTCGGTATCAAAATGATCATCTGAAAAATCTCCGCTTTTACACGTCATAATAACTTCTTTGTTTAAAGCTTTTGCATAACCAGCTTCAAAATAAACACTTTTTCTACCCCTAGTAAAATCTGCAATAACAAATGTACTTTCATTAATTTCATAAAACATTTCAGGCATTATAAAATTGTTATATTGCTTTTCATTCATAATAACTGCTTCAAAGCCATATGATTCTATTGCGCCTATGATTTGTTCTTTTGCTAAGTTCATTTTATCTGAAAACCACATAGCTACAAATATAGTAGGTTTTCTTGCATTTAATACTGTATTTTTTAATTCAATCAAGTCATATTTATCAAGTCCATTTGAAGTTATATTAGTTAAGAATTTACCAATATATGTAGCTGTATATAATTCTTTCGATAATGCTATCATTGCATAACAAAAATCTACAGTATCACAGTCTTTGATTTTTTTCCAGGCGTCATTAAAGCCATAATACACATAAACGCAATCTGAAATGCTTGATTTGGATGTTGAGCGTTGTTTGGATAATTCTGAGTATTGCCAGCCCATTTCACTAAATAAATTTTCTATTGCATCAGAACCTATATAATCCCATTTGTCATCAAATTCTTCTCTTTCTGCATTAGACCACTGAGCATAATCGAGCGGATTTATTGCTTTTTCACAGGTTTGTTCCTCATTTAGTTTAGTAATTTGATTTATTATATAGTTTTTAAATAAATCTAATTTATTATCAATATTAACAATTGTTTTAATTTTATCTCTATAAGTCATAATGTTCATTATTTATATTCCTATCTTTTATCGTAGTTAAAATTAATTAAACTGTCATTTATTTGAGTGTTAAATCATTATATTCTTCTATCTTTTATCAGTTTCCAATAATGATATCCTAAAGCAGTAAGTTTACAAGATTTTGAATTCATTGCAGCGAAATACATATAACCTGCATCAACCGGAACAACTAGGCCTACACTTTGAAATTTTTGAAGATTTTTAAATATAGCTGTATTTTCCTTTTTGGCATACGGTTCAACAACCTTATGTTCTACATTAAGAGTATTAGTATCTTCAAATGATGGATCTAAAGCAAATTCACTTTTTGGTATTGGAAAATAGTCAATAAGCTTTCTTAATGTTTCTAAAGGTACGCTAGGAGGAACTACTCGTAAAGAAGTGAACCTTGTAATATTAGTTTTAAACACAGGTCTTTGATCCCATGGACCCAATGCTTGATCGATATAAGAATAAATACTTCCAGGCGTTATATGTCCTCTTAAATCTGCGGATCCGCCTTGTAATGATTCTAACAATAAGTTTGTAAAAAGACCATGTCCATTAATTTCTAATGATGCTTCATCACTTTTGCTTGAAGTAAGTATTGAAACACCTTCGGATATATTACATAATCTTCCGTTAGTTATTTTAGCAGAACCTAATGCTCCTGAATGGCAACAGTCTAAAATTATTATTTTATTTTTTGATTTAGACTCATTAGCTATTGAAAGTAATTCATCCATGGAAACACCTTCATCATTTGTTTTGGCATCAGGTGTTACAATATACCCTCCAATGTCATTTATGAATCCATGACCAGAAAAATAAAAAAGAGATATATCACTATCACCACTAAATAAATCTATTATTAAGCCCTTTAGATCTGATTTAGTCATAACATCAGTAAAAAGTTTAACATCAAAGTTTGGTGAACCATCACCATTAGTCTCAATGATGCTTGCAAAAGCAGAAGCATCATTAACACATCCTCGAAGTGGATATGATGGATAATTATTTATACCTACTACTAAAGCTTTTCTCATATTAAAGTCCTCCTTAAATAGAATATTGTTAAAAATTTACTATTAGCTATAACATATTCTTTAACTGTTTGTAGAATGCATCTGTTTGTGAACGCTTTGTAGCATATTTTTCGAAATTATAACTTTTTTTGTATATAGTGTTTTCATTTAATACATTAGTTTTAGCTTGGATATATTTAGATAAATCATTAATTTTTTTAAGTGCTGGCCAATATGAAAGATATTCAGGAAGTGAAACTTGATCTATAAGATAGCTTACTATCGGAAAATCTAATTGTGAAGCCATACCAATCTCAAAAGGTACCCACCAAGATTTTTGTGTTTCTTTCGACATTACTACCAATAAATCAGTACAAGAATTAAGTCTATTTTTTATATGACTTGTTAGTTTTTCTCCATCTAACATTAAGTCACCATCTAGTAAGTCCAAATATGCAGAGACGCCTAATCTTTTTAATTCAGTACAAACAATAGTAGCAGAATTGGAATCTTCTTGTTTGTGAGATATAAATATTGTCATGCTCATTTAATCACAACCTTTCATATATATTACATAGAAATTATATCATATGTTGTATTTTTATAGAAATAGAGAACTTTATTTTAACATAATAATGTAGATAATTATTTGTAATATGTTATAC
>NZ_MZGT01000101.1 GCF_002029255.1 Clostridium chromiireducens
TTATTATAAAGCGTAAAAAATACTATATAATAAACCAACCCTATTATTGTATACCTTTATTTAATAAATACGTATAAGTATCCCAATCTACATACTTCCCACCCATACTTTCTAAATGATCTGTATGCATTTGGCAATCTATAAAAATAAAATTCTCATCGCGAAGCCTTTCTGCAAGTTTAATTAATGCGATTTTGGAAGCGTTGCTAGTTTTAGTAAACATACTTTCTCCAAAAAAGCATTTCCCTATTTTGACTCCATATAAGCCTCCTACCAGTTCCTCATCAATATATGTTTCTACGCTCATGCCATATCCATGATTAAATAAGTTTATATATGCATTTTTCATATCGTTACTTATCCAAGTTTCCTCGTTATTACTTTCGCGCGTATTTTTACAATTGCTAATTACACCTTCAAAATCTCTATTGAATGTCACCTTTAATTCATTTTTTTTAATAACCTTTTTCATAGATTTAGAAATTTTAACCTCATCAGGTATTATTATAAATCTAGGCTTAGGGCACCACCAAAGAATTGGTTCTCCTTCGTTATACCATGGAAATATACCATTACAATAAGCTAATAGCAATCTATCTAAAGATAAGTCTCCTCCAACTGCCAAAAGTCCGTCCTCTTCAGAAAGTTCCGTAGGAGGGAAAATAATATCTTTTGTCAATTTAAATACAGGCATTCTATTCACTCCCTTATGTGATAAATGTAGCTACTTAACTATTCTAGCACAATTTATATTATTTTGTTATTATATTCTATAATATTGCCAACTAAGTCGCAATTATATTAATTGGTATAGCGCATTTTAAGTAAATCCAAAATAAACCCACGAAAAGCAAACGGCCAAATTATACTTTCGTGGGTTTAGAGTGTTGTTTGAGAAATTTTTTGATTTGTACTATTATTTATTTAATCAATAGGTTCTATTTCTAATTCATCTGTAAATACTCTTTCAATATGCATTGCAAGATATCCTATTTCTACAGGCTTGATTTCTCTATTTAGTTCACTGCCTAATTTTCTACAGATATCTGCTGCTATTTCAAAAGATTTAGGGAACCGTTCCCTAATATAGTCATTCATATCAAGCTTTATTGTCTCGCCTTTTAATGTTCTCGCTGCCATGTATTTAATATGGCTCATTAGACGATTATAGGATAATGAGTCAATGTTAATTTTCTTTCCTATGTTCTGCTCAATAGTTGTAATACAATCTCTGACTAACATTGCTGTTTCCATTGCCTGTGATACTTTTTCATTCCCTAAACTAGAATGAATATGAAGCGCTATATAACCAATCTCATCCTCATTAATATCAACGCCTTCTATTTCCTTGATAATATCTTTTCCTTTACAGGCAACTTCGTATTCTTCAGGAAATAAAGCCCTAATATCTGCTGTTAATGGATTACTTATATGTTCATTATTTTTAATTCTTTTTATTGCAAAAGCTATATGATCTGCAAGAGGGCATAAAATGTTCTTATCAACTTTTTCAAATTTCTTTTCTGCTTCCATAATAATGTTACTAGCAATTTCAAGAACCTCGGGTTCTATGTTGTTTATTATCTCTTTAGTTGAACCCCTAGATGTTTCTTGCTGCAATAGATATATTTGGGCATTTTCTGGTGCTTCCATACGTTCGTTTACTTTTTTTCCAAATCCTACACCTTTGCCTAACAAAATAAATTCTTTGTTTGTATCACTATCTATTGCTAGAACGCTATTATGGTTTAATGCTTTTATTACTCTGAACATTTTATGCCTCCTCTTTACTTGTTATTCAAATACATCAATTGCTACTAAAGCTTCTCCAGCTTTTATATCTCCTGTTTTTAATAAACGTATTTTTTGTTTACTGCTTAATGATGTGCATATACAAGGTGAAGCAAGGGATGGTGCATTTGTTTTCACAAATTCTAAGTCGAAGTTTAATAATTTATCACCCTTCTTAACTTTATCTCCATCTTTTACGAAAGTCTCAAAACCTTTTCCATCAAGCATTACTGTATCTATTCCTATATGAATAAGTAATTCAATTCCATCAGTTGTTGTTAATCCAACTGCATGCTTTGATGGGAATACAAAACTTATAACCCCATCTGCTGGAGAAACTACATTACCTTCAATAGGAGTAACTACAACTCCATCACCCATCATCTTATTTGCAAAAGCTTCATCTGGTGTTTCAGATAAATCTTGAGCATTACCAGTTAATGGACTGGCTAAAACTATTGTACCAATAACTTTTCCTTCAACTTTGTTTTCATGCACTTTTCTTTCTTTATTTCTTACTACTGCATCAATTGCAACTTCTTCATCTGGCGCTGTAGCTAAGTAATCTTCTAAGTTTGATTTTATAACAGTTACTCTTGGTCCATATATAATTTGGACGCCAACACCTTTATGAACAACTCCAGATGCACCTGTTTGTTTTAATAAAACATCGTTTACTAATTCTGCTTTGTGAACTGTACAACGTAATCTAGTTGCACAACAGTCAATGTCTGAAATATTTTTCTTACCACCAAGACCTCTACAGATCATAGCTGATAATTCATCAACCTCTCCAGCGTCTCCGCTTTCAGAATTTTTCTTTGCTTCTAAGTCACTTCTGCGATAAAGTTTAACTTCTTCTGAATCATCACGACCAGGTGTCTTTAAATCTAGTTTCTTAATTAATATTGTAAATAATACATAGTATACTACAAAATAACCAATACCTACAATAGGTATCCATATCCAACTTGTTTTGGCATTTCCTTGTAAAATACCAAATAGGAATAAATCGATGAATCCGCCAGAGAAAGTCATACCTACTCCAACTCCAAGCATATGCATTAACATATATGCTAGTCCTGCAAATACACAGTGAATTCCATATAATAATGGTGCAACAAATAAGAATGTAAATTCAATAGGTTCCGTAATACCAGTAAGCATTGAAGTTAATGCTGCTGATAATAATAGTCCACCTACGACTTTTCTCTTTTCTGGTTTAGCACAATGATACATAGCAAGTGCTGCCCCTGGTAAACCAAATATCATAAGTGGGAATTTACCTGACATAAATCTTGTTGCTGAAACACTGAAGTGTGATATTCCTTGAGTTCCAAGTTCAGCAAAGAAAATATTTTGAGCTCCTTCAATAAGCTTCCCACCTACTTCTGCTGTACCACCAACAGCTGTTTGCCAGAATGGTAAATAAAATACATGATGAAGACCAAAAGGTATTAGCAAACGTTCCATTAAACCATATACCCATGTTCCTGCATAACCTGACTGTAATACAATATCTCCAACCTTATAAATACCTGCTTGAACTGGAGGCCAAACATAAAACATTATTATACCAACAATTAAATATGTTATTGCACTTACAATTGGAACGAATCTAGTTCCACCAAAGAATGATAATACTTGTGGTAATTCTATTTTATAGTATTTATTGTGTAGAGCTGCTACTCCAAGACCTACAATAATACCACCGAAAACACCCATTTGTAATGATGTAATCCCAAGAACTGAAGTTGCCGCACCACTAAGAAGAGCCTCAGTTCCACCATGAATATTAATCATAGCACCTATTGATGCATGCATAATAAAGAATGCGATTGCTGCAGCTAGTGCTGCAACTTCCTTTTCTTTCCTTGCCATACCTATTGCAACACCCATTGCAAATATTAAAGGTAAATTACCAAATACTACACTTCCAGCTGCACTCATTACTGAAAGAATTGAATAAGCAAAGGTACCAGGTCCAATTATGCCAGTAAGTCCATAAGTTTCAAGCATTGTTGCATTAGTAAATGAACCACCTATCCCTAAAAATAATCCCGCTACTGGTAAAATAGCAATTGGAAGCATAAAAGATCTTCCTACACGTTGTAAAACGCCAAAAAGTTTATCCTTCATATCTTTTCTCCTTTTTATATGATTTTTAAATTTTTAGGATGTTTTCCGATGCTTTTCGCGCGCAAAAAAGCATCAACTAACATAAACATCCTAAAAAAATATCTATGCATAGTTAATGCCTGATTACCAGTTACATACTATATCATTGAAATAATAATATCATAGATATTTTTATTGGTCAATGTTTTTTGTTAAAATTTCCGACAAAATAATTCAAAATATTCATTTAATCTTAGAAATTTTATCATATCGTTAATTAAAACTTACGATTTTTACTTTTGTAAATAGATTACTTTATGATGAATAATTCTAAAGTATCAACTAAAACTAATTAATAATTATTTAAGGGAGGGTTTATGATATGTTTGTAGATAGAAAGGATGCTGGAGAAAAGCTTTCTGTAAAGCTTGAAAAATTTAAGAATGAGAATCCTATCATTCTTGCTATTCCTAGAGGTGGAATTATAACTGCTTATGAAACTATAAAGAAATTTGGATTCGATTGGGATCTTATTATTCCAAGAAAAATTGGTTTACCTCAAAATAAAGAAATAGCTATTGGTGCTATTTCTTTAGATGAAACTAGTATTTTTAATGAACAATACATAAGTATGCTAAATATACCTAAGGATTATATAAAAAATGAAGTATCTGAACAAGTTGAGGAAATTAAGAGGAGATTGTTAAGATATAAAGGAAACGTTGATTACCCAGATGTAAAAAATAAAACAGTAATAATTATTGATGATGGAATAGCAACTGGATCCACCATACAAGTGGCTATCAAATCAATAAGAAAACATGATCCCAAAAAAATCATTTTAGCAGTACCTGTAGCGCCAAAAGACACTATATCGATATTAGAAAAAATTGTTGATGAAATTATATGTCTTATTACTCCAGAAGAATTTTATGCTGTTGGCCCATATTATAATAATTTTGAACAAACAACTGATGAAGAGGTTATTGAAATAGTTCATGAACTAAGCAGAGAAATTACAGACTAGAGATTACATAAAAAGTTATTAATAAATTAAAAAAATAATAAAAATACCATAAATTTATTATTTAAGGACTCAGTAGTATTTTTATTATTCTATAACTTATTTTATTACTACGTCTACATAGTAAAAGAGATTTATACTTAACTGTGCGTTTATATGATAATTATGATTTTATGACACTGATTCTTTCAACTGTTTCAGTATCTTCTTTATACCAAATCATTATAATTTGATCTTTTTCTAAATCTGATATCTTCATTGAAGATTTTGCGTTATCATTTTGATTTTTCATAATCGATGCTTGTGATATGTCAACATTATCATTAATGATTACAGTTTTTTCTATGCCTGTACCATTAAATTCATGCGTTGTCTCTTGAACTTCTTTTGAGGATTTTTTGTTTTTATTATTTTGATTACGATTCGAATTTAAAGTTTTACTATTCTGAGTCTGTTCAACTAACTCTATCATTATAGAATTTCCTTCTATAGATATAATTTTGCCCATAATGTTAGTGTTCATAATTGTACCTATGAAATTTCCATTATTGCCTTGATTACCATTCCCTCTCGGACCACCATTCATCCCTCCGCCTGAATTAATATTTATATTTTGAGCTGTAATTGCTTCACAGGAAACTAGTGATATTGAGGAAATAAATAATGACATAATTGTAAACATACTATACACTATCTTTCTCATATTTTATGCCCTCTTTCTAAATGATGAAATATATTGTTTCAAATTCCCTTTTGATATAAGATCATAAGAATCTTTAAATCCCATGTATGATAAAATTATTAGTAACGGATATACTGGGTAAGTGTATCTAGACTTGATTTCCCATAAGATATAGAAACCAATAAAGCCTAAAATTACTAAGTTTAAAAACACCTCATCGAATCTTTTTGCTTTTACTCCACTTATTAATCTGACTAAGATAAAACAATACATTAGAAAATTAGTTACATATATCATCCAAATTAGTCCACTTCTATATATTGAAGCTCCTTTAAATACATCTGTAGCAAAAGTAGTATATATATACTGAGCTTGTGCCCTACCTATTCTTTGATTTGAACTTGATGCTTCGTTACCAATGCCATATGTTTCAATTTGGTAGGTACCTTCCGTCCAAGTCCATATTACCTTATCATAATAAAAATTCACTAAATAACCAAAGGTAGTGTTGGAAAATTTATTTACAATTTCTTTTTTAAATAACGCTGTACTCTTTTCTTTATTATAGCTTGCCTGTCTTTGATATATGTTATAACTTTTCATATTATCCCAATACCCATATGTATCAGCGTTTAATCCCATATTCAGCCACATATATATAGGAGCTGAATTTTTGTTAACAGATTCCTGTACAACACCAGCTGACTGTAAAACAATATTTTGAACCCAACTTGGAATATTAAATAATAAACCTAATATGCAAAAAGATGCAAGTACCTTCTTAAATCCTATTTTCCGTGCACTTAATATGATGTATATTACACCAGATATTAATATAATAACGCCTATACTTCTAAAATAATTTCCGATTGATAGAAGTATTGAAGAAATAATAATAAACTTAATTGAATTTTCTTTTACAAACCTTATTAAAAAGTACATTGAAGTGGTAAGGAATGCCGTCGCAATAATATCGTTATAAATATAATTACTCATAAATAATGAAGGTATGAAAGTTGCAGCAAATATTAGAACCCCATAATCATTATCCTTAGACTTATAATTTATTTCTTTATATATGAAATAAATCATCAGAGTTGTAACCAGAGTAAATAATATATTAAAAATTTTAATAACTAAATAGTTATCTGGAAATATAGATAATATAGTTTTTAAATATAATACTGTAGAAAAATTAAATGGAAACATATAAAGATATCCACCGGTTTGAAACGAAGAGTAATCATTCTTATATAACATATTTAAAGCCAATGAAAGTACTGTTTGAGAATCAGCTGTAGGTAATTTAGTAAACAAAAATATTATAGTTACTTGAATAACAAAGCTAAGAAATAATGTTGCTGGAATTATAATTTTTTTACTGAATTTATTTAATTTTAAACATAATCTATATAAAAATATGATTATAACAATTAATACAAGTATCAGTAAAATGAAAACTCCTAAGTTTTGACTTTGAAGAATTGGCCTATCACCATATAAGTAAGAGTCATATACAGCCCTAATAAAAAATGATGATCCGATAAAAAGTCCTATGAAGAAAATAAGTATTAAATATATAGATTTCTTAATTAACCCTAACATAAAAAAACTCCTTTATAGAAATATATTATTTATCGCGTAGCTTGTCCTGCAATACATGTAACAATTCTATTATAATTATAATTCCTGTAAACTAGCTTAACGAATTATTACTAATTAAAGTTTAGCTTTATTATAATATATCCTTGAATCTTCTCATATATAATAAAGTATTATGGAGTGATCAATTCTCACATATTTACCTAAGAGTAACAAAAACAATAAATAAAGTCAAAACCGTGAAAAATAGAAATTAAATTATCTATATTCAGGGTTTTGATCAATAAAACTTACATATATCACCTTTTTTAGCTACATCAAAAACGTAATATAATTCCCTCTAGGGCATCATTACTGTATCGATTACATGTATTATTCCATTTTTAGCAATAATATCAGTAACTATAACCTTTGCTCCATCAATATATACATTATTATCTTTAACTTCTATTTTCGCATTATCTCCACTCACCATTTTTAATTCCGTATCGTTTAATTTTAATACATCCTCTGCAGTAAGTTTCCCTGGTACTACGTGGTATGTCAAAATTCTTACAAGAGTCTCTTTGTTTTCGGGTTTTAAAAGATTGTCAATTGCGCCTTTTGGAAGTTTAGCAAATGCAGCATCTGTAGGTGCAAATACAGTGAATGGTCCTTGCCCTTTTAGAGTATCTACCAATTCAGCAGCCTTTAATGCAGTTACTAAAGTTTTAAATCTATTGTCGCTAATAGCAATATCGACGATATCTTTTGAACTATCTTGCCGTTCCATAATTGATATATCTGTTTCTTCTGCATAAACATAGCGATTTAACCCAATAGTATTAAATATTGATACCAAAATAGCTAAAGTTGTTATTATTCTAAATTTTATTTTCATAGTGACACTCCTTTTCATATTTAAAATTATTCCAACTTAGTATGTACAATCGTATTTAGATTTATTAAGTTAATGTTTTACATTCTTAGTTAAATAAAAAAAAACCACGAAATTAAGTTCATGGTTTTTTAAGAATAAAAAATTCATAACAATACCTTGCAGAATAAAGGATTGTTATGAATTTTTTCTCATAATAGGAGACATCCATTTTCCTAAAAATTAACTATTTAATTTTTTAGCTTCAGCAACCAACTTATACAAAGTATTCATAGCCTCCATTGGATTTAAACTTAATATATCTACTTCACTAATTCCTTTTAAGAAAGCTTCTTTTTCCATAAAGGCAAAGTCTAGCTGCATATTATTTGAAGCATCTCTATTTTTATGTTTTTTATGTAAATTCTCAGCTTTACTCTCAATTTTACTGTTACTTTCGATTTCTTCTGTATTTTTAATTTCAGAGTAAGTTTCTTTCTCGTTTTGTACTTCTTCTATATATTCACTCTTTCTTTTAGAAACAGTTTCAGTAACAGTGACTTTATTATCTAATTCATTAATATCTATGGCCACTTCACTTTCTTTAATTTCGGTATTAGTTACCTTATGTATATCAAAGCTATTTTCGCCTTCAAGCCCAAGAAGTATTTCTTTAGCTCTATCTATAACTTTTTCAGGAAGCCCTGCAAGTTTAGCCACTTCTATTCCATAGGATTCATCTGCGCCGCCTTCAACAATTTTTCTAAGGAAAATTACGCTATCTTTCATCTTTTTAACAGCAACAGAATAGTTTTTAACTCCAGGTAAAACCCCTTCTAATTTCACTAATTCATGATAATGAGTTGCAAACAATGTTTTACATCTTAAATTTTCATTTTCTGTAATATACTCAATAACAGACCAAGCTATAGAAAGACCATCATAAGTTGAAGTTCCACGACCAACTTCATCTAGCAAAACTAAACTTTTTGATGTTGCATTTTTTAATATATTTGATACTTCCCACATCTCAACCATAAATGTGGATTTTCCACCAGCTAAATCATCAGAGGCTCCGATTCTTGTGAAAATCTTATCACATATAGAGATATTCGCATTTGCAGCAGGTACAAATGATCCTATCTGTGCCATTAGTGTAATCAGAGCAACCTGTCGCATATAAGTAGATTTACCTGCCATATTTGGGCCTGTTATAAGCAGTAACTCTTTATCACTTTGATTTAACACGGTATTATTAGAAACGAATTCTCCTTTGCCAATTACCTTTTCAACAACTGGGTGTCTTCCTTCACTTATTTCAATTACACCCTCTTCATTTATTTCAGGTTTAACATAATCATTTTCAAGAGCAACTAAAGCTAGGGTAGATATTCCATCTAAATTTGAAATTATTCTAGCACTCCTTTTAAGTCTTGAAATTTCCTTTTCTATACTGTCTCTTATCTCACTAAATAATCCATATTCTAAATTTATAAGTTTTTCCTCAGCACCTAAAATCTTATCTTCCATTACTTTAAGTTCTTCGGTAATGTATCTTTCAGCATTAGAAAGGGTTTGTTTTCTAACATATCTTCCTTCTGGAATTGAACTATAGTTAGATTTTGAGATTTCAATATAATAGCCAAAAACTTTGTTATAACCGACCTTCAAGGATTTTATTCCGGTAAATTCTCTTTCTCGATTTTCAAGCGCGGCAATCCACTCTTTTCCGTGAAGTTTTGATTGTCTTAATTCATCAACTTCTGAATTATAGCCATCTTTTATTATATTCCCTTCCTTTATACTTAAAGAAGGATCTTCTTTTATAGATAACTCTAATAAATTTCTTATATCAGATAATTCATCTAGATTTGCATAATATTCCTTTAGTAGATCAGAATTAGTGTTCTTTAAAAGTTCTTTAATAGCTGGAATTCTTTCTAAAGATGCTTTAAGAGACAACATATCTTTGGCATTAACGTTTTTATTCGAAATTTTTCCAACTATTCTTTCGATATCATATATTTCTTTAAGTGCATTTCTTAAATCCTCATTAAAACTTATAGAATTAAATGTTTCACTTACACCATTTAATCTTTTTTCGATTTCAGATTTAATTATAAGAGGTTCTTCTATCCATTTTCTTAGAGTTCTTCCTCCCATAGATGTTGCACTTTTATCTAAAACCCATAAAAGAGAGCCTTTTTTACTCTTTTCTCTTATACTTTCAGTAAGCTCTAAATTTCTTCTAGAGTTGCCATCTATAGTCATATAATTAATAATTTCATACTGTTCTAATAAATTTATATTTGTTAAACTCATTTTTTGAGTTTCATATATGTACTTAAGCAATACTTTGCTGGCAATTTCCCTTTCTTCATTTAATCCTGCTACTTCCATATCAGAAAATTGTTCTATAAGTTCTTCCGTACTAACAAGGAACTCATTAAATTTCTTTTTTGATAAAAGTGCAGAGGTCACTCCACATATATCATTTATTAGAGTTTCATTAAAATCTTCATCAACCAAGATCTCCTTAGGTGACAATTTAGAAATTTCATCTAATAAACTAATTTTTATGTTATCAAAAGAAGTTACTTTGAATTCACCTGTGCTTATATCAGAGACTGCTATACCTATTTTATCGTCATTTATGTAAATAGCCATTAAATATGTATTATCATTTTCTAAAGAACTATTCGCATCCACAAAGGTTCCTGGTGTAATTATTTTTACTACACCTCTTTTTACAATTCCCTTACTTTCTTTTGGATCTTCAAGCTGTTCGCATATGGCAACTTTGTAGCCCTTATTAACTAATCTTGGAATGTATGCAGCTGCTGCATGATGTGGAATTCCACACATAGGAGCCCTTTCTTCAAGGCCACAGTTCTTTCCAGTAAGTACTAATTCTAATTCTCTTGATACAGTAATAGCATCATCAAAGAACATCTCATAAAAATCACCTAATCTATAGAAAAGAATACAATCGTTGTACTCCTCCTTAGTTTTCATATATTCAACCATCATTGGCGTTAAAGCCATAATCAATTTCCTCCTTTAAGGCTCACAATTTTAAGGGAAGATAATATTTATATAAATTTTCTTTATAAACCTAAAAATCCCTAGAACAATTATAACAATTATCTTAGGGATTTTCATTAATTTTATTTTATAAAAGGCTAAGTGATTTAAAATCTATTTCTAAATCATCATAAATATTGACTTTTACTGTATCATTAAAAGAATATATTTTAGGAGAATCATAACCTTTGTCAGTCAAAACATATACTAGTAAGTATATATTTTATTATCTATTGGATTTATAGCCATTTATATCACATCCTGTAAGGTTTTTATGATAATAGTATATCATAAAAATTAGGCAAGTGAAAAGCAGGAGCCTGTTATTAAACTCCTGCTTTTTAAACTATTCTAAAATCACTATCTCACTAAATTTATTACTGTTGCCTTAGGTCTTGACATAGATTCAATTGAATATCTTATTCCTTGTGTTCCTATACCAGAAGCTTTTACTCCTAAGAATGGGAAATGATCAGGACCTCTTTCAGTTTTGTTATTTACTTGGACTGTTCCTACTTCTAATCTATCTGCGACATAAAAGGCATCTTCTATGTTTTCTGTAAACACGGCACCTTGCAAACCATACTCTGATTTATTAGCGATTTCTATAGCTTCGTCCTTATCTTTTACTCTCATTATTGGTAGAACTGGACCGAAAGGTTCTTCCCATGCAATTCTCATATCTCCGGTTACATTATCAAAAAGAGTTGGGTAAATTAAATTGCCGTCTCTCTTTCCACCAACAACTAAATCCGCTCCTTTGTCTATGGCATCCTTTATTAATTCTTCAACAAAATCTGCTGATTTTGTACTAATTAATGGAACTATATCTACATCTTTATCTAAAGGATTTCCAACAGTAAGATTACTCATTTTTTCTTTTACTTTTTTTACTAGCTCATCAGCTACTTTTTCTAGAACTAATATTCTTTTAACAGCTGTGCATCTTTGGCCAGAATAAGAATAGCCTCCTGCTACAATATTATTTGCTGCAAGATCTAAATCTGCATCTTTCAATACAATAGCTGCATCTTTACCACCAAGCTCCATAAGAAGCGGTACCATGCTTGTTATTTTAGAAATTTTAACTCCAACTTCAGTACTTCCAGTGAAATTAATAAAATTCACACCCTTGTGAGTAACAGCATAATCTCCAATTTCACTACCCTTACCTGTAATGGTATTTAATACACCATTTGGCACGCCTGCTTCTTGAAATACTTTTGCTAAGTATAAACCACATAGACTTCCTTGTGTTGCAGGTTTTAATACAACGGAGTTTCCAACTATAATTGCTGGTGCAATTTTTGAAGCCGATAAGTTTATAGGATAGTTAAATGGCGATATTGCAAGAACAACCCCTAATGGTTCTCTATTTACTACAGAAATTTTATTTCTTTTAAATCCTGGGAAAGTATCTCCAGGTATGCTCTCACCAGCCATATTCTTAGCTGTATCTGCAGTAAATCTAATGAAATCTGCTGTTCTATGAATTTCAGATTTAGAGCTCTTTCTATCCTTACCAATTTCTCTAATCATAATATCAACAAGTTCGTTTGCGTTTTCAACCAAAATATCAGCTGCTTTATATAATATTTCAGCCCTTTCATTCATTGGGACTTTACTCCATTCTCGTTGCCCATCTTTTGCAACTTGAATTACATGATCAATATCTTCTTGTGTCATAGCTGGGACTGTTCCTACTAGAGAATTATCGAGTGGCGAATATATTTCAATTACTTTATTATCTTTATTACCAACCCATTCACCATTTATTAAATTTTTAAAATTATTATTTTCACATTTAATACAATTAAACATCTCTTCACCTCATTTTAATAAGTTATATTAACTAATATTAATTATCCTTTATCAATATAATAC
>NZ_MZGT01000102.1 GCF_002029255.1 Clostridium chromiireducens
AAGATTAGATTTCCCATAGCGTAAGCTAGTAAGACCCCTTGAAGACTACAAGGTTGATAGGTCAGAGGTGTAAGTATGGTAACATATTTAGCTGACTGATACTAATAGGTCGAGGGCTTGACCAATATAATCAAGTTGTAATACATCAAAATTTATATGCAATTTTGAAAGAACATAATTCTTTCAAGAATGACGTTCCGCGATAGCTCAATGGTGGAGCACTCGGCTGTTAACCGATAGGTTGGAGGTTCGAGTCCTCTTCGCGGAGCCATTTTTTTATTTAAAATTAAATAAAAAATTATGAAAAAATTAAGATTTTAAGGTCGAGAAATCGGCTTTTTTTTGTTGTATAAAACGGATGAAAAACTTATACTATATATAGATGTGACGCAGTATTTTTCAAAATAAATTACTAGTTGTGTTAATTAATAAAGAATAAAAATCATTGGAGCATAAGAGGTATTACAAAAATGAAGCATAATCATAGGTATAATAGTAAAATGAGAAATATTAAAAGAGCAAGAACTATTATTTTATTTATTGTAATGGGTGTATTTGTTATTGTAGGAAGCGCAGTAATGGCCCAAAAATTTTCAGCAAGCAAACAAGAAGTACAAGCTCTCGACGATACTAGTAAGGGAACAAATTCAGAAGCTAATAATTCAGATAATAAGGAAAGTACAACTGTAGAATCGTTAAAGAATGATCCTGTAGCCGATGATGTAGCATTTGTAGAAAAATATTTAGATCAACAGATGAGAGGACAAATGCCTGATGGAGCGGATGGTAAAAAAGTTGTTTATTTAACATTTGATGATGGACCATCAGAAACCGTGACACCACAAATATTAGATACCCTTAAGGCAGAAAATGTGCATGCAACATTCTTTCTTGTAGGAAAGTCAGTTAATGAGAGTGAGACTACAAAAAAATTAGTAAAAAGAGAATTAAGTGAAGGAAATGCAATAGGAAATCATACTTATTCACATAATTATAATTATTTATATCCGCATGGGAAAATTGATTTAAATAACTGCATGGCAGACTTTGAGAAAACAAATCAGGCGTTAAAAGATGTTTTAGGTCAAGATTTTTCCACAAGAGCTGTAAGATTTCCAGGCGGCCATATGACATGGAAGAGTAAGGATGCTAAAGGCATGGGGGATATGGATAAGGCATTACACGATAAAGATTATCACCAAGTTGATTGGAATTCATTGTCTAAAGATGCAGAAGGTGCCCCAAAAAATGCTGAACAGCTAAAGCAAGAAGTTATAAAAACTATGTCTGGGAGACAAAAGGGAATTATATTAATGCATGATACTTATGGTAAAGAGGAAACTGGAAAAGCTTTACCAGAGATAATCAAGTATTTAAAGGAACAGGGATACGAGTTTAGAACTATGAAATAGTTTATAAAATAAATATAATTAGATAATAGTAACATTCACTTATAAATAGGCCATATTACTTAGAGGTAATATGGCCTATTTTTATATCTAAAAACAAATTAGTTATACTACGCGATAGTTTACGGAAATTATAAATAATCGGAATATAAGCTACTACAAATAAAATTATGAATCTTAATATTTATGGTTGTATTAGTTATTTTAAAAGATAGATTAACTAATTATTTCTTCTAATTGAAATACAAAGAATTAATGGTAAACTAGTAATATATACTTAAATGATTAAGGATTTATCAGATAAAATATATGTTAAAACAGTTAATGGGATGCATAGAGTTATAATACTTAGTGAAAATTAACTTTGTATCATATTATATAAGAAAGAGGAGGAATAAAATGTTATCAAAAAATATTGTTAGCGAGGTATTAGCAAAATGCTTAGTAACTGGAGGCGATTTTGCTGAAATATTTGAAGAAGACTCAATTAATAATTCAATATCTTTAGTTGATGGTAAAGTAGATGATGCTATAGGTGGAAGAATATATGGAATAGGAATAAGAATTTTCAAAGGTTTAAATAGTGTATATGCTTATACAAATAATAATAATTTAAACAGTCTTTTAGAAACTGCATATAGAGCTGCATTAGCTTTAGGAGATGTAAAAGGGGAAGCAGGTAATTCAATAGTACTAAATGAAAAGAGTATCACTACAATACATCCAATAATTTATTATCCTAAGGCTGTTGCTTATGATAGAAAAATAGCTATTCTAAAAAGTGCTTATAATGGAGCAAAGAATTTTAATAATGAAATATCACAAGTTATAGCAAATTATGGGGATAAAGAACAGAATGTTTTAATTGCCAATACAGAAGGGTTATATGTTCAAGATACAAGAATAAGAACTAGGCTTGGAGTAAGTGCAATAGCATCAAAAGGAAATGAGAATCAGACTGGATTTGAAGGTCCGGGCAGACATACAGGGATTGAAATGTTTGAAAGTGTAAACCCCGAATATCATGGAAGGGAAGCAGCAAGAGTAGCGCATACAATGCTTCATGCTAAAAATTGTCCTGCGGGCAATATGACTGTAGCAATAGATAATGGTTTTGGTGGAGTTATATTTCACGAAGCTTGTGGCCATTCATTAGAAGCAAGCGCTGTAGCTAAGGGAAATTCAGTTTTTGCAAATAAATTAGGAGAGCAAATAGCATCGACAAAGGTAACAGCTATAGATGATGGTACAGTGCCTAATGCTTGGGGATCACTAAATATAGATGACGAAGGCCATAAGACACAAAAGAACATTTTAATTGAAAATGGTATTTTAAAAGGCTATATGATCGATAAGTTGAATGGAAGACGTATGAATATGGAGTCTACGGGAAGTTCAAGAAGACAAAGCTATAAGTTCCAGCCAACTTCGAGAATGACTAATACCTATATAGCAGCTGGAGATGATAACACAGATGATATTATTAAATCTATAGAAGACGGGTTATATGCTAAGAAATTAGGTGGGGGTTCAGTTAATCCTGTAACTGGAGAGTTTAACTTTGCTGTTCAAGAAGGATACTTAGTCAAAAATGGAGTAATCCAAGAACCAGTAAGAGGAGCAAGTCTTATAGGTAAAGGCAGCCAAGTACTTATGGATATAGATATGGTTGGAAACAACTTAGATGTAGGTCAAGGTATGTGTGGCTCGTCATCAGGAAGCATACCTACTAATGTAGGGCAGCCTATGATTAGAGTAAAGAAAATGACTGTTGGAGGTAGATAGATATGGATTTTAACTTATTTAAAGATGAATTATTTAAAGAGGCTAAAAATTCAGGATTTGAAGAATGTGAAATATATTACTCTGATTCTGAAAGTTTAAACTTAAATATTTATGAAGGTGAAGTTGAGAAATATAAATTAAATAACTCCTTTGGTCTTTCTTTTAGAGGAAAGATAAATAATAGGATGGGATATTCTTATACTGAGATATTAGATGAAGAAGCGATAAATACAATTGTTAAAAATGCAAAAGAGGCAGCGCTTGCTATAGAAAATGACGATGTGCAGTTTATATATGAAGGTGATAAAGAATATAAGAAATTGGACTGTTATAAAAAAGAATTGGATAGTATAAAACCGGATGAACTAATTTCACTTGCACTGGAAATGGAAAAGGAATGTAGGAAGCAATGTGACAAGGTTGTAAGTTTTCAGGGGTGTGGAATTGGATACGGTAAGGGGACTTATGGGATAATAAACACTAAAGGTTTGAACTTAAAAAGTGAAAGAAATAGTTTAACTGCTTATGTAGTTCCAATAGTAGAAGAAAATAATGAGAGATATGATGGAACAGGATATGTTATGGCTAAAAAGGCAAATGATATTAAGCCTAGTGATTTAGCAAAGCAAGGTCTTGAAGAGGCGCTTTCGAAAATTGGTGGGAGAAGCATTTCATCAGGTAAGTATAAGATAATAATAAATAATGAGGCAATGGTATCACTACTTGGAACATTTTCATCAATTTTTAATGCTGAACAAGCACAAAAAGGATTATCGTTATTAAAGGGAAAAGAAGGCGAAATTATAGCGTCAGATATAGTAACTCTAGTTGATGATCCACACTTAGAGGATGGGCTTGGAACAACAGCCTTTGATGATGAAGGTGTTGCAACCTATAAAAAAGAAATAATATCTAAAGGAAAATTGAATACATTATTATATAATCTAAAAACTGCATATAAAGCTGGTGTTAAATCTACTGGTAATGGATTTAAAGGTTCATATGCTTCAATTATAGGGGTCAGTCCAACGAATTTCTACATTAATCCAGGAAAAAAATCTTTTGAGGAGCTTTGTAGTGATGTTAAGGAAGGGATTATCATTACTGATTTTGCAGGATTACATTCAGGGGCTAGTGCTGTAACAGGAGATTTCTCTTTAGCTGCAAAAGGTTTTATGATTGAAAATGGGAAAAAGAGTTTTCCAGTAGAACAAATCACAGTTGCAGGAAACTTTTTCACATTGCTAAAGGATATAAAAGACGTGGGAAGTGATTTGAAGTTTCCAATGAGTAGCATTGGATGTCCTTCTGTTGTTGTAAAGGAACTTTCAGTAGCAGGAAAGTAATTAGATGTATTATGAATAATGAATAATTAGAGACGAAATTCTATAAAAGTTTCTAAATAGATGCAATGTTAAATAGTTATAGAAAATCTCAACTTTAATTATTCATTATTATTATATCAATAAATAAGCTAAGGTGGTTTAAAGAGTAATGAATATAACCTATATTTATCTTTTTCATTTTATAATTTATAGCTTTTTAGGATGGATATGTGAAACTACTTATTGCTCTATTATTGATAAACAATATGTAAATAGAGGGTTTCTAAAAGGTCCATTCTGCCCAATATACGGCGCAGGAGCACTTATAGTTGTTATAATATTATCACCGTTCTCAGATAATATTATAATGTTGTATTTAACTGCAATGATCTTTACAAGTATATTAGAGTACATTACAGGATTTTTACTAGAAACGATGTTTCATCTTAAGTGGTGGGATTATTCAAATTACAAATTCAATATAAAGGGAAGAGTATGTTTATTGAATTCAACGCTATTTGGTATATTATCAGTTATTACAATAGAAATAATAAATCCAATTTTGGTAGATATTACTAAAAGTTTTTCAATAAATGTTGTAATATGGACATGCAATATACTGATTATTTATTTTGCAGTAGATGCAATGATTACTACAGCAAGAGTTATGCAATTGGGTGGAAAATTAAAAGAAATGAGTACATTATTTGAAGAGATTAGGGAAAAGAGTGAAAGCTACAAGGGGCTTCTACAGCAGAATTTAAGTAGGATCGATGAAATAATTGGACAGGATAATGAAGCACTTGCGCATACAAAGGAACAAATCAACAAATTAAAACTTAAATTAGAAAGTGTAATATTAAAAGATAAATCTGTTAATAAACGTATTATTAAAGCATTTCCAAATATAAAATCTTTAAACCATCAATATTCTCTTGATAAACTAAAAGAAGAGATAAAAAAGCTAAGAAGAAAATAAGAGGAATAAATAATGAGAAAAAGTATATCGATGCTTATAGTTATAATGTCATTATTTGGAGTATTAAATCTGATAATTTTAGGATATCAAGATGTTGATATCATTATTAGAATAACGTGTATAATTGGAATTTTAATTCTTGAGTTTCTAAATGGTTTCTTAAAGATTAGTGAAAAATATATAAATTTACTTCAACTTATAGGCATTTTGAGTTTTGAGAGTTTGGGTTTTTCAGGAACTAGTTTTTTTCTGCCAATAATAGTTTTTAAAGTAGTTAAAAATAGAGTAAGGCTCTTTGCTTGCATTGTTATTAATATAGGAATAATGAGTTACTTATCAAGAGAAAACTTGTTTTATATGTACGTGTATATTATAATTGTTAACTTGTATTTATATGAATTAAAAAAGAAATATGAAAACGAGCTAGAAATGAAGGAATTTAACAGAGGACAAAGATATGAAAGCCACCTAATGGAAAATAAGGTGAGAAATTTAGAAAGATATATTGAACAAAATAATATAGTAATAAGCTTAAAAGAGAGAAACTTCATGGCACAAAAGCTTCATGATCATCTGGGTCACAGGATAACAAGTTCTCTTATGCAGTTAGAAGTAACAAAAGAAACATTAGGAAAGGATAATGATATTGCTAACAAATACTTACTTACAGCAATGGAAAACCTAAGAGAAGGGATGGATGAAATAAGAAATATTTTAAGAAATGTTAAGCCTAGGGATAGAGTGATTGGAGTAGAAAAAATAAAGGAACAATTATTAAAATTTGAATATAGCACAGGTATAAAAACAAGTTTAAAAGTAGAGGGCGATATAAATAAATTTATATTAAAGTTATGGATGGTATTAGAAGAGAATATTAATGAGGCTTTAACTAATGCGGCTAAGTACTCAATGGCTAGTGAAATTACAATATCAATTTTTGTATATAACAAAATAGCAAGGATAGAGTTTCGAGATGATGGGAATGGATATAAGAGATTAAATAAAGGATTAGGCCTTAGAGGTATTGAGGAAAGAGTTCAAGGGCTTGGAGGAAGAGTAGAATATTATAGCGACAATGGTTTTGTTATCAATATGATTTTTAATTTGGAGGAGCTAAAATGAGCATTAGGATATTAATATGCGATGATGATACTTTGATTAGAGAAAGTTTAAAAATTATTCTGCCACTTAAGGGCGATATCGAGGTAATTGGAGACGCAGCTAATGGAAGAGAATGCATTGATTTTTGTTTGGAAAATGAAGTTGATGTGGCGTTGATAGATATAAGAATGCCTATTGTTAATGGAGTTGAGGCAGTACGTGAAATTGTAAAAAACACAAAAACTAAATGCATAGTTTTAACGACTTTCGATGAGGAAGATTATATAAATGAGGCAATCATATATGGAGCAAAAGGGTACATATTAAAGAATAATTCTCCACAGCAAATAGCAAATTCAATAGTCTCAGTTTATAATAATACCATTGTAATGAATGAAAATGTGTTGGGCAAGCTTCGGGTAAAAGAAAGCGAACCAGAGATAAAGAAATATAATTTTACGGATAGAGAAGTAGAAATAATAAAAGCTATTAGTGAAGGATTAAGTAATAAGGAAATTAGTAATAAATTATTTATTTCAGAAGGTACAATAAGAAACTATATTACAACAATATTAAATAAAACAGGACTAGAACACAGAACGGCACTAGCTGTTAATTATTTAAAAGGAAATTTATAAATGAACAAAGTGAAATATGACAAATGTAATATATAAAAGGTGAGTTTTCTAACTATTGAAGATTCACCTTTTTTTATATACTTGTATCATGGAGACTAAGAATGTATAAAAAGTTTGAAATAGTGTTTGACTATATATTCATTCGTTAAAGAGTAATTTGGAGGTAATTATTAATGAGAATGTTAGAAATTAAAAAGCTTTATAAGGATTATGGGAATCAGGTAGCTGTTGATGGAATAGATTTAATAATTGAAAAAGGTCAGATTTATGGAATCCTTGGACCAAATGGAGCAGGTAAAAGCACGACGATTGGTATGATATGTGGATTGATCACAAAAACTTCAGGTGAGATAACCTACGAAGAAGAAACTAATAAGATAAGAAAGTGGAAAGAAAACATTGGAATAGTACCGCAGGATTTTGCTTTATATTGGGATTTGACTGCTGAAGAAAATATTAGTTTCTTTTGCTCCTTATATGGATTTAAAGGACAAGATCTTAAGTATAGAACAGCTAAAACATTAGAATTTGTAGGGCTTACAGATGTGAGAAATAAAAAGGTTTCAGAATTTTCAGGTGGTATGAAGCGAAGGCTTAATATCGGATGTGCCATAGCTCATTCACCTAGGCTTATAATAATGGATGAACCTACAGTTGGAATAGATCCACAATCTAGAAATCATATTTTAGAATCAGTTTTAAAACTTAGAGATGAAGGCGCTACAATAATATATACTTCTCACTATATGCAGGAAGTTGATGATATTTGTGATAGAATTGCTATTATTGATAAAGGTCATATTATTGCAGAGGGTACGAGTGAAGAACTAAAAAATTTAATTGGAGATAAGAATACCTTAAATATATCTGTAGCAAAGAAAATAAATGGCTTAGAAAGTATTATTAAGGAAGTTACGGGAGTCGAAAAAGTAGCGTTCTCAGATAACCAATATAAGATTACTACATTGAAAAGTAGCAATTTAATATCGAATTTGGTAACTGTTATTTCGGATAATGGGGGAGATATAAAGAATATAGCTAATGAAGAGCCTAGCCTTGAAGCAGTTTTTCTAGCCTTAACGGGTAAAAAGCTTAGAGAATAGCGTTACAAAGTTAAATATTTAAAAAAAGTAAAGGTTATTCAATTATATAAGTTAGAGTTAGAAAGTTTAAATTTTCAGCTAATGGGGGATTAATATGTTTTTAGCAATGTTAAAAAAGGAATTTAAGCAGATGTTAAGATCTAAAAAAACTTTAGTTTTTATGTTTATATTTCCAATAATTTTAATTACAACTTTGAGTGTGGGTCTCAAAAATTTAATGGCTTCAGGAGATATTTTTGGTTCTGGAAATGAATTTTCAAAGGTCTATTATACAATTAATGGTGAAACGAGATATGAGCATGGTTTTTTAGAATTTAAAGAAGGTGTTGAAAAAGCAGTTAATATCA
Source organism: Clostridium chromiireducens (assembly GCF_002029255.1). Taxonomy (GTDB): domain Bacteria; phylum Bacillota; class Clostridia; order Clostridiales; family Clostridiaceae; genus Clostridium; species Clostridium chromiireducens. The sequence goes on from NZ_MZGT01000102.1 coordinate 8,688, forward strand.
AATTCGAGGAGACTCCGTCTTTGGATGGGGTTAAAGATGAAGTTGATAAGTATAATGCTTTAGTTCATATTGAAGTTAATAATAGTGGTTTTAACCTCTATTCCTCAAAGAACGGGGAAAAGATTAAAACAAAGATATTTAGAGGAATATTTGAATCAATTCTAAATGAATATGCAGCTTTTGATACTATAGGAGAATATAATCCAAAGGCTTTTGAAAATTTAGTACAGAACAAATATGGCGAGTATGTTGTCAAAGAGAATATTGGTGAAGCTCGTGATATAACTTCATCAGAATATTATACGTTCGCAGAACTGGCCATGATTATTTTGTATATCGCAGGCATAGTAGGTGAGTCTGTATATAAAGAAAAACAACTCACAACAATTAATAGAATAAGACTATCTAAAATGAGAGAAAGCTCATTAATAGGAGCAAAGGTTATTGTCGGAGTGACAATATCTGTTTTACAAGTTTTGTTAATATATATCTATTCTACCTACGTATTAGATGTAAATTGGGGCATCAATACGCTTAAGTTCATGAGTATGTTCTTTGTATTTGGAGTCTTTGTTTCTGTAGTGGGAGCCCTTGTTGGAATTATCGCAAAAAATGATACTACGGTTACAGGCATAGTACAGGTAGCTATAGTAGTAATGTGCTTCTTAGGCGGAGCATATACCCCACTTAGTGTAATGGTTGGAATGGGACCGATAAGTAAGCTATTATGTATTAGCCCAGTGTATTGGATTAACATAGCAATAGGTAGTTTACTATGTGGAATAAAATCGAATGCATACTTCATCGCAATGATAGTACCCTTAGTTTTGTCAGCTTTATGTCTAATTGCATACTTTGGGATCTTAAAAAATAAGGAGGGCATTGCAAATGATTAGAATAATAATAAATGTTGCAAAAATCTTGTTAAAGAGAAAAAGCTTTTTAATTACGACCTTCTTTCTTCCCATTGCATTAATTTTTGCTTTTACAGGTATAGAAGATGGTAATTCAAGTATAAAACTTGCAGTGATAAATGAGGATAGTGGAGCTTTTGGTAGAGAAATAGAAGAAAAATTATCAAAGCTTGATGGAGTAAGTAAGGTAGAAGTTAAGAGTGAGGACTATGTACAAGATCTGGTCTATCACAAATACGAAATGGTAATTAAAATAGATAAGCTATTTACAGATAATATTATAAAAGGAGAAAAGGGGGAGATTTCCTATCAATCAATTTCGAATAATGACACAGAAGCTGTTATTAAAAGTTTCCTAGAAAGTGAAGTAGCTGCTCTAGCTAAGATATCAAATAATATAAATGTAGAGGATAGCGGTATAGATAAAGTTATAAAGACATATAGAGAAGCAAGACCGGAGTATGAGGTATTAAATAGTAGAGATATAAAACCAAGTATATTATCTTCGTTAGGAATAATATTTTATTTATTATTTATTACAGCATCAGGAAGTTGTAGATTTATCTTAGAAGATGAAAAAGAAGGTACAAAGGGAAGAGTTCTTATGGGAAATATTAGTGAGAGACAATATTACTTTAGCCAGTGCATTGTATTCTTTCTTTTCACAGCGGTACCATCAATAGAATATTATGCTGTATGCAAGATACTTGATTATGAATTTGGCTTCAATAACACTATAATTTTGTTATTTCTAGCACTGTTAATGTCTTTATTAGCTATTACTTATAGTATAATGATAGCGTCAATAGTAAAAAATAAATCAGTTTTCACCATTATCAATTCAGCATTAACTGTGCCTGTGTTCATGTTAAGCGGTGCTTTTTGGGATTATGGAATGATGAGTAAGGGATTACAGAAAATCGGCGATGCTCTTCCACCAAGATGGATTTTTATGGCCATAGAGAAATTACAGGCAGGAAACGGATTTGTGTCAATTTTACCTATAATAGGTGGAATACTTGTATTATCAATTCTGTTTTTATTGTTGAGTGCTTTTTTTACTCAGAACAAGATTGTATTAGTTAAAGAAAATGGTTAAGTTGATATTGACAGTGATATGAATAAAGATAAGAAAGATGATGCATTAGCTAAACATGATGTAAAATTTAACAGAAGGATTATGAATTTAATAAATCACAAACTTCTTTTATAATATGAAATATATACAATACTAGGAAGGGAGTAAATTCTTTTACGATAAGAATTTACTCCCTTTAGATATCTTATATATGCTTAACTAACATTATGTGCGTAGTTTGCACGAATCATTTTATCTGAAATCTCAAGTGATTTTTTATAAATCTCTTTCTCTTTATCAGTAAGGTTTTCTCCACCTTTAAGAGTTCCATTAGTTATTACAGCAAAGGATTTGTTTGTATTTAATAGATTTCGCCCTAGAGCACTATTTTCATATTTATCCTTTTCAACTCCAAGTAAGTATAACAAAGTTGGCATTACATCAATTTGTCCGTTATACATTTTATCAAATGTTTTTCCTTGTTTAGAAGATGGATCATAAATTATAAACGGAACAGTAGGATTTCCAGTATTTAAATACCAATCTTCTTTATGAGATAATTGACCAATAGTATCATCATAATATTTATGAACGCCAGTATGATCACCCATTATAACTATTAAGCTATTTTCTAGTAAGCCTTCTTTAGTGAGTAAATCAATGAAATGTCCTATTTGTTTATCTGTATAGTGAACACTTTCAAAATACCCTCCAAGCTTACTTGCATTTAACTCTGGATCAAGCCCAAGTTCTCTATATTTTTCAGGAATATCAAATGGTCCATGACTTGATAAAGTTACTGTTTCTGAGTAAAAAGGCGACTTTTGCTGTTTTAGCATAGGGACAACTTGTTCAAAATATCTTTGATCACTAATACCAAGTCCGATTTGCTCATCTACATTGAATGAATAATAATCACTAAACTTATCAAAACCAATACCGATTAATCCATTCGCATAATTCCAGAATGAACCTTTATCAGGGTGAATTGCAGTAGTACTATAGCCTTCTTTTTCTAATAAATTAGGTAGAGAGTTATAGTTAGTATTAGGGTATCTAAAGAAAGTACTTCCTTGTCTTAATGGCAACATAGAAGTATTAACCATTAAGTCAGCATCAGAACTTGTCCCTTCATTAACCTGCTCGAAAGTATTAGGAAAATACAAAGACGTTTGAATTAATTTATTTAAGTTAGGAGTAATCTCTTTACCATTTATTTTTTTACCAATAACAAAACTTTCTAAAGATTCAACTTGAATATATATTAAGTTTTTGCCTTTTTCAATACCAAAGTACTCATTGTTAGGCAAGTCTTCTTTTTTAGTTTCAAATAATTCTTTTATGTCGGCCTTATCCTGATCTGTCAATTTATATGGCTTAGAATCACGGTATACAGTATAGCAATCAATGATATGATATCCGACAGGAGAAAAGTATTTAGCTGTATTTGATTTATCATAATTACTAAATAAATAAGCATTATGAACATCTTTGTTATTAAACACATTTATACTAATGGGAACATAAATTATAAACAATATTGGTAAAATAGAAGTACATAAAAAAGTTTTTATAGCTCGTCCGTGATTTTTCGAAAAGGACTTTCTTGCTATGAATACATATATTGCCAATAGTATAAAATCAAGTAAAAATATAAAATCTAAATTACTGGTCATAGATAGTATACTTCCAGACATATTATCTAAATTAGCTGTTTGTGTTAATATTAATGCAGATGGTACAGTTAGAAAGCCTCTAAAATACCAAATATCAGTTAATATTAATAACGTTAAAAAAAGATCCATAGTGAAAGTGTATATTATTCTGCCTGTCCCTTTAAATAAAAAAGAGAAGCTGAAGAATACTAAAGAAAAAGCTATGTAATAATTTATAAAAGGATCAGCGGCCTGATAACCATTAAAAAAATCAAGAGCATATGGATTTTTATTAGACGCAAAACCTTGAAAAATAATCCCTTTTAATACTATAGAAACAACAGGGATTAAAAAGAAGATAAGTCTTATGATCGTATCTTTATTTAAATTACGTTTCAAAAAATTATTAATTATAGAGTTAAAAGAACTCATTATTTCACCTCAATTCAATATATGACTACATTATATAGTATACATAAA
>NZ_MZGT01000103.1 GCF_002029255.1 Clostridium chromiireducens
AGTATGAATATGAGTAAATAAAGAAAAAATATAATAGATAATAAAACAAGAATTTGAATTCTTATTTAAAGAATGAATATATTGTAAATTAATACTTTTCATAAATTAAAGTTTATGATATTATTAAGTAAATAGTCAGAAAATAATGATAATTTACTTTTATCAATAATTTCAAAAGAAGATTATGGTATAGGGGGATTTTAAGATGTCCAAAGATGTTAAAAAAATAGCATTATTAACCGGAGGAGGAGACTGCCCAGGATTAAATGCGGTAATAAGTTCTGTAACAAAAACAGCAATATTAAACTATGGATACGAAGTTATTGGATATAAATTCGGATATAGAGGTCTATATAACAATGATTTTATTCCGTTAGATTTATCAACCGTATCAGGTCTTATATCGCGAGGAGGAACAATACTTTATAGTTCAAACAAAGATAATTTATTTGACTATTCAGTAGAAGAAGAAGGGAAATTTGTCAAAAAGGATGTTTCAGATGTAGCGGTTGAGAATCTTAAAAAAGAAGGTGTAGACGTTTTAATTGTTATTGGTGGAGATGGTACATTAACATCAGCTAGAGATTTCGCGCGTAAAGGAGTAAATGTTATAGGTGTTCCAAAGACAATTGATAATGACTTAGGATCAACAGATATAACTTTTGGGTTTAATACTTCAATTGCTATAGCGACAGAAGCTCTAGATAGATTGCATACAACAGCAGAATCACACCATAGAATTATGATATTAGAAGTTATGGGAAGAAATGCAGGGTTTATAGCATTAGAATCAGGAATTGCTGGATCAGCAGATGTTATTTTATTACCTGAAATCCCATATGATATTAATAAAATTGTTGAGAAAATTGAGAGTAGAAAAAAACACGGAAAATTATTTACCATTATAGTAGTTGCTGAAGGAGCAAAACCTAAAAATGGTGAAGTTATGGTTGCTAAAATAGTTAAAGATAGTCCAGATCCAATTAGACTTGGTGGTATTGGAAATAAATTAGCTAATGATCTAGAAGATTTAGTTAAAGATAGAGAAGTTAGATGTACAGTTCTTGGTCATATTCAAAGAGGTGGAATAACAAATACTTATGATAGAATATTATCTACAAGATATGGTGTCGGTGCAGTAGAACTTATAAATAAAGGTAAGTTTGGAAGCATGGTATGTTTAAAAGGTAATGAAATTACTTATGATAGTCTTGAGAATGTCATAGGAAATAACAAACAAGTAGACCCGGACGGAGAATTGGTAAGTGTAGCAAAGAAGATAGGAATATCATTTGCTGATTAATTAACTTATGAAGAGTACTAATTTAGCAATAAATTAGTACTCATAGGATACCTAATGACATTAAGAGTATTTTTAGAAAGCGGTGGGTATTATGAAAGAAATTAAAAGATATTTAGAATCTAGAATAGGAACATATTCATTTTTCTTTGAGGATTTAGAAAGTGGATTTAGTTATGGATACAATGAAAATGTACAGATGACAAGCGCAGGGTGCATGAAATTACCAATAGCCGTATCTGTAATAAAATATATTCAAGATGAGAAGGGTTCGTTTTTAGATAGAGTTAAGATTGAAGAAGAAGATAAGGTTTATGGAACAGGAATACTCCATGAATTTGACAATAGAGAATACACTATATTTGAATTATTAGTTGCAATGTTAATACAAAGTGACAATACAGCAGCTAATAAACTTATTGAAATAGTTGGTATTGATAACATAAATGAAGATATAATTGCTCAAGGATTAAAGAACACTAAATTAAATAGAAAGACATCAGACGAAAGAGCAACGAGTAGTGGTATTGAAAATATAACTAGTGCTTTGGACTTGGCAAGAATATGGAAACACTTATATAACTCGAGTTATTTAAACGAGAAAAATAGCACAATGCTTATAGATATATTACAAAGACAGCAAATGAAAAATAAATTAGCTTTATATATACCTGATGACTTAAAGTTTGAAATTTCAAGTAAAACAGGAGATAAATCTAGCGTTGAAAACGATACAGCGCTAATTCATACTCAAAAAGGATCATTCACATTTACTGTTCTTTCAATGGGAATACCAAATAGTGTGTATGGAACAGTTACACTTGCTAAGTGTGGTAAGATGATGTGGGATAGCATAATGAATAATTTTTAGGCATATGAAAGAAAATAGATTAGTATACCTATTTGTTACTTTTTCAATATGTCCAAATGCCTAACGTAATAACTCCTAGAATACTAGGAGTTATTTCAATGTTTGCTTATAAATATTAAATTAAGTATAGGGTCTTCATCGATAATTAAACTCATACTGCGATATATTCCCTAACTTGAAATCAATGATATTCTTTTGTGTAGTGTTTCTAAGGAATATCATTGATTTCGGTGGGGATGCACATAAGTTCGATTCTCATTGCGGAACCCTATATTAATAAACAAATAATGACCTTAACATATACGTTGAAATATAACTTAACTAGAAATGAGCAGCATACTTTTGTGGAATGTTTCATAAGGAATTTTTATGGTAGTGATTCTTAGGATAGAAGTTGTTCCAAATATGCTAGTTCAAAGCTTGTCTTTGAGGCCAGCATTTTGGGCACAACTTTTGTTCTTAGAATCACCCATAAAAATTCCTTAGAAACTGGAACAAAAGTATGATACTCATTTCGGTGAGTTTATTGCATAAATCTAAGTTTTAGCTTGTTTATGTATGGAGTAAATTATTTATATTGACAGAGCCTCTAAGAAATGTTATTCTTACACAAAGAATAACCTTTAATTTGATTCAGAGAGATCAATAAGGAAGTTATATAATGCCAATAGTCTAGGATTATTATGCCTTCCTTTGTATAAAAGGAAGGTTTTTTTGAATATCCCTTTATATAATTTCCTCCCTTTAAATTAACACAGAGAGGTTAACAAGGAGTGATGATAAAAATGACAAAAGATATTAAACATCTAATAGAGCCTATGGACTTTACAGTAGAGGAATTAGATGAAATATTCAATTTAGCACATCAAATAATAGCACATCCAAAAGAATTTTCGCATATTTGTGACGGGAAAATTCTAGCTACATTATTCTATGAGCCAAGTACAAGAACGAGATTGAGCTTTGAAGCTGCAATGATGAGACTTGGTGGTAAAATTCTTGGGTTTTCAGAACCAAATTCAACATCAATTTCAAAAGGTGAGACTTTAGCTGATACAATCAAAATGGTGTCCATTTATTCGGATATAATAACTATGAGACATCCAAAAGAAGGTGCAGCAAAAGTTGCTAGTATCTATTCAAATGTTCCAATAATAAATGCTGGTGATGGTGGACATCAACACCCAACTCAAACTTTAGCAGATTTACTTACCATTACAAGTTTAAAAGATGGTTTAAATAATCATGTTGTTGGAATTTGCGGAGATTTAAAATTTGGAAGGACAGTACATTCACTTATAAAAGCAATGTCTAGATACAAAAATAACAAATTTGTGTTAATATCACCAAAAGAATTAACAATACCACAATATATAAGAGAAGAAATATTAGAGAAGAATAATATTGAATATATAGAAGTAGAAAAATTAGAAGATGTGATTGATAAGTTAGATATTCTATACATGACAAGAGTTCAAAAAGAGAGATTCTTTAATGAGGAAGAATATTTAAGATTAAGGGATAGCTACATATTAGATAATGCAAAAATGAAATTTGCTAAGGATGATATGATAGTAATGCATCCACTTCCAAGAGTAAATGAAATCGCAAGTGAAGTCGACGAAGATAGTAGAGCTTCATACTTTAAGCAAGCTGAATATGGAATGTATGTGAGAATGGCATTAATGATTAAGCTTTTGGGGGTGATGTAAAATGCTTGAAATTACGAGTATTAAGAATGGAATAGTTATTGACCATATACAAGCAGGAATGGGAGTTAAGATATTTAATTATTTAGAATTAGGCACTAATGATTGTAGTGTTGCCCTAATAATTAATGCAGATAGTAAGAAGCTTGGAAAGAAGGACATAATTAAGATAGAAAACTGTTTTGAACTTGATTATACTGTCTTAGGCCTACTCTCACCTACAATAACAATTTGTGAAGTAAAAGATGAAAATATCATCAACAAAGTTACACCAACATTACCGAATAAGGTGGAAAATATAATAAAGTGCAAAAATCCAAGTTGTATAACGAGTCAGGAAGAATACGTACCTCATTCTTTTGTTCTAGTAGATAAAGAGAATGGAAGATATAGATGCGAATATTGTGATGAAATAACAAAACTTTCAGAAATGTAGAAAAATTTAAGAGGTGTTATATGGAACTGTTAATTAAAAATGCAAGAATAGTAGATGTAACTCAAGATTTTACAGGAGACATTTATATTAAGGACGGATTAATTGAGGAAATAGGACAAAAAATCTTCAAAGAAGATGTAGAAACTCTTGATTGCCAGGGGAAGATTTTAATGCCTGCATTTATAGATACTCATGCACATTTTAGAGATCCAGGACTAACATGGAAAGAAGATATCGAAACAGGTTCTAGAGCGGCACTAAAAGGTGGGTATACAGGGGTTTGCCTTATGGCAAATACAAATCCTATATGTTCATCAAGAGAAACCTTAGAATATGTAAGAAATAAATCTAAAGAAGTTAACTTAGTAGATATTCATCAATGTTTATCAGTTACAAAGAATTTTGATGGAGTTACATTAAGCCATCTAGAGGAACTTTCAAATGATAAGGAAATTAAAGCAATTTCAGATGATGGAGTAGGGGTATCTAACTCTAATGCAATGCTTGAAGCCATGGAAATTGCTAAGAAAAATAACTGGGTTATAATGTCTCATGCTGAAAGTCCTGAATTCTCAAAAGTAGATATGAGAATAGCTGAGAATATGATGACAATAAGAGATGTAGAACTGGCTAAATTAAGCAAGGCTAGGCTTCATATGTGTCATGTGAGTACAAAAGAAGCAATAAAATGTATAATTGATGGAAAAATGAGTGGTGCAAATATAACATTAGAAGTTACACCCCATCATATTGCACTAACAAGAGATATAAATGATTATAGAGTAAATCCTCCAATAAGAGAAAAAGAGGATGTAGATGCAATAATAAATGCTATAAAACTAGGTATGGTTGATACAATAGGAACTGATCATGCTCCACATACAGCTGAAGAAAAGATGAAAGGCTCCCCTGGAATGGTTGGAATTGAAACAGCATTTTCAATCTGCTATACAAAATTAGTTAAAGAGAATAATATATCTTTAAATAAATTAAGTGAGCTAATGTCTTATAATCCAGCAAAGCTTTTAGGAATGAATAAAGGAAAAATCAGCGTTGGAGTAGAAGGAGATCTAGTTCTAGTAGATACTAATAAAAGCCTAAATGTAAATCCAGAAGAATTTGCATCAAAAGGAAAAAATACACCATTTACTGGAATGGAATTCTATGGAGAAGTTTTCATGACAATAAAAGGTGGAGAGATTAAATTTATTAAAAGTGAATAATTAATAATGAATGATAAAGGGAGAGATTCCAAAGGAATTTCTATAAATAAAATTAAATTAAGAAATTACGAAGTAAAAAGTGAGAATCGAAATTTTATATTTCGCTCTTCGAACTTTCTCTGTAAGCTTCAACCTTAATTATTCATCATTAATCATTCATTTAAAGAAGGGTGATTTAAATGACAAGTTACATAATTGATAAGTTATACAATAGAGTTGAAGAAAGAGGAGTAGTTTGTGTAGGATTAGATACTGCATTAAGCTATGTTCCAGAGCATATAAAAGAAGGTAGAACTGAAAGTGAAGCTATCTTTGAATTCAATAAACAAATAATAGATGCGACGTGGGATGTATCAGCATGCTTTAAGGTGCAGATTGCTTACTATGAAGCATTAGGATTAGAAGGATTAATTGCATATAAAAAGACTTTAGATTATTTAAGAGAGAAAGATGAAATCATAATAGCTGATATTAAAAGAGGCGATATAGCAGCAACAGCAACTATGTACGCAAAGGCTCATTTTGAAGGGGACTTTGAGGCAGATTTTATAACGCTAAGTCCATATATGGGAATGGATAGTATTGAACCATACTTGCCTTATTTAGAAAAAGGCAGTAAAGGAGTGTTTAGCTTAGTTAGAACTTCAAATCCAGGGGCAGAAGATATTGAGTATTTAGATACCATGGAAAATAAGAAAGTTTATGAAGTTGTAGCAGATAAGATAACTGAAATGGGGAAAAACTATACTGGAAATTGCGGATATACTGCGATTGGCGGTGTTATTGGATGTACTCATGTTGAAGAAGGAAAGAAAATAAGATCAAACTATAGCAATATGTTTTTCTTAATACCAGGATATGGTGCGCAAGGCGGGAAAGCTGAAGATGTTGCACTATACTTAAATAATGGAAATGGTGGCGTTGTAAATTCTTCAAGAGGAATACTTCTTGCTTATAAGAAAGATAATAGGGCAGAAGAGTTTGCTTTATGCGCTAGAGAAGAAGCTATAAAGATGAGAGATGCAATAAGGGAAGCAGTAAAGAGTATATAAATATTACATTAAAGATAACTTAAGGAGGCGTAGTTATGGCTATAACTTACAGAAATGCAAAAGTGGTTTCAAATAAAGAGATCTCAAAAGATATATATAAATTGGTAGTTGAAGATGATGCAGAAATAAAGGCAGGTCAATTTTATATGTTAAAACTAAATGGTGCAACATTTCTGCCAAGACCAATAAGTATATGTGAAAAATCTGAGAACAAACTAACATTTTTATATGCTGTTGTAGGAAACGGAACTAAAGAATTTACAAAGCTAAAAGAAGATGATCAAATAAGCTTAACAGGGCCTCTTGGAAATGGGTTTGATTTAGAAAAAGAGTATAACAAGGTAGCATTAGTTTCAGGCGGAATAGGAACAGCACCAATGCTGGAACTTGCGAAAAAACTAAGAAAGAGAAATCCAGATCAAAAAATAGATCTATATGTAGGTTTTAGAGATGATGTTTACTTAATTGATGAGTTAAAAGAATATGTAAATGAAGTTTATATATCAACAAATACAGGAAAACATGGTAATAAAGGATTTGTTACAGATATTTTAAAACCAGAAGATTATGATACAGTTTTATGTTGTGGACCAGAAATTATGATGAAAAAAGTTATAGATATGTGTAAAGAAAAGAATGTTGCTGTATATGTGTCTATGGAAAAACATATGGCATGTGGAGTTGGTGCATGTTTAGTCTGTACGTGTAAGACAAAAGATGGTCATAAGAGAACTTGTAAAGATGGTCCAATTTTTGATGGATACCATGTTGAATTGTAATAACCAAAGGAGGAAAATAATATGATGAAAGTAATTATTAATAATGTAGAATTTAAAAATCCTGTAATAGCTGCATCAGGAACCTTTGGTTTTGGTGAAGAATTTAATGATTTTTATGATGTTGGAATTCTTGGGGGAATATCTTCTAAGGGACTTACAATAAACCCTAAGCAAGGGAACGAAGGAATAAGAGTATATGAGACTCCATCAGGAATGATGAATTCAGTTGGATTACAAAATCCAGGAATAGATGCATTTATAAAAAATGAGCTTCCTAAAATGAAGAAGTACGGAACTAATGTTATAGCTAATATTGGGGGAGGATGCTTAGAAGATTATGAAGCGGCTGTAAGTAAAATTAATAACAGCGATGTTGATATGATTGAACTTAACATTTCTTGTCCAAATGTAAAGCATGGGGGAATGGCTTTTGGAATTAAATCGAAAGTTGCATATGATGTTGTTAAAGAAATTAAAGCCATGACTAATAAGCCGCTAATGGTTAAGTTATCACCTAATGCAGAAGATATAGTAGATATGGCCTTAAAGTGCCAAGAAGCAGGAGCAGATTCTATTTCATTAATAAATACATTAAAGGGAATGGCTATAGATGTATATAAAAGAAAGCCAGTATTTAATAATGTAACGGCAGGTCTTTCGGGACCAGCAGTAAAACCAATTGCACTTAGAATGGTGTATGAAGTAGCTAAAGCAGTTGATATTCCAGTTATAGGCCTTGGAGGGATATCTAATGGAAGAGATGCTATAGAATTCATGATGGCGGGAGCAAGTGCGGTGCAAATAGGAACAATTAACTTTGTGAATCCTATGGCTGGAAAAGAAATAATTGAAGAAATGGAAAGTTTTTTAAAAGAACAAGGTATTAGGGATATTAACGAGATTGTAGGAATAATATAGAAACATAATAATACAGAGTTTAAGTATATCAACATATATTGGAGGAATTATTAATGAAAGCATATAAAAAAGAGTTTATAGATTTTATGATAGAATGTGGAGTATTGACATTTGGAGATTTTGTTACTAAGAGTGGAAGAAAGACTCCGTTCTTTGTTAATACAGGCAACTATCAAACAGGAAGCCAATTAAAAAGACTTGGAGAATTTTATGCAGAAGCGATAAAAGAAAACTTTGGAGACGATTATGATGTATTATTCGGACCAGCATACAAAGGGATTCCGCTAGGTGTCACAACATCTATTGCACTGTCTAGCTCATTTGATATTGATGTGAGATATTGCTCAAACAGAAAAGAAGTAAAAGATCATGGAGATACAGGAATTCTTTTAGGAAGTAAATTAAATGATGGAGATAAAGTATTAATAGTTGAAGATGTTACAACAGCAGGAACTTCAATTTATGAAACTATGCCTATTTTAAAAAGCCAAGCAGATGTTAATGTTAAAGGTCTTATAATATCAGTAGATAGAATGGAAAGAGGTCAAGGAGAACAATCAGCACTAGTTGAAATAAGAGAAAAATTCGGATTTAAAACTTGTGCTATAGTAACAATGGCTGAAGTTATAGAATACTTATACAACAAAGAAATTAACGGAACTATACTTATAACAGACGAAGTAAAAGCAAGAATAGACGAATATTACAAACAATATGGCGTAAACTAAAAATACTTGCAGTGTGATGGTACTTTAAGATTACTGCCAAAAAAACGAAATGGAATAGATGTGTTTGCTTCGGTTCTTTGAAGATTTTACTGGATGATTCTAAGATTATAAGTTGTACCCAAAGTGCTTGCTTCAAGGGCTACGCCTTGAACAAGCATCTTTGGAACAACTTATAATCTAGAATCACAGCCAGCAAAATCTTCTAATGAACGCTGCGCAAAAACATCTATTCCATTTCTTTGTTTAGTGTAAATTTAAAATAAATTATATTTAAGCAAGTATTTTTATATTTTTCCCGCTAGGAGTATCTTTAATGAAGGGTGTTTACAGTCTTTAAAAAAATTTATATACTTTTAATATACGAAACATATGAAATTGAAAAAAGGTGTTTGTGAAATACTTATAGTTATAGCAATACAAAGAAATAGAATACATATATGTGGAGTCAGGCATAGAAAAATAAGCTGCTGGAGTATCTTAATGGGAAGTTGTTCCACTTCCGCTTGTCCTGTGCTTGTCACAGGAACACGCAGAAGTGGTGCAACTTTCCATTTAGATATTCCCAGCGAAATTTTTCACAGTCCTGCGGAACATATATGTATTCAATTTCGGTTGTTCATTGCTTTACTTTAAGTTGTGATAAAATACAGTTACAAGGAGGGCTTATGAATATTTTAATTACTAATGACGATGGAATAAATGCTCCAGGAATAATTGCTTTAGCTAAGGAGGTTTCTAAGGAGCATAAGGTAATAATTGTTGCACCAAGGGAACAGAAGAGTGCTTCCAGCCATTCTATTTCAATACACAGTCCTATTAAAATAAAGGAAGAACTTATTGAAGGTTTAGATTGCAAGGCCTATAGTGTAGTAGGAACTCCTGCTGATTGCACTCAAGTTGGATTGTCATTTTTAAAGGAAAATATAGATGTTGTAATATCAGGTATAAATAAAGGGCCTAATGTTGGGACTGATATTTTATATTCTGGCACGGTTTCAGCTGCTATAGAAGGTGCTATATACGGAATTCCATCAATTGCAGTTTCAATGGATGTTGATTATGAAAAAGATGATGAGAATTATTCAAAGGCTGTAAAATGGGCTATAAAGGTTTTAAATATAGCGAAGGAAAAATACATGGAAAGTGATGTAGTTCTAAATCTTAATATTCCGAATTTAGATGAAAGAGATATAAAGGGAATTAAAATTTGCAAGATTGGAAAATCCACTTATAAAACGGAATATATCCTTTTAGAAAGTAATGAAGAAGGCGATTTATATACAACAAAAGGAACAAGAAATGATATAGAAAAAGATGAAACGGACTTATACTATTTATCAAAAGGCTACGTTACTCTAACGCCACTTCATTTTGATTTCACAAACTTTGATATATTAGAAAAGGTAAAAGGAATTTTTGAAATATAGATTCCTAAATTAAGAAATAGGCTTATGTGCGACTTAATATAAATTAAATTCATTTTTACTCTTTAGGGCTATGAAAACCCATATAACATTATAAATATATTTTTATATAAAACTATATTCATATGAATATTTTATACTTTATGTATAACACGTTGGCTCATCCGCTGATAACAGCAATAAGCTTCTATAATTTAGATTTATCGATACCAATCAAACCTAATATTTGAATTAAGTATTTATGCAGACAACCAAATTACAAGTTTGATTTATGTTTTGATATTGATATTACACCAGAAAGAGAATGTGCTCTTTTACGCAGTGTTTCATTGAGAATTTGGCTGTAGGATTTCTTCAGTAGAAGTTGTTCCAGATGTGCTTGTCCTTTGCTTGTCAAAGGAGCATGCATAACTGGGTACAACTTCTACTGCTAAGTGAGAATCCAAATCTTGTATTTGGTTACTCGAACTTACTCAGCGAACGAATGTGAGTCGAGTTTCATCTTTCCACAGCCAAATTCTCTAGAAACCGAGTAACAGAGCACCTTCTCTTTCGGCGAGTTATCGCATAAGTCTAAATTATGGCTATTTATCTATAAGTTCGTTAATGTGAACAGTGGTATATTCATTATCTTTTAGAGCTTTAACTATTCTTTGTAATGGTGAGTTTTCATCATAGTTTACATTTATTTTAGTACCATTTATGCTAAAGTTTATATAATCTATTTCTATAGATGGATGATAGTAAAAACTATTAAGTATGTCAGGATCATCTTCGTTAAGCTTGTCTATTATACGGGTAGTATCAGTTGAAGGGTCTGATATACGACCTAACGGTGTTGGAACATATAAATGATAATTATCTGGTTTATAAATATTCTTCTTTGAATAATCGTAAGGTTCATATATAAATTGAAAATACTCGCTAATTATTTTCTTCTGTTGATCTGTATCTCGATAATGAGGACTTTCATAATATGAAATAGGAATATTCAAAGCACTTGCCGTGTCTATACCTTTCTCAATTACAGCTCTAGTTTCAGATTCTGTACTATTTACGTCTTTAGACATTTCTTCACCAGTTCCGCTTGCATCATTTCCTGATTGATGGGTATATCCATGTAACCCAATTGCTCCGCCTTTATTAATCATATAATCTAGTACATCTACAAAGCCCACATTTGTTATATTGTTAGTCACCAGTAAATCGTTATCGAAATTAGCTGAAGGAACCACAAATCTTGGCATCCATGAAACATGAAATTTCATGCCATTTGAGTAAAGGAAATTTGTTATAAGTTTTATCTTTGTTTGATTTTTGTCTACAATATTTGAATATCCGCAGCCGAAATCCTCTAATCTAATTAATGCAACTTTATCTGAATATAGAATTGAAGATTCCTCTGGAGGTTTAACAGTGTTCGGAAGTAGACTTACCTTTTTGTTTTGAAAGTCAAATACGGCAAATAGATCGAATATTTCTTCTATATCCGAAATTGAAATATAGTAGCTTCCGTTACTATTTATTAAATTACCTCGAAGAGAACCTGACTTAGAATTTTTTTCATAAGAAGTTTCGGTTAATGAAATATTATTCTCTTTATTAGTTATTGAGATAGAATCATTTGAGCTATCCAAAGTATAGTTAAGTTTAGTGCAAATGAAACTAAGCGGTATATAATATCTTTGAGCTTTAAGAAGCATAGGAACATTGGAGATGTTAGTTTCGCTTAATATATCCAACTTAATACCTGAAACCTTTGTCACGGCTCTATCTGTAAAGTTTAGTTTTGACGTATAGATACTTTTAAAGTTTGGTTCTGGAAGCAAGTTTGAGTATAAGGTTTTATTAATGATCGTAACATTTTTTTTGAAGAAATTAAAATAAGAAAGAATCTCATAAGTGATACTCATAAATAAAAATAGTCCTAAAAAAGAAAATATAAAGGTTTTTCTATTTCGTTGCATATGTTTTTTTCTCTCCTTTTAATTATGTATAAATGGTTTATGTAAGAAAATTATACCACTTTTATGTGTCAATTGTGCTTTGAAAATGTTAAAACTATGTTATATTTTTAAGAAAGGGTTGACAATAAAAATATAATAATATTTATTAAATGCAAATACGAAGATATGCTAATTGAAAGTGTGTTATAAAATAAACAAACTTTAATAGATATTAGAATGTATAAATTAAATCTTGTAATGCTATAATATATTTACCAGTACTACCAATATGATCTAAAAAAATAGAATATTATAATAAATAAGGTTAGAGTATCCAGTATACAGAGAATTATTTTACATATTAAAACATAATTTAATAACAACATATTGTAATATTCTATACAATGTATATAC
>NZ_MZGT01000104.1 GCF_002029255.1 Clostridium chromiireducens
TCCTTCCCATTCCGAACAGGAAAGTTAAGGTCTATAGCGCCGATGGTACTGCACGGGCGACTGTGTGGCAGAGTAGGACGTTGCGAGGTAACTTAAAAGATAGTTGTAATGACTATCTTTTTTATTTTTATTAGATATCTAAAATTTAATAAACTAATAATAAAAATTGATGTTAATATATATAATTTATTATTATATGAGAAAAAATTTTTACTTGAATATAAACTAATAAAATATAAATAAAAAAGAGATAATTTAAATTAAGTTATCTCTTTTTTTTATTTTTGTAAACAATTAAGTAACTAATAAGTCTTAAACTTACATTGTAGATAAGTTTATTATTACAAAAAAGTACATAGAAACTTTATGCATTATAGCTGAATATCTATACACAAATAAACAAAAAAAGTTAAATGAGTTAATAATTTTAATAAAAAAAATAGAAAAATAAGTGAAATATACTACAGAATTTGGTAAGATAGATATATATAATAAAAGAAAAGTATAAGTATTCAAAATTTATCCGATGGCTAGCATCCGTGATACTCCATTTCTTTGGGGATGAAATAACGGATATGTACTGAGGATATAAGCTAAAGTAAGATTCACTTGGCGATTATGAGAGGGATAGAGAAATATGAATGGGGGGTATGGTTTAATGCAAAGTAACTCTAAGAGAGATAAGTCCAATGAAAAAGAGGAGTTAGTCACTAGGCAAAATATAGATGATATAGAGAAACAAGATAATGAAATAATTGACGATAAAGTATCTTCAGTTGTTAAAAAAGAAAGAACTGTAAGGGGTAAGAGAAATACACAAAAGAAAACTGATATAAAGGAGAAAAAAGAATCAACAATTAATGAAGATGAAATTAAACTTGAAATCAAGGAAAAAAATATTGTTGACAATGAAAAAGATGATAGAATTAAAACAAAGTCTAAAGTAAAGACAAAGAAATCTAGTACAAAAAGAGGTACCGAGGCTAATGTTAAAACTCCTGTTGAATTAAATAAAAAAAGTGATTTAGAAATACAAGAGAGCGAATTAAGTGAGAAGGGCATAATAATAGATGAGGGAAAAAACGAACAAATAGTTAATGGTAAAGTTGAGGAGAAATCAGGTCATAAAAAATCACATCATAAATCGAAAGCAGGAATCTTGAAAAAGACATCTTCAAAATCGAGAGCTTCAACTAAAATTAGTGAGAAGGACAATATATTAGAAGCAGGAGAGATTAAGAAAAGTTCAGGAAAAAAAGAATTATCATCAAAAATAACCGAAAGTAAAGATATATCATCTAATTTAAATCTAGGTAAAACACAATCTAAAACAGGACAAGTCAAAAATACAGTTAAAAAGGTTGTTGAAAAATTGGATAAATCTGAAATAACAAACTTTAACACATATTTATTCCATCAAGGTAAGAATTATGATGCTTATAATATTTTAGGCGCGCATATTAGGACTGAAAAAAGAAAAAAGGGAGTGCAATTTTCGACTTGGGCTCCTAATGCTAAAGACGTGTATGTTGTTGGGGATTTTACTGATTTTGAAGTGAAAGAAGAGTACAAGTTAGAAAAGATAACCGAAAATGGTTTATGGAAGGGATTCTTTATAAAACCTAAAGTTGGGGATAAGTATAAATACTGCATAGTGGAAAGCAACGGTGAAAAAGGTGAATACAAATCTGATCCATATGCAATAAAAACTGAATTAAGACCTAATAATGCATCTATAATATATGCTCCTAAGGATTTTACTTGGAATGATGAAGAATGGATAGAAAAAAGAGATAGAATTAATGTTTTGGAACAACCATTAAATATATATGAAATTCATTTAGGATCTTGGAAGACTAATAATGATGGTAGTTTTCTAACATATGAGGAGATTGGGGAAGAATTATCTAGTTACATTAAAGAGATGGGATATACACATGTAGAGATTATGCCACTGGTTGAACATCCGTTAGATGCTTCATGGGGATATCAAGGAACTGGATATTATTCACCAACAAGCAGATATGGTGATCTTGAAGGTCTTAAGAAGCTAATAAATAAATTACATGAGTCAGATATAGGAGTAATAATGGATTGGGTGCCGGGTCACTTCTGCAAAGATGCTCATGGCTTATATAAATTTGATGGCACACCAACATATGAATATCAAGAAGAATGGAGAGCAGAAAATAAAGGTTGGGGAACTTGTAATTTTGATTTAGGTAGATCGGAAGTAAAGAGTTACTTAATATCAAATGCGTTATATTGGTATAGAGAATTTCACATTGATGGATTAAGGGTAGATGCTGTATCTAGTATACTGTATCTAGATTATAGTAGGTCACAGGGAGAATGGTTGCCTAATAAGTATGGTGGAAATGGAAATTTAGAAGCTATTGAATTCATAAAGGAGTTAAATAGAGCTGTTTTTGAAGAATATCCAACAGCACTTATGATAGCAGAGGAATCAACTGCGTGGCCAAATGTAACAAAGCCGCCTGCATATGATGGACTAGGTTTCAATATGAAATGGAACATGGGATGGATGAATGACACATTAGAATATGTCCAGATAGATCCTAAATATAGGAAGAATAATCATAAAAATATAACATTCGCTATGATGTACACTTATGCTGAGAACTATTTATTACCTCTTTCACACGATGAAGTTGTTCATGGAAAGAAATCATTGGTGGAGAAAATGTGGGGAGATGAGTGGAATAAGTTTGCAGGCCTCAGAGCATTTGTTGGTTACATGATGGGGCATCCAGGAAAGAAATTGCTGTTCATGGGATGTGAATTCGCACAAACAATCGAGTGGAGAGAATATTCTCAATTAGAATGGAATTTATTAGATGATTTGGAGATTAACAAGAAAACACAAATTTTCTTTAAAGACTTAAATCATTTGTATCTTAATAATAAAGCTTTTTGGGAACTTGATCATGATTATAGAGGCTTTAACTGGATAGAGGCAGACAATAATGAGCAGAGTATATTAATCTTTACCAGAAGAAGCAGAAATGATAATGATACATTAATTTTCATAATTAATTTTACATCTGTAGTATACTATGATTATGCAATAGGAGTACCGTTTTATGGAAGCTATGAAGAAGCATTCAACACAGATGATAGTAAATATGGTGGATCAGGGCAAACAATCGGAGAAGTATTATTAGCTGAGAAATGCCCTTTCCACAATCAGCCATATTCGTTAAAAATAAAAGTTCCACCAATGGCAACATTAATACTGAAAGTAAATGACCTTAATATGGAGCAAGAAATAAACATCGCTGAAGAAGTGATAGTCGAGGAAAATTAAGATGATATAAATTAAAAATAATATGAGATTAGGATTTCATGAAGTATTAGATAATATTAAAATGTTGTTTTTAGGCTAAGGGGGATAAAGAATGAGAGTTTTATTTGTATCATCTGAGGCAAGTCCGTTTATTAAAACCGGGGGGCTTGGAGATGTTGCGGGAGCATTACCAAAAGCACTTGCACAAAAAAATACAGATGTGAGAGTTGTTATACCGAAGTATAAAGAAATAAGTTGGGAAGTAAGAGATAAATTAAGATTTGTTAAATGGTTCAATGTGAGAGTTGGTTGGAGAGAACAGTTTTGTGGAGTATGGGAATGTTTATATAATGGAGTGACATATTATCTTTTAGATAATGAAGGATACTTTAAAAGAGATGGGAGCTATGGATTCTATGATGATGGAGAGAGATTCGCATTCTTTGATAGAGCTGTATTAGATCTGCTTAGACAAATTGATTGGCAACCTGACATAATTCATTGCAATGACTGGCAAACAGGAATGCTGCCCGTATTGTTGCAGTTTGAATATAAAAAAAATGATATGTTTTATTGGAAAATGAAATGCGTATATTCAATTCATAATATAGCATTTCAGGGCGTATTTGATCCTCAAATACTACCAGAATTATTCGGATTTGATATGGAACTTTACGATAATACATGTTTAAAATTCGATGATGGTGTCAGTTATATGAAGGGAGGGCTATATTACGCTGATATAATAACTACTGTTAGTGACAGTTACGCATATGAAATACAAACACCTGAATATGGTCAAAGACTAGATGGTGTATTAAGAGACAGATCCTATGCATTACGAGGAATAACCAATGGTATAGATTACGATGAGTTTAACCCTAAGACAGATAGATTTATTAAAAAGAATTATGATATAAACTCTATAGAGGATAAAGTAATAAATAAAACTGAGCTACAAAAGGAATTAGGACTAGCTATTGATGAGAATGTTCCCATGCTGGCTATGGTAACAAGGTTGACAAGCCAGAAGGGCATGGATTTATTAGTAAGTATCTCAGATAGACTACTACAACAAAATGTTCAACTAGTTATACTAGGAACAGGGGATAAGCATTATGAGGAACATTTCGAGTGGTTGGATTTTAGGTATGGAAATAAAGTATCTGCCAATATTAAATTCGATAATGGGTTAGCGAATAAAATTTATGCAGCATGTGATATGTTTTTAATGCCGTCACTTTTTGAGCCATGTGGATTAGGACAATTAATTGCTCTTCGATATGGTTCAATTCCTATAGTTAGGGAAACAGGTGGATTAAAAGATACAGTTACGGCTTATAATGAGTACACTGGGGAAGGAAACGGATTTAGTTTCCGAAATTATAATGCAGATGAGTTATATAATATAATTCAATATGCATTATGGATATACAAGGATAAGGAACAGTGGAATGATCTTATTAAAAATGCGATGGATTCTGACAACAGTTGGAATAAATCAGCACAAATATATCTAAATCTTTATAAAGAATTAGCAGGAAAAGATTGAAGCGCTGTGATGAGGGGGTATATCAATGCTCGAAATGGATAAAAAGACATTTAAAAAGGCTTACGTTAATAAGTTTTTAGAAATGCATGGTATTGAGTTAAAAGAAGGAACTAAACAACAAAAGTATGATGCTTTGGGGAGTCTAGTGCGGGATTATGTTACAAGAACATGGCTTAAAACAAATAAGAAATATAATAAAACTGGAGAGAAACAAGTTTATTATTTTTCTATGGAATTTTTATTAGGAAGATTACTTGGAGATGCACTGCTAAATATAGGTATAAGAGATGTATGTAAAGAAGCATTATCTGATTTAAATATAGATTTAGAAGAGTTAGAAAATCTTGAGCAAGATCAAGGGTTGGGAAATGGTGGACTTGGAAGATTAGCAGCATGCTTTTTAGATTCCATGGCTTCTTTAAATATACCAGGAAACGGGTGTGGGATAAGATATAAATATGGATTTTTTGAGCAAAAGATAATAGACGGAAAGCAAGTAGAAGTATCTGATGATTGGTTAAGGGAAGGAAATGTATGGGAAAAGAGAAAAGCTGAAAAAGCTGAAATAGTTAAATTTGGCGGGGAAGTAAGAGTAAGTGAGATAAATGGACGTTTAAATTTTACGCATATAAACTATGAACCTGTTTTAGCTGTTCCGTATGACACACCTATTGTAGGATATGAAAATGAGATTATAAATACTCTTAGATTATGGAGCGCAGAAGCTGTATCAAATGAATTTGATTTTTCATCTTTTAGCAGAGGAGATTTTCTACAAGCTATTAAATATAAAAATTCGGTTGAATCAATCTCACAAGTTTTATATCCAGAGGATTCATTTTATGAAGGTAAGATGCTTAGATTAAAACAACAATATTTCTTTGTATCTGCAGGAATTCAAAGCATTATAAGACATTTTAAGAAGCATGGTAAGGATATACAATTATTAGATGAGAAAGTAGCAATTCATATAAATGATACACACCCTACGCTTGCAATACCAGAACTCATGAGGATATTAGTAGATGAAGAAGGACTAGAATGGGAAACTGCGTGGAGAATAACAACCAATACAGTATCTTATACTAATCATACAATACTATCAGAGGCTTTAGAAAAATGGTCGGTAGATATGTTTAGAAATTTGCTCCCAAGAATATATATGATTGTTGAGGAAATAAATAAAAGATATTGTAAGGAAATTCTTTTAAAGTATCCTGATAATTGGGAGAAAGTTAGAAAAATGGCCATAATAGCAGATGATAAAATCAAGATGGCGCATTTAGCTATTGTGGGCAGTCACAGTGTAAATGGAGTGGCGAAACTTCATACAGAAATATTAAAGAAAAAGGAAATGACTGATTTTTATTATCTATATCCAAATAAATTTAATAATAAGACTAATGGAATTACTCATAGAAGATGGCTTTTGAAAAGTAATCCAGAACTTACAAAGTTAATTAAAGATACAATTGGTGATAGTTTTATAAGGCATCCAATTGATTTAAGAAATTTTGAAAGACATTTATATGATGAAGTGATTTTAGATCAGTTAGGAAAAATAAAGAAATTTAACAAAGAAAAGCTAGCAAATATAATATTAAAAAACGATAATGTAAATGTAGACCCGGATTCTATATTTGATGTGCAGGTTAAAAGAATACATGCTTATAAAAGACAGATTCTTAATTGTTTAAGGATAATGGATTTATATAATAGGCTCATTGATAATCCTAATTATGATATGGTTCCTAGAACTTTCATATTTGGAGGTAAAGCTGCACCAGGATATTATCTAGCAAAAAATACTATAGAATTAATCAATAGTGTTGCTAACAAAGTGAATAATGACCCTAGAGTAAATGAAAAAATGAAAGTGGTATTTATTCAAAATTATAGGGTGTCTTTAGCTGAACAAATAATTCCTGGAACAGATGTAAGTGAGCAAATTTCTACTACAACAAAAGAGGCATCAGGGACATCAAATATGAAGTTCATGATGAATGGGGCTATTACGGTAGCAACATTAGATGGAGCAAATATTGAAATAAGAGATGAAGTTACAGATGATAATATAGTGATTTTTGGGCTAACTGCAGATGAGGTGCTTAACTATTATCAAAATGGAGGATATAAATCTATTGATATATATAATAGTGATATAAGAGTAAAGAGAGTAATTGATGATTTAGTAAATGGAAAATATCATAACGATAAGGATAAATTTAGAAGCATTTATGAAAATCTAATAAATTATAATGATGAATTTTTTGTTTTGCAAGATTTTGATTCGTATTTAAAGGCTCAAGATAAAATTGATACTCTTTATAGAGATGCTAATAAGTGGCAGAGAATGTGTGGAATTAATATAGCTCATTCAGGAATATTCTCATCTGACAGAACAATAGAAGAATATGCAACAGGGATTTGGGGATCTGAGGTAATTTATAAGAATCTATAGGAGGGTAATCAAATGAACGGTATACAGGTAGTACATGACTCGCAAAGCATAAAATTTAGGAAGCCCTTCGGAGCTGTAGAAGTAGGTGAAAAGGTTAAACTGTCAATTAATGTTGATAAAGAGGTAATTGTAGCAGTAGAATTAATTCAGTTTGATGGTACCAGAATAAATGTGGGGATGGAAAAGGAATATTTAAATAATGGCGAATTCAAATATTCAACAGAAATTGATACATCTGATGCTTTGGGAATATTAGAATATTATTTTATTCTGATGGATGGGTATGATAGGTTATATTATGGAAACAACGATGAACATTTAGGGGGAGTCGGCCAAATATATACTTATAATCCTGTGCCGTATCAAATAACGGTATATGAAAAATCTCATATACCTAGTTGGTATAAAGAAGGAGTAATATATCAGATTCTTATAGATAGATTCTATAATGGAAATGATAATAATACTATAAGTTCTCCTAAAGAAAATTCATTTATATATGGAACATGGAACGACAATCCAATGTATATTAAAGATAACTTTGGTAGGATTGTTAGATGGGACTTTTATGGGGGGAATCTAAAAGGTATTATAAAAAAGTTAGAATATATAAAGTCCTTGGGTGCTAATATTATACAACTAAGTCCCATATTTAAATCTCCTAGCTGTCATAAATATGATACCGGGGATTACGATATTGTGGATGAAATGTTTGGTACAAACAATGAGTTTGAAGAATTATGTAGGGCAGCAGAAAGCAAAGGAATTAAAATTATCCTAGATGTTGTGTTAAGCTATACTAGCTCGGATAGTAGATATTTTAATAGATTAGGAAATTATGACGATATTGGAGCATATAATTCTCCTAATTCTAAATATTACGAGTGGTATAAGTTTATTAAATATCCTTCTCAATATGAATCATGGTGGGGAATAAGCGAAAGACCAAACATTGATTCGATGCAAAAGGGGTATATTGATTTTATTATTGAAAATGAAAATTCAATTATAAAAAAATGGATAGCCTTAGGTGCAAGTGGATGGAAATTAGATGTGATAGATGAATTACCAGATGAATTTATAGAGTTGATTAGAAAAAAAGCTCAGGAAATTAGTAATGATGTCGTAATATTAGGCGATATTTGGGAAGATGCATCTAATAAAATAAGCTATTCGAAGAGGCGAAAATATTTTAGTGGTAAGGAAGTACATGCTGTAACTAATTATCCTTTAAGGGAAAGTTTAATTAATTTTACTAAAGGCTATATAAAATCAAGTCGGTTTAGACAGAGAATTATGTCATTGTATGAAAATTATCCAAGAGAAAATTTTTATGGGAATATCAACCTTGCAGGAACAAATGATACTGAAAGGATTTTAACCGTTCTAGATGGTAATATAGAACTATTAAAATTAATTGTAGTTATTCAGTTTACATTACCTGGGGTGCCACTGATATATTACGGGGACGAGTCAGGATTAAAAGGTGGAAAAGAGCCTGATAATAGAAAGAGTTATCCTTGGGAAAAAGAGAATAAGGAAATTCAGGATTTTTATCGAAGGATAATAGACATTAGAAATAGTGAAAATGGTTTAAAAAAAGGGGATTTATATATCTTTGAAACAGAGGCAGATGTGTTTGCATTTGAAAGAAATTATGAAAATGAAAAAATAATAATCTTAGTCAATGTTTCAAATGAGCATAAATTAATTAATGATATAAATTTGAATGGAACTTATGCGAATTTATTTGACGTCAGTGAAAAATATAAATTTGTAGGAAAAAATAGTGTTATATCTGTTTTTCCGCGTAATTTTAAGATATTGCGTAAAATCTAACTTGTTAGAACCTGATTAAGTAGATAGAAAATTGACGAAATATTTTAGTATATATTTATATGGAAAAAGATGTAAAAAGAATGTATAATATACTGTATCTAAAATAACACAAAACGACGTTACAACTTAGTAATAATGAATTAATGATAATATAATAGGCTATAAACTTATTGACATGAAAACAATATGTTAAGCATATTATTAAATATAAAAGCATAAAATATAAAATTTTATCTAATGAGAACAAGAACATGTGAGAGGAGATAATATTATGGGTAAAAACGAAATTGTGGCAATGATATTGGCTGGTGGACAAGGATCAAGATTAGGGGTATTAACAAAAAAGCTTGCAAAACCAGCGGTGCCATTTGGAGGAAAATATAGAATTATAGATTTTCCACTAAGCAACTGTTCAAATTCGGGAATATATACAGTTGGAGTGCTAACTCAATATAAGCCATTAGAATTAAATGCACATATTGGAATAGGTGAGGCATGGGATTTAGATAGGGCTCACGGTGGCGTTCATGTATTACCGCCTTATCAAGAAGAAAAAGGTGGAGAATGGTATAAGGGAACAGCAAATGCAATTTATCAAAATATAGAATTTGTTGATAGATATGATCCGGAATATATACTAATATTATCAGGAGACCATATTTATAAAATGGATTATACAAAAATGTTAGATTTTCATAAAGAAAAACAAGCAGATGCTACTATAGCAGTAATTGAAGTTCCAATGGATGAAGCGTCTCGTTTTGGGATAATGAATACTAGAGAAGATTTATCCATATATGAATTTGAAGAAAAACCAAAAAGTCCTAAGAATAACTTGGCATCTATGGGAATTTATATTTTCAACTGGAAAACTCTTAAGAAATACTTGAGGGAAGATGAAGCTGATAAGAGCTCAAAAAATGACTTTGGAATGAACATAATTCCGAGTATGCTTGGAGAAGGAAGCAAAATGGTTGCATATCCATTTAAGGGATACTGGAAAGATGTTGGTACTATTGATAGCTTATGGGAAGCCAACATGGATTTAATAAAAGAAGATAATGAACTAGATTTACATGATGAGAATTGGAAGATATATTCAGTTAATCCGGTAAGACCTGCGCAATATATTGGTGAAAATGCAAAGATATCTAACTCGTTAGTGGTTGAAGGATGCATTGTTAATGGACAAGTTGAAAACTCTATATTATTCCAAGGTGTCCAAATAGGAAAAAATTCAGTTGTTCGTGATTCAATAATTATGACAGATGCAAAAATTGGAGATAATGTAGTTATAGAAAAAGCAATAGTTGGAAGCGGTGCTATTGTAAGAAAAGATTGTAAAATTTCTTTGGGAGATGAAATTGCTATTATAGCAGCAAAAGAAGAAGTGAAAATGGGTACAGTTATAGAAAATAATAAAGCTGTTTAGATAGGTACTAAGGGGGAGAAAGAAATGAAAAATTGTATTGGTATAATTAACCTAGATGAAAATGAAAACAGAATGGGAGAATTAGTTGTCAACAGATCTCTTGCTTCAGTTCCAATAGCAGCAAGGTATAGAGTTATAGACTTTATTTTGTCGAATATGAAAAATTCAGGAATAGATTGTATAGGAATATTTACGAAAAATAAATCAAGATCATTAATAGACCACTTAACAAATGGTAGACCATGGGATCTAAATAGAAAAAAGGATGGACTAAAAGTTTTTAATTTTGGAAATGATGAGCCGGTTTATGATGATGTTCATAATTTTGCTGAAAATATACAGTTTTTAACACATAGTAAAAGAGAATATGTATTATTAGCACCAAGCTATATGATTTGTAATATAGATTATAACGAAGTATTAGAATACCATAAGAGTACGGGGAAAGATATTACAATGGTATATAAAAAAGTAAATAATGCTGATGAAGCTTTTGGAGATTGCGGAGTACTGAACTTTGATGATTCGGAAACTGTTATAAGTGTAGGAGAAAATATAGGTAAGAACCCAAAAGCTAATATTAATATGGAAATGTATATACTAAAAACAGAATTGTTTATTAATATAGTAAATGAATGTGTAAGTAGCGGAATGTATAGAAAAGTTAAAGAATATATTCATAACAATCTAAATACTCTGACTGCTGGGGCATACGAATTTAAGGGCCATTTAGACTGCATAAATTCTATTAAATCTTTATATGACAGCAATGTAGGATTCTTAAATAGAAAAATTAACAAAGAAATTTTTAACGAAGAAAGGCCTATTTATACTAAAACCAAGGATGAAGCACCAACCCATTATGCAGATAAGAGTAACGTTATAAATTCAATAATAGCAAATGGTTGTCGAATTGAGGGAACGGTTGAAAACTGTATAATAGGTAGAAGAGTGTATATAGGAAAAAACACCAAACTTAAGGATTGTATAATAATGCAAAATAGTATGATTGGTGAAAATGCAGTATTAGATAATGTAATAGCGGATAAGGGGAGCGAGATAAGAGCTGGAGAGACTCTTATAGGATCTATTATGTATCCACTAGTTATAAAGAAAAAGAAATAGTGTTGAAATTAAAAGCGTATAAAGTAATTATTGATATATTAGTAAGAATATTAATAGTTTAAGATAAAATAGGTATTGAAGTTTAAACTAAAAATTAGACAATCAGAATTGTTACCTTGAATATATCGTCAAAGAGTGAACTCTTTAACATCAATATATAGAGAAACAATTTAATGACTAATAGTAGTTTAAATTTTCAATACCTATTTTAACTATTCGTATTAGTGAGATTTGTTTATCAATTACAAAATAAATCATAAAAACTAGTGCAATTTTTTTAGGAATGAAAGTTATATCGTGGCAAAAATAAGTTTTTAAAGAAAAATGTTGACACTATAATTATAACATGTTAATATGAAATACGTCGCTAAGAGACATGAAACATTTTGGATGAATCGATAAAAGAGTTTTTAACAAAGACTTTAAAAGATTTTGAAAAAAGATGTTGACAGGGTCGAAAGCAAGTGATATACTAAGAAAGTCGCTTGAGGGTGACAAGAAATAAAGTGAGTTACAACAATATGTTGTAAGGAAAATTGGTCTTTGAAAATTGAACAGAATATATAAATACATTTAAGTAAACCAGCAATTCTTTATTTGAGTAAGCTAAGATTAAACTTTTTATTGAGAGTTTGATCCTGGCTCAGGACGAACGCTGGCGGCGTGCTTAACACATGCAAGTCGAGCGATGAAGTTCCTTCGGGGACGGATTAGCGGCGGACGGGTGAGTAACACGTGGGTAACCTGCCTCATAGAGGGGAATAGCCTTTCGAAAGGAAGATTAATACCGCATAAGATTGTAGTTTCGCATGAAACAGCAATTAAAGGAGTA
>NZ_MZGT01000105.1 GCF_002029255.1 Clostridium chromiireducens
GTATTAGTTATATTATAAAATAAATTTAACTATTTTTCAAATATTAGTAAGTTTAAAATGCTGTTTTAAAAGGCATTTATAGATTGATTGAAATATATATACTTAAAAGTGTTGAAAAAATACTTTAAATAACTTATAATTACTTATGAGGTGGTTATGTGATTGAAAAAGATAGATATGAAAATTTCAAGGAAGATAATGCATGCTCATATAAGGAAAGACTGAAATTAAATGTTAATGAAAAAAGAAGAATTGTCGAGAAAGCTATGAAATTTATTCATAATAATGGGACATATTTCTTTGATGTTTCTACGAGTGTTGAATTTCTTGCTAGAGCTTTAGATAAAAAGGTTACTGTGTTTACTCATTCGATAGATAACTTTAATATACTTTCTGAAAAAAGTGATATAATAGTAAATTTAATTGCTGGAGAATTCAATAAAAAGAATCGCTTTTTTTATAAAACAAATTATGAGAGATGCTTAAACGGAATTAAATTTGATTCAGCATTTTTAGGAGCTAGCGCTATAAAAAGTGATGGTATATATTATGAAAACGAGGAAGATGCTTATATTAAGAGTGAGATAGTAAAGAGATCTGAGAAAGTAATTTTGCTTGCCGAACATCAAAAATATGAAAAATATGCTTACTATAAGGGATTAGATTTAGATCAAGCAAACATTATTATAGTTGATCCAATATCAGTTTCCTCTTTTAGTAATATTATAGTGTCAAATAATATCAAAATTAATCCTAAAAGTCTAGTTATTATATAGAACAAGTATATATCTAACTAGTGAGATTACAGAAATGAATCGGAATATTAAGTAGTTAATTTTATATGCTTATATTAATTGAGAAAAGGTGATTTAATGTATCAAGAAGAAAGACTATTAAAAGTATTAGAATATCTAAATGAACATAATTATATGTCTATTCATGACATATGTAAGATGTTTAATGTATCAAGGGATACTGCACGTCGTGATATTGTAAAACTTATAAATGAAGGCACTGCAATTAGGACTCATGGAGGAATTAGCTTGCCTATATTAAAAAATACTATTAAAGAATATAAGGAAAGAATTGAAGCATATTCTGAAGAGAAAAAAGATATTGCAAGAAGGGCCCTAGAATTCATAGAAGAAGGTAAGCATTATTTCTTTGATGTTTCTACGATAGTAAGTTTTCTAGCACAAGAAGTTAATAAGCCTATTTGGGTGCTTACACATTCTCTTGATAACATAGAAATACTTTCGGAAAAAGAGGAGATTGACGTGCATTGTGTAGGTGGGTACCTTAATAGAAAAAATAGATTTTTTTATAGGGCAGATAGTACAAGTTACCTTGATAAAATGAGGTTTGATACAGCGATATTAGGAGCAGCATCTATAACAGAAGATGGAATATACTATGTTGATGAAGAAGATGCATTAACCAAGCAGATAGCAGCCCAAAAATCTAATAAGGTAATTGTTCTTGCCGAATATGATAAATTTAAATGTTTAAGTTATTATAAAGGATTAGATTGGGAACAAATTGATGTAATTATTACTGATAAAATACCGCCATCTGTTTTTGTAGAGATCATTGAATCACATGATATTCAACTGATAATCGCTAATAATATATAGTTCTTAAGTAATTGTAAGTAATTTATATTCTATAATAAATAGTTTAAGGGGATGAGTATATGAAGAATTTAAAAATGGTATGCTTAGATATCGATGGAACTTTATTAAATTCAAAGCATGAGATTACAGAAAAGGTGAAAAGTACTATAAATGTAGTTGCAAATGAGAAGAAAATACCTGTAATTTTAGTTTCAGCAAGAATGCCTAAAGGTATAAAGTTTCTGCAAAAAGAACTTGGAATAGAGGAACCAATTATTTGTTACAGCGGGTCTTTGATTTTAGATAAGGATAATGATGTATTAGCCAAAGAATTCATAGACGTATCTGACCTTGAAGAAATATATAAATTAACTAGTAAGAACAATATTCACATGAGCTTATATAAAGATGATGAATGGTATATAGAGGAATTAGATTATTGGGCTAGACAAGAAAGTGAAATAACAAATATTATTCCCAATATAATTAATTTTAAAGAATTAATAGAAAAGTGGAAAAAAGATAGATTAGGGCCAAATAAGATTTTATGTATGTCTAAGCCAGAAGAAATAAATTTCTTAAAAGAAAATATTAAGGGAATTAATTTAAATATATATCCGTCTAAGCCAACATATTTAGAAATTATGCCGACAAAGGCATCAAAAACATCTGCAATCAATTGTCTGCAAAAGAAATATAATATAGTTAGGTCAGAAATTATAACAATGGGCGATAATTACAACGATATTGATATGTTAGAGTATGCAGGAATTGGAGTGGCAATGGGGAATGCGCCAGAAGAGGTGAAGATACATGCCGATGACATAACTTTGACTAATGATGAAAATGGTGTTGCAGAGGCGTTAATAAAATATATTATTTAACAACAAAAAGGGGAAGGTTTTGTGAAGTATTTTATTTCAAACTATCACAAAATCGTCCCTTTTTTAGGTATTAATAAATATTCATAGTTAAGATTTTTGAATTTCGTAGAATGTCTGCATTTTAATAGATTGATTATAATCACCAAATCCTTCACCAAATAAGGTGAAACCTCCGACATTTTTAGTATCCTTAGGAACAGAAAATCTAAAAGTTATAGTGCTAGTATAATCTATACTAAGCTCATCAATTGTGGTTTCAGAGATTTTATAGCCGCCATCAATAAAAGTCCCATCTTTATTAATTGACAAAGTCTTAAGTCTTCCATACTGATTGCAGATTTCAGGCCACCAGTTAGGAGTAAATCTTCCACGTCTAGCACCAAAATCTCCAGGGCTTACCCAATAACCTAGGTCAATATTATTAATCGAAAAATGTATATCAGACGGATAATTTTCATTGTAACCTGGGCTTTCAGATGAGATCTCAAAAGAAAGCTGTAATTCTGTTAGTTTTTGTCCAGCAGTTAAGTGGTTTGGAAGATTATATTCTATAAACCCTGTAGTAAACCATAAAACTGAGGCTTGAAAATGTTCAGGAAATAAGAAATAACGAGGATCGTCAAATTCACCAATAATATGATCTTTCGTTGAAATTCCACAAGTGGCTGTAATTTGACAGTTTGAATAGCAGCCTACTTCAATTTCATCTTTATATGAGGCAATATCTAATTTCTTAGGAAGCAAGTCTATTACCATCATATCATGAAGTGGTTTGCAAATTTTCATAGAACCACGTTTCCCAGACATAGTATGGATTTCTATTAAACCAACTTCTTCTAGCTTTTTAATATGAAGAGATATAGCACTATTAGTTAAATTAAGCATTGTAGCTAAATCATTTAAGTTTTTATCGCCATCTTCATATAATATTTCCATTATTTTAAGACGCATAGGAGCACCAAGGGCCTTGAAAACTTCACTGGCATCTTTCATTGATTCAAAATGTAACATAAATTTTCCTTTCTAAATCAGAGGTAGATTTTAGTATTTAATAAATAGTAAACCAAAATTCAGCAGAAATTATACCTTAACAAGGATATCAATAATTACTTTAACTTATAACTTAAATAAATAAGAATTGAAATATATGCATCTCATAAATGATAACTGAATTATAGCAAAAATGATAATGCTTGTAAATCAATAAGGAATAGGGATAATGAGGATAAAAAATATATAAAATGCATTGACGACATTATTTGGTTATAGTATATTATAAATAAAGTTAAATTAAAACTTAAATATTAAAGTATTTACTTAAATAAAGGGGGATATTATGAGCAAGCTATTTGTAAACGTGCAAAATAAAAAAGGAAAGATTAATAAAGAAATTTATGGACACTTTTCAGAACATTTAGGTAGATGTATATACGAAGGATTATATGTAGGTGAAGATTCTAAAATTCCTAATACAAATGGAATGAGAAATGATGTAGTACAAGCTTTAAAAGAAATGAAAATACCAGTACTTCGTTGGCCAGGCGGATGTTTTGCTGATGAATATCACTGGAAAGATGGAATTGGACAAAAAGAAAATCGTAAAAAAATGATAAATACTCACTGGGGTGGAGTTGTAGAAGATAATAGCTTTGGTACTCATGAATTTATGGAACTATGTAGACAACTTGAATGTGAACCATACATAAATGGTAACGTAGGAAGTGGAACTGTTCAAGAAATGTCTGAGTGGGTTGAATACTTAACATTTGAAGGTATCTCTCCAATGGCTGATCTTAGAAAGAAAAATGGTAATGAAGATGCCTGGAAGGTAAAATATTTTGGCGTTGGTAATGAAAATTGGGGCTGTGGTGGTAATATGACACCAGAATATTATGCGAATGAGTATAGAAGATATCAAACTTATTGTAGAAATTATGCTGATAATAAACTTTATAAAATAGCTTGTGGAGCAAATGCAGACGATTATGATTGGACAGATGTTTTGATGAAGAATGCAAGTAATTTCATGGATGGATTATCTCTTCATTACTATACCATTACAAAGAATTGGGTAGAAAAAGGCGCTGCAGCTAAATTTGACGAAAAAGAATGGTATACAACATTAAAGAAGACATTAAAGATGGAAGAGTTAATTTATAGACATGGTGCTATAATGGATCGATATGATCCAGAAAAAAAAGTTGGATTAATAATTGATGAATGGGGAACTTGGTTTGATGTTGAAGTTGGAACTAACCCAGGATTTTTATATCAACAAAACACAATGAGAGATGCTTTAGTTGCAGGTATTAACTTAAATATCTTTAACAAAAACTGTGATAGAGTTAAGATGGCAAATATTGCTCAATTAGTAAATGTACTTCAATCTGTTATTTTAACAGAAGGAGAAAAAATGGTATTAACACCAACTTACCATGTATTTAATATGTATAAAAGCCATCAAGAAGCAACACTTGTTGAAAGCTATATAGAAACTCAAGATATTGGAGTTGAAGAAGAAAATCAAGTGCCTAATTTACATGAATCAGTATCTGTAGATGCAGAAGGAAGAATTAATGTAACGTTAAATAACTTATCTGTTTCTGAGTCTTATGACATACAAGGAATCTTTGCGGACAGAGAAATCAAATCTGTAAAAGGTACAATTCTATCAAATGAAATGGGCGCTTACAATGATTTTGACGCACCAGAAGTAGTGAAACCTGCAGAATTTATAGATTTCAAGATTACAAATAAAGGGGTCGACTTTAAGATTCCTAAATGTAGTGTGATTCACTTAGTAATAGAATAATATGAAACAGAGATTTTGTAAAAAATGCTTATTAGATGAGATATTTGAAGAAAGAGAATATCAGCATATGCAGGATTATATTAAAAATTTAGATAAGCATATAAAAACAGAAGATGAAGCATATAAAAAACGACTAGGAATATGTATGCAATGCGATAATTTAATTAACGGCATGTGTAAAATTTGTGGTTGCTTTGTTGAGATGAGAGCAGCAATTAAGAAAAATTATTGCCCTGATATAGAAAAGTACTGGTAAAATAATCATAATAAAAAGAAATAGATCAAGATTTATCAGAGGGATCCGTAAGTGGAAAAAATTTAAAGGATATTTCTTTAATACCTGCAAATGCAAAGAAATCGAAGATTATATAAGAAGTATTACAATCATTTTGTAATTAAATTAATGATAGCAAAAACTATATATAATACTCTTTAATCATATATAATAATATCCCATAAATTAATAATGGCCTTATCAAGCACAAGTTTTAAACCTATCTCTAAGTGCTTGATAAGGCTAAAATAATTGAAATTTCCAACCTTTACTTTAAGAATGAACATATCCCATAAGTCTACTAATTTTATTAGCGACGTTCATAAATTCATTTTTGTAATTTAGTAGATCTTCGATAGTATTAAATATAGTAACTGATGAAAGGCTAATCGAAGCAATAATTTTATTAGTTCGATCAAAGATAGGCACAGCTATACATATTACACCTGTATCATATTCAATATTATCTAGTGAATATAGATTTTTTCTTATATCGCGTATTTCTTCTAGAAGAATATCCACATCAATTATTGTATTTTCTGCATACTTTACAAATTCTGTATCTTTTAATATCTCTCTTATTTTATCATCAGAAAATTGAGACAGTAATAATTTACCAGAGGCAGTACAATAAATAGGTGCTTTTTTACCTATGCTGGAAGACATTATTATATTTCTACTAGTATTTTCAGAAGATACCTTATCCACATAAATTATGTTGGAAAATGATTCATCTGGAATACAAAGATGTATAACCTCATCAACTTTATTCGCAAAATCATATATATGAGGTCTAGCGACATTAATTAAATCCATACTACTTGTTATGGAAGAAGATAAGTTGAGAATTTTAATTCCAAGTTGATATTTATCATTTTCTTTATTTTGGGTAACATATTCTTTATATTTTAAAGTTGTAATTATTCTATGTATAGTACTTTTACTCAAACCTAAGCTTTTTGATAGTTCACCAATTCCGCATCCCTTTGGAGATTCTGCTAAACAATCCAGTATATCTAGAGCACGTTCTACAGATTGAACTAAATTAGAATTATTTAAATCCTCAGACATATTAAATCCTCCTGAATAATATTTTCTTTATATTACATTGTAATGTCTAAAGTAAATTTTAACAAATAGAAAATTTAAAGTTTTTATACTAGTATGATTGACAATTATGCGTGATAATATTAAAATTAAGATATAAATGAAACGGTGTTCCACTATGTGGAACGATATAAAAATAAAGTGAAGATAATATTAAGCCTAATAAAAAATTTAATAATGAGATATATAATATTTTTTAATTATATATGATATTAATTTCAAAATTAATCATAGCCTTATCAAGTATAAATATATAAACCTATCTCTACGTACTTGGTAAGGCTAAAAATAAATATATAAGTTGAAAGTGGTGTATTAATTTATGGACGTAATTACTATAGGAGATGCAATGATTGCAATGTGTCCTCAAGAAAAGGGACCAATAATATTTTGTGATACATTCAAAAGAAAATTAGGTGGAGCAGAATTAAATGTTGCAATGGGGTGTGCAAGATTAGGATTAAAATCAGGATGGATAAGTAGGCTTGGTAATGATGATTTTGGAAAACATATATTGAAAACTGCAAGAGGAGAAGGGATAGATACGTCAGAAGTTCAACTTGTAGATGGATATCCAACTTCAGTATATTTTAGAGAAGTTTTAGCAGACGGATCAAGTAGGTCATTTTACTACAGAGAAAAATCTCCTACAAGTACAATGAAGTGTGAAGATTTAAATGAGGAATATTTTAAGAGTGCAAAAGTACTCCATATCACGGGAGTATTTCCTTCAATAACTAATAATAATCAAGAAATTATATTAGAAGCAGTAAAACTCGCAAAGAAAAATAATCTGACTGTATCCTTTGATCCTAACATTAGATTAAAAATGTGGACAAAAGAAGAGGCAAAGGAATATATAGAAAAATTATTACCAGACGTGGATATTCTTTTAATAGGTGATGAAGAAATTGAAATATTATTAGGGGATGTAACTATAGAAGATGCAATCAAAACTTTCCATGGTTATGGAATTGGTAAGGTTGTAGTAAAAAAAGGAGCTAAGGGTGCTCTTGGTTCAGATGGAGAAAATATCTATGAAGTAGATGCTATTAAGCCAAAAGCATTAGTAGACACAGTAGGTGCTGGAGATGGATTTGCAGCAGGATTTTTAAATGCATTAATAAAGGGTGAAACTTTAGAAGGCTGTGTTAGATATGCAAATGCAGTTGGATCCCTAGTGGTTGGTGTTGAAGGTGATAATGAAGGATTACCTTACCATGAGGATGTTTTAGTACATTTAGGGCAAGCTAAAAAAATAGAAAGATAGAATTAAGATTAAAAATAATATTAAAATAATTAGATGAGGTGTTAAAATGTTCGAAAAAATTTATAATACATTAAAAGAAGAAAAAGCAGTTGCTGTTATTAGAACAAAGACATACGAAGAAGCAAAAGAAATAAGTATAGCAGCAATTAAAGGTGGAATGAACATTATAGAAGTAACAATGAGTGTTCCAAATGCACCTAAGTTAATAAAGGAATTAAAAGAAGAATATAAAAATGCTTGCGTTGGAGCAGGAACTGTATTAACTAAAGATGCTGTAGATGCATGTATTGAAAACAATGCTGATTTTATTGTTTCTCCTTGTATAGATGAAGAGGTAATAAGTTATGCAAATCAAAGAAAAGCATTAATAATACCAGGGTTAATGACAATGTCAGAATTAAATAAAGCTTATAAGTTAGGCTTAAGATTTATAAAAGTATTCCCAGGTAATGTTGTTGGAAAAGCGTTTATAGGAGCAGCAAAATCAATATTTCCAGACCTTAGCATAATGCCAACTGGTGGAGTAAACAAAGATAACATAGATGAATGGATACAAATTGGAGCAGACTGCAGCGGTATTGGTAGTGATTTGAATAAAGTATATAAAAGTAACGGAGCAGCAGGTGTTACAGAATATTGTGCTGAAGTTATAAGTAAAGTAAAAAGTCTATAAGAAAAAATATATAATTATTAATTAGCTTCTTAAATAATAACCATAATATATAGAATAATCCACATAGATATTAGTATTAACTATATTCTCTGTGGATTATTTATTTAATAGATCTGTTTATAAAGTTCTTTTGGATTTAAGCCGTTTTTCTTGGCCATAGATTTCCAACTCGAATTTCCGGCAATTTTAAATATAAATTTAGGCATCTTTGCATTAACAAGTATATTTTCTTTAGCAGGAGTAGAAGTCGAATTTTCTATATCTTCTTTTAATGCTAAATATGCATTGTAAACAGGTTTTTTCATTCGAGAATTAAGAGGCATATCTTTAGAGCCTTTCATAAATTCTCCCCCACCTATTCCAACTCCAAAGCGCCAATTGAAATCAAGTCTATCACAGAAGTGTTTCATAATATTAATTGCGGTTTTATTCTGAGTACCTTCTATAAAGCCGCAGTTGATAATACAATACATATCAAGTTTTATAGTACCATTTTCTTTAATAAAATCTTCAAAAGCAGCCATAAATTCTAACATAGTGCTGGGAAAACAATCAGCATATAAAGGGGAAACAAAAACAATTTTATTATAGGATGCAATTTCTTCAAACAATGATTTATCTTTCATAAATGTACCTATATAATATTCTTTCGCAGTAATATTTTTATCTAATAATTTCATTAATTCATTTATAAGATGGCTGGAAGTACCTTGTCCTTTTCTTGGGCTGCCATTTATAATGCATAATTTAGTCATTAATTTGACCTCCTATAAACTTTTTATTATTTTTTTTATATCTAATGGGGTTTTCACTACGTAAGCTTTATAATCGGAAAAGCATAAATTTGTAGCATTCCCCTTAATTAAATCTTTAAAGGTTTGCTCTTCTTCAGAAGTAACATCATCACCATATCCAATAACAATAAACTTAAGATTGTCATTATTATAACGAGGAAGATGATGAAGTTCACCATTAACTGTTTGAAAGAAAGGCAATAAAAATCCTATGGACCTATCAATAACATTTTTGACATAGGAAGTATAACATCCATACTTTATTTGAGTAATAATTACGAAAGTACCACCTTCTAAGATGTATTTAGGCATTTCAGTATAAGAATCTTCTATAATACATCTTCCAGGAGTTTTAATCCAGCAATTAAAGCAACCTATACACCCTTTAATATTGTTTATCTCTCTTGAGAGAATTTTAGATTCAGATGGCAGCAGTGGGATAATCTCCTTTGAATCTTTGTCATTTAAATCATGAACTAATAACATTATAAGTCCTCCTTATATTAATATTAATTTATATTCAATGTATAATTTATTTATGTTTACACTGTCAACTTGATAATATCATAACATCTTAAGTTTACAGTGTCAACATGCCGTGGTATTATATATATAATCTCGGTAAGTTATCATATAAGCGTAAGCTATATATTGTATATCTATAAAGGAATTTAGAAAAGAGGTTTATTAAATGCAAAATGATAAATATCACCATGGTGATTTGAGAGAAAGCTTAATTAGAATGGGATTAAAGCTATATAATGAAGAAGGTGCTGAGAAATTTTCTATTAGAAAGGTTGCGGCATTATGTAATGTAAGTCATGCGGCACCTTATAAACATTTTAAAAATAAAGAGGAGTTAATTAGCGCCATATCAGATTTTGTATTTAGTAATTTTGAGTATTCATTAAGCGAAATAGTAGAGAAATATAGAACTGATCCATATGAAAGAATTATTGAATTAGGAAAAAAGTATGTGATATTCATGGTAGAAAATCCGGATTATTTAAAATTTGCCTTTTCTCAAAATAATGAGTACGGAATAACTGTAGAGAATAATGAATTACAAAGCTCTGATTATGGTACATTCAATATTTTTAAAAATTGTGCAATTGATTTCTTGAAAAGTAAAAATGTAAAAGAGGAAAAATATATACAAGATATAATTGCTATGTGGGCAATGGTTCATGGTCTTGCAACTATGTTATCTAATAAGATGTTCATATATAAAGGAAATTATATTGAATTAGTTGAAGAAATATTAAGACAAAATATAACTTATTAATATAACTTATGTCATTAAAATCAATGAGTGAAAAAAATTAATCATAGTGACTTTGTCGGAAAAAAATGATATATTAATAAAAAATGGGCTTATTTAAAGTTGAATTTTTATTAGAAGGAAGGTTGATGTATTCATGTATGAAATGAAAGAAGAGTATAAAATTGGTATAGAACAGATTGATGAACAACATAAGAAACTTTTTGAATTAGCAGATAGGGCATATATACTATTAAAAGATGAGTTTGCAATTGATAAGTATGATAAAATAGTAGAAATACTAGACGAACTAAAGGATTATACTATTTTTCATTTTAAATCAGAAGAAGAATATATGGAGAGTATAGGTTATAAAAGGCTATTTACTCAAAAAATAGAACATGCAAAATTTATCGAGTCCCTTGAAAATATAGATTATAAACACATTGATGTAGATCAAGATGAAAGTTTAGTTAAAATTTTGAACTTTTTAAATGATTGGTTAACAGAACATATATTAAAAACAGATAAATTTATAGGACAATAATATATTAATTGAAATAGATATAAAAGTTAAGAATTAGTATATAGAAAAAGTATTGCATATTTTATTATATAATTATATAATAAAAGTAAATAAATATTATATCTTCAGGGCAGGGTGTGAATCCCTACCGGCGGTATAGCCCGCGAGCTTTATAAAAGCAGATTCGGTGTAACTCCGAAGCCGACAGTATAGTCTGGATGAAAGAAGGTAACCTATTAGGAATTAAGATTTTCTTTATTCTTATTTGTTTGAGTATATGCCCTGATGTATTTTGCATCAGGTTTTTTTATTTCATTTTATAAATCAAACAATTAAGTTATATAAAGTGAGAAGGTTTGAAAAGATTAAGCCTAATAAGCTACCCCAAGAAGATAAACTTTTGGGAGGCGTTAAAATGAACGAAAAAACAAGTAAACTAATCAAAATTTCTTTATTATCAGCAATTGCAATTATTCTTATGTATTTAGATTTTCCAATAATACCTGCATTTTCATGGTTGAAAATCGATTTAAGTGATGTACCAGCATTAGTAGGGGCATTTGGTTTTGGACCGATAGCTGGAGTTATAATAGAATTAATAAAAAATCTTTTGATTCCACTAATAAGAGGAAGCCAAACAGGATTCGTTGGAGAAACTGCAAACTTTTTATTTGGTGCTTCATTAATATTACCTGCATCATTTATCTATTATAGAAATAAAAGCAAAAAAAATGCGATATTAGGAATGATCATTGGTGGAGTTGTTATGGAGATAATGGGAATAGTGGGTAACATATACTTATTATTACCGGCTTATGGAATGAAAATGCCAGCGGATATGTTACAAAGCTATATTTGGGCATTGCTAGCGTTTAATGGTGTAAAGGCTATTATGGTATCAGTATTAACATATATATTGTATAAAAAAGTGTCTGTATCAATTTTTAAGGCTGAGCCAAACTTTGGTGGATCAGGAAAGAAGACAAAAACTGTATAATAATAGTGTAGTTTATTAAAGGTTATAACAAGATTTTGAAAATTTTGTTATAGCCTTTTATTTAGTTTTAGTTCATATGTGATATTATTCACAACGCCTTTCTTTTTTAC
Source organism: Clostridium chromiireducens (assembly GCF_002029255.1). GTDB lineage: Bacteria > Bacillota > Clostridia > Clostridiales > Clostridiaceae > Clostridium > Clostridium chromiireducens. Next base: position 12,322 of record NZ_MZGT01000105.1, read on the forward strand.
CAAGCCAAAACCAATATAATATTTCAAAATTATTATATTTTACTTAAAAATAAAAAATCAATATTAATTAATAATTAATATTGATTAATAAAGGATTATTTAGTATTATATTAATATAAAGGT
>NZ_MZGT01000106.1 GCF_002029255.1 Clostridium chromiireducens
ATATTACATATAAATATAACTCCTAAAACACTTATTTAATTAATATTCTTTGACCAAGTAATAAAAGATTGATATTCCTCAAACCCAATTTTCTTATATAAATTTAACGCTTGGTAATTATTTTTTTCAACTCGTATATATATATTTTTTATTGAGTTTTTAAAACAAAATCCAACTAAATATTTAACCAATGCATCTCCATAACCTTGATGCCTGTACTCCTTAAGTATACCTAAATTAACAATCGTATAGAGACCCTTATTAAATATCACTTGGCCGTAACCAACTGCTTGTCTGTATTCGTTACAAACAAACACAGCATAATTCCTAAGATAATAATCTTCTTCTTCTTCTATATATACATCCTTAACCGTTAATGGAATTCGATTCTTCTCATTAAAAACAGAATTTTGAATTTTACATCTTAATTCCTCGTCTTGCCCCTCTTTAAAGTGTTTAAAAAAATATCTTTTATCAAAATTATTTCTATAAAAATTAGTTGTTCTCATTCTCATCAAAATATTTTTAGAATTAATATTAAAATTTAATTTTTTCATGATAGATGACGCTCCCGAGCTGGCTACCATATCAAACCTAAAAGTCTTTATATTAAAAAAAGATAATAATTTAGAGTTAAGCAAATCAATACACTCCTCTTTTAAATAAATAGAATATATATTACTAAACCCCTCATCTGAAGGATATTCGTACCATATATATCCCACATAGTCATTATTAACTTTAAACAATTTGATTTGCTTTCTTATTACATATTTAAGAAAAAAAGATTCTTCATCATAAATATCAAAAAAACTCTTATCGCAAATATAAGCATCTTCATTTCTATTATATAATTTTCTTAAATGATTTATATTAAAAAGTGATAGTTTCTCTAAAAAGACCATAAAAAAATTCCTCATTTCCCCTTATATAAATAAATTATAATTCTAATAAACATCGTCGTCAACTTTATTAAATAATGAAGCATGAAAACAAAAGTAATTATAGAATTCATGACAATAAATCATAAATATACCTATAATACAATATATTGAGATTTTTAGAATACTTACAAAAAATCGTTTCCTTCAATATGATAATTAGTTTATCTTTATGAAGGAAACTTAAATAATTCAGATCTTAATATAAATATATACTTTTTTTATAGTTTTATTCGTTAACACCATCTACTATGAGATTTTTGTTTTTCGTTAATTCTACCTTCAAATCCTTTAACTGTATAATGTTCCGTTAAAATAGTTGGATCATAAGAGATGTATCCACCTTGATAGTCGTAGTAACCATCATTCATCTTGTCCTCATTATTATTTTTATTACTCATAGTCTCCCACACTCCCTTTTTACTTAATTTAATTTGCAGTTTAGAGATATTTTATTATTTATGTGTGGATGTCCACTGGTTATCTGTTGCAGTTTTTTCATGATTTTTAGATGATTCTTGTGTGTCAAAACCTGTTGGCACAGAATTCCAATCATTATTCCCTTCGTTCTTATGTTCCTTATGATCAGTATACGTATCTGAGAACTCTTTTTGTTTTTTATCGCTAGGTTCAGGAGTCATACTATAAAAACTCTGAAGGTTATTTGAGTCAGATTTTGGTCCTTTATTCATAATAAACACTTCCTTTCTACAACAATATATTGTGCAGTAAGGGAACGTTTTATCCGTAAATTAATTATCCTCATTTTTCATTTTTATCATATTCTAGATTATTTAACGCTTCCAAAAACATATTATACATTTCTACCTTACTATCCTCATCATAAAGTATCTTTATACCGAAGCACAAAACTAATAATATATAAATAGTAAGGAAAAATGGTCCAAGCTTCTTTAAATAATTATCTATATACGAAAAAATACCACTCGCAGTTAATCCTGCCAAAAGAGAAGCACCTATTCCACATCCACCACTTGTGAAGGAACCAAGTTTTGATTTGAGATATATTTTCTCCATACTTATATTTATATTTTTTTCATTTTTATACCACTCTTCAACTTTATTGAACATAATAAATTTAGTTCTAGTTTTATCATTTGTCATTTTTAGTATTCTTTTAAAGGTTACTTTATATTCTTCAATCATTTCAGGTGTATATAATTTATAATTATATTTTACTAATAGATTCTTTTTGAAATATTTATTTCCTATTTTTTTAAAATTATTGTTCTCCATTTAGGTATTTCCTCCAAATAATTTTATCTTGGTACAAATTACACCTATATACTATATAAACTATTCATGTTATATCTATAAATTGCTAATATATGTTATTTAAATTAAATAAAAATCAAATCAATCTTTTAGATCATTTTTATCTAATCAAGATTTGTACAAATTATTTATTAGAAGTTCTTAACTAAAAAAGCCGGAGTTTTCTAAACAGAAAATACTCCAGCTTTGAGTTTTTAACTAAAAATAGTACCCTTGATTTATATTTATCAAATAGAGTACTATTTTTTTATCATTTATAAATTTTACATATTTTCAATAAGCCTTAATATATAGCTCAATGTATGAAAATCTCGATCTATTTCAAATTTGATATAATGAAGGCCTTCAATCAAGGCATCTCTATCAAATTTTTCATTTAAAATCATCAATGTTAATGTATTTATTGTTCCTTCTTTTGTATCAAAAACTCTTGATTTCTTAATAAATTCATTTTCCATAACACTAAGAACAACTTTTTCTAACTCTTCATCTATTTCAAAATCAGGCATTGAGTCAAAAACTCGTATTCCATTTGCGGTTTCATTTAAATTTTTAGCCTTTGTAATGTCACATGACACAAATATAGTATTTTTAAATTTAGCGTCTTTGAACTCGACGCCATCTAAATTTGCTCCTTCAAATATAGTATCTTCAAATTTAGCTTCTTTAAATTTACATCCTTTAAGATTAGAACCAATAAACTCAGCCCCTTTAAAGCTGCATCTGAAGAAATTACATTTCTTAAAATGAGCACCTCTTAAGCTCGCGTAATCAAAATTTGAATTCGAAAAATTGCAATTATAGCATTTGCTTCTTTTAAGATTTTTATAAATAAAATTTTTATTAGTCTTTTCAGCATTATCGTAATAAAAACTTTCTGGTGCACTTCTGTTTATAGACATAATATAATCCTTTCTTAATTAAATATATTTATTCATTTTCTTTAGTTTGTTATTATTTCTATATTTTATCACATTTCTAAATAATTATATACACTTTACCAATTTAATAAAAAATATGCTGATTATCTTTATCGAATTATAGAAAATAAGGATATCAAATAATAAGAAGCACCTAATTACTTGAAATTGAACTTAATTTCAATTCTTAATGCTTTTATTATTTGATATCCTAGCAAAATTAAAGAGATAAAATTAATGCTTCTGATTTATAGTGATATCTTGACCTCTTGATACAACTTTATTAGTCAGCTCTTCTCTTTCTACAAATGATTTAACCTTAGACTGAGACATATCACCAGCCTTTTGAATTAATTTATCTTTTTTTCTATATGACATAATTATCATCTCCTCTCTTAATTATATTATTAGTCGTCTGTTAATAGTTATGTATGATATAATTATTATTAGTTGATAAATTATGTTAATTGATGTAAAATATTAATATAATTTTAATTAAATTTAGTAAGTATAAAAAAATATTAAAACAAAGTATATTTTGCTCAATTTTGTTAAATTATATTAAAGTAATATTATCTATGGGAGGGACAAAAATGCTAAATGAAAAATTACTCAGTCTTCTAAACGCTCAAGTTAACTTCGAAATATATTCTGCCTATGTCTATTTATCAATGGCTGCGTATTGTGAATCAATTGACTTAAGTGGGTTTGCTAACTTTTTCAAAGTTCAATCTCAAGAAGAATTATTCCATGCAATGAAATTTTATGATTACATATTCCAAAAAAATGGAGTTGTGACTTTAGAACAAATTGAAAAACCACACGCAAATTTTGAAAGTATAGCTCATGTTTTTGAAACAGGATATGAACATGAGCAAGTGGTAACAAGTAGATTATATAAAATAGCAGATGTAGCAACAGAAGAGAGAGAACATGCTACGATCGGATTATTAAACTGGTTTATTAATGAACAAGTTGAAGAAGAAAATACTTTTAATACAATAATAAAGAAAATTAAGAGATGCGAGAATAATCAAGCTGCACTATATATGCTAGATGATGAGCTAGCAGCAAGAATATTTACACCTCCTACAACAGCAAATGCATAGAAATATAGTTGTATAAATAATAAAAAAGTAGAGGGCAAATTAAGCCCTCTACTTTTTTAACTCCCCTTGAAGCCAATTTATGAATTGTGTTGCTGTTCTAGGTGAACGTGCATTATACCATCTTACCCATTTTAATGCTTCTGCATGAAGGTAATCTTTATCAACGTCTAATCCTCTTGCTTCTACGATATTATCAACTATGCTTAAATACTCTTTTTGATCTGGTGAGTAAAAAGATACCGTCATTCCAAATCTATCAGCTAGAGATAACTTTTCTTCTATTGCATCATGAGCGTGAACTTCATCGCCAGCTCTCTCACTAAAAGTTTCCTTTACTAAGTGTTTTCTATTTGTTGTTGCATATATTAATATATTGCTTGATCTATTCTCTACTCCACCCTCTAATATAGTTTTTAACGCAGAATAACTAGATTCTCCTTCTTCAAAAACTAGGTCATCTACGAAAATAATAAATTTTAAGTTCTTATTCCTTAATACCTTTATTATTTTAGTAAAGTCAACTAGCTTATCCTTATCTACCTCAATAAGTCTTAATCCATCATCATAGTATTCGTTTATAATTGCTTTAACTGTTGAAGATTTTCCAGTACCTCTAGAGCCATACAATAAAATATTATTCGCAGGATATCCACTTAAAAATTGTTTTGTGTTACTAATTATAACTTCTTTTTGTTCCTCATAACCAGCCAAATCTTTAAGCCTTACTGGGTCTGGCGAATCAACTCCACGAAGATAAGTTTTATCATCTTCATGCTCCCAAACCAAGGCCCTATACTCTCCAAATATCCCAGTACCATATCCGTTATAAAATTCAATTATATCCTCTAAAGCATCTGCCCAGTTATCCATAACTATTAAGCTCGACTTTAATTTCTCTATTGCTTTAATCAAATTATCATCTATATCGCATTCTAGTTCAATATCAATAAGAGAATTAATAATATCTGTTTCAAAATTTTTAGCTTTACTCTTTGAAATTATATATTCTTTAATATCTTTTGAACTAATACTGGATAGATATTGCAAAACTTTTAGCTCATATTTTACTTGCTCTAACACTTTTTTATTGTTTAAATCTTTATTGTCAATCATATTTGTAAAAGCATTATTATCTAAAAAAATCATATCAATTATGTACTTTTTGAAAGAAATGGAATTTGACGTATTTAGTAATTCATAAACAAAATTATTATAGTGGTTTATTGATTTCTCTATTGATACTTCTTTCTTATTTAGATATTTTAGTAACGAACTGTATTTCTTTAATACGCTACTCTCTTTTATATTTGTAAAAATACACAGAGAATTTATCATTACATTTGCTTTTTTTATTTGTTCATATTCTGCATACATGTTTATGCCCCCTTTAACATTATTGCATTTAGTATTATTCTACTACTAAGATGAAATTTTTTCTATTATTTTCGGAAATAATTTCATTTAAATAGCTATGTTAAGTAATTTATATATAAAACCGGCATAGGAATGTCATATGCCGGTTTTTCTCTTATCATTCCTCAAATAATTTTTCCCCTAATAGTGCAAAACTTTGAAGAACTAAAAAACATTTAATATCAAATTTCTCTTCACTTTGTATTAGTTCCTTAGCTTCATCCTGAGAGATCAGTAACGCTTCAATACATTCATCATCTTCTAAGTGTTCATCGCTTATTTCTCCCTCACAAGTACAAAATACAAACGCAAGCGATTCATCTGTCATACCTGCTGAAACGTAAACTTTATCACTCCCCTTACCTTTAATTACATCTACTAATGTAAGGCCGGTTTCTTCAAGTAATTCTCTTCCTATTGTACTTCTCGCGTCCTCTCCAGGATCAATGAGACCTGCAGTTAGTTCGTATACGTAATTATTTAATGGAATCCTAAATTGTTTTATGATAACAAGTTTCTTTTTATCCTTATGATAAGCTGCAATTATTACACCATCTGTTTTATCTTCTTTATTTTCAAAGTACTGCTTTTGGATGGTGTCATTATCTTTCCTTGAAGCAATAGTCCATGTTCTTGCATTTCCAATTTTATTTTCATATTCAGCTTCATATAAGCTTAAGTATCTTGTTTCTACTAAAGGTTTAACTTTAGTAACTTTGTTGCATTTCATAAGTATATGTCCTCCTAGTTCAGTAAATATTATATATTAGTAATATTTACTTTAATTATACTTCAAATGTTTTATTTATGCACCTTTACATAAATAAAACATTTGAAGTATACATCTATTCCCTTCTTAAAGATTCTACTGGGTCTAATTTTGCCGCTTTATTTGCGGGCATTAATCCAGCAAATGTACTTATTAAAATGCTTAAACTTATTCCCAATATGCCATAAGAAGATTTCATCAATACTAAGCTTATATCAAATAACTTATTTGACATAATATTTATACTTTTCATTAATATATATGCACTAAATAGACCGAATGCACCGCTAAAAACACCTATTAAAAATGCTTCTGAAACAAATATTCTCCGTATATCCTTTTCTCTTGCTCCAATTGCTTTAATTATCCCTATTTCTTTCGTTCTTTCTACAACACTAATATATAAGACAACTATAATCATAATAGAAGATACCACCAAAGAGATCGCTGCAATTCCAGACAAGACATATGTTAAAATACTTATCATTTGATTGAACATTGAACTTAATTGATTTTGAGACGATTCAGAATATCCAAGTTGCTTTACTTTTTCTTTGATAGCAGTTGTATATTTAATATTAGTCGCATTTATGTACATAACATTTGGTTTTAATTTATAATTATTTTCGGAATATAACTTCTCTAAATCTGAGTAATTTAAAAAAGCAGATTTCATCACAGTAGCTAAATCTGTACCTGCTCCTGTATATATTCCACTTACAATAAATTTTTTATTAAGAATTTTTTGATTTACCAAAATACGTAAACTTACTTTTTGACCAATTATATTTCCTCCAAATCTTTCACTTACAGCTTTATTAATTAACACTTCTCCTTCTTTAGGGGGGGCACCTTCTTCAATGTTCGAAGCTGTTACGTTAGAAGACATAGTTGAAATCCTCATAATATTACTGGTTTTTTCATTATAAATTATAGAATTGACTCCCATTGAAATTAGCGCATACCCTTTCTCTAAAGATGATACATTATCTATCTTGGATAAATTATTAATATCTGCTTCCTCAAAAGACTTAGGAGCATTCACATCTGGTTTTTGGATAGTTGTAACATCTAAATTAATACTTTCTTCATCTTGACTTGGCATAGTTACTTCTATAACTGAAGGATTTACATAACTATTCATCGTTTTGTTAAAATAATTTTTGACTCCATTTCCAAATGAGAGCATCAAGATAATGCTCATTATCCCAATACTGCTTCCTAACGATACAAGTATATTACGCCCTGATTTCTCTTTCATATTAACAAGTGCCAATTTAATTGATGATTCAAGGTTTAAATTCTGCTTTTGTTTATTCACTATAACTTGTTCTTTTTTATTGCTTATGCCTTCGAATATTGCCTCTTTTGCATCATGATTTATTTCACCATCAGCTATTTTAATACGTCTATTACTACATGCCGAAACTTTTTCAGAATGGGTAACCATAATAACTAATTTTCCTTGTCTTGCAATATTCTTCATTATATCTAATACATGTATAGTTGTTTTAGAATCCAAACTTCCTGTGGGTTCATCGGCAACAATTATTTTAGGGTCGTTAATTAAAGCCCTAGCAATTGCAACTCTTTGCTTTTGTCCACCTGATAATTGGTTTGGTCTTTTATAAATCTGATTTTCAAGTCCAAGATTAGATAATATTTCGATAGCACGTTTAATTCTTTCTTTTTTTCTAACATTTGATAACGTCATTGCAATTGTAACATTGTCTAATACAGATAGATGCCCAATAAGATTAAAACTTTGAAAAATAAAACCAACTTGGTTTTTTCTATATTTATCAAGGTCTCTTTTTTTTAACTTTTTAATATTTTTTCCGTTTACAAATAGTTCCCCAGAATACTCAGAATCTAGCCCTCCAATCAAATTCATTAGTGTTGATTTTCCACTTCCTGATTCTCCAACTATTGATACTAATTCGCCCGTATCAAACGATAAATTGATATTCTTTAATACATGAAATTTTTCACTACCTTTTAAATTATAATATTTATTGATATTCTTCAATTCCAGTAGTTTCATTTATCCAAACTCCTATATCTATTTTTACGATACTATTCACAATAAGTTATTGCCTTAAAAAAATTGCACTAAATATATAAATTCAGTGCAGTGTTTTACTTAAAATATTTCACAATGGTTACTTCTTTGTGAAATATTCATTCCCTTACGTACTACTTATATAATTAGTTTAATTTACTTTTAAATTTCATAAATACTGATTTAATTAAACTTTTTTCGTATTTATTTAGTGCTAGTATCCAAAAGATTAATAAATACGCTATAGAGAATATAATGGCAAATAACAATATACCTATGTAATTAATCGGATTAATAAATCTAATTAACATATAACCTAGAACTAAACATAGTGTAGCTGGCCAAGCTAGATTAATTATATTTTTCCAATAATACGCCATATCTAAATTTAATTTGAACTTATAATACCAATTATTTAATAGTGAATTTATAGTCATACCTATAGCTGTTCCTAATGCACAACCTATAGAACCTAAAATTTGAACTAAAAATAAACTTAATACTAAATTAAAAATTGCAACTCCTAAATATATAAGAGCCTTAACTCTATGTTTACTCATTGCTTCAAGCATTGTTGCAAATAAAGATTGTATAATGGAAAATATCTGAGGCACCATTAGAAGTATAGCTATATAATATGATAGTTCATAGCCTTCTCCTGCCCATATTAATATAAATTGCTTTCCGACTAATATAAATCCAATCAATATAAACGAGGCTATAAAGAATTGAATTCTAGATATCTTAACTAATATACTCATTAACTCTTTTTTATTTTCTTCCGTTGCTAATTTAGTAAGCTTTGGCAAGAACATATTGCTTATAACATTTGAAAATGAAATAAAGTATCCATTAAACTGACTTCCGATAGAATAAATTGCTATAGGCGCCGCCCCAACAAACATTCCTAATATAAATTGATCCGTACTCCAATATATCCTATATGCTATAGCTGACAAAAAAATAAAAAATGAATACCTAAATATTTCAGCAAGTATTCCCTCATCGAATCCTAAAAATTTCATTTTTATTTTTAAAGTCTTAAAACAATAAATTATATTAGCTATTCCTAGTAAGATATTAAATATAGTTGATGCTATCAGCATTCCTAGTGCCCTTTGACCTAATGCTAATACGCTTACCATAATTATTGGATTTAATACAGCTCTTATTAATGCCAATACCTTAGTAAATATGAAACGCTCATTAGCCATTATTATTCCGCTAAAAACATTTAGCGGAAATGCAAAAGCTAAATTAACCAACGCTACAATAAACATTAATTTTATTTGTTGTATTTCAGTTATATTTAATCCATTAGAAAATATATTTCCTAAATTAAAATATATAAGTATTCCTATAATAATACCTAAGACAGCTATTATACAATAAAGAACCAAGAACATTCCATTTATCTTTTTTAATCCCTGTTCATTATTTTCAGCCATATATTTAGAATTGTACCTAATAACTGCATTTCCCAAGCCCATATCTAATAAGTATATATAAGATATTATTGTATTTACTAAAGTAAAAAGACCATATTCCCCACGCCCTAAAGTGGTTAACATAATAGGAGTATATACTATGGATATAACATTTCCAGCAATTAGTGTTATATATGATATTATTGTAGCTGTTTTTATATTATTTTTCATAATCTCACCTTTAAGATCTTTTATATCACATGAATTAATTTTATCTTTCCTTAATAAGCTTAGTTAGCCCATTAAAGTACTCTTTTTTAAAATTAGTTTTATCAAATGTTGTTAATTTAATTAATTCATGTATTTTAGTGTTTACTGTATTAAACTCCAAATCATTAACAAATTTAATGTAGTTAATACCTTCAATCCATTTATAACTTTCTATAATTTTATGGTCTGATGATCTTAAAATTACACAAGGAGTTTTAGTAATAAATGCAAAAATCATTCCATGTAGTCTATCTGTTATTACAACTTTTGAATTTCTGAATTTATTCCATATATTAAATAATTCTTCTTCCCTCTTGTTAATATCAATATCCCTGTGAATTACAGTATCAGATTCCGTTACATTGTTATATCTTAATTTTAAATTGACAATAAATTCACTTTTTTTATCTTTCCAGTAACTTTCTTTATCATTTCTTAGACAAACCATGATATTATTATTTCTATTATATTTAGGCTCAAATATATCTTCTAGGTAGAAAACTATATCTGGTACTTTTACTGATTTTACTTCAAAAAGATTTTGCATCATATTAAATGATTTTTCTTCTCTTGCAAGTAATATAAGTTTTTCATTATAGTTATAAATTTTTTTCATTTGCTCTTTATGTGATTCTCCACTTCTATCTCTTGTAAAACTCAACGTGGTTGGCATGGAAATTATTTTACACTTGTTAAAGTGTCTTATAACATGTCTTCTTGCCCATTCTTCTCTTAGATACAAGTTTCCCATATTTCCACCGCCTTGCATTGCTATAATGTCATCTTCATTTATTATTTTTTCTATAGCTTTAGAATATGAGTAAAACTCATCTCTTTCAAATTCAAGTAATTTATATTCTTTAAAATTATCAACAAAAAACTTTTTAGTCGCATATGCTATAGCTTGATCGCCCATATTTCCATATTGAGGAGATAGTGCAAATATAACTTTTTTTACATTCTTGTATTTCTTTATCTCATCAAATTTTCTATTGCTAAAATAATAATTCTTTAATAAATTAATTTGTTCAATTGAAAGCTTTATTGATTTTTTTATTTCTCTTAAATTGTTTCCCATATTTTTCTCCTTAGATAATACTTTTAACAAATGTTTTAAGATAATAAAATTTAGAAATATAATTTAAATTATACAAATGATATTTCAATAAATTACATCTATTATTTTTATAAAACAAAGTTAACCCTTCTATAT
>NZ_MZGT01000107.1 GCF_002029255.1 Clostridium chromiireducens
AAATAATATAATTTATTAAATTTAAATTTTTCATAGAAAAATAACTCCGAGTTGATAAAGTTTTAATATATGCAAAGTTCTAAACGTAGAATAAAATGCTTACCTTGAATTCTATGAAAAATATACAAATAAAATTCATATTATTTTAATCTATTATCTTTCGTGAAGAATGTTCTATAGCCAAGAGTTACAAATAAAACTGTTGACACGGCTGTACTTCCTAATATAGCAAGTAGAATACCAATTTGATATTTTATTGCAGTTAAAGGAAAAGTTCCAGAAAGAATTTGTCCTGTCATCATACCTGGTAAAGACACAATTCCCATAGTCAGCATATTATTCATTGTAGGCAAAATAGCATTATCAAAAGCATTATTAACAATTTCCTTTGTAGCAGCTAGTGGGCTTGCTCCTAACATTAATGAATTTTCTATCTCAATCCTTTTATCTTCAAAATCGCTACATAATTTATTAGCTCCTAAAGCAATACCTGTCATGCTATTACCTACAATCATTCCTGAAATAGGTATAAAATATTGTGGATTAAACCATGGACGCACATTTAATACCACAAGTATAAAAAATGTCGCCGTTAAAAGTGATCCCAAACCTAATGAAAAAGCAATAATTGTTTTTAACTCTCGTGACATTTTAATCTTAACTCTCTTAATAGAGTTATAAATTGCAAAAGAGATCATAACTATAATCATTAAAGAAGTAAGCCACCAACTTGGGTTTCTAAATACAAACATTAAAATATAACCCATTATAGTTAACTGCAAGGTCATTCTTGTGGAAGCGATTAAAATCTGCTTCTCACGCCTTATTCCTCTAGACTTAAATATAATAAGCATCATAATAACAAAAATATATGCTATGGAAAGTTGTAAGATAGAAAGATCCATTATAGAATTATTATTCATGATATGCCTCCGTAACTTTTCCGTTTTCAATTCTTATTATTGATTCAAGAAATTTTTGTGCAATGTGTTCGGAATGAGTAATCATGATTAACTCTTTTTTATTTTCTAATACAAACCGTGAAAAGTTATCAATTATGAATTCTTCGGTTACTTTATCTAATGCAGCAGAAGGTTCATCTAATAAATAAGTATCAGCATCCATAAGCATTACTCTAGCTAGACATAATCTTTGTCTTTCACCACCAGAAAGATTTGCACACCCTTCAGATAATTCTTTATTGAGTTCTACCCTTTTAAGAGTTTCTATTAAAGTACTTTTTGATGCAGGTAATTTTTTTGAAAACTCTAAACCAATTTGAAGATTATCTTCAATTGAACCACTGTAGATTATGGGGTTTTGTCCAAGCATAACAACCTTTCGCCTTAGTTTTACAGTATCTATTTTAGAAATATCCTGACCATTATAAAGAATTCTCCCTTCATCTGGAATGTTTAAAGAATTTAGCATACGCAACAGAGTTGTTTTTCCGCTACCTGAAGGTCCTATAATGCATGATATAGGCTTATTAATCTGTAAGTATTGAATATCCAATATACCTTTAAATTTTAGACCCTTGATTTCAAACATGTAATTGCTCATCCCCTTTCTATTTTTACATTTTGGTTATATTAGTAAATATATACTTAAAGTTTGAATCATGTTCATGAAAATTTATCGAAGAAAGTATGATAAAACCTTGTAATAAATTATACCAATTATTACAAGGTTTTTCACTAAATCTATGAATTTTTAACAAGGCCGATTGCTACCCCAAGAAAACTAAATTGTTGATCTGTAATAAAAATAGGTTCATATATTTCATTTTCAGGCATAAGTACAATTTGTCTGTTTATTTTTTTGTACGTCTTTAAAGTAGCTTCACCTTCAATATCAACAGCAACAATATCATTTATACTTGGCATACCTTGTTTGCTAATTACTACATAATCGCCATCATAGATATTTTTATTTATCATTGAATCCCCTTTAACCTTTAACATAAACACATCTTTAGTGCTGCGTACCCAATCTTTTGGCAAATAATAATTATCTTCTATATATTCATTCATTAGAATTGGATTACCAGCCGCTATTTCACTAAATACAGGGATTTCTATAACATCTTCAACTCTTTCTTCAATACCATCATGTTCTACATAAATTTCATTAACTGTTCCAGAGTCTTTAATGAAGCTATGATGAACATTCCTTTTCAAATCAATGTACCTAACAGTATCTAGTTTTAGAGGTTGGTTTATTAAAGTATCTTTTATCGAATTAACATTTTGTGTTATTGAACATTCTATAACCTTTTTTTCATTAACTTCATTGTCTTTTCTACATTCATTAAGTGTTTCAGAATGTTTTGTCTTTAATGTAATACTTTTTCCTTTCATATCATATCCTAAACTTGCAAATGATTTTCCACTTGTTAACCAAGTTTTAGAATTCTTGCTTGCTGAATTCTCAAATAAAAAAGTAATACTTGAGTAAGTCTTTTCGTTATATAATGCTTTCAAAAACTCTATTTCAACTTTGGTTAGCATTTGACAATCATCAATAAAAATATGAGTAAACTTTCTTTTCAGCGTAGTGCTTGCTTCTTTTAATGCCAAAATAGCCACATCTTCAAAGTCAATTTTATTTATTTTCTTTAAATTATTGTTGTATTCAATTAATATATCAAATATAGTTTGTCTTTGTTTTGAATTCTTCCTAAGTACTTTAGGTGCAGAAATTGTAAGATTATCATTTGTTCTGCTAAATCGATTAGCAGCTTGATATTCGTCTATATTTATGTAATTACAAGATTTAATCCATCTTATTTCTTCTTGGATAAATTGAGCAAAATCTAAGTTTAATATACTGGGTTTTTTGTTCTCATATTTATTTAATATAGTTTTAATTGCATCTTTTATTTGATTATAGCATTCTTCTGAAGAAGCAATCTTATCATTTTTTTTATTATTGTTTTTATATTGATTGAAATAATAATATATTAAAGATGTTATATTAGATATCTCTAATTTATCACTATTATCTCTATCAAAAAAACTGCTTTGATGATATTTTTCAGTTTCTATATTATCATAAATAAATGAAACATAAGTTGAAGCTTCTTCATCACGTGTTGCAACAAGTATTTTATCGTCCTTAGATATGCAATAATGATTAAGTAATGATGGAATCTTATTTATAAATGTTGTAGTTTTACCTGTACCCTTTTCGCCTTTTATAAGCATATGGCCATTTGGTTTGCTATTTATTATCTTCTTTTGCTCTTTATTAAAGTACACTATTTTCCACCTTTCATTTATTGCTAAAATTTAAAATTATATGGTTCGTATATTTAAAATTATTGTTGTAATTATACTATATTTTACGATAACATGTAAAGTTTTAAGGTTTCTATCGGTAACTTATGGAACTAATGTTCTTATCCATTTATTTGTAGTAAGTTGTAATAATTATATATAATATGTATAATTAACAAAGTAAAACTTGTTATACGAAATTTAAATATTTAAACTAGAGACAAGCAAGGAAGGAGAACAAAATGAAACCCAATATTATATTTTTTGATATTGACGGAACATTGCTTAATGAAGTAACTTACAAAGTTCCTGAAAGCGCAAAACTTGCTTTAAAAAAAGCGCAAGAAAATGGACATCTATTATTTATAAATACAGGTAGAACCATTATAGGAATCGATGATTGTATTAAAGATCTAGATTTTGACGGTTATATTTGTGGGTGCGGTACTTACATAGAATTCAAAAATAAAGAGCTATTCCACAGAGAACTAGGTATCCAATTATCAAAACAAATAGTAAATAGTCTTCGTGAATGTAATATTGATGCCATATTGGAAGGTAAGAGTGATATTTACTACGATACAAATATAATTTCTAATGAAGTGCGCAGAATTAAAGAACGTCATATAAAAGAAGGCTTTTATAAAGGAAAAACGTTCGATGATCCTAATATTAATTTTGACAAATTAGTTATTTGGACAAATGAAAATAGTAGTTTTGATAGATTTCACGTGGAATTTGAGAATACATTTGAATTCATTCATCGTGGTGAAGGTTTTTATGAATTAGTTCCTTTTGGATTTTCAAAAGCATCAGGTATAGAATATTTAGAAGAACAGTTAGGCATTCCACATGAAAATACATATGCAATTGGTGATAGCACAAATGATTTGGCCATGCTTAAATACGTTAAAAATAGTATTGCAATGGGAAATAGCACACCGCTGCTCTTTGATTTAGTTTCTTTTGTTACTAAAGATATTGAGGAAGACGGAATTGAGTATGCTTTGAGGCATTATAATATATTTTAGAATATTATCCATGTATTGTATAATTAAAGTTCTGCCCCAGGTAATAGTAAAATTATTAGAGCAAGAACTTTAATTATATGCTCTATTATTGATGCAAATATATTCATCATTATTTTCAATTCTGTTACTCGCCTCTAATATTCCATAGATTATAGTTATTGTACATAGGGATGGATATCATTTCATCTACAATTGCTTTTGTAGAAATCAAAACACTAACGTCAAACTTCATTTTTTCATTGGTTACAACTGGATTGCTTGTTATTGTAGCAAAAGAATTTACTACAAACTCTACTCCCTGTTGTTCTGCATAAACCGGTATATACAACCGTGCTTTCTGCATTCCTTCAATCTTTCCTTCTACAATATATTTTTCTTCATCCGTGCCTTTAAACTCTATGACATATGGTATGTAAAAATCATATTGTAATATTGAGTATTCTTTTCGAGTATCTACAATCGTTCTATTTTTTGTTTCATTTATGATTTCACATTTTTTAAATTTAATATATTCTAGGTTTACAATTGCATCCATATTTAATGGTAATCTAATTGAAATTTCAGAGAAAATTATTTTTTCTTGATAAGTAGATAGAACTTTTTTTGCAATTATAGTAATACTATTTTCCTGTTTAAATTTTTCTTCTGAATCTATAAAATTAGTGAATTCCTCCTGAGCTTGAAGTTTACTTTGAGTTACTATTCCAATATCATATGGAAGAATATTATTTTCTTCAAAGGTAAATGTATCTATAATAGTATTATTAGAAGTATCAATTCTATCAATTACTCCTCTCCCATCATCACTTCGACTTGTTACTAGGAGTATTTTTTTGTCTGGAGATAATCGAAGCCTTTGTATTTTGGGAAGCGTAGTTTTTATATTTGTTATACATTCTCTTTTTAGCAAGTCTATAACTTCAATTCTATGTAAGCCACTATTAGCTGCATACAAAAAATTTTCATTCTGTTCCAGAGCTGTAATGATAGAGCCTATTTGTAAGTTTATATATGAAATATATCCATTTTTAAGATTAAGTATAGAGATATTTCCTTTATAAATTCCTTTATTTGCCCCTTTATTAGCGATATAAATACATTGCTCATTCTTTTCTATAATAATAGAGTTTGGTAAAATACCAACTTCTTTATATAGATTGATTAAATGAAAATCTGATGTATCATATACCTTAATTTCATTCTGTAAAATATCCAATACAAATAATCTTTTCTTGTCTTTATCAAGTTCCAAGCAATTTGCCGCTATAAAGCCTTTTAAAGAACCAATCTTTTCACTAGTTTCTAAATTATAAATACATACCTCTTCCGTATCGCATGCATATATCTTTTTATTAATGGAATCCACTTTTATATTACCATTATTGGGGATATTCCATGTTTTATCAGAATTAAATAAATCACGAATAAGAGTAACTTTATTATTTCTATCACTAGCTATGTATATATTATTTTTTTCATCTATAACTATATTTTGAGGCCTTGGACCAATTTCAACTTCTTCTATAATGCGATAAGTATCACCATCAATAATAGATACTCTACCTGTGCCAATATTAGATACATAATAAATCATCTTCTCTAGTTTATCGATCATAAGTTCGCTGTCACCCCATTATTTCCTTATATTAAAATTTATGCTTTGTCCTTCGTTATTATGCAACAAAAACATGAAAAGACCTGGTTTAACCAGATCTTATTCAACTAATTCATAAGTTTCATTTTTTCCTTCTCCTAAAATCTTATACATTGCGGTTGGATAAATATTATTCCTATACAATTCTGTTTGAACAATTTCCATATCTATGTCTTTGAATTTCACTGCCTGAGTGCAGCTAATATTAATTTTATTAGGAGCACTAACTAATTTTGCTTTAATATTTCTTTTAGTTAAATGCTCATATATATATAGTGCTCTCTGATGGCAGGTAAATACCATTATATAATCATACTTTTCTGCTTTAATATAAATCACCTCTATCTGGTGTTATCCTAATACTATTTATAAGATGTTTTTACTTTATTGTATGTTTTAAAGTTTTAGAAGTGATTCTATATTCCACTTGGTCTCTTTCTTAATAAACGTTCCATAATAGATTGATTCCTTTCAAATTCAAGATCTTCATATATTTTATTCTTTTCTTCATTTATTTTAATAACTTTCTGTCTAATTATTAGATTTTCATTTTCAAGTTCTTTCAAATTGTTTTCTATACTTATTCTTATATCCTTTTCTTTTAGTAACTGATCTTTTGCATCATTCAAATGTTTTTTTGTATCATCTAGCTGCCTTTTTGTATCATCCAGCAGCTTTTTTGTATCATCAAATTCTTTTTGAAGATTTTTTTGTAACTCTATAAATACATTATAATTTTCATCCGTCTTACGTTTTTGTTCTAATATTATTGAAATTCTCTCTTCATAGTCATCCATGAATCCTTGTTTTTTTTGCAATTGCATATTTAATGAATCAATTTTCCTCTCCAAATTTTTCTTTTCCAACTTCACTTTAGATAATTCGAGTCTTAAACTTTGAATTGCCTCATTTTCATTAAAGGAAATTTCGTTATTAATTTGATTAGTTTCATATTTCAATGAATTTTTCATAGTGAATTTATTGGGAATATATAAATTTAAATCCGGTTCATCAGTTCCGTAGACCTCTAATAATTTAACGGAATTTTCTCTATTATTATACATAAAACAATGGTATCTCATTACAGTAAATTCATTACCTTTATCAAAATATATAGGACTATCCCATTGCTCATTATTAAAAAATGAATAAAATATCTTATTTTGTTCTATCCAGCAAGCACATAATTTGTTATTTTCAATAAATATTATGGGATCGATTAATTTTATATTACTTTCACGAACTCTATAAACTTGTATATTCCCACTAATATCTATACATACATGATCAATAAAATACAATAAATCTTCTCTAGATTTGTTTAATATATGAACATCCTGTTGTTGATCCCTTAACACTTCAAAAGATATATCTTCTCCTTGAATCCCATAAAGTCTCTTAGCAGAAGACCATTTACGATTTTCAAAGTTACAATAGTTTAGAGAGACTTCATCTCCTTCATCTGTAATGAAAAATACCCCAAGACTACTTTGTTCATTTATGTTTACCAAATAATATTCTTTTAGGTTAGGCACCAATATGATGTCCTGTAGTGAGAAAAATTTCGTCTCTTGTCCATTCCAAACGCAATGCATTAACACTCCGTGATCACTGCCATCGTTGCTTATGAGCAAAAAAAATATATGCATTTCTTCTCCAATAATTTCAACCTTTAAATGGTCTATTTGAAACTCATCAAAATCCATTTGATATAGAGTTTTTCCGACCCAATGTGTATCCTTCATTGTGCAATATTTTAATTCTCCATTAATATTGCTGTATACTATATGTATTCTCTCATCCCCCTCAACATAAACAGCGAACCCCAATACTTCATTATTAATCAAATTTTCTTTCGTCCACTTTCCTTCTTCATACATAATTTTATAACACAATTGTCTATTGTCATTTCGGAAAAATTTCCATATGTTATCAGTATAATCAACATATATACTATTCATGCCACTCCCTCCTTAATAAAATTATATTTTTAATAGAAGTTTATTATGCTTTTTTATAAAACTTATTTTAATTTAACTTTTATTATCACCAGTATAATGTTATTTCATATAATATATTGTAAATATTGAGTAAATTTATATTCAATATACTTTTTAAGGAGGAGGAAAATATATGTCCATTAACTTCAAGAAATTTTCGCCGCGTCCTGGCCTTGTAAATAAACAAGGACATTTACCTGATCCTTCTGAATTAGTTTGCATTGAAGTACCGAAGATTTTTGATCAATGCCTAATAAAAAGATGTCTTGTATATGGCGAAGGTCCTGACACAAATACAACAGATTCTGAATTAAGAAGCAATCCACTAACAGATCCTAAAAGATATATTGGTAGTAGAGATTTTAATTTGACATTAATCTCTGTAGATAAGATTCCACTTAAAGGCAAACCTGGCTTCAAAAAAATAGTTATTTCCTACAGAATTTCTTTCTATGCAGATTATATAGATGCCAATGGTATAAATCAAAGTGAATTGTTCGAAGTTAATAGAACCGATATAATAGGAAAATTTTATTGTCCTGAGTCTATAGCTCAAATTTCTGCTAGCTTTGTTCCTGTTCAAGATGCTGCAGATTTAGATTCTAATATAATAAAACTTGAAATGGTTGCTGAAGCTTTAGCTGGTGAATTACTAGAGGATGAAGAAGGAAACGATGTTTTAGATATAACTTTAGGTTACTATATTGTTGTAAAATGTGAGCTTATTGTTCAACTTCTTATCCCAGCTTATGACTACTGCCCTGTTCCAAAAGAAGCATGCGAAGAAGAACCAGAGGAAGATCCATGTGAAAGATTTGAAAAAGCTCCTATTCCTAAGTTCTATCCAGATCAAAACTTAGATCCATTATTCCCAGATTGTGATGATAGTGATAAATAAAGTGATTAAAAAATAATTAATTTTATAATCTTAAGAGTTATTAGAATTTCTGTAGATAAATAGATATAGTACCTTTACTAAAATTAATAGTTATAAAGATGTAATGATATCCTTTTATTGAATTATTATATTCAATCATAAAATTCAAGTATTATCATCACCTTCTTTAGATAAAGTTCATATATTATAGTAGAGGAACCAAATACCTAAATTATCCATATAGAAATTTTCAATAAAAATTTATCCAAATTAAAAGGAGGATTTCGTTTATGAATTCAATGTCAAAATATCATGATAATAATGATGATTGCAGGAAAGAAAAAGATTTATGTCCAACTATTATAAGATGTAGTACACCGGGTGCAGTAACTCTCCCTGCTGCTACTGTTTTGGGAACAGCTTTCCCTCTTACTGCTCTTTCTTTAAACACTTCTCGTTTAAAGAATGCTTGCGTAAAATTAGAATTTGCAAGTAATTTAGTTGCTACAGTTGCATTTACAGGAACTATAAATTTCCAAGTATTTAAACAATGCAGAGGTCAATCTACTCCAGTCCCTGTTGGACCTGCATTCACATTTAATTTAGTAGCACTATTAGCATCAGAAACATTCTCTTTCTTTGTTTGTGATTGTGGTGATTGTTGTTCAGATGACTGCTGCACTTATAGTGTAATTGCTACTGTTACTAGTGCAGTTACAGTTGGTACTTTAAGTATAAATAACGCAACTCTTGGTGCAATAGCAACATGCGGAACAATATGCTAGTAATATAGTCAGTAAGTGTTATGAACTTTAGATTGAGAGGGACGCTTATTTAGTGTCCCTGATCTCAGTAGAACCTAATGTGTAAATTAAATGCACTGGTTCTTTAAAATATTTATATAGCATTCTAACTCAAGGTTATTAACCTTGAGTTTTTCATTTATCAATTTAAAGTTGATTTAGTTGGAGTTTGATCTACTTCTGAATTTTAGTTGAACCTATACCCTCAAGGATCACCTTGTCTAATATCTTGCCCAGTTATCACTCACTTTAATAGATGAGTGAAATTTACAATAGTTAATTATCAGATAAATTAAATTTGATTTCAATAGCTCGATAGTTACAATCACAGTGAAAAAATATAATCATATATTAATATAAAGACATAAAATTAACCCAATTATTTACAAGGAGAATAATACTATGTCATTAAGTTTATGTATGATTGTTAAAGATGAAGAGAATACCTTAGAGCGGTGTCTTGAAAGTGTCAAAGATATCGTGGATGAAATGATAATAATAGATACAGGTTCTACAGATGGTACAATAAAAATAGCCAAAAAATATGGCGCTAAAATATTCTTTTACAAATGGGATAACAGTTTTGCTAATGCTAGAAATTACTCATTAAGTAAAGCTTCAAAAGATTGGATTTTAATTATGGATGCAGATGATGAGCTAAGAGGCGAAGATAAAAATAAAGTAATGAAATTAATTAATGACGAGAATAATAAATTAAATGCATACTTCGGTGAAACTTTAAGTTACTCAGGGGATTCTTCTGATTATAATATATACTCAAATTTAAATATAAGGTTTATTAGAAATGGTAAAGGATATAAATTTTCGGGAGATATTCATGAACAAATTATGCCTGGTAGTGAAGACGCAAAGAAACAAGTTTTTTTAGGAATCGCAGATATTAAATTTTATCATTATGGTTATTTAAATAAAACTGTTAATGAAAAAAATAAAAGAAAGAGAAATATGAACATTATTGAAAAAATACTTAAAGAAAATCCTGATGATAGTTTTATGCTTTATAATATGGGCGTTGAATATTCAGCTAAAGGAGAATATTCTGAAGCCTTAAATTATCTTAAAAAAGCTTATAAGAACTTTAACCCTTCACTTGGATTTGGAGCTAAACTTATATTAAAAATGATTTCTTGCAATAATGTGCTGCAACAATTTGATGAATGTTTAACATTAATTGAAGAAGGATTAAAATATTACCCTAAATGTACTGATTTTGAATTCTATAGAGCAAATATTTTTTATATAAAAAATAAATATTGTTCTGCAATTGAATCTGCGAAAAAATGTATATCTATGGGGGAACCACCGATTCTTTTAAGAGAAATTTCAGGAGTTGCAACCTATAGACCTTATTATCTTTTAGGAATTATTTGTTCTAATATTGGTGACTATGATGAATCATATAAATATTATGATGAAGTTTTAAAATTAAACCCTAAATTTTCTGATGCTATTTTTAGAATATCTGAAGTTATGGCCATTAAAAATATGCGTATAGATGAAATTCAGGAAAAACTTAAAAGTTATTTTGATAATCTTGATCAAGAAACAAACCTTCTATTATCACAAGTATTCTCTCTTCAAAATAAGTTTGATATTGCCTACTATTATGCTAAAAAAGCTGAAAGTTTCAATGAAGATTTACTTAAGGTATATTTTTATAAAGGTTTATATTTATTTTATCTAGGAAATTATAAAGAAGCTTTAGAAAATTTATATAAGGTTAATGATGGAGAAAATAATTA
>NZ_MZGT01000108.1 GCF_002029255.1 Clostridium chromiireducens
GTGAAAAGTTATTATTAATGAAAGAAAGTGCAATTCTAATTAACACAGCAAGAGGCCCCGTTGTAGATAGTGCTGCACTTGCAGAAGCGTTAAACAGTGGAAAAATAGCAGGCGCAGGCGTAGATGTGTTTGAAGTTGAACCACCAATACCAGTTAATCATGTATTATTTGGAGCTAAGAACTTAATAGTAACTCCTCATGTTGCTTTTGCTACAGCAGAAGCTTTTGAAAAGAGAGCGGTCATTGTTTTTGATAATATTGAAAAATGGTTAAAAGGAACTCCACAAAATGTAATGTAAAATAAGGCACATTCCAATAAATAACAAGTTCATTTGCTGCAAATTGGAATTTTTATTTAATTTCATTTGACTAAGTTTATAAAATGTAAAAACAAAATATTGAAATTTAAAAATGATATCTATAGATTTAGCACTTTTTGTGCTAAAACATAGGTATCATTTTTATATACTCTCGTCTTTTGTATTATTTTAAAATTGTTTATAAAATTTTTAAAATTGCTTTAAAGGATTTTTAAAATTGGATTTTATAATGAACTCATAACAAGCAAGGAAATAAATCCTTGAAAATATTAGGAGGCGTTATAAATGAATAAAATTAAAGTATTATATGATGTGTTTAAAACTATGAAGGATAAAGAGGTATTTAAAGGAAATGTAAAATTGGAAGCAGCTAAAGGTGATGTGAAAGTATTATCATTTTCTAATGAATTTGAAACTAATACTAAAAGTGGAGAAACAAAAGCTAATATAAATGTTGATTTTGATGCAGAAGGTAAAAAGGTAAAACATGAAAGCAGCTCAGAATTTAATATAAAGAATTGTCCACATCATGGATTCCATAGAGGAATGCATATGCATAATCACGGGATGAACATGCACGGAATGCGTGGTCATGGTGGAATAAAGGGAGGTCTTTCAAAAGTTACATTTATGTTAAATTTATTAAATAATGTACAAGTAGAAGAGAAGGATGAAAAAGCTATTATTTCTTTGGAATTGAAAGAAGTATTTAAAGAAATCAAGGACATGCATAAAGAATTCCATAAAGGAATAGATGAAGAAAAGATAATGGAGCATATAAAACAAATGAAGGAAAGTGATGATAGAGGTTTTCATAAACATCATAAGTTTATAAAAGAATTATTAAGTTCTGAAAATAGCGATACTGTATTAAAAATATATGCAAATAAAAACAATGAAGTTGAAAAAGTAGAAATTTCCTCTAAAGGTGAAAATACTGTAAATGGATCATTAGATTTAGTTTGGTAAATTAATTGAGTTAGGAGTTAGTAATGCCAAAGTATATTATTTGCAATAACACTAGAAAATATAATGAATTAACTGAAGCTTTAAAAAATAGAGGGATTGAATTTGAGACAACACATTGTGATAATAAATGTTTTAAATGTCGCACTAGAGTTATGATTAGAGAAGATGATAAATATATATATGCAAGTGATGTTAAGAATCTATTGAAAAAAATAAATATTTATTAATAGTAAGTAGGTTTAAAATTCAGAAATCTCTAAATAATTGATGTAAAAACTTAATTATTTAGAGATTTTTATTTTTAATCAGATAAGTAGTTTTGTTCATAATTAAAATTTAAGCATCTCATAGAAGTCATTTTGTTAAAGTTATTAATATGTGGATTTAATTTATCAAAAGTTAATTGTTAATGTTATAATCATTACAATAGTTGAAATTTATTTTAAGGTGGTGGCAAACATTAGAAGATTTAGAGGAAGAATTCATTCTCATTTTCATAATAAATTCGAAAAAGAACATCAGGAATACTTTGAAAAACTCAAAGAATTAAATAAAATGCGTTATGAATTAGTTTATGAGCATCAAAAATTGCATCATAAATCTCATCATAAACAATTTAATGAATTTAATAGAATACATAGATATTTAAGATGGATGCGTCCAACGGGAATTTTAATAAGCATACTGCTTGTTTTTTCTATATTTAAATTTGTAGATGTAAAGGCGGTTACTATATTTTTCGCTATGATTTTTGTTATTTATCAAAGTTCTCATATATATATCACCATGAGGATGGAGAAAAGAATTATGAAACCTATAGAGAAATTAAAAGATGGTGTTGAACAGATAGCCAGAGGCAATTATGATGTAAATATTGATAATGACGTATATAATGAAATTGGAATTTTAATATATGATTTTAATAAAATGGCTGAAACTCTAAAAAAATCTGAAAAGATGAAACTGGAATATGAAGAAAATAGAAAAGCCCTCATAGCAAATATCTCTCATGATTTAAAAACACCTATTACTTCAATTAACGGATATATTGAAGCATTAGTGGATGGGGTTGTTACTTCACCAGATAAGGTAAACAATTATTTAAATATAATTCTTAATAATACTACTTATATAAATAATCTTATAGATGATTTGTTTTTATTTTCAAAATTAGATATGCAGAAATTAGATTTTAACTTTGAGACGATTAAATTTGGACCATTTATGAGTGATCTTATGGAAGAATTCGATTTTGTTCTTAAAGAAAAAAATATTAAATTTAAATTTGAAGATAGGCTGTTAGAAGAATTAGAGGTTAATATAGATGGAAAAAGAATATATCAAGTGATTAGAAATGTTATAGGAAATGCTATAAAATATGGAAGGCAAGAAGATGCAATAATAGAAGTAGAATTAAGTAATAATAATGAATGGATTAAGATAGAAATTAAAGATAATGGGCCTGGAATTCCAGAAGATAAGCTTTCAAATATATTTAATAGATTTTACCGCATAGATACAGAACGTACAAAAGATTTTATGAGTACAGGTTTAGGACTCGCAATTGCAAAGGAAATGGTAGAAGCTCATGGAGGAAAAATTTATGCATCTAGCATCATGGGAAAAGGAAGTAAGTTTACTATAGAGATCCCAATAAATAATAAAGAGGAGGAAACACAAGCGCATGAAACAAATATTAATTATTGAAGATGATATAAATATTGCAGAATTAGAAAAAGAATATCTTCAATTAAATGGTTATAAAGTAGAAATAGTTCAAGATGGAAGCCAAGGCTTAAAAAGAGCCCTTATGGGGATATTTGATCTTATTATTGTTGATTTAATGCTTCCAGGTAAAGATGGATATTCAATAGTACAAGAGATTAGAAAAAAATATGAAATACCTGTAATAATTGTGTCAGCAAGAAGTGATGATATTGATAAGATAAAAGGCTTAGGATTTGGAGCCGATGATTATCTAACCAAACCCTTTAGTCCGGCAGAATTAGTGGCCAGAATAAAATCTCATATAATCAGATATGAAAGGTTATCTGGAAATAAAACTCAAGTTAGTGTTATTATTCATAAGGCGTTAGAGATAATGACAGATTCTCATAAGGTTTTCGTAAATGGAAAAGAAGTTATTCTAACAACAAAAGAATATGAACTTTTAGTTTTCTTAGCCTCTAATCCTAATATAGTTTTTACTAAAGATCAGTTATTTGATAACATATGGGGTGAAGAATATTATGGAGATACAGCCACTGTTGCAGTTCATATACAGAAACTAAGAAAGAAGATTGAGAAAGACCCTGGAAACCCCGATTATATTGAAACTCTTTGGGGTACGGGATATAGGTTTAATTCCTAGCATTTTTCAGGAGTAGTATGATGTCCATTTGAAGCAAGGTGATTCTAAAATTATTCCAAAGCAGGTAAAGTATCTTGTGACCGTAGTTAAGTGCAATAGTTCTACAGAGGCAACAGCAAAATGTTATATTAAAAATTGTTAAAGCAATACTATTGGCAGAAGGTTGGATTTGGTATAAAATAGATAATATATGTAGTATATGTATTTTAATAATTTAAATGAGATATGAGGTATAATTACTTTGGATATAAAAAACGACATTCCTCAAGAAGAGAATAAAGATAAAGCTGAAACTGAAGAAGTATTAATAAGCGGTGAAAAAGAAGATAATGAAACCTTTAATGATAATATAGCTTTTAAATATTTGAAAGAACTATCAAGTCATATGGAGTTAGAGAATGAAGATGGTGAAGTAAAAAGTTCGTTTCAATTTATAGAAGAGGTAGATCATAATAGTGTTTTAGCAAATTACTTAAATAAAAAGGCAGCAGAAAAAGAGGAAGACCATAACTTTAAAATAATTCCTTTCGGATTTAATCTTAGCCAAAAAGAAGCAGTACAGACTGCTTTTGACAATAAAATCAGTATTATTGAGGGTTCGTCCGTATCGAGTAGTACAGATGCCATATTAAATATTGTTTTAAATGCAGTAATAAATGATAAAACAGTTGCAATTATATCTGAGAGTGATTTTTTTGCTTTAAAATTTGTTGAAATTCTTAATAAAGTTGATATGGATTTTATTATAGATAATATAATTGATAATGAAAGTGATTATAGTAAAGATAAAATAGAGCAGTGGCTTTCTTTAAAAAGAAGCCAATTTGAAAAAAGAAATTTGCATAAGGAAAGAGGAGAACTTAAAGATATCCAAAATACTTTGAGAGAAATGTTAGAAAATGAGGATAAGCTGTCCTTAATCCAAATGGAAAAAGCAAATTTACTTAATGAGATTTCGATTCCTGATAATGGAAAAAAGATAACTCTTCCGGCCTCAATATTACTCCAAAGCGCAGATAAAATCATGTTATTGTTGGAAGAATACACGATGCTCATTAAAAAGGATAAATACATAAAATTTTTGAATAAGATTAGATTTTTGTTTAAATATGGTATTTCTGAATTTGGATTCTATAACAACAAATTTGAAAATGTAAAAAAGTTGCTTATTAATAGATATAATCAGTTGAAAATATCGGAGTTAGATGTAGAAATTGAAAGCTTAAAAAATAAGCTGGATCGATATATTATTGAAGATGAAATAATATATCATAAAGAAAATTCTTTAAGTATATTAAAAGGAATTCTATATGAAAGATATAGTAAGAAAACAGATGCTGAAATATTAGAAAATGAGGAAGGTAATAATTCAGAGGATACAATTAAAAAAAATAAAGCTGTGATAACGTCAATTAATTCCTTTAAAAAGAGTATGAATGGTTGGAAGTTATTTGATTATGTAATTATAGATGAAGCTGAAAAAATAGATATTTTTTCAGGGGCTCTAATTTTGGCATGCGCTCGGAATATAGTACTTATGAGTGACCCTAATCAGGTTTTTGATGGACCATATGATAAAACAAATAATGTGTGGAATGAAATTTATAAGGAATATTCGCCAGATGAATCTTATGATTATTTAAATAATAGTCTGTTGTCTTCAATAACTAGGATATTTCCAGATACTCCTAAAACAGTACTTGTGAAAAAGTATAGGGGTTCTAGGAATCCAGTAAATTTATATAATTAAAAGTAAATATAAAATATTTTAAAGAGAAATTTAAGTTATAAAAAATAATAGAGTGGCCAATTGGCCGCTCTATTATTTTACAACTATATTAACAAGTCTTCCTTTAATTACGATTACTTTAACTATAGTTTTGCCCTCAGTATTTTCTTTAATAGTTTCATTTTCTAATGAAGCAGCTTTTATTCCTTCTTCATCTAAATTAGAAGCTACCATAATTTTAGCTTTTATTTTACCATTGATTTGAATTGCAATTTCAACTTCATCTTTAACTAAAGCTGAAGGATCAAATTCAGGCCATTTTTCATTAAAGATTGTTGAATTATTTCCAAGTAAGCTCCATTGTTCTTCAGCAAAGTGAGGTGCAAATGGTGCAAGTAGTTTTACAAAATCAGTTATAGTTTCTTTCAAGAAGTTTGTATTTTTAACATTCTCCTGATTATATTTATTAAGAGCATTTGTAAGCTCCATAAGCCTTGCTATTGCAGTGTTAAATTGCATTTTATCGCCATCTTCAGTAACACCTTTTATTGCTGTATGCTTCCAGAAGTTTAGTTCTTTTTCAGCTGAATCAATAGAATCTTTAGTATTTTCATTTGAATTTATTATAGTTCGGCATGTTTCTAGAATTCTTTCAATTCTATCTACGAATTTACCAACAGATTTTATTCCATCATCACTCCATGCTCCACCTTCAGTATACCCAAATCCAAACATTAAGTACATTCTAAATACGTCAGCGCCATATTCTTTGATGTAGTCATCAGGAGAAATTGTATTTCCCTTTGATTTACTCATCTTAAGTCCATCTGGTCCTAAGATCAATCCTTGGTGAGTTAAGCTTAAGAATGGTTCATCAAAGTTTAAGTATCCCATGTCTCTTAAAGCTTTTGTTACAAATCTTGCATATAGTAAATGCATACAGGCATGCTCTGGTCCACCAACATATTTATCTACAGGAAGTATTTTGTTGATCTTTTCAGGGTCAAAAGGTGCATCTTCATTTTTATTATCTGCATATCTTAAATAGTAGAAAGATGAACATACAAAAGTGTCTAAAGTATCAGCTTCTCTCTTTGCATGACCTCCACAAACAGGACAAGTAGTGTTTATAAAATCTTCAGATTTACTTAATGGTGATTTACCATCTGGAGTAAATTCAACATCATAAGGAAGTTTTACTGGAAGATCCTTTTCTGGTACTGGAACTATTCCGCAATCATCACAGTATATAACTGGAATTGGAGCACCCCAATATCTTTGTCTTGAAACTAACCAGTCTCTTAGTCTGAAGTTTACCTTCATTGAACCTAATTTATCTTTTTCTAATTCTTCAACAATCTTTTTCTTAGCGTCATCAGTTGTTAATCCATCAAATTTTCCTGAGTTAACAAGTATTCCATATTCACAGTATGGAAGCTCTGGATCAGTATTATCTTTATTTGTTATAACTCTTTCAATTGGTAAATTAAATTTAGTTGCAAAAGCAAAATCTCTTTCATCATGAGCAGGAACAGCCATAACGCATCCTGTGCCATAAGTAGCCAACACGTAATCAGAAATCCAAATAGGAACTTCTCTTCCATTGATAGGATTTATAGCATAAGATCCAGTGAATACACCTGTTTTTTCTCTTGAAACTGATTGTCTTTCAATGTCAGATTGTTTAGCAGCAGCTTCTTTATAGCTTTCCACAGCTTCTTTATATTCTGGAAGTGTTAGTTGATCAACTAATTGATTTTCAGGGGCTAAAACTACATAAGTTACACCATTTAAAGTATCAACTCTTGTAGTGAATACATCAAAATCTAAAATTGAATCTTTAACCTTAAAAGTAACTTGTGCACCATAAGATCTTCCAATCCAATGCTTTTGCATAGATTTAGTTTTTTCAGGCCAATCTAAACCATCTAATTTATCAAGTAATTCATCAGCGTAATCAGTTATTTTAAAGAACCATTGAGTAAGGTCTTTTTTCATAACTTCAGTGCTGCATCTTTCGCAGGTTCCTTCAACAACTTGCTCATTAGCTAAAACTGTATTACAAGATGGACACCAATTTACAGGAGCTTTTTTTCTGTAAGCTAAACCTTTTTCATAAAGTTTTAGGAATAACCATTGAGTCCATTTATAATAATCAGGAAGACAAGTAACTACTTCATTTTCCCAGTTAAACATAGCCCCCATAGATTTTAATTGTTTCTCCATAGTTTCTATGTTTTTTAAAGTAGAATCTTGTGGGTGTATTCCAGTTTTTATTGCATAGTTTTCAGCTGGCAATCCGAATGCATCAAAGCCCATTGGTTGGAATACATTATAGCCTTGCATTCTTTTAAGTCTTGCCCATGAATCAGTTGGACCATAGTTAAACCAGTGCCCTGCATGAAGTTGAGCTCCTGATGGATAAGAGAACATTTCTAAAGTATAGAGCTTTTTATCTAAATTTTCAGGATTAAATTTATAAACCTCATTTTCTTCCCAAAACTTTTGCCATTTTTCATCAATCTTAGTTCCGTAATTTGCCATTGTTATCCTCCTTAAATTTAACATTATAAGTTAGCTGTTATATATTAACTGTTAACTAAAAAAGCCTCCGTCTCTAAACTAAAGAGACGAAAGCGCAATTTCCGTGGTACCACTCTTAATTAGAAGAAATAGAATAAATCAAATCTTCTCACTTAATATTTTAACGGTATTACCGTACTTGCTTTAACAAGTAAGCTCCTAGGCAAGTTCATAATAATATAACACTGTTTTACAGCTACCAACAGCTCTCTTATAGATATAACTATTACTAATACTCCTATTCATCGCATGATATAAAATTTTAATAATATTATATATTAAAAAATCTAAAAAAGTCAAGAAGTTGACTTTTTAGGTAGTGATTTGATAAGTTAGATATCAAGCAAGGTTATGGGAGGATTAGTGATGTTTTTTATTAAATATTGGAATAATATTATTATAATATGTTAAAAGTTAAAGTGATTTAAAGATATTAAGTTCGATGAAAAGTAAATATTATCTTCCTAGAATCAGTTATTATGATAAAATACTTATAGTAGATATATGTGTGTAATAAATTTTATTGTAGATAGGAATTTAATTAATACGATACCATATATAGATAAGAGTTTAATATAGAGGGAAGTGAATCTATATGAATATACTGTTAGGCTTGACAGTCATAATATTAGTACTGAATATTCTTTTCTCGTTATCACTAATTTTTATAGAGAGAAAAGACCCAACTACAACATGGGCGTGGCTTCTAATATTAATGATTTTACCAGGCCTTGGATTTATTGTTTATATTTTGTTTGGGCAGAACTTAAGTAGGCAAAAGATCTTTAAAGAGAAAATAAAGTTTGATGAGAAGAAGAGAAAAAAATTAAATGATAAATATAATTTAAGTAATCATTGCCACGATGGTGGAGAAAAATTTGCGGACTTGAGAAGATTAAACTTTAACCATTCAGGTGCAAAATATACAACTAATAATAAAGTTAATGTTTATGTAAACGGAAAAGAAAAATTTAAACAATTAATTGAAGATATAAAAAATGCAAAGAAGTTCATTCATGTAGAATATTATATTTTTAGAGGAGACACCTTAGGTAAAAAGATAATTGATGAATTAACTAAAAAAGTTAAAAGCGGTTTAGAAGTCAGATTATTGGTAGATAGCATGGGGTCACGCATGTTAACCAAAAAAGTACTTAAAGAATATATAGAGGCTGGCGGAAAGTTTTCATTATTCTTTCCGGGAATTTTACCACATATAAATACCCGTATAAACTATAGAAATCACAGAAAGATAGTAGTGATTGATGGGAGATACGGATATGTTGGAGGATTTAATGTTGGTAAAGAATACATAAATGAGGATCCAGAGTTTGGGTTTTGGAGAGATACACATGTGAGAATTGAGGGAGATGCAGTTAATGCTTTAAATGAAAGGTTTTTGCTTGATTGGGGGCATGCATCTGGTGAAGAAATAAATGACTACAATAGGTATTCAGAAGGGTTTAATAAAAATTTAGGAGATGTGGGGATACAAATTGTAACTAGTGGTCCAGACCATAAAGAAGAGTATATTAGAAATTCCTATTTGAAGCTAATAAATAATGCAAAGAAGAATTTATATATAGAAACTCCTTATTTAGTACCTGATTCTCCTATATTAGAAGCTCTAAAAATATCTGCTTTATCAGGAATAGATGTTCAAATAATAATACCTGGAAAACCAGATCATTTCTTTATGCAATGGGCAGCGAGTTCTTATGTGGGCGAATTACTCGAAGCGGGTGTAAAATTATATAGTTATCAAAATGGATTTATTCATGCGAAGACAATAGTTGCAGATGGGACAGTGATGAGCATTGGAACTGCTAATTTAGATATCAGAAGTTTTAAACTTAATTTTGAAGTAAATGCATTCATTTATGATGATAGAATTGCGGCAGCTGGTGAATTACAATTTAAGGAGGATATTAGCGTTTCGGAGGAAATAACAAAGGAAATTTATGACGGGAGAAGTTTTTCTCTTAGAATTAAGGAATCTTTAATTAGATTGGTATCACCGATACTATAAAACTAATCATAAACGAATGGAGTATCATATGAAAAGCAAGGATAAATTTTATTACTCACTAACTACGTATATGAATTACGGAGTGATGAGTATAGTGACAACATTTTATGTGCCTTATTTAAATCAAATAATTGGATTATCATTAAGCGAAGTTGGGAATGTAGTATCCATAGGAGCACTGTTTGCAATTATTTCTCAACAATTCTTAGTGAATAAATTGTCTTTAAGAAAAAATAAGAAACTACATATAATTACGCACTTGTGCGCATTAGTTGGAATGATAATATTTCTAATGTTCGTTAACAAAGCTATTATATATTTTTACGCTGTCCTTTATGGGATTATAGTGCAAACAGTTGGAACTGTATATGAAATATATGTTGAAGAAATAGCAGTAAATCATAATATAGAGTATTCTGAAATAAGGAAGTGGGGATCAATTGGATTTGGGTGCGTAGTTTTACTAAGTGGCACTATAATTTTAAGATATGGTTTTAGGACTATTCATGTAATTGGAATTTTAATGACAGGCATAGTTATAAGTTTAATAGCTATAAAGTTTAAGAATAATAAATCGGATACAAATAAGAAAAAAGCAAGGCTAAGTGCTGTATTTAAAAATAAAAACTCAATAATTCTTGGAGTGATTAACATCTTGATTATTGGAACTTATACAGCAATAGAATTTGCATATTCAACTTATCTAATAAAGATAACTGGAAATGCAGATTTGGCTAACGCTATATATAGTAAATCTATATTTTCAAGAGTTTTTGTTGAATTTATATCATTTATTCTTGTTGGAAAGTATTTAAAAGATAAAGATCCTAAAAAATATTTAATAATAGCTTTTCTTATAGGAACCATTAGAATATTGATGTTTTCAACATCATCTTTGATTTTAGTTGTTTTAGGAGATCAATTGCACGGATTAATGTATGGATGTTATTTAACGTTCTTATTTAAATATATTAGAGAAGTCGTTGATGAAGAATTAGTTGCAGGTACATTTTCTTTTGTAAGCGTACTAGGATCTGCAGGAGCTAATTTTATATATCCACGAATGTTTAGTACAATTCAAGAAAACTTTGGATATACACCTATGTATTTAGTTGCATTCTCAATAATGTTGATTTCAGCCTTAATTGCCATTAAGGTTCTTCCGGGAAAAAAGCAATCTATTGGTGTTTTATAAATTGATAGCCAGTCCATAAATGAGACGTTTGTAAATATATAGGCTTTTGCATGAGAAAAACTGTATGAATAGGGAAATATCTTGAATTCATACAGTTTTTTTATAAACATTATTAATATAAGTTTTATACTAACCATTTGTGTACCTACCTTGTCCGTTAGAGTATATACTTATTA
>NZ_MZGT01000109.1 GCF_002029255.1 Clostridium chromiireducens
GTATTAGTATAATCAAATAAAAAAGCTATGGATATTCTCCAAAGCTTTTTCTTATTTTATAGCTAACTAACTTTTTATCATAGATATTAAATAATTGTATTGATACTATTCACTCTTGAGGCCATCTATAATATTCTCCCTTTTTACTCTTGAGCTAGAATAAAGCATTGCTACCCCCACAATTATAAATACAGAAACTACAGCTGATAAAATACTTACCCATGGAAGAATAAAATTAAAATTAAATTTTCCCATGATTATTCTATGAATTAAATACATTATTCCAATGCTTACTGGAAGTCCATATGCAAGTGATTTAATGCCATAGAATATACTTTCATAGTTTATCATTTTATTGAAGCTTTTTGGTGTCATTCCAACAGATTTCAACATGGCAAACTCTCTCTTCCTAAGAGCAACACTAGTGGATATTGTGTTAAGTATATTTGCAACGCAGATAGCTATAATTAGTGCAACAAATCCATATCCAAAAACTGACATAAGTACAATGATCTGATTTTCTCTTTGTCTATTCATAAATACATTTTGAATAGACATTCTATTGTCACCTCCAGCATTTATAATAGTTTCAATATCTGTCTGAAGTGTTACAGGATCATTACTCTTTATAAATAAGTTTGTATCTATGCTTTCAACTATATTCCCACGAGCACCTATTATTTTATCAAATACTTCTCTAGATACTATAATGTTAAATTCTGGATTTGCTTCTAGAGAAAAAACTCCTGTCGGTAATTTATCTGTAGTAGCTGCTATTTCTACTGATGTTAGCGGCTCATCTTTTTCTGGTTCAAAGCTATGATAAAGTAAATCTAGCTTTTCTCCCTTATTTACTTTTACTGCCTTTGTTTGAACATATTTTTCAGTCTGCATATCTTTATATTTAACTGTATCAATAACTATTGCAGAAATTTTATTTGTATCTTTTAATAAGTTAAAATCTACTCCAACTTCTTTTGCATATATTTTAAGAGCTTCGTTATCTAATGCGTTTACATTAACACTATAAGGATATGCTCCATTTTTCATTATACTTTTGTCGTCACCTTTCAAGTAGTCTGCCATGGAGTTTTCATTAATCCATACCTTTGCATCAAAAGTATTTACTTTGTTGAGCTCTTTTATGGTATCAAGAGCGCTTATTTTTTTAACTGTATTGTTTTTTTCCTCTGCATTTTTACCTGTTATCAATACATTTATATCAAAGTTTATTCCATCTTGACTTAAAATAACAGATTTCTTTAAATCGGAAGTAACAGAGTTTACACTTAAAAACAATATCATACTGATAGTCAAAGAAAATACTGTTGCCTTATATCTACCTTTATTTCTTTTTAAATTCTTAAGTCCTATATTTCCCTCAATACCAAACACTTTTTCTGTAAACCTTGAAGTTTTTATCTCTTTACCTGTTAATTTTATATCCGAGGTTTGGCGAATAGCATCGATAGCAGATATACTTGAAGCTCTTTTTGCAGGAATATATGTTGATATTAGTATAGTAAGAGCAGAAACTACAATGGCAGCAATAACAATTAACGGCGATACTACTACCCTAAAGTTTTCAGTAACTCCCAACGCCCCCCTAATCATAGAGTTTACACATAGGAACGTAAGGCCCATACCTAAAAATCCGCAAATAATTCCAATTGGAATACCTATTACTCCTATAACTGCTCCTTCAAAAAACACTGAATCTCTCTTTTGTCTTTTAGTAGCTCCTACACTTGATAGCATTCCTAAATACCTTGAACGTTCTGATACAGAAATAGCAAAAGCATTATATATGAGCGAAATAGATCCAACCATTATTATTATAATCATTATAGCGGATAGACCAAGAATCATATTATGCATTGAATCATCCTTAACAACTCCATGATATCTAAGTAAGCTATTATTAAACTCTACTGTTTTTATTTTATTTTGTACTGCTATATCTTTTGCATAATCAAATAGTCCTCTGTTAATACTTTTTAATATTACAAATGCATTTTCTTTTTCCTTCGAAGTAACATTATTTTCATCTACATAACCAAGTACTGTAAAACCTGGAGCCCATGTGGGCTCAAACTTAGGGCGCTTTATTATACCTACAATTTTATAAGTTTTTGTATTTTCCTTTGTTAAAGTTTCTCCAAGAGTATCTTTATTCTTTTGAAAATAATCGTTCTGTGTCAAAACTCTATTGTCGGAATATCTCTTTCCAATATCAGCAGTTAGAGTATCTCCTATTTTGTAGTTAACTTTAGCATTGTTTATAATGTCCTCTGAAATTACAACTTCATTTGTAGCTTCTGGGAGCCTTCCCTTACTTAATTCAACTGGAAACTTCCTAAAACCTTCTTTGTTGTACTCCTGTATAAATAAGTAAGGTTTACTAACATTTTTACTTCCATTTAACAATGCATATCCTAAATCCCTACTCAAAATAACATTCTTCGTATTTTTATCACTTTTTATTGATTGGAGTTGAACGTTATCAATATCTTTATAGACAACATGCCACTCCCCTTCATTGGCTATACTTTGTCTTTGCATTACATCCATAAAAGAAACTACGAGAGTAGCCACACCAGTTACCATTGCCGCTGAGATAATTACACCTATTATAGTTACAATTGTTCTCTTTTTATTTAATCTTAAATGCCTTAAAGTCAATTTATTTATTATATTCACGAGCGAACCACCTCATCCTTTTTAATTTCACCATCTTCTATTGCTATGATTCTGTCAGCTTGTAATGCAATACGCTCATCATGAGTAATTATTATAAGGGTTTGGTTAAAAGTTTTGTTAAACATTTTTAATAAATCAACTATTTCACTACTATTCTTACTATCTAGATTTCCAGTTGGCTCATCAGCAAGCATTATAGCTGGATTACTTATAAGAGCTCTTCCTATAGACACTCTTTGTTGTTGTCCACCAGAAAGTTGGTTAGGCAAATGATTGAGCCTTTTCTCTAAGTTAAGTATTTTTATTATCTCATCAAACTGCTTCTTATCTACTTTGTGTCCATCAAGCAGTAGTGGGAGAGTAATATTTTCTTCTACATTGAGTACTGGAATAAGATTATAAAATTGATATATAAGTCCGATTTGTCTGCGCCTAAAGATAGCTAGCTGTGTTTCATCTAAATTATAAATATCAGTATTATCTACTAAGACCTTACCACTAGTCGGTCTATCTACTCCTCCAAGCATATGAAGCAAAGTTGATTTTCCTGAACCTGATGGTCCAATAATTGCGACAAATTCTCCTTTTTCTACTGAAAAGGATACATCATTAAGTGCCTTTACCGCAGTATCCCCACTGCCATATACCTTAGATAAGTGTTCTATTCTTAGTATTTCCATCTTAAAACCTCCAAGTTTTTTATCATGGTTTTAGTATATATAGTTCAGATGACTTTACAGTGACTTTATTATTACAATTTAGTCACTTATGAATTTTTAAGCTTTAAATTTTGTTTGATATAAATATCTATCCTTTATACCGTTATCTTATAAAATTTTATAATAAAACATGTCCCCTCATTTTTCCTGCTGCTTACATTTATATCTCCATTTTGACTTGTAACAATGGTTTTAGCCATAGCGAGACCTATTCCCACGCTATCTTCACCTGCATTTTTGCCCTTATAAAATCGCTTGAAAATATATGGTAAATCTTCTTTTTCTATTCCGCTTCCGTTATCTAAGATCTTTATTTCTGTAAACAAAGGATTTTCATCAAAGAAGATAGATATTCTTCCATCTTCTCCAGTATGCTCTATGCAATTTTTTATTATGTTGATTAAAGCCTCTGTAGTCCAGTATAAATCTCCAATAAAGCTTACATTACTACCGCCTTCTATCACTAGTGTTTGATTCTTAATTTCTATAGGAATCAGAAGAGGCTCAGTTGATTTTCTAATTAGTTCTGATACAGCTACTCTATCCTTTTTAAAGCTCACCGTTCCAGCATCTATTTTAGATAGCTTCAGTAAAGAAGTTAACAGCCACTGCATACGATCAAGTTGCATTTCAATATTATTAGTAAATTCAATTCTTTTTTCCGCCTCTAGGTCATTATCGCTTAATAAGTCTGACATAACTCTCATAGATGTAAGCGGTGTCTTCAGCTGATGGGATATATCCGATATTGCATCAGCAAGCTGCATTTTCTCTTTTTTAAGAAGTTCCCCTTGCTTTGAAAGCATAAGAGTTACCTTATAAATCTCATTTTTAAGAATGCTTAGTTCTCCCTCTTCATTATCTCTAATATCCAGTGAATACTCTCCATTGCAAATACGCCTCAAATAACCAGAGAGTTTCTCAAGCTCTCCATATTCTCTTTTAATAAACCAAAAACTACTAACAAACAAGATAACAAAGGCTATAAAAGAAATTATTCCTGCTAGAACATTCAAGAAAAAAATACAGGCTGCTGCTATCGTAGATACTATAAAAGCAATAATAAAGTATACTCTAACCTCTCTATTTCTTATCATTTTAATCACCAACCTTATATCCCAAACCCCTGACTGTCTTTATAATTGTAGGCTTTTGTGGATCATCTTCCAGCTTTTCTCTTATCCTTTTTATGTAAACCGTTAGCGTATTATCATTTACGAAATCTCCTGCTACATCCCATATTCCCTCTAAGATTTGATTCCTTGATAAAACCTGCCCTGGATTATTTGCAAAGATTAGCAATATACGATACTCAAGCGCTGTTAAGGTAATTTCTGCATCATTTTTATATACCTTTGCATCAAGAGTATTAATGCGAATATTATTTAATTCTAATATTGCTTTTGAACTGCTGTCCTTACCATATCTGCGTATTACAGACCTTATGCGAGAAATAAGTTCTCTGATACGAAAAGGCTTTGTTATATAATCATCTGCACCAATATCAAGTCCCATTACTACATTAACTTCATCATCGCAAGCAGTTAAAAATATGACAGGTGTATCATCTTTTTCTCTAACTATCTTACATAGTTCATATCCACTTCCATCAGGCAGGGATAAGTCAAATAAGCATAGATTAAATTTATTATCTTTTATAACACCCTTAGCTGAGGAAATATCATAACAAACCATTGTATCAAACCCCTCCTGCTTCAAGGAATATTCTAGTCCAGATGCAATAATTTTATCGTCTTCAACTAGTAAAATCTTCAAGTTATATCACCTCTCTTATAGATTTAACATTATTATAACAGCCTATACGATTTTTAAGTGACTAAATTGTAATAAAACAAAAATTGCAATTATTCTAGTCTCCTAAAAAGTAACTAAAACAACTGCAATTTAATAATTTTAATTTCTTTATATAGTAGTATCTTTTTTCCATCACTGCAAAATAAAAAAGAGATTAAATTTTTATAGATTTGATTGTAGTGCTCTCCGTGACAATAAAACCCACGACCACCTGTAAGTAGCTATTTAAGCCACATACAAATGGTCGTGGGTTTTATGGTGGAGGCGAAGCGTACCTAGCCCCTGCTCTATTCTCCAATTTTAATAACTTTCGCATTCACTTATTATAAGCAACGGTTCTGCCTTAAAACCTAGCTTAAACTAGATTCTCTCTTTTATCTTATATTGACAAAATATCCAGTATAGGGTTAAGATTTATAATATGTGAGGTAAGATAAATGGTAGCAACAGGTTTTATTTTTTTTATGGGGATTTTATTCTTTACCAGTTTTCTTTTAACTGTACCGTCAATAATCGGACTTATAGTATGCAGGCGATATAAGAAAAAGAAAGGTAAAAAAACAAAATTAATAATTCGTATATTATTAATCATTGTACTACTAGCTGGATTAGTAATGTTTGCGGTTCCGGTAGCTTTTGGGGGTATGATTATGTACGGCAACTATCATGTGGCACAGTATAAGCAGACACTACCAGCAGTTGCGGGCAGGGGAGATTTAGCAGGTGTAAAGCAGCTTTTAGATAGAGGAACTGACCCAGACCAGAACGATGGACTTAATTATACTGCATTAACATCTGCGTGTTCAGAAGAAGGTAACTATGATATTGCAAAACTTCTTATAGAACATAAGTGCACAGTGGATATAGAGATTAAAGAATATATAGATCAAAAAGATGTAGGATATACACCTCTCATGTATGCTGCAAATAAGGAAGAAAAGTATGACATTGTAAAATTACTTATAGATAACAATGCTGATGTAAATCATAAATCATCATCAGATGGATGTACTCCGCTTATTATAGCGACCAAGTATCCTAATCATTCAAACGATAAAATTGTAGATATTCTAATTAAAAATGGGGCAGATGTTAATGCTGCCGATAACAAAGGCAAGACAGCTCTCGCATATGCGTGCAATCAACCTGCCGATGAGACAAGCTATGCTATTATAAAGAATTTATTAGAGAATGGTGCTTTAATTAACACTAAGACAACCACTTTACAAGATCTTCTTACATTAGCAAAACAATATAATGTATATGATGGGAATAGCGGGAATGAATACTATAATAAGATTGGGAGTATTTTAAACGAGTATAGCACTAAATAAAATATCTTGAGAAAAAAGTTACTACATAGTTAACTGTGTGTTAATTATGTAGTAGCTATATTTTTGCTAAGGAAGACCCAAAAAGTACTATGAGCTACTTGTTTCTTGACAGTGAGGGAAACCTATTAGAAGGATAACCACTTTTTTTGTGGTTATTCTTTTTTATTTAGCTCATGCTTTTGCTCTTCTGCTAAAAATGTAAGAACCGCTCACGTATTAATCTTTATATTAATCTCTTCATTCGAAGCCTTCCCTAAATTATCCCAACCCTTTCCAACACTGTTTTTCTAATCAAATACCCAAGTTAACTTCAAAAGCCGTATGACTTACACCCTTGATAATAATTTGCTATGAATTGATCATATGCTCCCCTGACATAATAATCTAAGCATGCATCTTGTGAATCAAATCCAAATTGATTTCTTAATGCTGTTTTCATATGCTTTAAATAAAGAGAGTATTACTTTACAAAGGCAGTTTTTTTAGCCTTTCCCTATTATATATCGTCTCTTCACTATATAAAAAAATTAATTCAATACTGACTTGACAAAAGTGTATAGCAACCATATACTATTGACATGGATAAATATATAAACAACAAACATCAAATTGCATATGATTCTCTGGAGTTAGGGTTTGCTTTGACTGACCTTGATAAAAAGACTCGCTACTTCGGAACGGATGTGCCGATTTTTCACTCTGAAATACATGTAATAAAGGTCATTGCCGAACATCCTGGCATTCATGTGGGTGGACTTGCCGATATTCTAGGAGTAACAAAAGGATCTGTTTCCGAAATTCTCAAAAAGCTAGAGAGAAAGGCTCTGGTTATAAAAGAAGTTGATGATCTTAATTTATCTAGATATTCATTAAGTCTGACTGAAAAAGGTAAAAAAGCTCATAACAACCATATGCTCTATCATTCTATTGTAAATAATATGGTTGAAGATGAACTACAAAATGCCTCCGAACATGAATTGGAGTTTTTGTCAAACTTTTTGTCAAAGCTGATAAACAAGGTTAAATTTTTTAACGAAAATTTTGATGAGTAAAAATTTTAAGCAAGTGTATGGTTACTATACACATTTTTATTATTATTAAGTTAGGCGGTGTTAACATGAAAAGAAAAAGATCATCAAAGCCATATATGGCTTCTGATAATAATGAAGTAAGTGAGCAAATGTATAAACAAATACTTGAAGCTGATGAAAGGGCTTTATGGGTTATCTATAATTCTTTAGCCTCATGCGTTCCATTTAGCTTTTGCTCATATAGATTCCCAATATTTCCACCATTCAATTTTTTTAATAAATAATAAGTTGGAAAATAATAAAATTGACAAACCCTTAAAAAGGTAAGATGAATAATCAATTATACTCAAGCGTATGGTTGCCATACACACTTTTAGTATAATTAAGTTAGGAGGTATTAGCATCAAAAAGAAAAAATCATCAAGGCTATATATGAGTTCTAATAATAGTGAAGTAATTGAGCAAAAGTATAAACGTAAAATACTTGATACTGATGAACGAAGTTTATGGGCTGCTGAATTGAGCTTATGGGCTATCTATAATTCTTTAGCCGCATGTGTTTTCTTTGGTTTTTACCCATATGAATGTCCAATATTTCCACCAGTCAATGGTTTTAATAGCAAGTTTGAAAATAATAAAATTAATAACCCCTTAAAAACGCAAGATGAATAACCAATTGTATTCAAGCGTATAGCAACCATACTCCTTTTACCTATAATTTATGCTTATAAGATTAATCATGTATTAAAACATGAGTTATTCTTCCAGGAAAAAGTCAATTCTCTCAAAGGAAGAATATTAAAAAGTTTTAAATAAATTAAAGGTATTATTTTCACCATTTAAAACGATGCAATGACATACTCTAAATATAATAATTAATGCAAAAAAGAACATATCACATTTTAAGGAGAGACTATATAAATGAAGCAATTACATAACGAACATGAAAAGAACCTATATTCAAAAAGAAATACACCTATAATGCTGATAATAGGAATTGCATTTATTGCAGCAAATTTGCGTTCACCTTTAACAGCGGTTGGCCCATTGGTCGATCAAATTCGTGGTAGCTTACATATTTCAAATACATTAGCAGGTATGATTACAACTCTTCCGCTATTCGCTTTTGCAGGATTCTCACCTTTCGCTCCACGATTGGCGCGAAAATATGGAACTAAATTGGTGCTGCTTTGGTCACTTATTTTTCTGACTTTCGGAATTATATTGCGTTCATTGTTTGGTGGGTTGGGACTATTTCTGGGAACATTAATCCTTGGATTGTCCATTTCTGCCGGCAATGTGCTGATACCAAGTCTAATCAAACATGAATTTTCTAAACAGGTCGGTTTGATAACTGGCATCTATACTGCTTCTATGGGCCTTTTTGGGGCGATAGCATCCGGTATCAGCGTCCCTGTTGCTGCAAAATCGAGATTGGGATGGAGCGGAGCGTTAAGCATTTGGGCTGCACTTAGTTTCTTATCCATTATCATCTGGATACCTCAAATAATACGTAGAAAGCAAGAAATGTCCATTGTTAAAGGAACGATTGATAATGACATTAAAACAAAAGTAAAAAACGTCCATGAAGAAAAAAATGAAATAGACAGCATTAAAGGAGATGTCATTAATAAGGTTAATCTATGGAAATCTACTTTGGCATGGCAGGTAACGGTATATATGGGATTACAGTCTATGCTACTCTATTGCATGGTTGCATGGTTGCCTGCTATTTTAATCCAGCAGGGTATAAATTCAGACAAAGCAGGATGGATGCTCTCCCTTTATCAATTGGTATCGCTCCCTGTATCATTTTGGGGTTCTGTCCTTGCTGAGCGTAAAGCCAATCAACGTCCATTAGTTATCATTGCCTCTCTATTTGTTTTGGTGGGACTTTTGGGCATATTCTTAAAATGGACAGGGCTTACATTCCTGTGGATGATTATGTTAGGAATTGGCGGAACACTTACTTTTTGCCTGGCTATGATATTTTTTAGTTCTCGTACAAGAAA
This sequence comes from Clostridium chromiireducens, assembly GCF_002029255.1. Taxonomy (GTDB): domain Bacteria; phylum Bacillota; class Clostridia; order Clostridiales; family Clostridiaceae; genus Clostridium; species Clostridium chromiireducens. Next base: position 9,612 of record NZ_MZGT01000109.1, read on the forward strand.
TGCAGATGAAGCGGCAAGATTGTCCGGCATGGCACAGTCAATCGGCTACCTACTCGCTGCTTTTGGGCCGATGCTTTTTGGTTTTTTACATGATGCAGCTAACAACTGGGAATTACCATTTATTGTCTTAATCAGTGCTTCCGCATTATGCTTGTTTGCTGGGCTGGGTGCATCACGCGATCTGCATATAAATACAACTGTTGATAATAACGTCACACGTAAATATTCTATTTCTAATTTAGATTACTTATAATAAACTATTTTGAATCAAAAATAAGACATAGAGTAATAAGATATTCTTATATCACTCTATGTCTTATCTATGTTAAAATATCTCTTACTAAAATCAGATAAAGAGAAGTTTATTATATTCTCACTTGAAATTTTATTAGATTCTCTGAAGCATAAGTAGCATTCAGATTTTCCCAAATCTCTTCATTACTAATCTATTAAAAATTTTTAAAGGCTATTACCCTTACTAAGCAATAGCCGCTAAATATTCTAAATATAAATATTTTTAATTATAGTAACATACCGCCAGATGCTTCAATACGTTGACCGGTAACCCATCCCATTTCATCTGTGCATAGACTAGCCACAACCCCTCCAATATCAGAAGCTTCTCCAATTCTTCCGAGTGCAGCATAAGAACCAATTGTATCTTTCAAACCTGGATTTTTAATATAAGTATCTCCACTAAATTCAGTGTTAACAGCTCCAGGGGCTATAGTATTCGCTCTTATACCTCTAGCTCCTAATTCTTTAGCCAAATATCTAGTAAAGACTTCTACTGCACCTTTTGCAGCAGCATAAAGTCCAGAACCTGGGGATGTAAAACGTGTCAATCCTGTTGAAGTGTTTACAATTCCGCCTTTGTCAGCAATAAGAGGAATTAGTTTCTGTGTCAAAAAGAAAACTCCTTTAAAATGTACATTAACTATTTTATCAAACTCTTCTTCTGTAACTTCTAAAATAGGAGTATGGTTTGAAATTCCAGCATTGTTAATTAAAAAATCAAAGTGCTCTCTATTCCATTTATCCTTTAAAACATCTGATAACTTAGATGCAAAGGAATCAAAGGAAGATATATTACTTACATCTAGCTGAATAGCAGCACCTTTACCACCATTTGCTTCAATTTCTTTTACAATTTCATCTGCTTTTTCTTTTTTATTATTGTAAGTGATAATTACATCTATTCCCTTTTTAGATAATGATATTGCAGAATCTCTGCCAATTCCACGACTTCCACCTGTAACTAATGCAATTTTACTATTTGTATTCATAAAAATTTCTCCTTTAAATATTTATTAACCATTTCGAAATTAATATCTCATTATTCATACTGCTACTTATATTTCAAAGCTAGTATTACCTTAGTCATCAATTTTAATGTTAATCCAAGAAGATATAAGTCACTTAAAAATTAATTTCATATGATTTATACTCATGTTAATACCTAGAGATATATCTAGGTCAAGCTTTTTTCAAATAAATTTTCCGGGATTAATAAAAATAATATATATGATATTTAC
>NZ_MZGT01000110.1 GCF_002029255.1 Clostridium chromiireducens
TATACTTATAGTATTGCATACAAATTTAAGATAAAATAAATAAATAGATTAATTCTACAAAATAACAATGTGTAAAATAATAATAGTAATAAAACACAAGTTAACTAAATTATAAGGTGAGTTGAAAGATGGAAGATTTAAAAAAAGCAATTGATGAAATAGTTAAAGAGGATATTATTAAAGTAGTTATCAGTAATAAAGCAAATAAAAATTTTGAGTATAACAAGATAACAATAATGCTTAAAGAAAATAATAATAAGAAATATTATCAGATAGAAAAATATACTGATAAGCAGGTGTTTCATGAAAATATTGATGCAGATGTTTTAAGTGATAAAATACTAGATTATGTATCGTCAGATTTTAAGCAAGTTTCCGCTTGGTCAAATCTGACTATCTTTGAAGTGAAAATATCTAAAAAAGGTAAGGTTCTATTAAGTAAGAAAAAAGGGGATAATGCCAAATTTGTTAGTAAAGGACATAATAAAGAAAAAAATTATATACTTAAAGAAGGCATGATTATTGAGCCACTTATAGATCTAGGTGTTTTTACTAAAGAAGGTAAAGTAATAAACTCAAAGTATGATAAATATAAGCAAATAAACAGATTCGTGGAAATTATCGATGATGAAATTAAAAAGAACGACTATAAAGAACTTACAATTTTAGATTTTGGCTGTGGAAAGTCTTACTTAACATTTGTATTATATTATTACTTTGTAGAGATAAAAAAAATAAATGTTAAAATGATAGGATTAGATCTTAAAGCTGACGTAATTAAGAAGTGTAATGATATAGCAAAACGTTATAATTATGAGAATTTACACTTTGAACTTGGAGATATAAATGGCTTTAAATATAACAATAAGGTTGATATGGTAATTACATTGCATGCATGTGATACTGCTACAGATTATGCGTTATATAATGCAATAAAATGGAATACTAAAATGATCTTCTCTGTTCCTTGCTGTCAGCATGAATTTAATGCTCAAATAAAAACAGAAAAATTATCTATCTTAACAAGATACGGTATAGTACAAGAAAGAATTGCAGCTCTTATGACTGACAGTGTGCGTGCAAATCTTTTGGAATGTATCGGATATAGAACCCAACTTTTAGAATTTATAGATATTGCTCATTCTCCTAAAAATATATTAATTAGAGCATCAAAATCTAATATTCCTAAAGATAAGAAAGAGAAAGCTTTAAATGAAGTCAGAAATTTGATGGAACAATTTAATCTTAATCCAACATTATTTAATTTATTAAAGAATGATAATTTAATATAAGTTTTTATGAATGTAAATAATTATATTATTGTTATTAAAAAATCCACGACAGCAGTAAATTTTGTCGTGGATTTATTTGCATTATTTCATTTTCTTTTTAAATGTAGTATGTGGAGAAGGCTCATCTTTTCCAAAAGGACTTTTTTCATGAGATTTTTCATTTATTTCTTTACCATAATTACGAGATGCTGGGTCAGATGTAGTATTTGCTGAACTATATAAATCTTTGTTATTCATTTTAATACCTCCTTACCGAAAATATTTTTTTCTATATTAGCTTATCCATCTTAAATATAAATATTATTTATATTTAAGAACACTACTGTTATAATTGTGTAAGTAGGTGTTATTTATGAAATTAATAGTTCTTGAGGATAATAATACATTTATTGATAGATACTATTATGGTGAATCAGCTGTATCATATAGCTAATTAAACTTCATAATATTTATTTTTGCAATACAGAGTTCATACAAATGAAGAATAATAATTTCAAGTGATTTTTCTCATTGAAAATTATTAATTTTAATTGAAAGGGGGAAATTATAAATGAAAAGAATTAATATTTTAAATGAAGATACAGCAAATAAGATTGCAGCTGGAGAAGTTGTTGAAAGACCGTCTTCAGTAGTTAAAGAATTAGTAGAAAATTCTATTGATGCTCACTCAAAAAATATCGTAATAGAAATAGAAGAGGGTGGTGCATCTTTAATAAGAATTATAGATGATGGCGATGGAATTTATAAAGATGATATAGCTAAAGCCTTTCTTCCTCATGCTACAAGCAAAATAAAGGAATCAGAAGATATATACAGCATAAGCACTTTAGGTTTCAGAGGTGAAGCACTCCCATCTATAGCATCGGTGGCTAAGGTTAATTTAAAATCTAAGCAGGCAGATGAAGAATTTGGATATGAAATTTCAATTGAAGGTGGTAAATCAACAGACGTTGCAGAATGTGGAGTAAATAAAGGAACAATAATAGAGGTTCGTGACTTATTCTTTAATGTTCCTGCAAGAAAGAAGTTCTTAAAATCTACCGCTAAAGAAAGTTCTTTAATTAATGATATAATAACAAGACTTGCTCTTGCTAATCCTAAGATAAGTTTTAAATTATATAATAACAATAAAAAGATTCTTCATACTTTTGGTAACGGAGAGTTTAAGGATGTAATAAGAACAATTTATGGAAAGTCAATAACTGATAATATACTTTATTTCAGTGATACTTCTGATCTCATTACAGTATATGGGTACATAGGAACAGAAGAGATAGCCAGAGGTTCTAGAAATAATCAAAGTATTTTTGTAAATAAAAGATATATAAAAAATAGAGCATTAGCTGTAGCCGTTGAACAAGCATTTAAGTCATTTTCCACAGTTAATAAGTTCCCATTTTTTATTTTATTTATTGAAGTATACCCTGAATATGTTGATGTAAATATTCATCCAACAAAGGCAGAGGTAAAGTTTAATGATGAACGAACAATTTTCAAAAAGATTTTTGGGGCAGTTCATACTTCCTTGAAGAATGAAGTATTTGAAACTTTTGCTATTAAAGAGGAAGAAAACTCCAAAATTTCAGTAATACCCACTTTTGAAGAGATAACATTTAAGATAAAAGAGGAAGAAGAAAAAGTTAAATTTGCAAATTCAACTGTAAAGTCATTATTGGATCAAGGAATAAATCTTAATGCAAATAACTATTCAGTTGATGATAATAATTCTGTAAATGCATATAAAACAACTCACTTTGAAAGCGATATGAATAAAGAGTCATATAAAATTCCTATCGAGATTCCTATTGACTTAAGATCACGCATAAGTAATGGAGATGAAAATTATGAAACTGCAGAAGATATAGGTGTAGATTATGATGCAACGCCAGTAGTCGAAAAATATGAACACAATAAATTTAACCAAGATACAAATCAGGAAAATCAGTATTATATGGCTAATGATAACAACCAAGAAAATATATCTGAGCTTGTTGATAGTTCAAGAACAAAAGATGTGAGTGACAATCTGAAACAAACAGCTAAGTTTCCGCCAATAACTATAATTGGGCAGTACAATAAAACTTACATATTAGGCGAATATGACAGTACACTATATATGATTGATCAACATGCCGCCCATGAAAAGATATTATTCGAAAAGTACATAAAAGAAATTGAGAGCGGTAATATTATCATTCAACCTCTTATGATTCCAAGTGTTATTGATTTGAGCATAGATGATTATTCTTATTTTGAAGAAAATAAAGAAGTTTTTGGAGCAGCAGGATTCTTACTTGAAGAGTTTGGAGGAACATCTTTATCTTTGAAAGAAGTTCCATACTTTCTAGGAAAGCTTAATCCTAAAAATTTGTTTTTAGAGATGTTAGATAATCTTAAAAATTTAGGGAATGGAAAAACAATTGAAGTTAAACATAATGCTATTGCTAGCAAAGCTTGTAAAGCAGCCATTAAAGGTAATGATAAATTAGAAACTAGTGAAATGATAAAATTAATTGAAGATTTAAGATATATAGATGACCCCTTCCATTGCCCACATGGAAGGCCTGTAATAATTAAATTTACTAGTACAGACATAGATAAAAAATTTAGGAGAATTATATAATGAAACAAAAATTATTAGTAATCGGTGGACCAACTGCAGTAGGGAAGACTGATCTTTCAATAAAACTTGCGCAAAAATTAAATGGAGAAATTATTTCGGCAGATTCTATGCAGATATATAAATACATGGATATAGGCTCAGCAAAGGTAACAGAAGAAGAAATGCAAGGAATAAAACATCATTTAATAGATGTTATAGAACCAGATGTACCTTATTCTGTTGCTGATTTTAAGGAGTACGGAGAATATGCAATTAATAATATTATATCTAAAGAAAAACTACCTATAATATCTGGAGGAACTGGTCTCTATATTAATTCATTGACTTGTAATATGACTTTTACTGAAGCAGAGAAAGATGAAGAATATAGAGAATATTTAGAAAGCCTAGCCTTAGAAAAAGGAAATGAGTATATACACGAAATGCTTAATGAAATTGATCCGATAAGTTACAAAGATATTCACCCTAATAATAGAAAAAGAGTTATAAGAGCTTTAGAAGTTTATAAGCTCACAAAAAATCCATTTAGCTCTTATAATGTTGGTGATGATTTTTACAATAGCGAATATGATGTATTTTACTATGTGTTAACTATGGATAGACAAAAGTTATATGATAGAATTAACAAAAGAGTTGATATTATGCTTAAAAGAGGATTATTGGATGAGTGCATAAGATTAAAAGAAATGGGTTATACTTCAGATATTCAGTCAATGCAAGGGATTGGTTATAAAGAAATATTCTATTACCTTGAAGGTGAAATTTCTTTACCTGATGCGATAGATATGATAAAACAAGGATCAAGAAATTATGCCAAAAGGCAGTTAACTTGGTTTAGAAGAGATAAAAGATGTATTTTTTTAGATAAAGATGTTATGAGCGATGATGAAATTTTGGATAAAGTTATTAATGACATAAGTTAAAACTCGAGTTATAATAGAAATAATTAAACTTATGCTCACTAATGGAGGTGTTATATTTTGGTCAATAAACAACAAAATAATTTACAAGATATTTTTTTAAACAATGCTAGAAAAAATAAAATTCAGTTAGTTATACATTTAATGAATGGATTCCAAATAAAAGGCATTGTAAAGGGTTTTGATAATTTTACTGTCATATTGGATTGTGACAATAAACAAATGCTAATATATAAACATTCTATATCAACTATAACGCCAGCTAAACCAATTTTATTTGCAGACAATGAATATGAAAGTTAGTAAATAGGCATTAACATTGCCTATTTATTTTTTGGGTTATAAGGAATTTATAAAACTTATTTAAATACTTTGGAGGATGAGACATACAGATGTTAAAGAAAACAGAAGAATTTTTAATTGATAACTATAATATAAGTGAAAGGACATTTGAAATATATAGACAGGCTCTGAAAGATACTGCTGAACAATTTGAAGACTATGATGAAATTAGAGAGTATAATCAGCTGAAAGTTCTAAAAGCTTTTCAAACTGAAAAAATAAGTGATGCACATTTTACAAATACAACCGGATATGGTCTTGATGATATTGGCCGAGATTCCTTAGATAAAGTTTATGCTAATATTTTTAAGACTGAAGCAGGACTTGTTAGGCCGCATTTTGTAAGCGGTACACATGCTATTGGGTGCGCCATAGCTGGTAATGTGAGACCAGGTGATAAAATACTTTGTGTTTCAGGACTACCGTACGATACTTTACTTGGCGTGTTAGGATTGTCAAAAAAGAAAAATTCCGGCTCTTTAGATGAATTCGGAATTAAAACAGATATTGTTGATTTAGATAGTAATGGTAAATTTCAATTTGAAAAGATAAAAGAGGCTATAAAAGCTGATTCATCTATAAAACTTATACATATTCAAAGAAGTACAGGTTATGCAGCAAGAAAATCTTTTCTAGTTTCTGAAATAGCCGAGGTTATTAGACATATTAAAGAAGTTAGAAATGATGTATCAATATTTGTTGATAATTGCTATGGTGAGTTTATTGAAATTGTAGAACCAACGGAATTTGGTGCTGATATTATGGCAGGTTCACTAATGAAAAATATTGGTGGTGGAATTGCGCCAGGTGGTGGTTATATTGTTGGTAAGAAAAACTTAGTCGATGCAGCTGCAAATAGATTAACTGTACCAGGGGTAGGAGGAGAGTATGGAGCTACTTATGGATTAATGAGAAGTTTCTATCAAGGATTATTCTCTGCGCCTCACGTTTCTATTGAGGCTGTTAAAACAGCTATATTTTGTGCTAGAGTTATGGAAATCGCAGGATTTAAAGTCTTCCCGCCATCTAGCGATAAAAGAACAGATATAATTCAAGCTATTGAATTTGGTAACTCTAAAAAACTAGTTAATTTCTGCAGTGGAATTCAAGCCGGATCACCGATTGATGCTTTTGCGGTATGTGAGCCATGGGCTATGCCTGGATATGATAGCGAAATAGTAATGGCTGCTGGTGCATTTATTTCAGGATCAACAATTGAACTTTCGGCAGATGGTCCTGTAAGGGAACCTTATATAGCTTACATACAAGGCGGATTAAATTTTGATCACGGTAAAATTGGTGTTCTTATAGGATTGAGCAAAGTTTTAGAAGTTGAGTAATATAAAAAGACTGTTTATGATTAATCATAAACAGTCTTTTTTATTCATCATTTTAATCTTTTAGCTATTTAAAAGATCTAAATATCCCAACAAGTTTGCCTAATACTTTACAATCATCTACTATGATGGGATCCATAGCATCATTTTCAGGCTGCAATCTAATATGATCTTTTTCCTTAAAGAATCTTTTAATTGTTGCACTATCTTCAATCAATGCAACTACAATATCACCGTTTAAGGCTGTTTGAACATTTTCAATAATAGCTAAGTCATTATCTCTAATACCAGCATTAACCATGCTTTCCCCAGATACTCTAAGCATAAAAAGCTCTTTATCATGCTTTATATAATCTAATGGTAGAGCAAATGTATCTTCTATATTTTCAGTTGCTAGAATAGGGCTTCCAGCAGTGATTTTACCCAGAATTGGTATATTAATCATTTCCCTTTTAGGAGCAGAAAATTCAGCTATTTCTAAAGCTCTTGGCTTTGAAGGATCTCTTTTAATCATACCTTTTTTTTCTAATCTTTTTAAGTGGCCATGAACTGTTGAAGTCGACCTTAACGATACAGCTTCACATATTTCTCTTACTGAAGGTGGATATCCTTTGTTTTCTGTATAAGATTTTAAAAAGTCGTATATTTCTGATTGCTTATCTTTTTCGTCTGACATTATAAACACCTCTCTATTCTTCTACCCATTATAGCATATACCCGTTTATATAGCAAACTAACGTTCTAAATACGCAAACATACACGCTGTAAGAATAGAATAATCAGTAATATTTAACAAAAATTGAGAGTTAAGTTTATCATTATGTTTGTATAAATAAATCAAACAAATAATTCTTTATATATTAATATTCCAATATTGAATAAAAAATAGTATTATATAATGTGGTAAGCTTAAATAATATAAAATAGTTAAGAATGCATATTTTGGCAATACGGAAGGTGAAATGAATGTTTGATATAAAAGTATTTGATGGTATGAGTACAGAAAGTAAATTGGAAAATATGTTAGTTATGCTTGAAGGTCTGATAGATAACGAAGATTTACCAATAACTAAACTTTGTAATGCATCTGCGTTAATAAACGCTCTAGTAGGAAGAATTAATTGGTGTGGTTTTTATTTAGCCAAAAGTGATTCGCTTGTTTTGGGGCCTTTTCAAGGGATGCCCGCTTGTACAAAAATTGAAATAGGGAAGGGGGTATGTGGAACAGCTGCTCTAAAAAAAGAAACGCTATTAATAGAAGACGTACATAATTTTGAAGGGCATATCGCTTGTGATGCCGCATCAAATTCTGAAATAGTAATTCCTATAGTAAATAATGAAAAACTAGTAGGGGTTCTTGATTTAGATAGTGAAGAGTATAGTAGATTCACTGATCTTGAAAGAATTTATTTAGAAAAAGCAGTGACGATACTTAATAAATATATTAATTGGGAACACATTATATAGTTTGTTTCAATATTATAGCGTGAACTTGAATTTTTGAAGTTATTATTTATTGCTTTGAATAATAACAATATTTAATTTGATTTAATTTGTTTTATTTGATATAATTATTATTCTACAATAAAAAAAGAGGTGTTACAGATGACTGATATGTATTCTGATGATGATTATTGTGATATTTACGAAAATAAAATTTGTGATAATTGCGGCAAGTGTTTAGAAATTAATGGCGTTGATACTAAAGCAATTAGAATCGAAGATATTGCGAAAACACAAGAAGAAAATGAAATATTAGAAGAGGAATTCTTAAACGATTTAAAGGCGTCTTTAAGTGAAGATGAATTAGATGAAATAACTGAAGAAAATCTTGATATAAAAGACATATTTAACAAATTTGCAAAAAAAACAAATGATTTTGATACTGAATTTTCTGATGAAGAAAGCTACGAGGATGCATTTGAACATATAGTATACTTGGATGAGATGGATTTAAACGATGATTTAACTCTCGACGAAGCTACCGAAGAGATATATCCTGGTGTCAGAAGATTAAGAAAACAATAGAATAAATGTAGTGAATAGATTTTCGTTTTATTTCACATAATAATCACGTAATATATTTCAATTGAAAGGGATGATTTATTATGAGGCGAAAATCTATTTTATTGTTATTTTTAGCTGCGCTTGTTATATTTTCATTAACGTTAATAGGATGCGGTAATCGTTATAGAACTGGAGCGGACAATAATGGTACAACAAGGAATAACGCTGGTGGCATGGAAGGTACTAATGGTTTTACTAGAGATAATGCATGGGATGATGACGGAACCAATGCAAATAATTCAGATGCTACAAGAGATAAATTAAAAGCTACCGCTGATTCAATAAAATATTCAGCTGTAAATTTTGCAGATGATTTAAGAAATTCCGGATACAATTTAACAGAATCAGCTAATACAAAGAAAAATTACTTTAAAGGTAATGAAACAGATTACCTTTTAGGCGGAGATGTAGTTAGACTTTATGAATATGGTTCTCCAGCTGAGTTAGAAGGAGATATCAACAGAATTGCTCCTGGCGGGATGTCTATACATGGAACAGATGCAAATTACACTAGAAGCCCTTATTACTATAGGAAAGGTAATACTCTTATAATGTACGAAGGTAACGAACCAGCATACATTGATGAATTCAGAAACAACTACGGAAACGCAATAACTCGCTAAAAGCAAAACATAGAATAGCAATCACATGATAAAGGTTACCAGAATATTTAACTGATAACCTTTTATTTTTTTGAATGAAATCTTTTTGTCAAAATAGGAGAGAGGAGAGTGTTTATAATATTTTGATCTTTATAATATCCTAAAACAAAATTATCATCAAAATCATTATAGCTTTGAAAGTGGATTTGATTTAACTGCATCCCTTAAGGAGTCATCATCAACGTGAGTATAAATTTGAGTTGTTGATATATTTGTGTGACCTAATATGCTTTGCAAACTTCTAATATCAACATTACCATACTTATACATAAGCGTAGCAGCAGTATGTCTTAGTTTGTGCGGAGTATATTTATCATCCGTTAATCCTGCATTAGTAATATGTTTCTTTATCATAATTTCAACAGTTCGTTTATTAATAGGTGTATTTCTAGATGATAAAAACAAGATTTTTTTGTTTTCTGGTAATGCTTTGGAATCATTTCTAGCGTTTAAGTAGTTTGAGAGAGCTTTCAAACACGCTTCGTTTAAATAAACAGTTCTTTCTTTATTACCTTTACCTATAATTGTTAAGGTATCTTCTCTAATCTTATCTATTTGGATACTGCAAAGCTCAGAAAGTCTCATCCCACAATTCAAGAAGAATGTTAGTATGCAGTAATCTCTAAAGTAATTTTTGTCATTTTTATCTAAAGATCCGAGTAAATGAATACTTTGATTGAGCGTCAGATAAACCGGGTGCCTTTTATTTATCTTCGGAGATTCTAATTCTAAAGCAGGGTTTTCGCTTATTATTTTTGCCTTTCCAAAAAGGAATTTAAAATATGATTTTAATGTAGCAACTTTTCTAGCTCTTGCATAAGAACTATTATCTCTGTATTTTTCTGTAAAAGAAAGAAAAGCATACAAATCTCTAAGTTTTACATTTTTCAAAAAATCAGAATCTATAACAGAAATATCTATATCCTCAAATTCCACCAAATCCGTATTTACTTTACCTTTGTAAATCATCATAAATCTAAAAAATATCGTTAGATCAATTCTATATCCATCTATAGTATTAACTGATGTACTTTTTATAGTTTCCAAATAATTTAAAAAATCCACCAAACTTTCAGGAAGATTATTATTTTGAAGCACTTGAATATCATATTTCATATTTTCACCTTATTTTTTTATAAATTCAAAGCACCGTAAAAGCTTGTCCGCAATTGATAAATCACTTAATTCTTAAAATCTTGTGCCAAGTTAAAAATATTATACCAAATTTCATAAATTAATGCAATTATTTCGCTAAATGTATATTTAGCGAAATAATTACTTGGAATTTTTATAAAAGTTCAGTTCACATTATTAAATATTTTAGAAAATTCTACGTAGGTTTTTATCTTTATTATCAAGTTTTGTCTGTTATATCGAAATTTCTAAACAACATTTGAATTTAACAAACAAAATAAATTCATCAATCATTCGTTTTACTTACAAACTATAATCAACTTCAACATATTTAACCTTAATTATAATTTCATATATAAGGAAATAAATTAAAATATTTAATTTCTTTTTATTATATTTATAATTTATTTAATGCATTTCATCT
>NZ_MZGT01000111.1 GCF_002029255.1 Clostridium chromiireducens
TAATTAATCAACGATATGTTATATCCTTTACTTTTTAAAATAATATTTTTTAAAACTAAGAAGTATTATTTACCACATCACATTTTTGTAATTTATTTATAAACGCAAAAATAAGCGAGGCATTTGTTATAATCTCTTATAACAAATGCCTCGTTTTTTTACCTATAATTTTTCACGCCTTTTAGTAGACTTTATAAAGATTTCTTTCAACGCATCTTTATCATCATTTTCTATAGCATATTTTATCTTATCAAGTTCAATTTCAAATTTTTCTATGCTTGCAAGCAAATTTTCTTTATTTCCCAGGAAAAGTTCACTCCAAAGATCTTCATTTATATTAGCTATTCTTGTTAAATCTCTGTAACTATCACCAATGAAACTTCCGGTTTCTCTTCCTTCCACATCACTGTTAACTAATGCTACAGCTAAGGAATGCGGAAGCTGGCTTGTATATCCAATCATTTCATCATGATATTCAGGAGTTATTCTCTTAACTCTTTTAAATCCAATCTTGTAAACTAAATCCTCTATCATTTTTAAGTTTTCTTCCTTATTTCTGGCTACTGGTGTTAGAATATAATTTGCACCTTTAAAAACAGAGCTGCTAGCAAAATCTATTCCCTTCTTTTCTCTTCCTGCCATTGGATGCCCAAAAACAAAATCTATATTTTCAGGTAATATATTTACTATATCCTCAATAAACATCTTTTTAATTCCAGTCGCATCTGTTATTACTGCACCATCTTTGAAATTATCCTTATTATCTATTATGAATTGTTTAACTAGTCTTGGATATAAAGATATAATTATGAAATCTGCACTTTTAATTATTTCTTGTCCATTTGTGCATCCATCTTTTATTAATCCAAGTTTCTTAGCCTTCACTAAAGATTCTTCGTTAATATCTATACCATAAACATCATTATACCCTGCTTCTTTCAAAGCCATAGTAAATGATCCTCCAATTACTCCAAGACCTACAACTACTATTCTCATATTTATAGCTCCCTTATTTTAAGATTAAATTTCTTTATCTTCTATTTTGGCTACAGCTTTAACTTTGCTCATTAACACATCAAATTGGTCTGGAGTAAGTGATTGTTGTCCGTCACTTAATGCATTTTCAGGATCATTATGAACTTCTATCATAAGTCCATCAGCACCTGACATAATTGCTGCTTTAGCCATTGGTTCTACCAAGTAAGCATAACCTCCTGCATGACTTGGATCAACAATTATAGGTAAATGTGATAATCTCTTAATTACTGGAACCGCTTGTAAGTCTAATGTATTTCTTGTAATTGTTTCGAAAGTTCTTACTCCTCTTTCGCAAAGAATTACATTCTCATTCCCACCTGCCATAATGTATTCCGCTGACATAAGCCATTCCTCTATAGTTGCAGATAAACCTCTCTTTAATAAAATTGGAGTTTTAGTCCTACCAATTTGTTTTAATAAATCAAAGTTTTGCATATTTCTAGCACCGATTTGAATCATATCTACTTCTTCAACAAAAGCATCTAAATAATCTGTAGACATAAGCTCTGTTACTATTGGAAGCCCTGTTTCTTGTTTTGCCGCCTTTAGAAGTTTTAATCCTTCAAGTTCTAATCCTTGGAAACTATAAGGTGATGTTCTTGGCTTAAATGCTCCCCCTCTTAAGAAGTTAGCTCCAGCTGCTTTTACTCTCTTAGCAACTTCAATAATTTGTTCTTCACTTTCTACTGAACATGGTCCAGCCATTATTCCAAGTCTTCCACCACCAACTACTGATCCCTCAACATTAACTACTGTATCTTCTGGTTTGAATATTCTATTAGCTTTTTTAAAAGGTTCTTGAACCTTCATAACTCTATCTACACCTTTAAGTACTTGCAATTTTTTAGGGTCCAATATAGAAGTATCTCCTACTGCACCTACTATGTAGTATGTGTCTCCTTTAGAAAGATGAGTTTCTAATCCTTTTGCCTCAACTACCGCCTTTACTTTTCTTACATCTTCTTCACTTGCTTTTGGGTTCATAATAATTATCATTTTAATTTCCTCCTGTACTACTACTTTATTTTTTTCTTTTTACTACTGTACTTCTGTCCTACATATAGATAACTCGAATCTACGATTTAGTACAAATAACTATACAGTGAATCGAATTTTCTATTTTAGATAAACAATTTATAGACTAAATTGTACTTTTGAAATATATTACCACAAAAGTATATTTTAATTTTGTTTATCTATATATAATATAAACTATTCCGACATCTTTTTCAATTCTAATGCCTTCATAGCTAATACATAACCATGTTCTCCAAAACCACACATTTGCCCTATACATGCTGGTGCAGTCACGGATTTTGCTCTAAATTCTTCTCTTGCATGTACATTTGATAAATGTACTTCAACTGTATCTATATTAATTCCTTTTATCGCATCGTGAATTGCATAACTATAATGAGTATAGGCTCCAGGATTTATAATTATTCCATCATAATTCTCGAAATACGCCTTTTGAAGTTCATCAATTATTTCACCTTCACAATTGCTTTGAAATAGAGTTATCTCATGACACCTTTTTTTCCCCTCTTCTTTAATATATTCACATATATCTCCAAAAGATTTTGTGCCATATATGCCTTTTTCCCTTACACCAACCATATTTAGGTTTGGTCCATTAATAACCATAATCTTCATCAATAATCACTCCTTTCAACCTTCGCATGTATATAATTACTATATTAAATATAGTATACAGTTAACCTTGTAGGTTAAAATTTTATTATCATATACTTAGCTTTACTATAAATTTTTCATTTCTTTATTAATCTATATTCAAATTAGCTATGATAACTTTTTTTACTATGTTAATTGTATTCTTTATTTCTTTATCGTTTTTAATTATTTCATCTGCGGATGTTCTATATAATTCATAACGTTCTTCATATAATCTAACTAGCTTATCCCTGCCATCTTTAAGCAAAGGTCTTTTCGAAATATCAATATCTCCTAAAAGATCTTCTAATGGTCTATCAATAAAAATAATAAACGATTCTTCTTTTAATACATCTATATTTTCTTTTCTTTTTACTACTCCACCGCCAGAAGAAATTATAATGTTACTCTCCTCTGCTAATTTCTTACATGCTAAAGATTCAAAATTTCTAAAATTCTCTTCTCCGACTTCAAAAAGTTCAGGTATGGTTTTAGATGTCATGTCCTCAATATACTTATCCATATCAACAAATTTAATATTTAATTCCTTGCTTATCAATCTACCAATTGTGCTTTTACCGCATCCAGGCATTCCAATGAACACTACTTTATTTTTCATACATGCCCCCTACTTAAATTCATCTTCAAACATTGAATATAAACTTTGAGTCACTTCTCTATCTAATATATGTCCTTGCCATATTTCTTCTGCCTTTATAGCTTGCCCTACTAGCATTTCAATACCACCACATACTTTTTTATTTAGAATCTTTCCTATCTTTAAAAACTTTGTTTCCTTGGGATTATAAATTATATCAACTAACGCTTCAAAATTTCTTATTATCCCTTCATCAACAGGTGTTTCATCCATATGTGGATACATACCAAGCGGAGTCGTATTAATTAAAACATCTCCATTTATGTCTGCTATTTCTTCATAAGTTTTGCATTCTATTCTTTCATCTTCATATCCAGAATTACCTTTGATTTTTCTTGAAACCAAATAAATCTTTTTAATACCTCGATCTAAAAGATAGGTAATAACAGCTTTAGCCGCTCCACCATTTCCGAGAACCATGGCAATCTTATCTCTTATAACAATATCATTATTATTTAAAATAGTTCCAAAGCCATAGTAATCTGTATTGTGCCCATATAACTTATTATCTTTTAAATAAATAGTATTTACTGCCCCTATTTTTTGGGCTTCGTCTGATATAAAATCTAAATATTCCATTACATCTTGCTTATAGGGAATAGTTACATTAACTCCTTTTATTCTAAGAAGTTTTATTGATTCTATAAGTTTACCTAAATTTTCTTTTTCAACTTCAAAGAGCTTATACGCTCCTTCTATTTCTAAAGCTTTGAAAAGCGTATTATGAATTTTAGGTGAAAGACTATGTGATAATTTCTCTCCTATTAATCCGTAAAATTCCAAATTAATGCCCCCTTTTTACTCTTATCTCAATTTCTATAAGGTTAAAAGTTACTAGTTTTAATTGCCAATTTCTTAACTGCACTTCGTGCCCTTTTTATATGTGCGCACTTTATTCTAAGGCAAACTGTTCTTAATTGTGCTTCGCACTTTTTCTAAGGTGAGATGATCTCAGTTGTGCTTCGCACTCTTATTAATGTGTGTACTTTCTGTATCCACCAATAAGTTTAAAGTATGCACTGCTTTGTTCAATTAAATTTAATGCTTTTTTAACTTGTTCATCTTCTAGATTCCCCTCAAAATCTACGTATAAGAAATACTTCCAAGCTCCTTTTTCCATAGGTCTCGATTCTATTTTCATCATGTTTATATTATTTTCTGCAAAATGTCTTAATAATTTATACAAAGTACCTGCCTTATGTTCAAGAGAAAATACAACACTTACTTTATCGCAATCTTCGTTTAATTCTAATTCTTTTGATATAACTATAAATCTTGTAGAATTTTCACTTCTATTATTTATATTTTCTTTTATTATACTTAAATTATATATATCAGCTGCTCTTTTACTTGCAATAGCTACCTTTGACATATCTTGCAAATCGCTAACAAGTTTAACGCTGTCTGCAGTGCTATGAAACGGAATCCTTTTCCAATAGTTATATCCCTTCAAGAAATCAGTACTTTGTTCAAATCCCTGTGGATGTGAATATACTTCCTTAACATTATCTAATTTTGTTCCTTGAATTCCAATTAAATTTTGGTCTATCTTAATACATTCTTCTCCAACTATATAGAACCCATACTTATATAAAAGGTCGTAAACCTGTGAAATAGCACCTGTTGAGGAATTCTCTATTGGTAAAACTCCATAATCAATTTCTCCATTTTTCACTGCTAAGAATACATCTTCAAATTCATCATATGCCTTAGCATCATCTTTTTTTCCAAAATGCTTAATCATTGCTTCTTCAGAAAACGATCCTGCAACACCATAAAATCCAACTTTGATATTGCTTTTCTCATTCCCTGATTCTGATCTGCATTCAGTTTTAGTTCTTGCATCTTCCACTAATTTTTTATCTTCAAAATCCTTGGCAATATTCATAATATTAATAAAAAAGTCTTTTAATCCTTCAGCATAATCTTTATTATTAAGATACTCTATATTCTTTGCAATAACTTCATCTTCCCTAGCTTTATTAAAAACAGGTAAATTATTTTGTTTTTTATATTCTCCGACCTTAATAACTACATCCATTCTTTCTTCAAAAAGCCTGGTTATCTCTTTATCTATTTCATCAATCTTCTTTCTATAATCATCTATTTCCGCCATTTTAACTCTCCTTACTCAACTAGTTCAAATTCACTCTTTGCTTTTTAATATAAATTTCATAATTACTAACACAACATTTATAATGAAGGTTCCAAGTGTCCACACTTAGCATTGTGAATTATTTGCTGTTAAAGTACTAAATCAAGTATTCCAATCGCTGTTACAGCTTCAATTACTGGAACAGCTCTTTGCACTATGCAAGGATCATGACGTCCTTCAATAACAAGATCTGATTCTTTCTTTTCTACAATGTCTATTGTTCTTTGAGTCTTTGATATTGATGGTGTAGGCTTTATTCCAACCTTAAATAGTATTGGCATTCCATTAGTTATTCCACCTGTAATCCCACCATTATTATTGGTATATGTCTTAACATTTTCTCCATCATAATAGTATTCATCATTACAATCAGAACCTCTAAGTCTGCTCATATCAAAGCCTTTTCCAAATTCTATTCCCTTAACTGCTGGGACAGAAAACATCAGATGAGCTAGAGTTGATTCAACTGAATCAAAAAACGGATTACCGATTCCCGGATTTATTCCAAGAACAGTGCATTCAATAGTTCCACCTACAGAATCTTGTTCCTTTTTTGCTTTCAGAATTGTATTTCTCATTTCTTCTTCTTTTTCTGAAATTAAAAGTGGTAATTCCTTTGTTTTTAATTCCGCTAAAAGTTCTTTGCTTAATTCTACATCGTAAAAACTCTTATCTTGAATATTTTCAATACTCTTAACATGAGCGCCTATATTAATTCCTTTACTTTCTAATACTTGCTTACATACAGCTCCTGCAAATACCAATGGTGCAGTAATTCTTCCTGAGAACGAGCCACCACCTCTATAATCATTAAATCCATTATACCTAACAAAACCTGGATAATCCGCATGACCCGGCCTCATTAAATCTTTAAGCTTTCCATAATCCTTAGAGCGCATATCTGCATTTCTAATTACTGCACAAAGAGGAGTACCTGTAGTCTTTCCTTCAAAAAATCCACTTAAAATTTCTGGAGCATCTGCTTCTTTTCTCGCTGTTGATAAATTACTTTTTCCTGGCGCACGTCTTGCCATTTCTTTCATGACTTCTTCAAGATCAATCTCAACTCCTGAGGGAAGTCCATCAATTGTAATACCTATCCCAACTCCATGAGATTCACCAAAAATAGAAACTTTTAATTTATTTCCCCACATTCCACTCATCAAATACACCTCCTACATTCTTAAAATCATTCCAAAACTCTGGATAAGATTTTGAAACACACTCATAATCTTTAAGTACTATTGGTTCGCTGCACATAGTTGATGCTATAGCTATAGTCATTGCTATTCTATGATCCTTATGACTCCAAACTTCGACGTTGCCTTTAAGTTCCTTTACTCCTTCAATTATCAACCCGTCTTCTTTTTCTGTAATCTTAGCGCCTAATTTATTAAGTTCAGAAGTTACTGCCGCTAATCTATCACATTCTTTAATTCTAAGTCTTCCTGCATTTATTATTTCTGTAGTACCTTGACTTAATGCAGCAACCAAAGATACTACAGGGATTATATCTGGACATTGAGAACCATCAATTACAGTTGCTTTTAGACCGTCACTGACATTTCCAATTAAACCATCATTTTTACTATTTAATTTTAATCCCATTCTCTCTAATATATCAATTACTTCTTTATCGCCTTGAAGAGAATCTAATTTTAAATCATTAAGAACAACATCATTTGAAAGTGCATCAGCACAGAAGAAGAACGCTGCTTGTGAGTAGTCTCCCTCAACTCTGTAATCTATACTCTTATAAATTTG
This sequence comes from Clostridium chromiireducens, assembly GCF_002029255.1. Taxonomy (GTDB): domain Bacteria; phylum Bacillota; class Clostridia; order Clostridiales; family Clostridiaceae; genus Clostridium; species Clostridium chromiireducens. The sequence continues at coordinate 7,287 of NZ_MZGT01000111.1, forward strand.
ATTTCCCTTTATTATAAATTCTTCATAATTATTGTTTATAATTTCTACACCAAAATCTTTAATAGCACTTAAAGTTAAATCAATGTATCCTTTTGATTCCATTTCTGTAGTAATTATAATCTTGGAATCTCCATCTAAAAGAGGAAGCGTAAATAATAATCCTGTTATAAACTGTGAGCTAATATTCCCTTCCATCTTGAATTCTCCAGCTTTTAATTTCCCTTCAGTCTTTAAATCTAGTATTCCCTCTTTATAAGAATATTTAATTCCTTGTTCGTCAAAAATTTTATAATAAGTGTCCAGTGGTCTCTTTCCTAAATTTCCTCTTCCAACAAATCTGTTAACGCCTTCAAATAACGCCGCTATAGGTACTAAAAATCTAAGAGTTGATCCTGATTCATTACAATCTATAGTTCTTTCATCTTTAACTGAAATAGCTTCAATATTTTCTGGGCTGTTAATTCCATAAACCTCAAGATAATCTTCCTTTTTTGTTATTTTAGCCCCCAATGATGACATTGCTTCAATTGTAGCAATAATATCATCAGAATAATCTATATTAGTAACCTTGCTAATACCATCTCCAAGAGCTGCACAAATTACTGCTCTATGTGCCATACTTTTAGATGGTGGTATCTTAACTTCTCCACTTAATTTTCTAGGATAAATTTTCAAGTTCCCCATGATTTTACCTCACTTTTCTTTATTCATTGCTTAACATATACTAATAAATAACACATCAGCATTCCAGTCTATTTTCTTTCATATCCGTCATTAACTAAAAAATTCTACATTAGTCTTTTCTAAGTATGATTCTCCAATGCCTTTTAGTAATACAACCTTCAGAACATTATCAATATTTTTCTTATCTAAAGCTATAGTATCTAAAATTTCTGAGCTTTCTTCTATTTCAACTTCATAAGGAAGATTATATTGCATCAATATATCTTTTATCTCTTCACTTACGCCTTGATCAGTTAAACCTTTATTTTCTGCAATCTTACTTATTTCATACATTCCTATAGCTACTGCTTCCCCGTGTGTAAACTTTTTAAAGTTATAGTATGTTTCTATGGCATGGCCTAACGTATGTCCAAAGTTTAACAACATTCTTTCTCCAGTATCTTTCTCATCATTTTCCACAACACATTTTTTTATAAAGCAACATCTGTGGATAATATTTTCTATATTGTGCATAACCTCTTCTTTGTTTTTCATGGTTTTTAAGAAATAAAAGAATTCCTTATCCTTTATGCATCCATACTTAATAACTTCAGCCATTCCATCTCTGAAAAATCTTTCACTTAAAGTTTCAAGTACCTTTGGATCTATTAAAACTAATTTAGGATGATAAAAACTTCCTACTAAATTTTTACCTCTTTCTAAATCTACTGCAACCTTTCCACCAACGCTGCTATCAACTTGAGCAAGTAATGAAGTCGGCATTTGAACGAAATCAACACCTCTTAAGAACGTTGATGCAACAAAACCTCCAAGATCTCCAATTACTCCTCCCCCTAAAGTTATAATTAAGTCACTTCTTGTAATTTTAAAATCTAATAGTTCATTATATATTGAAGGAAGGGTACTAAACGCTTTAGTTTCTTCGCCTGGTTCTAATTCCATTAGCTTAACATCATATCCTGAGTTAATTAAACATGATTTTATCCTATCTCCATAATGGGAACCTACATTTTTATCAGTTAATATAAATATCTTTTTACCTTTAAAGATTTTTTTAATTTCCAGATTCACTTCGTCAATTAATCCTTTTTTAATTACGATCGGATAACTTCTTTCACCAAGTTCAACAACTAAATCTTCCATTTATCAACACTCCTCTTTTCATTAAACAGTTAGCATCATGACTAAGACTACGTTATAACTCTTTTTATTTTATATAAGAAATGATTGTCAGTGCTAACTGCCCTTTATTAAATAAATTTATATTTCTCTTCCAACAGCGGCTGCAATAACTCTTAATTCTTCCATAAGTTTTGCGAACTTACTTGGTTTAATTGATTGTGGTCCATCGCATAATGCATTTGCTGGATCATTATGAACTTCAATAATAAGTCCGTCTGCTCCAACTGCAACTGCAGCCTTTGCTAATGGTTCAACCATCCAGTACTTCCCAGCAGAATGACTTGGATCAATAACTATGGGTAAGTGACTTAATTTCTTAACAGCAGGCACTGCACTTAAGTCTAAGGTATTTCTTGTGTAATTTTCAAAGGTTCTTATTCCTCTTTCACAAAGAATTACATTTTCATTTCCTCCAGCCATAATGTATTCTGCTGACATTAACCATTCCTCTATAGTCGCTGATAAACCTCTCTTTAATAATATTGGTTTATTTGTTTTCCCAAGTTCCTTAAGTAAATCAAAGTTCTGCATATTTCTAGCACCAACTTGAATTACATCTACATTTTCAACAAATGTTTCTATATCATAAGGAGACATAAGCTCTGTAACTATTGGTAATCCTGTATTTTCTCTTGCCTTCTTTAAAAGTTCTAACCCTTCATATTTCATTCCTTGGAACGCATATGGTGAAGTTCTTGGCTTAAATGCACCGCCTCTTAAAAAGTTTGCCCCGATTTTTTTAACTTCTTTAGCTATTTCAGTGATTTGCTCTTCACTTTCAACCGAACACGGTCCTGCAATCATTGCTATTTTCTTTCCGCCGATTTTGGCCCCATTAATATCTACTATTGTGTCTTCTGGATGAAACATTCTATTTGCCTTCTTGAAAGGTTCCTGTACCTTCATAACTCGTTCAACTATTCTGTTGGCTTCAATAACCGAAGGATCTATTGTACTTGTATCTCCAACTAATCCTAAGATATTTACATCTGATCCAACCACTAAACTTACTGAAACGCCCTTTGCTTCAATTTGCCTTGTTAATATTTCAATTTCTTCCTGTTTAGCTTTTTGCTTTAATATTACCACCATTTTATATTGCCCCCTTGCATATATTTGATTATTTGCGTAAAAAAATGGAACTCATGTATAATGAGTTCCATAAAATATCTATAATTATTTACCTAAGCCTAAAAAAATTTATATGAATATTAAACACTCATTAAAAAGGAATTATTCAGTTTTCTGCAAAATAAATAGCCAGCGCTAAAATAAAAGCCCCAGAATGTAAAATAAAAAAAGCTATAAAATTTTTGCATAACTGATTTTACAATATCCTTTTCCATGATTTTCTCCATTTCTAAATTAATAATTATTTTTTACGAATATTAATATAAAATTCTCTTTTAAAATTTATCTTTTAATCATTATAGCAAACTATATTTAATTGTCAATAC
>NZ_MZGT01000112.1 GCF_002029255.1 Clostridium chromiireducens
GTTTAAAAGACAGATAAATAAATATAATTAATTCTATAGCAATTATCGACATTAAAATAGAAAAATAAAGTTAAAAATATTAAAATAGTTTAATTTCGACGACTTGAATATAATAAAATACAATGTTATTATAGAAATATTACATTTTACCCTATTTAGAAATATTATAGTAGTGAGGCAAATTACATTTAGTGTGTTATTTTTTTATAGCACATGGTTTTATGTAATTTATTTTTTTAATTAAGAATTAGTTTTATAGGAGGTTAAGTATGAAAAAAAATAGTAAGTTGTTTAGAAAAATAGTGGCATGTATTGTTATTATGCTTATGGTGCCAACGTTAACAGTTGGGATAGTATCCATTGTTAAATCTAATATTGTATTAGAAAATAATTTGAAGACAACAAGTATTCAAACAATCAAAGAAGTCGATAAAGGATTTACTCAATATTTAGAAATACTAAATACACAACTGAGAGTAATATCAAAAAATGCTGATATTAAAGATTTATCAAACCTACAAGCAGATCATTCGCTAATAGCTAAACATGTACAAGATATATTTAGTGATACAAAGGGTTCGGTAAATGGTATTATTAATGCAGGATATGCAGGTGAGTACGGTGAACTTGTATTAGATAGTGGGGTAATGACCATTAATGAATTTAATTATAAGGAAAGAGAATGGTATAAAAAAGCTAAAGAAGCAGATGGAAAAGTTGTATACATAAAGCCTTATAAAGATAGTGTTACAGGAAAGCAAGTAATGACAGTAGCGCAGTCAGTTAAAGATGATAAAGGGCAATTTACTGGTGTTATAGTGATAGACGTGTCTTTAGATTCCATGAAAGAATATATTAGTAATATACAGTTATTAAATTCAGGATATATATTATTGGTCGATAAAGATGGAGATATTGTGGCGAATAATGATAAGAATGAAGAAGCAGAGGATAATGTTAGTGGCTTACCATTCTGGGAATCAGCTAAAAATGAGGAAAGAGGAGTATATACTTGGAAATATAATGGAAAGTCATTCTATACATGCCAGGAGACGGATGCATTAACTGGGTGGAAGATGATTGGAATCATTGATAGCAAAGAAGTAACTGATAATGTTATGACTATGAAGACAACGGTAATTATGACTAGCTTGCTATGTATAATTATTGGAATAATTATATCGATGCTTTCTGCATCATATATTATGAAAGAGATAGGAAAATTAAAGAAGGCATTTAATAATGTTGCACAAGGTGATTTTACTCAAAGAATTGCTGTTACAGCAAAAGATGAATTTGGAGACCTTGGAGATAACTTTAATTCAATGATAGATAGTGTATTGAACTTAATGAAAGGTGTGCAAAGTACGTCATCTCATTTAATTGAAACGGCTTTTAGCATATCAAGCATGTCAGAAGAAACCACAGCGTCAATATCTGAAGTATCAAATGCAATACAGGAAGTGGCTAGTGGAGCAACAAGTCAGGCGCAATCTGCAACAGAAGTGGCAATGAGTGTTGAAGAATTATCAGATAGAATAGACGAAATCAGTAATGAAACAACGCATATTAATGGTTTATCAAAGGAAACTGAGAAATTAAGTACTCAAGGTTTAGTTATACTTAATGACCTAATAAGTAAGGCTGAAAAATCTAAAGAGAATGCAATTAAATCTGGTGGCATGGTTCATGAAATGGGCGAAAGTATAAACAAGATAAATTACATATCTGATGCAATAGCCGGAATAACTGAACAAACTAATCTTCTTGCTCTAAATGCAAGTATTGAGGCAGCAAGAGCGGGAGAGGCAGGAAAAGGATTCGCAGTAGTTGCAGAAGAAATTAGGAAATTAGCAGAGGAATCTAAGATGTCCACAGATGAGATAAAAGCAATTGTTGGAGAAATAAATAGCAAGAACAGTGCAACTAAAATAGCCATGGAAGAAAGCAAAAATATGTCGCAAAAACAAGGGGAGGCAATAAAAGAAACTGAAGATATATTCAATAGAATAGTTGATTCAATAATGCCTCTAACAGGTGCAATTGAAAATATTAAAGTATTAAATGAAAAGATGCACCAAAATAAAGAAGTTGTTAAAGCGCAGATTGAAAATATAGCAGCAGTATCAGAAGAATCAGCATCTATATCTGAAGAAGTAACAGCATCAGCACAAGAAGTAAGCGCAACAATGGACGAACTTACCCAATATGCAAGCAACCTTCACGATATATCAAATGAACTTAAAGATGAACTTAAGAATTTTACATTATAAGATTTATGATTTAGAATAGTAGAAATATGTAAGATAAATCAATTATAATTTAAATTTATGTTTTGAAATACATACCTTAACCAGAAAGAGAAGGTGCTCTTTTACGCAGTGTTGCATTGAAAAAATAATTGTAGGCATTTCTTCAGTAAAAGTTGTTCCATCCTTGCTTGTCATGAGCTTGCCTCAGGAACATGCAGGGATGGGCACAACTTTTACTGTTAGAAATCCACAATTATTTTTTCCGGCAACCGAGTAACAGAGCACCTTCTTTTTCGGCAGGGTATTGTATAAACTTAAATTACATCATTTCAAGCATTTGTTTAAGTATTCTAGTTGAATTTTTAACTGCAACTGGAATGAATTTTTGATAATCCATATGTGCTCCGTTATTTGCGTTATCAGAAATAGATCTAATAACTACAAACGGAATTGAATTTAAGTAACAAACTTGAGCTATACTTGCACCTTCCATCTCGCAAGATATTGCTCCAAACTCTTTATCAAGCCATTGAATTTTTTCTATATTCGCGATAAATTGATCACCAGAAACAATTCTTCCTGTAAAGCTATTTAATTCAGGAATTGATTCGCAAGCTTTTTTTGCTATAGAAATCATTTCTGCATTACATTTAAAATCAAATGTATCTAGTCTTGGAATTTGACCCATTTTATCTCCAAATGCTGTAGTATCCATATCGTGTTGTACTAAATTCTCTGCAACAACAATATCTCCAGGGTAAATATTTTTACCAATTCCACCAGCAACTCCGACATTGATGACTCTATCTACTTTGTATTCAGAAGCTAATATTTGAGTGCAGATAGCTGAGTTAACTTTACCAATTCCACAAACTACAGTTACGACATCTTTTCCATATAGCTTTCCTTTATGAAAAGTCATATTTGCCTTTTCGTTTTTTTCTTCAAGTGTTACATCTTTTAGTAAGATTTCAAGTTCTTCTGCCATAGCGGCAATTATTCCTATAGTCATTAAAAATAATCCTCCTAGAATATTAAATTAGTATAAATGATAAATATCTTGTTAAATTGTAGAGTATAAACAAAATATTTGAGTTAAATATATAATACTAATTTATATTATAATCATTGCTTCACAAATTTGATAGGTAAATATATTAAATAATAATGTGAACAAAATAGATGTTTGTAGTTAAAAATTTTATTGCTAAGATTTAATTAATTTTTATGGTATAATAACAATTAACAAATCAAACTATAAAATAAAAGGTAAAATATATATTGTAGCGATAGCTATACAAATATTAAACATAAGATAAATTATAGAATTTAATTATTTAAATAAGGGGAGAAAAGATATGACAGCACAACATTCTTTATCAAGAACAGAACTTTTAATAGGTAAAGATGGGTTAGATAAATTGAAAAATAGTAAAGTGGTTGTTTTTGGTGTAGGAGGAGTAGGAAGTTATACTATTGAAGCTCTTGCTAGAGCAGGAGTTGGAGAGCTAATTATTGTTGACGATGATACAGTTTGTTTAACAAATCTAAACAGACAGATACATGCAACTTATAAGACAATAAGTCAATCTAAAGTTGAAGTTATGAAAGATAGAATTTTATCAATAAATAGAGGATGTAATGTAATAACACATGAAATCTTTGTTACACAAGAAAATATATCGACAATAATACCTGATGATGCTGACTATGTTGTTGATGCAATAGATACAGTTTCGGCGAAACTTGGACTTGTGGAATATTGCGATAAAAAGGGAATTAAAATAATGAGTTGTATGGGAACAGGAAATAAGCTAGATCCTACACAATTTAAGGTGACAGATATATTTAAAACAAAGATATGTCCACTTGCTAAAGTTATGAGATCTGAATTACGCAAGAGAGGAATAGAAAAGTTAAAGGTTGTATACTCTGAGGAAGTTCCAATAAAACCGGCTTATGATGTTGTTACGTGTAAAACTGGGTGTGTTTGTACAGGTGGTACTAAGAAGTGTGCTATTAAAAGACAAATACCAGGCAGTATATCATTTGTTCCTCCAGTAGCAGGTATGATAATCGGTGGCGAAGTTATAAAAGATATATTAGAAATAAATAAGAAGTAAATTCTACGAATAATGAACTAAAATTAGATATAGAAAAGTATATAACAAATAAAATTCACAATATATTCAATTAATAGTAGGTAGTATTAATAATATATTGTGCTTTTTTGCTTATCAAAGAAAGGTGATAATTATGAAACGTATTGATAGGATTTATAATTATATAGAAAGTAATTCTGAGAAGTTTACAAAGAATAATCTTTTAGAGATAAAGGGTTTCAGCGCCCAAGAAATTGGAGACAGCCTAGATATATTAAGAAGTAATGTGTCTAGAGAGCTTAATACCCTTTGTAGAGATGGAAAAATAATTAAAATAAAAAATAGACCTGTCCTTTACTTTGATAGGAAAAGCTTTGAAGAGATATTATCTGTGAAATTACCAGAAGATTTGGAAGAGATATTAAGTATTGAAGATTTTATATCTAATGATGAAGAAACTAACGACAGAGAACAATCTCCTTTTAATTATCTTATTGGAGCAAATACTAGTCTAAAAAATCAAATTGAACAAGCTAAAGCTGCATTATTATATCCTCCTAATGGGCTTCATACGTTAATAATTGGTAGTACGGGTGTTGGAAAAAGCTTGTTTGTTAATATAATGTATGAATATTCTAAGTATATAAAAAAACTACCAGAGGATGCTCCGTTTGTGGTATTTAATTGCGCAGACTATTGCAATAACCCACAACTTCTTTTATCTTATATTTTTGGTCATGTTAAGGGGTCTTTTACAGGAGCCGAAAAGGAGAAAGAAGGAATAGTTGAAAAAGCTAATGGAGGAATACTATTTTTAGATGAGATACATAGGCTTCCTCCAGAGGGTCAAGAAATGATTTTTTATTTTATGGACACTGGAACCTATAATAAACTTGGTGAAGCAGACAGGCATAGAAAAGCAAATGTATTATTAATAGGAGCAACAACAGAAGATCCTAGCTCTACACTGCTTAATACTTTTATAAGAAGAATTCCGATAACTATAGTCATCCCTAATTTTGAGGAAAGACCTATAGAGGATAAATTGGAATTGATACATTATTTATTGTCAAAGGAAGCACAAAGGGTAAATAAGACAATCAAAATATCATCGGAAGCGGTTAAAGCTTTAATAGGGAGTGCTACCTATGGGAATGTAGGACAATTAAAGTCAAATATACAATTAGTATGTGCTACAGGATTTTTGAATTGCATGAATACTGATAAATGTATTGATATTAATTTAAATCTACTTCCCCTTAATATTAAGAATGGCGCAGCTAATTTCGAAGGCAAATTAAAGGATAATACAGAGGTCTGGAGTAGAATGCCAAAGAGTTTAATCATTAAGCCTGATGGTAATAGGACATTTTTAGAAACTGACGCCTATGAACCGCCATTTAACATATATAACATAATAGAGGATAAAGCTTTTGTTCTCCAAGAAGAGGGTATGAGTGATCATGATATAAAAAATTATATAGCAACTGATATAAATGTTCACTTGAAGCAATTTTATGCTAGGTTCAAAAGTGATGGAAACCGTAGAGAGGGATTATTGAAGATTGTTGATAAGGACATTGTTGATTTTGCACAAGAAATCAAGATGTTGGCTGAAAGTAGATTGAGTAAAAAATTAAATGATAGATTTATTTATGCTATAAGTCTGCATTTTAGTGCACTATTCAATAGAATAAAGAAAAATACAGTTTCTTTTTCTGCAAGTATTGAATTACCATCGTCAATTGACAGTAAAGAGTATGATGTAGCTAAAGAAATTCATAAGCTTATAGAAGATAGATATAATTTAATAATTCCAAGTGTAGAAATCGAATACTTGGCATTGCTTCTCAATTCTATACAAGAGTTATCGCATCAAGAAAGAGTTGGAATTGTTGTTGCAGCGCATGGGACAAGTACTGCAACCAGTATGGTTTCAGTAGCTAAAAGACTTTTTGATGCAGAGAACATACTTGCAGTGGATATGCCTCTAGAAAGAACGCCGTCGGAGATTCTAGAAAATGTTATTGAGAAAGTAAAACAAGTTGATGAAGGAAAAGGTGTACTGCTTTTAGTTGATATGGGGTCTTTGAATAGTTTTGGAGAAGCCATTACTGAAAAAACAGGAATTAATACTAAAAGTATTGATATGGTTTCAACTGCATTGGTTTTAGAAGCTGTAAGGAAATGCTCACTTTGTGATACGGATTTAAATTCGGTATATTCTTATTTATTTACTGATTTTAGAGGATATACAAGTAATATTAACCCAGAAGGAAAAGTGGGCGAAGACCATGTTATAATCACAATATGTTCAACAGGGAAAGGTGCAGCTATTAAATTAAAGGAATTAGTAGAGGCTGTAACTAAAAATATAGCAATGAATGATAATATTAGGATTATCCCAGTGGGATTAAACAATCTAAATCACTCAATAGAACAAATCTCCGCTAAAAATAAAATTTTAGCTCTCGTTGGGATAGCAAATCCGAATATGGGTATTCCATTTATATCAATTGAGGAATTGATTGATGGCTCAGGTGAGAACATTTTAAGAAATATTATTGAAGGAAAAAGCGTTATGCCATGCGTTAAAGGAGAAAATCAAATTGTTCTAAAAAATCTATGTAAGCAAACTTTAACTGAAATACTAACTTTCCTTAATCCAGAGAAAATATATTCTCTGTTAGATGATTTTATAAAATCTATTGAGAGCTCGTTAAATGTTAATTATGAAAATCCAGCCAAGTTAAGAATAATGTTTCATGTTGCATGTGCATTAGAAAGAATGCTGTTAAATAGCGGATTGACATATGATTCTGAAGATTTTGATCTAGACCCTGAATATTTAAAGGCTTTAAAGGGAGCTAATTTAATATTTAAAGAAGCATTATCAATAGAATTAACGGATGATGAAATATATTACATGGTTGATGTCATTAATGTGTGTTAAAATTCATTAATCTTAAATAAATAATGTGTTAAAAGAAATAAAAAAGTGTGTTGAAAGATACTTTAGTGTGTCAAAAGAGGGGTGGATATGCAATATATGCATTGAAAATTCACGATTGGACATAGAAGTATCTTTTGACACACTTTTTTGGCATGGTAATTGCTAAATATATGAGTATAGAAACAATATATGTAGCAAGAAAGGATGATGAAATAATGATCTCAGTAATAGTAGGAACTCATGGCATGTTTTCAGAAGAAATTCTTAAGTCTGCAGAAATGATTTTTGGAGGCCAAGAAAACGTAGCCAGTGTTACTTTTAAACCTGGTGAAGGTGTAGATAATTTAGTTGAAAAATATAATAAAGTCATAAATGAGTTAGATAGTAAAGACGGAGTTTTATTTATGGTTGATCTTTTTGGAGGGAGCCCATTTAATGCAGCCAGTATAATTGCAATGAAACATGAAAATATGGAGATTGTAACAGGCGTTAATTTACCAATGATTTTAGAGGTTTTAGGTAGTAGAGATTTCTCAAGTTTATCAGAGTTATTGGAGATTGCAAATAACTCAGGGAAAGATGCTATCAAGGTACTAAATAAAAATTTAGAAGAAGATCTTGAAGACGAATTAGTATAGATATTTTAATTAGATAAAGAATTACATGTAATTTAATATAAAACAAATAAAAACATAAAGAAGGCGGGAAATAAAATTATGGAAATTAGTTTTGTAAGAATTGATGACAGATTAATACATGGACAAGTTGCAACAGTTTGGACAAAGGAGAGCGGGTGTAACAGAATATTTGCCTGTAGTGATGAAGTTGCAGCAGATGACTTAAGAAAACAACTAGTAATTCAAGTGTCACCACCAGGAATAAAAGCATATGTGCTTCCAATAGCAAAAGCAGTTGAAGCATATAAGAATCCTAAATTTGATAGTTTTAAAACGTTGTTTTTATTCACAAATCCAACAGATGTGCTTAGGGCAGTTGAAGGTGGGATAGATATTAACTCTGTAAATGTTGGTGGAATGTGCTTTAAAGCTGGTGATAAACAAATTACAAATGCATTATGTATGAATGAGGTTGATATTGAAGCATTTAAAAAGCTTCATGAAAAAGGCATTGAATTAGAGGTAAGGAAATTGGCAAAAGATCCTAAAATAGATTTAATGGATAGATTGAGAGAATTAAAACTTATATAGATGTAGATTTTAGTTAGTAATGTATGGTCATAAATTAAAGAAAAGTACTTTCGGGATTTCTTACAACATGGTATTAGGGAATATATAACTTGGACTAAAAATTAGATATATAAATTTAAAAATTTTATATATAAATTAAGAAGAAAGAGGGGAATTATAAATGAGCACTTTACAATTAATTTTATTAGTAGTAGTTGCAGCAGTTGCTGGTATGGCTAGTGTACTTGATGAGGCACAATTTCATAGACCATTAATTGCATGCACACTAGTCGGACTTGTATTAGGAGATATTCAAACTGGAATTATATTAGGTGGAACACTTGAGATGCTAGCGTTAGGATGGATGAATGTTGGTGCAGCTATGGCGCCAGATGCAGCCCTTGCAAGTGTAATTTCAGCAATCCTTGTAATTGTTGGTAAGCAATCAATCGGAGCAGGTATTGCAGTAGCAATTCCAATTGCAGCAGCAGGACAAGTTCTTACTATATTTGTAAGAACAATAACAGTATTCTTCCAACACTTAGCTGATAAGTATGCGGAAAGTGGTAATACAAGAGGAATTGAAATGTGTCACTTCTTAGGATTATCACTTCAAGGAATACGTGTAGCTGTACCAGCTGCAATCGTAGGAGTACTTGCAGGTACAGATGCTGTAAATGCAGCCCTTGCAGCCATCCCACCAGTAATAACTAGAGGACTTCAAGTATCAGGTGGATTCATAGTAGTTGTTGGGTATGCAATGGTAATGAACATGATGAATAGCAAATCACTATTACCATTCTTCTTCATTGGATTTTTACTAGCAGCATTTACAAACTTCAACTTAATCGGATTTGGTGCAGTAGGAGTTATTGCAGCAATATTCCATATTAAATCAATAGCTAATGAAGGTAAAGTAGCAACTGCTGGGACTTATGGTGTTGATGATGTCGATGATTCAGAATTAATGATGTAAATATGGTTGAGGGGGATACGATAATGAGTGAAAAGAAATTAAATAAAAGTGACATAATAAGCATGTTTATTCGTTCAAATTTCCTTTTAGGGTCATTTAACTTTGAAAGAATGCAAGCTATAGGATTTTGCGTAACTTTAATACCGGCTTTAAAGAAACTATACAAAGGCGATGAACTAAGTGCCGCACTTAAAAGACATTTAGAATTTTTTAATACACAACCATTTATGGCAACACCTATCATGGGAATAACAGCAGCAATGGAAGAGCAAAAAGCAAATGGAGCAGATATAGATGAAGGATCAATAAGCGGTGTTAAGATTGGACTTATGGGACCACTTGCTGGAGTTGGTGATCCAATATTTTGGGGGACTTTAAGACCTGTGCTTGCAGCACTCGGAGCAGGACTTGCACTTACTGGAAGTATAATAGGACCATTAATATTTTTTATAGGCTTTAATACAATAAGGCTTGCAACAAACTGGTATGGAATGTTCTATGGATATGAAAAGGGAACTCAACTAGTTTCTGATATGTCAGGAAATAAGCTTAGATATCTTACAGAAGGATCGTCAGTACTTGGATTGCTTGTTATAGGTGGACTTGTTTCTAAGTGGACAAGTATTAATATACCATTTGTTCTTTCTAGGTATACGCAATCTGATGGAAAAGAAGTAGTTACAACTGTCCAAAGTGTATTAGACAGTTTAATGCCAGGATTAGTTCCACTATTATTAACATTCTTATGTATGTACTTATTAAAGAAAAATGTAAATCCTTTATTAATAATATTCGGATTATTCGCGGTAGGTATCTTGGGCGTAGCTTGCGGAATATTACAATAAAATTAATATAGAATTATATAAAAATAAAAGCTAAATAGTAAAATTATGTAGAAGCACTCCAAAATAAAATCCACAACATGTTGAGAAAACGTAAAAGTTATCAACAACATGTTGTGGATTTTGTGCATAAGTATAGCTTTTTAGTAAACATTGTGGATTATATTTAATATTCCACAATGTTTATGTTAACTATATAATCTTAAAATAATGTATTTAAAGTATAAATTAGTATACAGTTAACATAAATAAACATAAATATAATTTTGTATTATAATGTAG
>NZ_MZGT01000113.1 GCF_002029255.1 Clostridium chromiireducens
GGCAGGTTACCCACGTGTTACTCACCCGTCCGCCGCTAGAGTCCTTCCCGAAGGAAGTTCTCTCGCTCGACTTGCATGTGTTAAGCACGCCGCCAGCGTTCGTCCTGAGCCAGGATCAAACTCTCAATAAAAAGTTTAATCTTAGCTTACTCAAATAAAGAATTGCTGGTTTACTTAAATGTATTTATATATTCTGTTCAATTTTCAAAGACCAATTTTTCTTTCACAAGCCTGTTGTTACAAGGCTTTACAAGTTTCTGCCGTTTCTGACAGCTTACTCAGTATATCACCGCTTTCAGACTTTGTCAACAACCTTTTCAAAAAACTTTTTAAGCATTTTTCTTAGATGTTCTTTCAGCTTTAAGTCATTGAATTCTGTTCTTTTCAGCGACGAATTACATCATATCATCGATATTTATTCTTGTCAACAATTTTTCCAAAAATTTTTCCACCTTAATTTCAGATAGATTTGTAATCATAGTTGTTTTTAATAACTTTGTCTTTAGATACATATTTCATCTTACACTATTACTATAACCAATGACTTTAAATTTATACTATAAAATTAAATTATTTTTATATTTCATTATGATTCTTTATTACGCTTATTAATAGTACGCAGTGATGTACTGGTATCAGACATTTTGTTTAATAATAACTTTTCTTGGCTTTTACCTTATAATTTGCTCCTTTATTTAATAAATTAAGCATATGGTGTGTATAATAACCTAAAATATAATACACTACGACACCCCTCTAGCTGTATTTTTATTTTTTATTGTCTTTTAAAAAATTATCAAAATTATAACAAAAAAATAAGTCTCCATGAATATGAAAACCTACTTACTTTTGAAAAAAATTTTTAATTATTATTCCTTGGTATAAATCCTTTTATAATTAATATTGACCAATCGGTATTAGGATTTTCTATCCACTCACATTGAATATCAAGAAACTTAAGCCAAGCATTAAGTCCATGACTTTTTTTACTGACATTTGGTGACTTTCTTCCATGTGTTTCCTTGATATCTTCTAATAATTTAACTTGTTCATCTTTTCCTAATTCTTTATTTAACAATTGCTTTATTATTTCTAAACTCTCGCTATAAGCTATAGCATCACCTATATATAATTCATCCGCATATACTTGTCTTTCCTTATTTAACAAATCACTTATTTCATTAATCTCATCTTTATTTGATAAATATTGTTTAACCCTTCTTAAGGCCTCAATATCATTATCTAATTTGTTTATAGTTTTTTCTAAATTTTCAAATCTCATTTACTCTTCTCTCTTTACATTTATATTTTAATCATTAATTACTTAATGAAAATCAATTTATTATAACATTAAATATTTATTGTTTACATATATAATTTAAATATTCACTAATAAATTATATTTTCGAGTTAATTTTATCATAAAGATAGACTAAATACTCAACATTTGCATTATTTTCAATTAACTTATCAATTCTATTTCTGGCAATCACTAATGTATCTTTTGCTTCTCTACGATCCTTATCCTTTATGCAATTATTAGCGTATGTTAATAAATAATCTATTTTTAATACATCTTCTGCTAAATCTTCCCTATCAGCATTCACAAGTTCTACTAATAATGAATAAACTTTAGGAGATGTTGTATTTTTAGTGTCTTTTAATATATCTGTATTTCTACTAGTTTTCTTCGCCATAGTTTCAACCACCTCGTTTCCAAAAAAATTATACCAAACATTCTTTATTAATCCAACGGGGTAGTCTTAAATATTTAGGGAATTCTCCTTATTGTTAACATCTTATCTCCATCTTTTTGAAATATATAATTTGTTTTTTCAATCTCAACCACATAGCTTTTATTATACTTCTCTATAATTGGCTTTAACAAACTTGACTCATCAGCGTTTAAATCTAAAATTGGAAAAATACGTACTTCATTGCATATTCTAAGCATTTCATCTATTGATTTAATATGAAAATCAAGTCCAAGATTTGAATATAATAACAAGAAATGTGAGCTTAGCCCTATATCAAAATGTTTATCATGGAAAATTGTTTTATTCGGTAATTCGTGAGTAATATAGCGTTTTTCCACTTTTCCTTTTTCAAAATCATCAATAAAATTATACATAGCTTCCATTCTCATCTTTTCTAATTCTTCTAAATTCTTTATTGTAGTCCAAATGAAATTTTCTTTATTCTCTTCTGTTTGTTTCATTACAATTTCTTTTGTTTCTATTATCCTATTTAATATTTGTTCTTTTGTGAATCCATAAATCGGATCAAATGAAGTTACATTATTTTTTAACTTGTTCATTTCTGAATTAAAACTCGCAGGACCATCGCCAAAACTTGCAATTTCTTTTTTGATATCCTCATTAGTTAATTTAAACATTGCCTTATATTCTTTCAAACTTCTTCCCCAAGGTACTACTGATAATAATTCATAAGACATATTTAATCCTCCTTATTTTACAATCTTCTTACACTCAGATAACTCTAAATTTATAAATGAATTAATCATTTCTCTATATATGTTTTCAACTATATCTGAATTTACACCATGAAACTTTGCTAACATCCTTACTTTATTTATAATTTCTTCTACTCTTTGTGATGCTTTCACCTCCTCGGAAGTATTCTTAAAATTCGCTGCTTGTACAACATATTTACTTCTTTCTGCTATTAATTCAATTATTTTTTTATCAATTCTATCTATATTCTCCCTTACTTCCTCTAAAGTTTCACATTCCATAAAACTCAACTTCCTTTCTACTAATTTATCCAAAACTTAAACTTCTGTTTACGTTACCTATAATACAAATCGAGCCACTCCGCCTCGAAATATTAGGACGAAGTGACTCGCTCTGCCACCCAAAATCAATTTATATTTATTAATTCAAGCCCTCTTATAAACCTTATCCACTTATAATATTGCTTACGATCTAAATCCTTCCTTTAAATCTTTTATAAAATCTATTACTGCTTGTTTACTTTCTGCCATTCTCTTAACTATTGCACTTCCAACAATTACTCCATCGCAGTAATCTTTAACTTCTTTAACAACTTCTTTCGAAGAAATTCCAAAGCCTATGCACATTGGAATTTCCACAATTTTTCTAACTTCATCTAAATATTCATGAGTTCCACTATCTAATGAAATTCTTTCACCTGTCGTCCCATTTGTTGAAACGCAATAAACAAATCCTTTTGCATCTTTTGTTATTGCTGAAATTCTATCTCTTGATGTTCTAGCTACTAGAGGAATTAAATAAATCCCATTTTCTTCGCAAATTTTATTAAGTTCTCCTCTTTCTTCAAGAGGTATATCTGGAACGATAAGTCCATCAACTCCAGATTTTGCTGCTTCTTTCAAGAAATTTTCTATTCCTTTGAAATACACAATATTGAAGTAAACCATAAGTACAACTGGAACTTCTGATTTTTCTCTTATTAACTCCACACATCTGAATACATCTTTTAATTTTATTCCATTTTTAAGAGCCTTAGTATATGAATTTAATATTACAGGACCATCTGCAAGAGGGTCACTAAAAGGTACTCCAATTTCTACCACAGTTGCGCCTTCTTGGTCTAAAGCTACAACTAAATCCGCTGTTTCTTCAATTGTAAAATCTGCTCCACAGGTTACAAAAGGTATTAGCGCTTTACTATTATTTTCTTTTACTTTATTAAACGATATATCAATTCTATTCATTATTTTTCACCTAGATATGCTAGCACTGCATCCATATCTTTATCTCCTCTCCCTGAAAGATTTACAATTATAATTTTATCACTGCCTAGTGTTGGTGCTAATTTCTTAGCATAAGCAACAGCATGTGATGATTCCAGTGCTGGTACTATTCCTTCAATTTTGGTTAAATACATAAAGCCGTCTCTTACTGCTTCCTCATCTGTTACACTCACATAATTGGCTTGCTTAGTTTCAGAAAGGTAAGCATGTTCTGGTCCAACCCCTGGATAATCAAGTCCCGCTGATATTGAATACGCCTCAAGAATTCCTCCATCTTCATTTTGAAGAACATAACTTAACGTTCCATGTAAAATTCCCTTTTGTCCTTTTGTAATAGTTGCTGCATGTGCTTCAGTTTCAACACCTTTACCAGCTGCTTCAACTCCGATAAGACTAACTTCTTTATCTTGAATAAATGGATAAAATATTCCTATTGCATTACTTCCTCCTCCAACGGGGGCTAGAATATAATCTGGAAGTTTTCCTTCAAGTTCTATAATTTGCTTTCTTGCCTCATCACCTATTACTCTTTGAAAATTTCTAACCATAGTTGGGTATGGATGAGGCCCAGTAGCCGATCCTATGATGTAAAATGTATCTTCTACATTGGCAGCCCAATATTTAATTGCTTCTGTTGTAGCATCACTTAACGTTCTTGTTCCATTTAGAACTTGAACAACTTCAGCTCCGAGTAGCTCCATCTTCTTAACATTCATAGCTTGCCTTTTTGTATCTTCTTCTCCCATAAATACCTTACATTCCATTCCAAACTTAGCTGCTACAGTAGCCGTTGCAACTCCATGTTGTCCTGCTCCTGTTTCTGCTATTACTTTCTTTTTACCCATTCTTTTAGCTAAAAGCACTTGCCCCAGCGCATTATTAATCTTGTGAGCTCCAGTGTGGTTTAAATCTTCTCTTTTCAAATAAATTTTTGCACCACCTAAGTCCTTTGTCATGTTCTCTGCATAATAAAGTGGACTTGGCCTTCCTGTATAATATTTTAAGTAGTACATATACTCTTCAATAAACTCTTTATCATCTTTAAATTTTTCATACGCATCCTCAAGCTCAATTAAAGCATTCATTACAGTTTCAGGAACATATTGTCCCCCAAATTCGTTGAATCTTCCATTCATTATTTTTCCCAACCTTCCTTAATAAGAGTAAGTTTACTTATATACTTTTAATTTTTCTAACGTTATCAATTAATTTCTTCATTTTTTCAAATGACTTTGTTCTAATTCCTTTTTCATCCATACATTCTACACCTGATGAAACATCAACACCTATAGAATTTGCATTACTAACTCTTTCTACAACATTTTCTGGTGTTATTCCTCCTGCCAAAAAGAAGTTATATTTTCTATTAATATAGTTAATTTCTTGTTCTACATTGCAGTTTTCATCAAACAATCTTCCAATGCTATCTAGTGAATATATTTCACCACTCCCTGGATTATCACCGTCAATAAGGACATTATCTATTAATTTAATATCTTTAAATTTTATAAACCGCTTTATATTATCAACATCACTTATTGAAAGCGCCTTCCATATATTTGTTTCTACATCTATATTTTTCTTTAATTTGGAAATGAATACCTCATCTTCATTTCCATGAAGTTGAACTGCATTTAAAGGAATATCATTAAGAACATCTAAAATCTCTTCCATTGTATTATCTTTAAACACCCCAACCGTTTTAATTCCATTGCTTAAATTATCACACAATTCTTTAGCCTCTCTACTAGTCACTTGTCGTTTACTTTTTGTAAATACAAATCCTATATATTCTGGCTTTAATATATTTAAATATTCAATCTCATTTTTGTTAGTTATCCCACAAATTTTAACTTGAATCATATTAAATCCTCGCATAATCTAATAATTTTTAGATTTAACAAATTACTTATTACTTCTAAACTCTTTATATTTAGTTTTAAATTCTGAATTATCTATGTTTCTCATAAACAATTCTCCAATCAGCACCCCATCTGCTCCATATTTTTTAATCATATCTAAATCCTCAATACTCATTATCCCGCTTTCAGCTATAATTATCTTTTCTTTTGGAATATACTGAATTAATTCTTTAGTAGTATCTAATGAAACATGAAACGTTTTTAAATCCCTATTGTTAATCCCAATAATTTCACAATCATATTTAAGTGCTAAATCTAGCTCCTCTTTATTATGAACTTCTACTAAGGGTTCTAAATTAAATCTTTTTGCCTCCTTATAAAATTTTCCTAAATTTTCACCTAATACACTAGCAATAAGTAAAATACCGTTAGCTCCCAAAACTTTCGCTTCATAAATTTGATAAAAATCGATTATAAAATCTTTACGTAGTATTGGAATGTATGAAATTTTTCTAATTTCTTTCAAGTATTCATCACACCCCAAAAAGAAATCTTCCTCAGTTAAAATTGAAAATACATCTATTCCGAGATAAGTGTAATAATTTAATATTTCCTTTATATTAAATTCTTCTACAATTACTCCTTTAGATGGAGATGCCTTCTTAAATTCACCTATTACAGATAATCCTTCTTTTTTTAATGCCGTCAAGAACGGATTTGTGACATTCGACTCTTTTTCATCATTTACTTTGCTTAATGCCTGCTTTTCTAACTCTTTTATTGGAATTTCTTTTTTTCTTTCTGCTACTCTAATTTTTTTCATTTCAACAATATCATCTAAAATCAAAATTATCACCTCTTTATTATAATTTGAACTTTCATTTACAAACTAGAAAGTTCCTCGTACTTTTTATAGGCTGCTCCAGAATCAATGAGCTCTGCTGCTTTTTCAATTCCTTCCTCTAGGGAATCAGCCAAATTTGCTACATATAGTGCAGCACCTGAATTCAAAACAACTATATCTCTTTGAGGTCCTTTTTCTCCTTTTAGTATTTTCATTATTATTTCTGCGTTCTCTTTTGCTTCTCCACCCTTTATATCGTCTAAGGTAGCCTTATTAAACCCAAGCTTAACCGGATCAAGTTTGTAAGTTATAATTTCTCCATCTCTCACTTCACACACACTTGTTAATGTAGTAGTAGTAATTTCATCTAATCCATCATCACCATGAACAACCATAGCTCTCTTTAATCCAAGATTTAAAAGAACTTCTCCAACAGTCTCTATTAAAGCCCCATCATATACCCCCATAAGTTGTCCACTAATTGGTGCTGGATTTGCGAGCGGTCCTAACAAATTAAAAATTGTTCTTGTCCCTAGCTCCTTCCTTTCCTTTGCAACGTTTTTCATTGCACCATTGTACTTTGGTGCAAATAAAAATGCCATTCCATTTTCTTCAATAATTTTTTTGCTTTGAATTTCATCAAAGTCAATATTTATTCCTAGCTCAACTAAAGCATCTGCGCAGCCGCTTTTACTAGAAACCGCACGATTTCCATGTTTTGCAACCTTAGCACCGCCACTTGCTGCAATTATTGCAACTGCAGTAGAAATATTAAAAGTCTTCGATCCATCTCCTCCTGTTCCACAAGTATCAATTAGATGTTCAGTATTTTCTATTTCAACTTTTACTCCATTATCCCTAAGAGCTTTAACCGCTCCTAAAATATGATCTGGAGTTTCCCCATTTGCTCTAAGCCCAATTAAAAAACCTCCAATTTGAGCAGAAGTTGCTTCCCCCTTCATGATTTGATTAATCACGCCTCTTACTTCATCTTCATTTAATTCTTCTCTCGAAGCTAATTTCTTAATTGCATCATTTATAACCATTTTAATGCCCCCTTAAAATATATAATATTGCTTATTTTTATAGCCTCTGTATTTATAATCCTATTTACTTTAATTACTTTTTAATTAGTCTTCTAATTTATCTTCACAAATGTTAATCACAAAATTTCCAATCATATGCTTGCCTTTAGGTGTATATATTGACTCTGGATGAAATTGAAGTCCAAAAACATTGTATTCTTTATGTTTAATTGCCATAATGTCATTACTATCAACAGTTAATGCTAAAACATCGAGACAACTTGGAAGTGAACTATTTTCGACTATAAGTGAATGATATCTCATAACATCTAACTTTCTTGGAATTCCTTCAAATATATCTTTACCTTTAACTTGGATTCTTGAAGTTTTGCCGTGGAAAACTTCATTAGCTCTAATTACTCTTCCACCGTATGCTGCTGCAATACTTTGATGGCCAAGGCAAATACCCAAAATAGGTATTATATTCCCTAGCTTTTTTATCAACTCTATAGAAATTCCTGCATCTTCAGGAACCCCTGGTCCTGGTGAAATCACTATTCCTTTTGGATTTAGTTCTCTAAGCCCTTCTACAGTTATCTCATCATTTCTAAAAACTTTGGTTTCTGCAAATTCACTTAAATATTGATATAAATTAAATGTGAATGAATCATAGTTATCTATTAACGCTATCATCTTAAAGCCTCCTTTAAAACCATTAGTTTATTTTGAACTTCTTCAAATTCTTTTTCCGGTATTGAGTCATATACTATTCCAGCACCTGCTTGAAGATACGCCGTTTTATCTTTTAATATCATTGTTCTAATAGCAATTGCTGTGTCCATATTTCCACCATAAGAAAAATATCCAACTGCTCCTGAATAAATTCCTCTTTTAAAATCTTCAAGATCTTCTATAATCTCCATCGCTCTTATTTTAGGAGCACCAGATACAGTTCCCGCTGGAAGACAAGCTGCTAATGCATCGAATCCATCTAAATCATCTTTTATATCTCCAACTACCTTAGTCGTAATATGCATAACATGTGAAAATCTCTCAATTTTCATAAACTCACTTACATTAACTGTTCCTATTTTACTCACTTTCCCTATATCATTTCTGCCCAGGTCAACAAGCATTACATGTTCTGCTAGTTCCTTCTTATCTTCCATAAGTTCTTTTTCAAGAGCATTATCAATCTCTGGCGTTTCACCTCTTTTTCTTGTTCCTGCTATAGGATTTGTAATAACTTTTCCCTCTCTCACTGATACCAAACTTTCTGGAGATGATCCTATTACTTGATAGCTATCATAGTCTATTAGATACATATAAGGTGAAGGATTCCCTTCTCTAAGCTTTCTATATATTTCAAGATGAGTTTTTTCAGTTTCACAAGTCATCCTCTGTGACAATACAACTTGAAAAATATCTCCTGCTAATATATGTTCTTTAGCTTTTCTTACTTTTTCTTCAAAATTTTCTTTGGTTGTATGAAACTTAAAAGAAATATCTTTCTTCTCTTCTGATGGTTCTGTTAAAGTTGGTTTATAAAGCAAACTATTTATATATTCATATTGTGTTTTAATTATTTCATCGTATTCTCTAATATCGTTTTTTAGGATGTTGTCTATAATATAGACTTTATGGGTAAAATGATCATAACAAATATATCTGTTATAAAAATTAAATCTTATTATTGGAGCTTTTAATTCATCTTCATTATTAAAATCAAGCTTTTTTTCATATAATTGTATAGAATCATATCCCATATATCCAATTGCTCCACCTTTAAAAGAAAACGTATTGGTACTCTTATCAAATTTAATTCTGCATTCATTCTTGAGTTGATTTATTTCTTCTTGTCCATCGCCACAAATTTCCTTATAAGGATTTTCTCCCATAAATGAATATCTTCCAAAGTAATTTTCTTTAGTTCCACTTTCAAATATGAATCTTCTACTTCCTTTGAATCCATCAAAAATTTTTATAGGAGTAATTTCATCGCCTCTGAATTCACTTATCAAAGAAAATACATATTCCGATTTCTTTTTTTCATAAAAACTATCTTTTGAAATATTAATCATAATTCTTTCCCCCCGAAGATCCTTTAATTTTCTAAATAAAAAAGAGCCACTTCGTCCTAATTTTTGGGACGAAGTGACTCGCTATGCCACCCAAACTTAAACATTAAATAAGTGATAGATATAATTACAGTTTCATTTTAAATTACAGTACTGCTTATGATAAATATTTTACTTAATTGAATTCTATATTTACAACCAGCAAAAAATAATCAATATTCAATACTTTATTTAATTAAAAACAAAAAAATCCCATCCTAATCAGGACGAAATTCTATAATTCCGTTATACCACCTATTGTAATATATATTATCAGATACTTATATGAGTTAATGCACAATACTTATATTCAAAAAAACTAAAATACTATTAATTTAATCAAATACATTGAAGATTTCAGAAATACTCATAATTTATATCCTGTCATTTTAACGGCTGACTCCCCGTACATCCCTACTATAATATATATTTCAAGATGTCACCTCAAAGACCCATTCAACAATACCTACAGCATTCGAATCTCACCAAACATCGAACTCTCTTTACACTAAGCTTTATTATCTACTATTCTTATCAACGGCTTTAATTTATTGTAATTAATATAACACATTATTTTCTATATTGCAAATACTTTTTTTACAATTTCAATTTTTGTAGATAATTATAAATATCTTTAATCCACTTTATTATGATTGAATTCATTTATATTAATCAATTATAATATCTTTATAA
>NZ_MZGT01000114.1 GCF_002029255.1 Clostridium chromiireducens
TTCTTTATAGTTATCAGGAATAAAATGTGTATTTAACATATACGTATTATTATTTTCCTCTAAACTTTTCAAATATTTTTTAGGTTCCTTTGATGAAAATATCCTATTAGTATCACCTAATATATTAGTTCTATTTAATATTCCATTTAAAATATGTTCCTTTTTGTCTCGTATGCTTTTACTTTGTTCTTGTAATAACGTATAAGTTGCCAAAGGAATAACATGATGGTCTTGAACATCAATTTTAATTTTTCTACCATCAATTTCAATATCACTTTCTTTAGCAATATCCCATGTGTTTAAAAGTATATCATTATATAATAAATCATTTGGCTGCCTACTCAACTCATATTGCAATAGTCCCTTATGTATAGCAACCGGGATTTCTTTATTATTATCTTCTATAAGAATATTTTCATCAGAAAAATCGCTAATAGTAAATATTTTTCCTTCCAGTTGATTGTATCTATTTATCTCTTTTTTTCCTACAATCCAACGGTATAAATCTTGTACATCATCTATTGAGACTTGATTAGGATATATTCTATATTCACCAGCGAAGATACTTCCCCAATACCAATACTCTATTTTATTTAGTGACTTTTTGCATGACCATATTTCATCATTAACAAGTAAATATGCTATTGGCAATATCATTAATTTATAATGTAAATCTGTAATCTTTACAATTCCGCATCTAATTTGCAAAAAAGCTATAGCTCTACTTAACCCTTTTAATGCTAAAGGTGTCAAGTTATTAATTTGCTTATATGATATATTTAATATTTTTTCTTTTTTAGTTAGTTCTATTTTTATGTTATCTACATTTCCATATTGTACATTTGCTAAAATAGATAATAAATTTAAATATTGGTTTTTAACTACAGAATTTATTTCATTATTTTTTACAGTTTCCATGTAAGAGATATTAATTTCAGTAGGCTTATTTCCTTTTATATTATCACATAGTGCTTCACTCAGATTTACATTAGTTTCAAGATAACTAATTATTCTTTTTGTAAGAGAATCTTTTGAACTATCCCTTGCAGCTCTTGCTACAACTAAATCAAAATTATCTAAGTTAGTTCCCCCTTTATTTATTCTTTCAAAAATAATTACAGCTCTTCCAATTTCATCAGACCTTAATGATATAATTTGTGATTCAGTTTTTTCTAATAATCCTTTTAGATAAGAACCTAGACTAACCTTCCAATTTTGTCTCAATTCATTTACTACATTATCTAAATCTTCAATAGTTATTTCATCATAAATTGTATCCAATCCAGCCTTATCCAATATGCTTTTAGCTCTTTGCAAGTCATTTTCTAATTCTGCTTTTAGTTGCATAGATCTTTCTTTAGATATGTACTCTAACGCATAGTTCAATAAAGTTTTATCTCCATCATTGTAAACAGACAATGGTAATAGATTTTCATTTGCCATTTCTTTACTTATATTTAATACATGAATTTTTCCATCTTTAAAAGTTATCCTTTTACCGGTTTTGTCCAAATAAGTATAATCAGGATTCCACCAACAATTAGTTTTAGTAATTCCTATAGGCTTATCTTCTATCATATCTTCTATCTGAGAGGGTTCTATTTTTTTTAGAGAAGACTCATCAAAAACTAAATCTGTCCAACCGAAAATATCTTCTTCTCCTTCTTTAGGTATAACTCTTAAAAACCATTTAGTTCTCAAACTATTATATATACCTCTTATTGTATCTTTCCAATCTTCATCACAAAAAAAGTCACCAAAAATACTTCTTAATGATGTTAATCTCTGCTGTCCATCTAAAAGAAATTTACATTCATCCGTTGGTGTTGCTTCTTGAGTAGAGAACCCTAATCTTTTAGTTGCAAAATCTTCTTTTTTTCCTTCTAATATTAAAAAACTTCCTATGGGTAAATTCAAAAGTACCGATGCTGCAAGTGCTCTTTGTCCAGCTTTATTCCAAACAAAATTTCTTTGAAAATCCGGCAAGACTAATTCATTTTTATCTATTAATTCAAACATTTCTTTAATATTCATATTTCCACATTCCTTATATTCTTATATTTAGTAATAAATCACCATATTGTATCTCATACATTTTACCTTATCTACATCCATTATTTTTTCATTTATTAAAAATATGATTCCTTAATAGGATTTAGTAATATATAAAAAACTTTTATTTCTAAACAAGCAAAAAACTATCTATCCATTAGACAAGATCAAATTTTAAAATCTCTTATATAAGGTTAGCTATTATTAATCTATCCATTGTGGTTTCAACATCAATCTTATCAATTGATTTTATAAATTTATAAAAATTTCTATAATAGCTATCATTGTCAGTGCTTGTCCCTATAACTCTATCATACAGCAAGTTTATGCCTGCTAAAGAATGCTTATAAAACATTTGATATTTTTCATTTTCGCTATCACTTTCATTTGTAAACCAATCTCCAAAGGCTTCGTTAATTATTTGCTTTTGTTTAGATTGATCATTTAATTGATCATTTTTGTTAGCAAGAGTCACTAGACTAGCAAAATATCTCAATCTATCCCATTCCCCATTTAGTTGTTGGATAAATATTTTGACATTGACCGTATCTCTTTCTACATCCTCATACTTGTTAGTTAATAGACCAATAAGTCCAGATACCATATAAACATCAAGTATTCTTTCAAAAATTCCGGTTTCCTTTAATGCATTTGCCTTTCTTGAAAATTCACCATAAAGCACTACATCTCTTATAAACATACGTATCTACCTCTCTTCTATCTTTGTATATTTTTTACCTTCAGTTATAGGTATCAATTCGTATTCTTTTCCAATTCTATCTACTAAATTGTCTTCTATATCTCCTTCAAATTGACTGTCAACAGTAAAAAGAATAAATTGTTCAGCAATATTTGGAAGATTCATTGCTACGTTTTTTCTGTGAACTTTAGATAGTTTTGCAAAAGGTGCATCCATTATTAGAGGATATTGTTCATTAATATCAATATCATCATGCTTTTCTTTTGCTAATGATATTATTCCTGAAATAAAAGCAAAACTTGTCAGGATATCTTGACCTTGTGATGTAGAAACTTCTCCATCAATATCTATAACTGAAAAAGTATAATCTTCCTCCATTTGTATAACATGCTTTGAAGAAATCAATTTTTTAAATATATCATTAACTTTTTCATTTAAACTATTTCTAACCTTAATTTCTCTTGCATCATAAAAAATCTGTAATTCTTTTATTACCTCTTTAACATATTCTTTTCTAATAGTTATTATTTTGTTTTTTTCATCATGTAAAGATAATTTGTCTATATCCGTTTCAATATTTTCAATCTCATTTTTCAAATTATTAATATCTTGTTTTTTTAATTCTAGCCCAATAACTTTGTCATTCTTATCCTGAATAAGCTCTAGCCTCTTTTTTTCTAACTCCTTTGCATAGTCTAATTTTAATAATTTTTTGCTCAAGTCCTCCAGTTCATTATTTGCATCTTCAAGTTTAATAATATTAGTCTCTAGGATCTTAAATTTATCATCTGTTCTTTCCTTAAATTGTTTACTTTCTTTTAAATTTTTTTCTGTTCTCTCTTTAAACTGGTTTAATATTACACCTAAACTAGCAGGTGGTTGATATTCCTTTTGAGCAATTAAACAATCAAATTCTTTGGTTCCCGCTTTAATTTCTTTTCCACAGATGCAATATCCTCTATTTATTAAGCAATCAATTGCAGTGCCGTCTATTCCATTAATACCCTTATCTGTCATATCTTTAATTTGAATTTTATCTTTAAAAATCTTTACAATTTTATCTGCTATAAAATTAGGAAATCCATCTTTATTAATTCTTCTTATATCATTTTTGTTTTCTTGTATTGAAGTATCTATATTTTTTATAGATTTTTCTAATATCAGTCGCTGATTTTCATAGCCTTTTAAATCGTCAAATGATTTTAAATTTTCTAATACTAAATCTAACCTATCATTTATAGCTTCAATCTCTTGTTCTATATCCTTCTTTTCGTTTTCTTTAACTTTCAATTTTTCCTTTTTTTCAATTAATTCTGACCTTTTATTAATTATATTATCATCTGCATTTCCATTGTAATCATTATCCAAATTATCTAATACTTTTTGAGTATGTTTAATTCCATTACTAATGCTATCTAAACCTAACATGTTTCTTACTGCTAGACTTAAATCCCGTCTCCCTTTGCTATTAGACTTGGATAGGTTTTCAATTCTTTCTCCGTCAAAAAAGAAATATGTTGCTAAATCTTGTGGAATAATATTTTCTAATTCAGTAGGGGCGATATCTTTTAATTTTCCTCTTACCTTATATTGAAATAGAACTTTCTTATCAACTCTTTTTAGTTCTTTGTTTTTAGTTTTCTCTAATGAATAGCATCTCTTTAATATATATTCTCTTGTTTTATGCGTAAAAATTATCTCAACCCATACATCTTCTTTTTCATTTATTCGCATATCATTAAAAATTTCAGTTGTAAGAAGACTTTCTTCATTTGGTAGGTCTAACTTTTCATATAAGCACCACATAAATGCTTGCAATAAAGTTGTTTTACCTGCTCCATTCTCACCTTTTACTATAGTAACATTTTTCTTAGGATCTTTAGAAAACTCTATTGTTTGTTTTCCTTCAAATTGTCTAAAATTATATAATGTAATTCTATTTAAGATCATTATCTTATAACCTCCTCAACTATCTCCTTTATGTTCTGTATCTTTTTACTCTCAGGTAAAGACTTAATATTAAGAAATTCATTTTCTTTCTTCATAATTTCATTAACCAATATAGCAACTTTTTCTTTATCTATTGACATTTTTATCTTCCCCTCTTTATTATTCAAATAAGTTATAATATTCTAATATCGGATCTAGTTCAATCAGTGCTCTATTTTTATTTTGAGCTAATTTAGCAAATTCCTCCACTCTATCGAATTCCCTTTTTATCATTGATTTATCACACTTAATTTCATCCGGAGTTAATAACGGTATTTCGGATCTTTCTCTTGGTAATACTATAAAATCATATATATATGCATAATCTTTTCCTTCAAATTTTCTTAATACACGGCCTCTTCTCTGAATAAATTCTCTTGGATTACTTGAGCTCGCTAAAATATAGGCGTTTCTTATACTTGGAATATTAACACCTTCATCTAAACATTTAATGGCAACAATTACTTGTAGCGATTCTCCATCCTTATAATTTTGAATTATTTTTTTCCTTTCATCACTACTTTCTTCTGATGTAAATTTAGCAACTTTCATATCAAATTCTGAACCTAATATCTCACAAACTTTATCGATTTGCTTAACACTTTTTCCATGATCAATAAAATTAACAGCTCCGCAATAAACTAAGTTATAATACGTATCTTTTTGATCTTTCATCAATTCTCTTAATTTTGTTAATTTATTTTCTGCAGAAGCTAATATTCTTGCTCTCTTTATGAGTAACATTTCTAACGATTTACTTTTATTTTTTTTACTTAATGCCATAGCTTTAGCAATTTTTTTTGATAATTCCGCATATTCTTTTCTTTCATCATCTGTTAATGAGATAATTTCTGGATAATAGTAATACTTTGTTAAAAACCCATCATCAATAGCTCGTTTAAGATCAAAACTGTATATTTCCCCACCAAAATAATTACTAAGCTCCTTCGTCCCTTCGTCATCAAAATGCCTAGCAGGAGTTGCTGATAATGCCAATCTATATCGAATTTTAGGTAATAAAACTTTTTTGAACTCATATGCTCCAGCATTATGTGCTTCATCAATAACTAATAATATATTTTTATCATATGTATTTATTAAATTTTGAAAATTTGCTGATTTATATGTTGAATTCGTAGTTAATACACAACCAAATGTAATGACCTCTAAGTCTAGCCTATATATTAATTTTTCTAAACTTTTTTCCCAATTTTTATAATCCGAATTTGAATAAGCAATAATTGGACTTATGTTAAAGCTTATTACATCATCTTTCCATTGCTCAACTAAATGAGTATATGGACATACAATTATAACTAATAATGGTTCATTAATAATACAATCTGAAAGTTCCTTTACAGCCGATAATGCTGTTAATGTTTTTCCTGTTCCTGTCGCCATATTTAATAATCCTATAAATTTATTCTCCCTCCATTTACTTATAGCTTCTTTTTGATAATCTCTTATTTTAAACCATTCAGGATAAACAGGTTTCGCTTGCTCGATAGATTCATTAATTATTCTATTTTTACTAATAAGCTCCATCTCCGATCTTACACTATTCTTTCTGTACCTCAGTATTTTTCTTTTTACCGCTTCTGGAAAATTATATATCTTTAAATTTCTTGTTTCATCATTCCACATGCTATCAAAATTTAATTCTTTTAATTTTGCTCTTTCTAACTCAGTTTCATTTTTCCAAGAACAGTAAACATCTATTGATTCGAAATTTTGCTCGTATGCAAATTCAGATTCATTTAACGAGCCAGTAAATGCCACTTTATTCCCATATTCATCTATTATTATACCTATTTTTTCGTGATACATAGCCATATCTAATTTATTTTCAATAATAGCTACTTTGATATCTAACCTATTGTTCGCTATAAGATTTGCTAAATAATTTAGTCTTTCTTCTTCTAATATTGAACTTGGTTCATGAAAATTATTCATCATACTTTCTTCAAGAACGTTTTCTCTTTTCTTATATCCTAATTTTATTGCTTCAATATCACTTTCTGTTAATCTTTCTGATACAATTAATTTCATTCTGCCATTACGCTTTATTAACTCCGAAATTCCACTAGCTAAATTGCTAAGAGCCGAACTCGAAAAAAAACCAACAGCTCGTTTATAAGTTATAGCTTGACTTAAAGTTGGAATATAAAAATCCTTAACAATGTTATATTCATTATCTGATCTATATTGAATTCTTAAGTTTAAATCTGACAATGACATAAGTTCCCCCCTCAACTACATGTAATAATCACAATTCACTAACTGAATCAATGAATATCCTAATATCATTTTCATTAGTGAAATATCCAATACTAGCTCTTATAGTACCATACTTAGCCATTCCTTCTAAAAATGCCGCCACGTATGGAGCACAATGATGCCCAGTTCTAACACAAACATTAAACTCATCATCTAAAATTGTTCCTACCTCAGAAGCTTTATATCCTTCTATATTAAAAGCTACAACTCCAATGTGATTTGCTAAATTACTTGGTACATACACCTCAATACCATTAATTGACTTCAATTCTTGTACAAGTATCTCACTCAATCTTTTCTCATGTTTAAAAATTTCTTTTATATCTGTATTATTTATCCACCGCAAAGCAGCATTAAGACCAGCTATTGCATAAATATTATAACTTCCTACCTCATATCTTTTTTCACCATCTTGAGGCATCTCCAGATTTGTAGAATCTGATCCTGTTCCACCCGTAATTATTTCTTTTAAATTTATATTACTATTCAAACAAATAAATCCTGCCACTCCTAGAGGTCCATATAATGATTTATGCCCTGCAAATATTATAAAGTCACACATTGATAATTCTTCTGTAATATCAACTGGAACTATACCAAGAGATTGAGCACAATCAACTATATTTATTGGATTATACTTTTCAGCTAAATCATGGCATTGCTTAATTGGTAAAATATAGCCAGTCACATTACTTATGTGAGATAAAACAATCATATCTGGAGTATTTTTTGCAAACATAACCTTTAAGTCTGCATCTTTTAATTCAAATGTTAAATTGTCAAATGGAATTATATGAATATTGAAATCATTTAATTTACTTAACGAATGTAATGTTCTCATAATTGCATTATGCTCGAATGGAGAAACATAAACATTATTTATTTTTTCCCACTCTATTCCTCTTAGAACTTGATTAATTGCTATTGTTGCAGAAGGAGTAAATATAACTTTTTCATTTTTTGCCTTAGAATTGATTAGTTCTAGCAATAGCTTTCTCGTATCTTCTATTAAAGTATTAGCTTTTCGTGCTAATTTATATGATCCTCTTCCTGCATTTACGCATTCTTCTCTCAAAACTTTATCCATTGTAGTATATACTATTTCTGGCTTTGGGTATGTAGTTGCTGCATTATCTAAATATATTAATTTGTTCATGCTTGACCCTTTCTATAGCAAAGAGGGGTTACCCCCCTTTATTAAATATATCTTTCTAAAATACGCATCAAAATATTTCTTTTTTCATTATCATCAATTGAATCTCCAAATTCTTCTATTGTTTCATCAATTGCATTTAATAACACCGAACCTATACTTGAAACTTCTGCTCTATTAAAAGTTTTTTCAATTTCTTTATCATCTTCATCATCAATTAGTATTCTAATCAAGCTCCCACTAGCATTACTTTCAGCAATTTCATAATTATCAATTAGTTTCTTACAATTATTAAGAGTTTCGAAATACACATCAATTGTAGTATCATTCCAATCTTCGATTGACAATCCTGTCATCACTCTTGCAAGCCTGTTTATATTTTCCTCATCATTATTACCTATTTTCTCTAGCAACTTAAGAAATTCATTTGTTGTTCCATTATATAAATGAGTTTTCTTATCTTCTTCAATGTCTATATACCAAGCCCTCAAATTACTACTTAAAGAACCTTTATAGCTTGCATTTATTACTTCACTTGTCTTATTTATAACATATTCCTTTACTTTGTTATCATAAGAATCTAATTTTTTCTTAATTTCTTTTAGCTTATATATACATTCTTCATATGAATCAGTACCTAATATACTTTTCATTTCGTGAAATAAAAATTCCCTATAATTCATTTCATATCTCATTATATCTTTTCTTAGTCTTCGAATATCTGATGATAAAACAGTACCATCAGTAACATCTTCTTTATAATTTTGAGTAAGTATACTTAATGATTGTAACCATGCTTGCATTCCTTTTACAATATTAATAAATTTATTATCCGAATTTAAATTTAAGTATGGCAAATATATATCTGATAGTTCATTAGTATATTTAGTTTTTTCAACTGTACCTTTCTCAATTTTTAAAAGATACTTTTCAGGATGATTATTAATATTAGTCAATATACTGTACTCTAAGTTCATTTCTTTTTTGCTTCTACCAGATTTTAAGTATAAGATTGATTCTTCCTTGTAATCTTTTAATACAAAAGCTAAGTAAATTGGTAATATTCCTTTTCTCGCACCAATTCCTTTTTCATTACTAATTAATATTTGATATAGTTTATCAAAACAAATTTCTTCTTTTTCAGCATCTTTTATAAAATTATAAATTTCATTTACAATTACGTGATTAGTCTTGTTATTATCCAATAGGAATTGATTTTTAATGGTAGCTCTAAATAAAGTACATTCTGGTGAATTTTTTGTATAATCAAACTTTTTATATGAACCACATAAAAGCATATGAACTATAGTATCCCTTGCTTTTTGAATAGGACTAGATATATTACTCTTATTAATTAACTCATTATTTATTTTAGGAGTATTATAGAAATTATTCTTACAAATTTCTGAAAGCAAATTTGATAGCTCTATTGGCTTAATAAATTTATATTGCTTCGAATTTGTATAGATACTACAATTATTCCTAGTTAACTCATAATTTTTATTTAAATAATTAGTGATCTTATTAACTATATCTTCATATAATAAATCCAATTGAGATTCGATAGCTTTATCCTCTTTAAGGAATTCTAAATCAGTTTTTAAATAAAGTATTGATTTATACCTTGATAGATCTTTGCTAATGTCACTACTAGACTCTTTATTAGGCACAACTACAAGTATTCGATTATCATTAATAGATTTCAGCCAATTACAAACATTTTCTTTCTCTTCCTCATTGAAATATATTAAATCTATAATTACTCCATCAGAACCATATTCATTAATTAATTGCTCTGCATTGCTATATGAAGTTATTTCGTTAATTGTCATAAATATTCTTCTAAAATACCTAGTAATCTTATATATATCATTATACTTTCTAGGTAATATATATTTGAAATCTATTAATTCTGAATAAGTATTTGAGAAATTTATCTCCTTAAATCTGGTTTCAGCTAAATTATGAATTGATATCTAATGCAACAAAGAAAAACAAAACTAAGTTAATGGAGTTTATAAAAGATAATCAAGATAAACTAGATGATTTAACAAGCGAAGGCGAAAGATTATTTAACAGTG
>NZ_MZGT01000115.1 GCF_002029255.1 Clostridium chromiireducens
TATATTGATATTATTAACTAAATATTGATTCTATCACTATATCTAATAATAAATTCGGCATTATTAAAATTTATATCTCTATGTTTAAGCTGAACCTCCATTTCTTTTGAATGACAGGCGCTCTTCTCTTTTTTCTATCACTTATTTAATTCTCATAAAACTTTCCATAATATCATTTACAACCTTATTGTAGAAAAAAATGGTTTGAATATCTCTGCCATTCCTTCACATACTAAACTCGTGATCTAATGATTGCCGTTATTTTGCACCCTGGACTTTTCATTACTAGCTCCTCTAAAATGGGGGAGCTTTTATATTTGATTATTATTTATTAAAAAATTTTAACTACAGTACTCTTATTTCCAAAAACGTACAGCTAAAATTCATATTCAAAATAGCCCTTAACAAAGTTGCCATAGGGTTATTATCGTCTTTTTCCCTGATATAATCTAAATCCGCATCATAAAAATACAAGTATGCTATACTTTTTTTCTCTTCGGATGTTCCAATAATACCAAAGGATTTTTTTAATCACAACTAATTTCCTAGCTTTCAAATGAATATTGGTGAATATTCTTAAAGTCACCATCCAAACAATAATATACAGCTTGTTCTTTTTGTGAATAAACCATAGAAATTGCAGTTTTCCATTCGCCGTCCTTTTGTATTACTGATTCAAGTATTCTAAAAGCACCTTTCACCTCTAAACATTCTTCTTTTGATAACATTTCTTCAGCAATTTTATATCTTTCAGTGCCAGTTCCAGCTAATATTCCTGTTTCTTTAAAATCACACAATGAGAAATTAGTCATTATAAAATAATGCGTTTCTTTAGCAGGGCTATGTATTGTTCCTCGCCCTGGCTCTGCCACCCATACATTCCCATGCTTATCACTGATCATATTATGTATACTATAATCAGGTACATTCACTATTTCCATTCCTTTAAAATAACTGTCTATAAGCTCTGAATTTATCTCTCCATTAAGCACATCCTTAACAAGTTTTGCTGTACTTGTGACTTTTTTACTTGGTCTTTTGTATAACCCCTTTCCATTTGAATCTACCATCAAATGATTGATAAACATACCATCCTTATTAATGCCAAACGATGGAACTTTTCCTCGTCCACCATCAACCAGGACAACAAATTTATTTGAATCCTTTGTATCTATTTGATAATTCATTCCATTGTTATCAAAATTCATTGCTATTAATATATCTTCTCTTCTATGAATAAAACTTGTACACATATTATTCCTCCTTAAAATAACTAAATAATCTTACTTTAATTTAACTATAAATTGATTTGCTAGTAAATTTAATATTTTATCTACTATATCTCTAAAATAATTCCTATTTAGTCATAATCTAAATCTTAAACTATGAGCTTTTCACCAACTAACAACTTTTTAGTTTAATTATGGTAATTATATCATTAAATACGTGCTATATTAAAGAATATTGTTGAAGTGAATAAATCTTTTTAAATAAACATAACCTAATTTTAACTTATATAGTATGGAGGTTAAAATTTAGATGAGACTATTAAAGAGATTAACTATTACCATAAGTATAATAATAATTACTATATTATTTAATACTATTTATATTAATCCAGTTACTGCTGTAGGAACGCCTCCTAGAGTTGGTGTTTTATTATTCGATTTTAACTCTCCATATATTTCGCTTGTTAAACAAAGCTTAGAAAATATTGAAAAAGAAAACCCCGATAAAGTTAGATTCTCTTTTTTTGATGCAAAGGATAATCAAGCAATACAAAATGCTGATATAGGAACATTGATCCAAAATAATATTGATCTTCTATTGGTAAATTTAGTGGATACTAATGAAAATACTGTATCAGATATTATAAATAGAGTAACAGAAAGAAATATTCCACTAATTCTTTTTAATATAGAGGTGCCAATAAAGCCTTTAGATGTTTCCAAAAGAGTTTTTGTTGTAGCAACCGAATCTGAAAACGGAGGAATTCTACAAGGGGATATTCTTCTAAATCTTTGGAATACCAATAAAAATTCTATAGATAAAAATAACGATAACAAACTTCAATATATAATGCTGAAGGGTAAAATTAATAATGAATCAGCAATTAAAAGGACAACGTACGCTATTTCTACTCTTAATAATAATGGTGTACAAACACAAGAGCTTGCCTCAAGGATTTGCAATTGGGAGCGAGATTGCGCAAAAATCTCAATTAATTCATTATTTTTAAAATTTGGTGGGAATATAGAAGCAATAATTTCAAATAATGATGCTATGGCAATTGGTGCTATTGAAGCATTGCAAGAATACGGTTATAACCAAGGAGATCCAACAAAAACAATACCGGTAGTTGGTGTAGATGCTATCCCCGAAGCTATAGACTTAATTAATAAAGGTTTTATGGCAGGAACTGTGACTCAAAATCCTGATGAATTAGCTAATGCACTATATTCAATTGGACTAAATTTAGTTTATAATAGGCCCCCTTTAGAAGATACAAATTATAAATTATCTGGAGAAGGTATAATAAAACTCCCTTACTATATATATACAAAAAAATAATCTTCTGAATCCCATCAAATTGAGTCACGCTATTTTTTAACTAAAAATTCAGCGTGATCTCCAATCGCATGACTTACTGGCAAGCTTATGACTATGTTGTTCTCTTCCATATAGCTGTATCCACCCTTTTCAGGAATTATGATTTTCCCATTTTCTACGCGAAAATCTGAATCTTTTAATATACTCAAAAGTTCGCCATCATTCATTTCCACAAGGGCATTTTTTTGAGCTTCAGCCACTTCCTCTTCACTAGACACTACTTTAACAGTTGTTGTGTCTTTTAACTTCTTTAATATATTCATTACGTCAGCATAATCTACAAGTCTCATACCTCTAGCATTTTCTACATTTATGTTTGTAGTATAAAATAACGAAAGGGGATGTGCCGTTCCTTTCACATTACCATATCCACTATAAGCCACTGAAAAATATTTGTTATTTTTGAGTTTTACTTCATAATTTATATCCAATGTTAAATTCTTTAACTTTGGATCATCCTGTAAATATCCACTCAATATATCTAAAGCCTCTTCCTCTAAAAGCTTATTTATAGCTTTTAGTTTAGTTTCATCAGATAAACCACTTATTTGTGGATATGTAATTCTGACTTTATTTTTATTATAAGTTTTACCGCAAATTTTATATTCACTAAAATTTACATAATTCTTTTCAATCCCATCTCCACTACTTTCATCCAGTGTTTTGCTAATACTCTCAGATTTATCATAAATTAAGGCTGCTTCTTCTTTAGAATTTAATTCTATATTATTAGAGTGTACTCTAGTATACCTGCTAGAATCAGTGGGTACATCTTTTGCAAATAAAGAGCTCAATAACATTAGGGTTAAAATAATTAAAAATTTATTTTTCATACTTCCATCTCCTTGAAATCAAGTTTTCCCTAAGTCAATTATAAAAATTCGTAATATACAAATCTATGGGTATTTCTTATTATGTAACCCTATAATTTTTTTAATCCTCCATTGATTTTATCGGTCGTTATGATAAAATTATCTTAAGAGGTGAAATGCTATGTTAGGTGATAAAGTAAAATTACTTAGGAAAAAAATGAAAATCACACAACAAAAACTAGCTGAAACAATTGGTGTAAGCCAATCTACCATTGGTATGATAGAAGGCAATAAACAAGGAGCTAGTAATGATACTTTAGTAAAACTTGCGGTTACTCTTAATACTACTGTTGATTATTTACTGTCCGATGATATAGAAGAACAAGATATTGATGCTGAAAATGTTGATTTTGATGATGATGATATTAGAAGAATTGAAAGAGCTCGAAAGAAAATGGATCCTAAAAATAAAGAAAAAATGATGAATATTTTAAGGTCTGCCTTTGATGAATACTTCGACGATTAGATATTCTCTAATAAAAAAAATTGTTAATGATATTTATGTTAAACTAAATATTACTCGGTTCCCTATAAATATAACCGAAATAATCAGTTCTTTTGATAATATTAGAATAGTTTCTTATCATCAATTAATGCTTAAGAAGAATTTAACTAAGGAAGAAACTTTTGAATTTTTATCTTCAGAAGAAGGGTGTACTGATTATTATAAGCAAAAAAATAAATATATAATCTATTATAATGACATAGATTATAAATCTGAAGAACGAGTTAGATGGACTTTAGCCCATGAGTTGGGTCATATATTATGTGGACATTACTGCCAAAAAACAAAAATATTTTGTGAGGACTTAACAGAGGCCGAATATAAATTTAAAGAAGCTGAAGCAAACTATTTTACGGGACTATTGCTATCTAATCCCGTAATACTAAATAAACTAAACATAAAATCTTCTTATGATATTGAAGTTTATTGCGCTCTATCCTCTGAGGCGGCCCGCTACAGATATGACAATTATAAAAAATGGTGCAAAAATAAATTTATAACTAGCTCCGATAGATATATTGTAAGAAACTTCGAAACCTACCTAAAAGAACAAGCCCAAGAATATAAAGAGTTCATCAGATTTATGAACTCTTTTTAAATAAGTACAAGCGATAAGCTAATATAGATAAATACCATGTAACTTAGACTTATGTGTAACTTGCCGAAATAAGTAACATATTGTGTTTCGGTTTCTAGGAATTTTAATGGATGATTCTACGACTAGAAGTTGCACCCACAATGCTTGCCTCAACGACACGCGTTGAACAAGCATTGTGGAACAACTTCTAGTCAAGAATCATTACCAGCAAAATTCCAATGAAACACTGCAAACAATATGTTA
Organism: Clostridium chromiireducens; assembly: GCF_002029255.1. GTDB lineage: Bacteria > Bacillota > Clostridia > Clostridiales > Clostridiaceae > Clostridium > Clostridium chromiireducens. The sequence goes on from NZ_MZGT01000115.1 coordinate 4,829, forward strand.
CTTATTTCTAGTAAAGTGATACACTGAAAGTTAACAAGTATGGATAGTCACTACAATTACAAGTCAAATATATAATTGGGATATCTATAGGAGGGCGTAATAAAGTCATTTTTATACATCAAGATATTGAAAATTAAACGTCCGGTCTACTGATTCATAAGGGCTTATCCGATGTGAAATTTGGGTTAATCACATCTTCCTATATAGATACCAATGTTTATGCGATAAACTAATCAAAATTATATATAACAAATATTATAATTAGACTTTAAATCTATAAATCTCCAGAAATAGAAGGTACTCTTTTACGCAGTGTTGCATTTAAAAAATAGCTATAGGCATTTCTTCAGTAAAAGTTGTTCCAGTTCTGCTTGTCATTAGCTTGCCTAAGGAGCAAGCAGGACTGGTGCAACTTTTACTGGTAGAAATCCATAGCTATTTTTTATAGCAACCGAGTAACAGAGTACCTTCTATTTCGGCTGGTTATATAATAACTCTAGTTTTATAAATAAATATCTGAAAATTCCACATTTGTAACTTCTATGAGACGATTATTCATGAAGTTCTCTACATTAACTGTTTTTTCTTCCTCAACTATTGTTTCGTCTGGAAAAATTACAATAAAGGTGCTTCCTTTGCCAACCTTACTTTTAACTGATATACTGCCACCTAAAGCCTGCACAAACATTTTTACAAGAGATAATCCAATTCCAGTTCCTTCTGCTTGTCTTGATAAAGAGCTATCTACCTGTCCAAATCTCTCGAATATTACATCCACTTTATCTTGTGGTATACCTATTCCGTTGTCCTTTACTTCAATGCATGTATTGCCTTTTACAGTATGTAAACATACTGTAATAGATTTACCAGTTGGTGTAAATTTAATTGCATTTGAAATAAGGTTTAGAATTATTCTCTCATATTTCTCATCATCCATTGCTATTATTTTCTTTTTAAAAGAAGATACAAGGCTCACCCTAACTCCTTTTTGAGCAGCATAGTCATAAACTGATTCAACTATAGCTTTCGTTATAAATACTATGTCAATATTTTTCTTATTTACTTTAATGCGTCCTGCATTAGCACGAGTAATATCCAGAAGATTATTTACCAATCTCAATTGTCTAAAAGTATTTTGTCTTATTGTTCCTAGATATCCTTTAACCTTATCGGATAATTCGTTTCCATAGATATAATTCAAAGCCTGAACAGCTGTACTTATAACATTTATAGGAGTCCTGAATTCATGAGATATAAGTGATAAAAATTCATCCTTCATTGCAAGGGCTTTTTCAAGAGCTTCAATCTTTTCACGCTTAGCCTTTAACAATTGTTTTTGTGCTGATTCAAGCTTTTGCTGGCTTTCTATAAGGTCCGTTATAATAAGATTATTTGCAATTCCATATGAAAATTTTCCACATGAATCAAACACTGGGACCGCATTAATCATAACATATTCTTTTTTCCCATTAGCCTCGAAATATATAACTTTACCTTTTATGATCTTACCTTGCATTGCACAGTTAACAGGTAATTCCTCAAAAGATAATTTGCTTCCATCCATATTAAAAAAACTCTTTACTTCATAATAATTTCCCATATTAAATGCTATGTCATTTAATAAATGCGATGCAGAATTATTCTTAATAATAAATTTACCATCCTTGTCAAAAACCAATATGGACTCCTGCATGCTATTAAGGATAGCTTCTAACTGTTCTTTTTGCTCCTTTACTCGATTTCTCTGCTTTATAAATCCGGTTACATTATGCATGCACACAACAACATTATTGATTCTACCATATTCATCAAATATAGGACTGGAGCTTATTCTACAATGAATACTTTTATCCGGTCTCTGAAATGTTATTAATGAATTATTTACTTTTCCCCCTCGAAAAGATATAGCCGTTGGCAAATCTTGTTCTAAAATTTCATTTCCAACTGAATCAAAGCACTTTGTTGTATTAAGAATATCTTTATATCTGTTAAACTCCTCACAATTATATATGATATTTTTCGCCGCATCATTTTTTAGAAAAACGTTTTTATTTCTGTCATATACAACTACAGCTTCAGACATATTTTCTATAATTGATTGAAGCAATTCTTTTTGTTGTCCTATAATTTTATTTTGATTTACTAATTCAGTTATATTATGAGCATAGGTCATTATGCATTCTATATTTCCATCACTATCATAAATAGGTGAAGATCTAAATTCAAATACTAATTCTTTTTTTAAACTTTTAATAATTATTTTTTCTCTTTCAATAATCTCACCCTTAATTGAACGACATGCTGGTAGTTCTTCTTTAGTAAGAATACGTCCATCTTCACTATAATGATCACCTATGGCATAAAAATCATCTATGTTTTCTAATTTATGCCCAAAAGGAATATCTTTATATGCTTCCTTATTCATCAATAATAACTTTCCAAGCTTGTCAAAAATGAATATATGATTTGATGTATTCTGAATGATATTTTCAAGTAGTTCTTTTTGACTTTTAATTTGTTTTTCTTTTTCAACTAAATCAGTTATGTCATGGTAGCACATAACCACAAACTTAATATTGCCATCCTTGTCATATACAGGTCTCCCACTTGCACTTATATGTTTAATAGTATCTCTATTACGAAGGGTCATAAAATCATTAGTAACTACTTCCCCTCTAAATAATTTTGAAATTGTTATATTTTCAGCTTTAATTTCATTACCATTAGGATCATAATATTTATAGTCATCAAAGACATCACCAAGTCTATTCATTTCTCCATTTGGATAGAGATCTTTAGCAGCTTTATTTGTCATGTAGTAATTCCCATGGGCATCATAAATAAAAATAGCATGGTCAATGCTCTCAAAAATTGCTTCAAGTTGTTTATTTCTTTGTTCTATTTCTTCAGATTGCTTTATTACATGTTCTTTAATTCCCACATTTTCTACCATTACAACAATATAATCAACCCTATTATTAACTACAATAGGCATAAGAGTATGATCATAAAATTTATTAATATCTTTATATAGAGATGGACTCAATTCTTTAAAATATAGCGGCCTATTATTAGCTACAACATCATTAAATGCTTTTTTAATATCGCTATCATCAAAGTTGGTCACAACCTCGCTTAAAGATTTCCCATAAAACTTTTCTTTGGAGTTATATTTATTTGAAAAATTATTTAGATATGATTGATTTGCATTAATTAGAATTAAGTCAGATGCTGTAAATACACCTATTCCTGTTTTATTTTCAGAAATTAGTCTTTCTAGGAATTGATTATTTTCTTGAAATCTAGAATTTTGTTTCTCCGTTAATATATAGATTTGCTGTTCACTACTTCTTAAAACTTCAACATTTATAAATCTGACCTCAAGAGATTTTGTAAATAAAAAATAACTTGTTCCATTATCAAGGTCTTTAAAATTAATGTCTGGACCTAATCTTAATTTTTTCAAGATTTCAGTTATATTTTTATTTATTATATCTTCCTTCAAATATTTTGTCATATAAAAAAAAGATTCACTTGCATTAACAACCGTATCATTTCTTACAATCATTAAAGCTTGATCACTTTGATTATTATCAATAGTTTCGATACTTCTAGCCTTATCTATAAAGTCAATACTTTGCATATTTAACCCTCCTATGCTTAAGTAACTTCTTTAGTATTAAAATATTCACTAAATTTATTTTACTACACTTCTCCACAATTTTCCACTTTTAACATGTAACATTATTCCACACATTTCTACCTAATTGCATTTTTTCATAACAAAATTAGTTAGATTATGTATATTCTTGACGGAAGAATTTATTAAGAGTTTTAAACAGTTAAAAATATGCCTATAATTTCACTGACCACAATATTGTGGTCAGTAACTTATGGTAAAGATTCTGAATATATTTTATCAATTTTCACATAATTAAATTTGAACGCTGAAATTGAGATAACCTAAAACTTTCTTAAATACACTATTATATTGTAAATTGAAAGGTGATTACATATGAAAAGATTTATTCTCGCATCTATATTTTTTACATTTTTTATATTACCATCCATGGCTGAAACTAAGATTCTTAGACGTGGATTCTATAGAATAATAAAACGACCCCTAAATTCATTTAATTTAGAGGTTTAAAAAACTCAAGAAAATATAGTAGAAATCATGTTTAATTAACTAAATAAGATTGCAAAATAAATTTTAATTAAGAACACTTAATTCATCAAAAGATTCTAAAACATAACTTATGTTATCTGTAGTAGTAACAATTAGCTTATCAGTACAATCATTAACTTCCGCAATAGATCCCTTTAATAGAGATAAACAATCTTCTGCCAAAATAGGCACATCGTTCACAACTAATAAATCCATATTGTTACATCTTTCATGTATCCATTTATCTAATGCACATTCGCATTCTGATAAATAATTATTATTTGAGTTCATTGAATTTCTCCTCTCATTTTCCCATCAAATATATTCTATTTAAATTTAATTAAATAATTAATATATTAGTTATTTAATTAGCGTTTAAATTTTTTTCTTCTTTGAATATCATATTCATATTTTATTTTATAAATACTGGAAAAGCAAGAGGTTAATACTAAAATTTAAATATAAGCTTAATTTTAATTTATTCTGACAATCATTTTACTTACAAAATATAGAAAATAAAATGCAATACTCATCATATTTTTCCAACACACAAAAAAGATAGTCATTACAACTATCTTTTACAGTTACCTCGCAACGTCCTACTCTGCCACACAGTCGCCCGTGCAGTACCATCGGCGCTATAGACCTTAACTTTCCTGTTCGGAATGGGAAGGAGTGTTACCTCTATGCCATCATCACGAGATGCTAGTTCATTCCAAATCTCTGATTTGGTCTAATGAACTGTACACCAACGAACAAATGTGAGTTAGTGTTTCCTTTAAAAAGAAACTTTAATTCATACTATTCATTTAGTTTTCAGTATTCACATACTTGAAAGAACCTTGTTCTTTCAAAATTGCACATAGTATTTTTAATGTATTACAACTTGATTATTTATTGGTCAAGCCCTCGACCTATTAGTATCAGTCAGCTAAATATGTTACCATACTTACACCTCTGACCTATCAACCTTGTAGTCTTCAAGGGGTCTTACTAGCTTATGCTATGGGAAATCTCATCTT
>NZ_MZGT01000116.1 GCF_002029255.1 Clostridium chromiireducens
CTCTAGAATTGTGAGAAAACATGTATTTTTAGTTGTAAAATTTGGTTAAATAAATAATATTATCAATAAAAGTTAATAATTAATATTTAATTCTTCATTATGATTGTGTTAAAATAGTATTCGGTGGCCTAGAGAATAGGCTATTTATTAACTAAAATAGAACACTAAGATGGAGGATTCTTTTTTATGATAAATATAGTAATAGATGGTAAGATTATAAAAATAGAAGATGAAAAAACAACTGTTTTAAAGGCAGCATTAGATAATGGAATAGATATACCTACATTATGTTATTTAAACGATTGCGGAAATGTAGGAAAATGTGGCGTATGTGCTGTAGAAGTTGAAGGAAAGAATAATTTATCTTTAGCTTGCATAACTAAAGTTGAAGATGGAATGATTATAAAAACAAACTCAGAAAAAGTTCAAGAAAGAATAAAGTCAAGAGTGAGTACATTGCTAGATAAACATGAATTTAAATGTGGACCTTGTAATAGAAGAGAAAATTGTGAGTTTCTAAAACTGGTTATTAAAACGAAAGCGAAGGCTAATACGCCTTTTGTTGTTACTGATAAACTAGAATATATTGATGAAAGAAGTAAATCAATTGTTATAGATAGAAGTAAATGTGTTCTATGCGGAAGATGTGTTGCTGCCTGCAAAGAAAAGACAGGAACTGAAATGATTAAAATTGTAGGCAAAGGTGCTGAGAGAAAAGTCTCGTCTATAGGAAATGAGTGTTTTGATGATACTAACTGCTTATTATGTGGTCAATGTGTTGTTGCGTGTCCAGTTGCGGCTTTATCTGAAAAATCGCATATGGATAGAGTAAAGGAAGCACTAGAGGATCAAAATAAACATGTAATAGTTGCAATGGCTCCATCAATTAGAACTTCTATGGGAGAGCTATTTAAATTAGGGTACGGGGTAGATGTTACAGGAAAACTATATACATCATTAAGAATGTTAGGTTTTGATAAGGTCTTTGATATCAACTTTGGAGCCGATATGACAATAATGGAAGAGGCAACAGAATTTATTGAAAGAATAAAGAATAATGGGCCATTCCCTATGTTTACATCATGTTGTCCGTCATGGGTAAGACTTCTTGAAAATTACTACCCAGAATTTTTAGAGAATCTGTCATCAGCAAAATCACCTCAACAAATATTTGGTGCAGCAAGTAAAACATATTATCCAGAAATAGAAGGATTAAACCCTAAGGATGTATTTACTGTAACTGTAATGCCTTGTACCTCAAAGAAATTTGAGGCAGATAGAAAAGAAATGGCTAATGATGGAATAAGAAATATAGATGCTGTTATTACCACAAGAGAACTAGCGAAAATGATTAAGGATGCAAAGATTAACTTTGCTAGTTTAGAAGATGGCGAAGCAGACTTAGCTATGGGAGAATATACTGGAGCTGGTGTTATATTTGGAACTACGGGTGGAGTTATGGAGGCGGCTCTTAGAACTGCTAAAGATTTCATAGAGGATAAAGATTTAACAAATGTAGAATATTCACAAGTCAGAGGATTTGAAGGAATTAAAGAAGCTACAGTGCAAATTGGTGGAGAAAATTATAATGTAGCTGTAATAAACGGTTCTTCTAATTTATTTGAATTTATGAAGAGTGGAAAAGTAATTGGAAAACAATATCACTTTATTGAAGTAATGTCTTGCCCAGGAGGATGCATTAATGGTGGAGGACAACCTCACGTAAATGCAAAGGACAGGGAAAATATAGATGTAAGAGCTTTAAGAGCATCTGTACTATATAATCAAGATAAAAATTTAGAAAAGAGAAAATCCCATAAGAATTCAGCATTATTGAAAATGTATCATGAATATATGGGAGCACCAGGACAAGGCAAAGCTCATAAGTTACTACACATAAAATATGATAAATAACGCAGTTAATGGGGGATAATATTAAAATGAGATTTCTAGCAAGTGATTTAGATGGAACATTATTTAGGGATAATAAGATTAGTGAAAAAGATTTGAGAGCATTAAGAAGACTGAAAGAATTAGGTAATAAGGTTATAGTTTCAACTGGAAGAAGTTTTAAGGGAGTTAACGATATTTTAAGAGAATATCCTTTTGAATATGATTATTTAGTTATGTGTAATGGTGCATTAATTGCTGATAGTAATAATAAAATAATCCATGAAAAAGTAATTCCTAATAAAATTCAAAATAAGATAATTGAAAGCTTTTATAATTGGGACGATTCACTTATTTACTATGATGATGGAAGTGCTACATATATGATTCAAAATGATAATGTAGATACATCTAAGGTTGATGCTGATTTTTTCAATCATTTTTCTGATAGAGTAAATTTAGATATGGCATTAAGCAATACAGCAGACTCACAAATTATGAGTATTTTTAATGTATCTCAATCAATATCTATGTCTGAATTGGTGAAAGAAAAATTATTAGTGGATTATAGTGAATATATAGAAGTATTTAGAAATCAGTTTTTTGTAGATATAGTTCCTAAAAATTGTTCAAAAGGAATTGCTATAGAGATGATATTAGAAAATGAGAATATGACAACTGATAATTTATATACAGTTGGTGATTCTTTAAATGATGTATCAATGTTCAAAATCACAAATAATAGCTATACATTTAATAATGTAGAAGAGATAGTTAAGCATCATGCAAATAATTTCGTTGATTATGTGTATGAAGTTATAGGGGACATGCTAGAGTAGCTTTTAAGTGGTTATTAATAAAACACAATAAAAAGTTTAAGCATAATAGAAAATGCCTAAATAAAAGGTTATTAAATCTTTTATTTAGGCATTTTAAATAATAAATTTATTATTTATTAGAATTAGAAAATTCTAAGTATTCATCAAATGTCATAGTTCTATCAACTATAGAACCATCATCTTTTATGTCGATAATTCTATTTGCTATAGTTTGAACGAATTGGTGGTCGTGAGAAGCAAATAATATGTTACTATTATAATCTCTTAAACCATTATTTACAGCTGTAATTGATTCAAGATCAAGGTGATTAGTTGGTTGATCTAGCATTAATACATTAGCGTTAGATAGCATCATTTTAGACAACATACATCTAACCTTTTCTCCTCCTGATAATACACTAGCCTCTTTTAAGGCTTCCTCACCTGAGAATAGCATTCTACCTAAGAAACCTCTAATATAGCTTTCGGATTTTTCTTCAGAATATTGTCTAAGCCAATCTACTAATGAAAGATTGCAGCCATCAAAGAATGCAGAATTATCAGTTGGGAAGTAAGCGTTAGTTATAGTTATTCCCCATTTAAATTCTCCACTATCTGGTTCCATTTCTCCAGCTAAGATTTTAAATAATGTAGTTACAGCTATTTCATTTCCAATAAGAGCAATTTTATCACCTTTATTAACCATGAAATTTATATTATCTAATAATTTAACACCATCAACAGTTTTAGATAAATCTTTAACCATTAATATATCATTACCAACTTCTCTTTCAGGTTTAAACCCTACAAAAGGATATTTTCTACTTGAAGGTTGAATATCATCTAAGGTGATTTTATCTAATAACTTTTTACGAGAAGTAGCTTGCTTAGATTTAGATGCATTAGCACTGAATCTTGCAATAAAGTCTTGTAAATCTTTAATTTTTTCTTCTTTCTTCTTGTTTTGATCTTTTGATAATTGAAGAGCTAATTGACTTGATTCATACCAGAAGTCATAGTTACCAACATAAATTTTAATTTTCCCAAAATCAACATCAGCCATTTGAGTACAAACTGCATTTAAGAAATGTCTATCATGTGATACTACTATAACAGTTCCATCAAAGTTTCCTAAGAAGTCTTCTAACCAGTTTACAGCTTTTAAATCTAAGCCGTTAGTAGGTTCGTCTAGAATTAAGATTCCAGGATTTCCGAATAGAGCCTGAGCTAAAAGAACTTTAACCTTCTCTCCACCAGTTAATTCCGATACATTTTTAAAATGCATTTCTGTTCCTATTCCTAATCCCTGTAGAACTGAAGAAGCTTCAGATTCGGCTTCCCAACCATTAAGTTCAGCAAATTCTCCTTCTAATTCAGATGCTTTAATTCCATCTTCATCAGAAAAATCAGGTTTAGCATATATCTCATCTTTTTCCTTCATTATTTGATATAGTCTTTCATTACCCATTATCACAGTTTCCAAAACTTGAAAATCGTCATATTTATAATGTTCTTGTTTTAAAACAGACATTCTTAAATTAGGAGCAATTGTAACTTCTCCAGTATTAGGTTCTATTTCACCTGATAATATTTTTAAGAATGTACTCTTTCCAGCTCCATTAGCACCAATAACTCCATAACAATTTCCAGGAGTAAATTTAAGGTTGACATCTTCAAAAAGTTTACGTCCACCAAATCTCAGACTAACATTTGATACGTTTATCAATATATTTCGACCTCATTTCTTATTATTGTAATTACTATAAAAATCTACAATATATGTTTTTAAGAAGAAAATTCTTAGTTGTAATAAATATATGTGTTTAGAAATTATGTTGAATTTAATTCTTAATTATATATTGTTCAAGTAGTTTCACTTCATGTTGCTTATTATACCACATAATCAACAAATTTTGCATTTTTAAGTATTGCTATAATTTAAAAAATTTGTATTAGATTAAAGTTTAAACAATACTCGTATTATTTACAATTCTTTGGAATATTAAAACATTCATCTAATATTTTTTCACTCATACGCCTATATAGATTACTCATATTAACATAGGCACATATAAGTAAGAAGTTTTCCTCATAATCACCTAATGTATCCTCTTTAGATTTTATTAATTCTTGTATATTCTCATAAATTTTATTAGAAGATAAATTTAAATCATCTAAATTTAAATCATATATATCTAAAAATGATTGATATACATCATGTAGTGGATAGTTTTGATCTTTTTCAAAAGAGTCTATTATAGGTGTCAGAAGAGTTTTGACATCTGTTAGAGATAAGGCACCTTTCAGATTATAAATTAAGCCCATTAAGATAAGATGATTCTTAGTATATTTTTTATTTTTAATTTTCATCAAGAGATTACCTTTTGCATAATTATTAATCATGGTTTTAGTTAATACTTTATCGTCATCATTTCTTTTAGTATAATTTAATTTACTTTCGAATAGCTGCATAACTTGATCCATATAAAGATCAATTTCAGGAAAGTCATTTAAATTTATATTATTAGATGATTTTTGTGAATTTATATAGTTATCAATATTAAAGTCACTCATAAGATTTCACTCCTCACATAGTAATAAAAACTATGTTCATTATTACAATTTCAATATTAATGGAAAGAGGTAGATAATTCAAGCATTTATGGGTAAAATACTAATAGATAATAAAATATAAGCGAAAATAACTTTTGCAATACAAATAAATATATGAAATAATTATATATATAATAACATGTAGTTATAAAAACTATGTGGTAATAAATAGGAGGGTAAAAGAATGGAGAAATATTTAAGAGAACCTATAAATGGGCTAACTCACTTTGTGGGAGCAGTACTATCATTAGTTGCTTTAATTGCAATGCTATTTAGAGCATATGAAAGAGGAAGTTCTGCAATAACAATATTTTCAGTTTTATTTTTTGGAGTAAGTATGATTTTATTATATAGTGCATCGGCAACATATCATTCAGTTATAGCTAATGATAAAGTTATAAAAGCTCTAAAAAGATTAGATCATTCAATGATATTCATTTTAATTGCTGGATCATATGCTCCATTTTGCTTGGTAGCATTGAATGGGAAAGTAGGATTTAACTTATTTTCAGCAGTAACAATATGTGCAGTTGTGGGAATTGCATTTAAATTATGTTGGGTAACTTGTCCAAGATGGCTTAGTAGCACAATGTATATTGGAATTGGCTGGTTTGCAATATTTGCAATATATCCTATGTCACAAGTATTGTCATTAATAGGGTTAATGTGGCTGGTTTTAGGTGGCGTGATGTATACAGTTGGTGGAGTAATATATGCATTGAAATCAGATAAAATAAGAATATGGCTATTTGGAAGACATGAAATATTCCATGTATTTATAATGTTAGGGACACTTTGCCACTTTATCTGTGTTTTTGTATATATAATTTAGTTTTTCATATTATTATGATGTTAACATATAAGCAGAATGCTTAGAGAACTTCTTAAAATTAATTTTTAAGAGGTTCTCTTTTCATATAAAAATGATTTTGTATTTTTAAGTAGATATCATATCATTAGGGAATTTATATTAAAAAGGATTTTATAACTTGATAAGATATATTTGGTATAGTAAGATAAAAGATAAAGAATAAATATGACTTTTAAGGGGATGTAAAAATGGGCTTTCGTCAAAGGTTAAAAGATGCAAATAGAATAGTTGTAAAAGTGGGATCATCAACACTAACTTATGATAATGGAAACATTAATTTAAGTAGAATTGAAAAGTTAACAAGAACTTTATCAGATATAGTTAATTCTGGTAAACAGGTTGTATTGGTAACATCAGGTGCAGTTGCTGTTGGTGTGAATAAATTGAAGCTTAAAGAAAAGCCCGAAAGTATAAGAGAAAAACAAGCTGTTGCGTCAGTAGGACAATGTGAATTGATGCATATATATAGTAAGTTTTTTGGGGAGTATAGTCATATAGTAGGTCAAGTTTTATTAACAAGAGATGTAGTTGAAGATGATCATATTAGAGAAAATGTATGTAATACTTTTGAAACATTATTAGAGAAAAGAATAATTCCAATAGTAAATGAAAATGATACTGTTTCTATAGATGAGATTGAGAATATAGTTAGGTTTGGAGATAATGATAATTTATCGGCAATAGTCGCATGTTTAGTTGATGCAGACTTATTAATAATATTATCAGATATAGATGGTTTCTACGATTCAGATCCTAGAAACAATGATAATGCAACTTTATTAAATGAGGTTAAAGAGATAACTCCAGAGTTAGAAGAATGCGCTGGTGGAGCTGGCTCAAGTGTAGGTACTGGTGGTATGATTACAAAACTAACGGCTGCTAAGACAGCTACAAAAGCAGGAGTAGATATGGTTTTGTCTAATGGTAATGAACCAAGTATATTATTAGATATATTAAATGCTGAAGAAATAGGAACGTTATTTATATCAGAAAAAAAAATAAAAAAAGGGGGCTATAAATATGAGTGAATTAATAATTATTGGCCAGAAGGCAAAAGAAGCATCTTATGAATTAAGTATTGCATCTACTGAACAAAAAGATAATGCTTTAATTCTTATGGCAGAAGAATTGATTAATGCAAAAAATGATATTATTAAAGCAAATGAAATAGATTTGGAAACTGCAAAATCAAAAGGTACATCAGAGGCTATGTTAGATAGATTAGCTTTATGTGATGATAGAATTAAAGGTATGGCTGATGGGCTTAAAGATGTAGTGAAATTACAAGATCCGATTGGAGAAGTAATTTCAATGTGGCAAAGACCAAATGGATTACAAATAGGTCAAAAAAGAGTGCCATTAGGAGTTATTGGAATAATTTATGAAGCTAGACCTAATGTGACATGTGATGCAGCTGGATTGTGTTTGAAAACAGGAAATTCTGTTATTTTAAGAGGTGGTAGTGAAGCTATAAATTCAAATAAGGCTATAGTTAAAGCGTTAGTTAAGGGAATGGAGAAGGCAGGATTGCCTAAGGAATCGGTTCAGTTAATTGAAGATACAAGCAGAGAAGTTGCAACTGAAATGATGAGATTAAATGAATTTATAGATGTTCTTATTCCAAGAGGAGGAGCAGGACTTATTCAAGCAGTTCTTAAAAATGCAACTGTTCCAGTTATAGAAACAGGTACAGGCAATTGTCATATATATATAGATGAGAATTGTGATTTTGAAATGGCAAAGGATATAACTGTTAATGCAAAAGCATCAAGGCCTTCTGTTTGTAATTCTGCTGAAAAGTTGCTAGTAAATGAAAAGATAGCTGGTGAATTTTTGCCAACAGTGGTTAAAGCGTTAAGAGAAAATGGAGTTGCAGTTAAAGGCGATGATGCATCACAGACCATAATTAATGATATTGAAAAGACAAGTGAAGAAGATTGGGGAAAAGAATACTTAGATTATGTAATGGCTGTTAAAATAGTTAAAGATGTGGATGAAGCAATTACACATATTAATAAATATGGAACAGGCCATTCAGAAGCCATAGTTACAGAAAGCTATAAAAATTCTCAAAAATTCTTGCAAAGAGTAGATGCGGCTGCCGTTTATGTAAATGCATCTACAAGATTTACTGATGGATCTGAATTTGGATTTGGTGCTGAAATAGGTATAAGCACTCAAAAGTTACATGCTAGGGGTCCAATGGGGCTTAAAGAACTAACAACAATAAAATATATCATATATGGAAATGGTCAAATAAGGTAGAGTACTTTAATTTGTTTAGTTTTGGATATTAAGGAATATTTCTTTTAGAAATGTTCCTTAATTATTTATAAGGCACTTAAGGATGCTACTATAATCTAAAATTAATTGTTAAGAAGATATTATTTGTGAAAGGAAAATTGACAATAAAAGATTTTAATGAAAATATATTACCTAGGAAATACTCAAAATTATAAAAAATTATTTATTATAATTTTATGATATATAAAGTTATTTTTAAGGTATAAATAATCTTTTTTATAATAAAGAGTTGTAGTATAATTTCAAGTGAAAACGTATCAGAGTAAAATTTAATAAAGGGGATGAAATTATGAAAATTGCTTTAATAGCACATGATAAAAAGAAAGAAGAAATCATTGAATTTTCGAAAAAATATAAGGATGTATTAGCAAAGTACGAGTTAGTTGCAACAGGAACAACAGGAAAGTTAATATCTGAAGCAACTGGACTTAAAGTTAAAAGATATCTTTCAGGACCATATGGAGGAGATCAACAACTAGGTGGAAGAATTGCAGAAGGAAAAATTGATTTAGTAGTATTCCTTACAGACCCACTAACTTCACAACCGCATGAACCAGACGTATCAGCATTACTTAGAGTTTGTAATGTACATAATGTAGCGGTAGTTACGAATATAAAGACTGCAGAAATTATAATTAAAGAATTTTAATTAAGGACATGCTGCTGTTGCAAAAGAATTAAATATTATTAAAAAATAGGATTAATAATTAGTATGTAGATTATGAATTAAGTTATTATTTGTAAAGAACGATTTCATATCTATTATGGTTATTAATCTATTTTTTTTATTAAATTATATTGGTAAATTTTAATTGGATCATAGCATATATTGGGAATTTATTTAAAGTATATAAAAATTTAATTTGGAATAAAAAAACACTTATCAAATTCATGATAAGTGTTTTTTAGAAAAAGTAGTGTTGATTGAGATTCAGATTTGGAGAAGGTCAGTTCAGAATTAACTGTAACTGCCTAAATATTCTGAATATTTACTTAATTAAATTATAACACAAATTAAATTAAATTACAATAAAGAACGTTATAGAAAAAATAAAAATTATTAGATCTATATATCTAGAACTTTGTCGATGGATAAGAAATCAGTGACCGAATATCAACTATTACTTTTTATTAATATACAAATAAATAATGTGTTATTTTCAATATATGAATTTGTATATAAGTTATTGAATATAATACTAGATATAAAAATGAATCACATTTTGCGAATTGCTTAACTGTATATCGGTACGTTTGTGAATAAAAATTCATATTAAATGAATTTTTATGCTTTATATTATTATGTATATATGATAAGATTGATATGTGAGATGAATATTTAAAAATAAATTTATAAAT
>NZ_MZGT01000117.1 GCF_002029255.1 Clostridium chromiireducens
TTATCATTGGACCAATGATAATGATGAAATTTACTTCTATGTTAACTAAGGAATTAAATATTCCAACAACAGTAAGCTTAAATCCAATAATGGTTGATGGTACAGGCATGTGTGGCGCATGTAGAGTGACAGTTGGAGGCGAAGTTAAGTTTGCTTGTGTTGATGGACCAGAATTTGATGGACATTTAGTAAATTATGATGAGTCAATGAGAAGACAAACTATGTATAAGACTGAAGAAGGAAAAGCACAATTAAAAGTTGAAGAAGGTAATACGCACAATCATGGTGGCTGCGGTTGCGGAGGTGATAAGTAATGGATATGAAAGAAAGAATGGTTAGAATACCTGTAAGAGAACAAGACCCTAAGGTTAGAGCAACAAACTTCGAAGAAGTTTGTCTTGGATATAATGAAGAAGAAGCAACAAAAGAAGCTTCAAGATGCTTAAATTGTAAAAATCCAAGATGTGTAGAAGGCTGTCCAGTTTCAATCAATATTCCAGGATTTATCGGATATGTTAAAGAAGGAAAATTTGAAGAGGCAGCAAAAGAAATTTCTAAATATAGTTCACTTCCAGCAGTATGTGGAAGAGTTTGTCCACAAGAAAAACAATGTGAGGGAAGATGTGTTGTAGGAATAAAAGGTGATTCTGTTTCGATTGGTAAGCTTGAAAGATTTACAGCAGATTGGGCAGCATCACATAATGTTGATTTAAGTGCAACAGAACCTAAAAATGGTATTAAAGTTGCAGTTATAGGAAGTGGACCAGCAGGGTTAACTTGTGCTGGAGATTTAGCTAAAAAGGGATATGACGTAACTATATTTGAAGCACTTCATAAAGCAGGAGGAGTATTAGAATATGGTATTCCTGAATTCAGACTTCCAAAAGAAAAAGTAGTTAAAAATGAAGTTGAAAATATTAAAAAGCTTGGTGTTAAAATTGAAACTAACGTTATAATTGGTAGAACTATAACAATAGATGAATTATTTGAAGAAGAAGGCTTTAAAGCTGTATTTATTGGTTCAGGAGCAGGTCTTCCTAAGTTCATGGGAATATCAGGAGAAAATGCTAATGGAGTATGCTCTGCTAATGAATTTTTAACAAGAGTAAACTTAATGAAAGCTGCTGTAGAAGGATATGATACACCAGTAAGAGCCGGAAAGAAAGTTGCAGTAGTTGGTGGAGGAAATGTTGCTATGGATGCAGCAAGAACTGCCTTAAGACTTGGCGCAGAAAGCCATATTGTATATAGAAGAGGAGAATCTGAACTTCCAGCAAGAGTAGAAGAAGTACATCATGCTAAGGAAGAAGGAGTAATCTTCGATGTATTAACTAATCCAACAGAAATTCTAGTTGATGAAAATGGATGGGTTAAAGGCATGAAATGCGTTAAAATGGAACTTGGAGAGCCAGATGCATCTGGTAGAAGAAGTCCAGTTGAAGTTCCTGGATCAGAATTTGTTATGGATGTAGATACTGTAATAATGTCTCTTGGAACATCGCCAAATCCATTAATTTCATCAACAACTGCAGGTTTAGAAATTAATAAGAGAAGATGTATAGTAGCTCAAGAAGAAACAGGTCTTACTACTAAAGAAGCTGTTTATGCTGGCGGAGATGCAGTTACAGGGGCCGCAACAGTAATACTTGCTATGGGTGCTGGTAAAAAAGCGGCAAAAGCTATTGATGAATATTTGTTAAAATAGCACTGTCTTTTACAATATATGACTTAGTATAATAATTCGCAATTACTGTGTGTTAATACATAAAACTACTATGAACGAAACTTTTATATTTAAACAAGGAATATATGATTAATTCTGGAGTTAATGAAATTGCAGGCTATGTAGAAGCTATAAGTATCCTTTTAGGTACTATTGTATGAATATTATCTTAATATATTAAAAAGCATAAAAAACTCATGAAATCTAAATTTAAGATTTTGTGAGTTTTTTTGTTCGTTGAGTATCATTTAAATCATGCAAAGTAGATTTTTTATGTAAAGTTAACAAATTTTACTGATAACAATATAATAGCATATATATATTAATTATAATCATTTTCGATTAATCTGGTGTTATAATTCCAAATTAAAATTTAATATAGTAAGAGCAACATAAAAATTAGGAGGGCGATTATGAAACTAAAGGGAATAACTACGATTATTCTTGCTTGTACTTTATTAATAACAGGATGTTCAACAGGAGAAGCGGAACAAAATAAAGATAAATCTAATGTGGAGCAAAGTGCGACCGTAACTTATCCACTTACTATTAAACATACTTATGGTGAAACAGTAATTGATAAACAGCCAGAAAAGGTTGTAACAATTTCCTAGGTATATGTGTAATAATATCATTTGTTGAATTACATATTAATGAAAACTGTATACTCTTTTTTGTGAAAAAGTACGAGGGAAAATATGAGCGGACTTGCCTTTTGGATTCACAGTCTCTAAGCAAAAACTCGTATTATTTTTATAGTGTTATGTTAGATTCCAAGTCAAAAGATGGTACTAATTCTATAAAAGTTCATATTATAAAATATAACAAGCTTTGTGTAAAAAATCACATTGTTTTTATATAAAGATAATTTACAAAAGAGGGTGACTATATGAAATGTAAAACAAAATTAACCGGAAAGGTAATTCGCCCAAATGATCCTGAATACAGGGAAGCTCGCATGAACTGGAATCCGTTCACCAACGCGTTTCCTAGTGTATTTGTTTTTGCAAAGAATAAGGAAGATGTGGAAAATGCAGTCAAGTGGGCTCGTGAGAATGATGTACCAATTAGGATGCGAAGCGGCAGACATGCTCTAGCAAAAGATTTTTCACAAACAAATGGTGGAATTGTTATAGATACTGGTCTAATGAAAAGAGTAAAGGTGGATAAAGCCAATTTAATTGCCACCGTTGAGGCAGGAATACGAGTTGGCTCTCTTGTGAGGATGCTAGCAAAGGAAGGTTTCCTTGCTCCTTTTGGAGATAGTTCCACTGTTGGTATAGGCGGAATAAGTACTGGTGGAGGAATTACAGCTATACAACGAACAGCAGGAGTAATTTCAGACAATATTCTAGCTGCCACTATAGTTAATGCAAATGGTGAGGTTATGCACGTTAGTGAAAACGAGAATCCAGACTTGCTATGGGCTATTCGTGGAGGTGGAGGAGGTAACTTCGGTATTATAACCTCATACACATTTAGAATACGTCGCGCTCCTGCTGAAGTTGGGATATTTCAAATAATTTGGCCATGGGAGCAATTAGATGAAGTTATTGATGCATGGCAAAGATGGTCTCCATTTGTAGATGTAAGGCTCGGTACAATATTGGAGATATATTCAAAAACAAATGGACTTCTCCGCTCGCAGGGATTATTCCTTGGTACTAAAGCAGAACTTAAGAGATTGATAAGACCTTTGATAGAGGTAGGATGTCCTTTAAAGGTAATTATTGACGGGGTCACACTAAGTGAGGCAATAGATTTCTGGGCTCCAAATGAACCTTTCTTCGATGAACAGAAGAGTACATGGTCATCTGCATGGGTTGAGCAAACTCTGCCTGAAGAAGGAATTAAAGCGATAAGAAGCTTCTTAGAAGAGGCAAAAGGAAGCGAATCTAATTTCTTTTTCCTTAACTCTGGAGGCGCTATGAATAGTGTAAATCCAAAGGATACAGCCTTTTTCTGGAGAAATACGAAATATTATTTGGAATGGGATGCCTCATGGATTGAAAAAGGTGAAGCACGAGAGAATATTATGCTTGTTGAGAAGACACGTGCAAGGTTGCAGCCGTATATAACTGGATCATATGTAAATGTACCAGATTTATGTATAAAAGATTACGGCCATGAATATTATGGCGATAATTTTGCTAGGCTTAGGAGAATTAAAGCTAAATATGATCCGGAAAATATTTTTAACTTCATACAGAGTATTCCTCCAGCTCGTAATTGCGATTGTGATTATAGAAATGGAAGGTAGGCATAATCCATTATTGCAGTTGATTATTGATTAATTAGTATAGTTTCTTTTTAGTCTTAACTAAAAATATGATATATAAAATCGCACATTCCTATAATCTTTATTAAAATGATGAAAAGATTGAGCAATACTTCAGATTGAAAGATATAGTGCAAATTTTGTTTTTAATAAAGGATGGATCATAAGATAATGAGATTGTATCCTATAGAATAGACGATAAAAAAGTCAACTCTATAGGGTATTTTAGGCTATATAACTCTAACATCAGACTCCCCATAAATTTCTTCTTAAGCGTATCATATGATACGGAGTCTATAATAAAAATGTAATATAATATTTATAAGAAGCAAATGAGAATAAATTTCAAAGGAGGGTGTTATGAATAAGTTAGGAATAGATATCGGTTATTCAACGCTTAAGTATGTTTACTTAGATAGTAACGATAATTTAATTGAAAGTAATTATATTTTCCATAAAGGAAATATAATTAAACATTATGGAGAGTTGATCGAAAAAGTTAAAATAATTAATAAAGAATCAAATATAATTATTGGAATAACAGGAAGCCTATCATCGAGAATTAATTTAGATAAAAAATATCAGATTAATAATAGTATTTCTCTTATTGAAGGAACTTTATTTGAGAATAAAAGTGCTAAATCTATTATTGAACTAGGTGCGCAAGAAACAAAATATATTACAGATATAGAAAATAGAAGTGTGAAATTTTTCATGAATACAAGCTGTGCAGCTGGTACTGGTTCTTTTTTAGAAGAGCAAGCTTCAAGATTGTCTATAGATATTAAAGATATATCAAATTACACAGAAAAGGCTACAGAAATCCCAAGAATAGCTGGAAGATGCAGCGTTTTTTCAAAGACTGATATGATACATCATATGCAGGATGGGGTGAAAGTAGAAAATATATTACAAGGATTGTGCCATGCGCTTGTTAGAAATTATAAAGCAAATGTTCTTCAGAAAAATAAGCTTAATAAACCAGTTATGCTTTCTGGAGGGGTAATACATAACAAAGGAGTAGTTAAGGCTCTAAAAGATGTATTAAAGCTAGAAGAAGAGGATATTATAATTGAAGAAAATTTTGAGTTACTCACATGTTTTGGTGCCTGTAAAGTAGCTGAAGAAAAAGGACTAACTATAGACATTAATCAACTTAATGCTACTGAAAAATCAATTGTAGAAAAGTCTAAAAATAGTTTATTTGAAAAGTTAGATAAATTTGGAGTAAATGATAGCTTAAATAAGCATACTTGTATAAATAATAATTTAAAAGAAGGTTACTTGGGCGTTGATATTGGATCAACAAGTATAAACTTTGTTGTTATTGATGAAGATAATAAGGTTATTGACTATATTTATACAAAAACTAATGGAAAACCAAAAGAAGTTGTAACAGAATATTTTTATAAGTTAAAGAAAAGATTAGGACAAGACTTTAAATTCAAAGGAATAGGTACAACTGGTTCTGGTAGAGAGTATATTGGAAAATTAATTAATGCAGATTTAATTGTTAATGAAATTACAGCTCAAGCGGAAGGAGCTATAAATGTATGTAGTGATGTTGATACTATATTTGAAATTGGTGGTCAGGACTCAAAATACATATGTATAGAAAATAAATTAGTAAAAGACTTTGAAATGAATAAAATATGCGCAGCAGGAACAGGAGCATTTATAGAAGAGCAGATTAAGAAGCTTGGAATAAGTATTTATGAATTTGGAAATGTGGCTTTAAAAGGGGATAGTCCTTGCAATTTAGGCGATAGATGTACTGTTTTTATTGAAGGTAATATAGGCAAAGCAATAGGAGAAGGCGAAAGTATTGAAAATATTTCAGCTGGTCTAGCTTATTCTATAGTAAAAAATTATTTAAACAGAGTTGTCGGAAATAGACCTATTGGAAATAAAATATTCCTTCAAGGCGGGATTGCTCATAATCAAGCAGTTGTAAATGCTTTTAGATCTTTACTTAAAAAAGAAATTATTATTCCAGAATTCTTTAGCGTTACAGGTGCTTTAGGAACAGCGGTTTTAACAAAGGAAAACATTAAGAATAACGAGAAAGATGAAAAACAAAATAGCAGTATAGATTATTCAAAAATGAGTGAAAAATTCTTCTTAGATGGATATATAACTGATAAAGATGCTGATAAAAAAACAATAGGAATACCAAGAGTACTATTTCTCAATAAAATGTTCCCGATGTTTAATGAGATATTTAAAAGGTTAGGATATAATGTTTTGCTTTCAGATGCAACTAATGAAGAGATAATTGGACTTAGCCAGGAATACTCTTTTGAAGAAACATGTTTCCCTGTTAAATTGATAAATGGACATGTAGCATGGCTTTTAGAGAAAAAGGTTGATTATATATTTCTTCCTCATTTGTATACTATGAAGCATTCTGGTTCAGGCGTAAGAGAAGATTATGCATGTGTATATATGCAGACTTCACCAAAGATAATTGAAAGCGTATTTAATTTAGAAGAAAAAAACATTAAATTAATATCACCAGTATTATCTTTTAATTTTGGAAAACAATATATGATTAAAACCTTATTAAGCTTAGGAAAAGAACTTGGGAAAAATAAAATAGAAACAGCTGCTGCAGTAATGTCCGGTATGAAAAAGTTTATGGATTATGAAAGGAATCTTGAAGCTTTAGGAACTGAAGTATTAAAAAATATAGGCAAAGATGAAAAAGTATTTGTAATGATAAGCAGAGTGTATAACATTATTGATCCTGCATTAAACCTGGGGATAGAAAATGAACTAAAAAAGCGTGGATATAAAGTGCTTCATTTAACTCATCTTGAAGCCTCGGAAATGGACTTGGGAGAAGAATATTCAAATATGTATTGGCCTTTTGGACAACATATAATAACAGGCGCAAAAATTATAAGAAAGCATAAAAATTTATATCCAATATATATTACTAATCATGGATGCGGACCAGATACAATACTTACTCATTATTTCAAGAAGGAAATGGGAAGCAAGCCTTATCTGCATATAGAAGTAGATGAACATTCTTCAAAAGTTGGAGTAATTACAAGAGTAGAAGCATTTATAAATTCCATTAAAAATTGTGAAAGCAATAAGTCATTAGAAAAAGGAAGCAAAGATGTTGATGTATCTAAAAAACTTGAAAACTTTAAAGATGAAACAGAAGATGAAGTGATAATTCCATATATGTATCCATATAGCAATATACTAAAAGCTTTTCTGGAAAGAAAAAATATAAAAGTTATAATTTTAGAACCTGTAAATGGAAGTACAATTGAAATTGGAAAACAATTCTCAAAAGGAAAAGAATATTTCTCATTAACTGGTTTAATATCTGAAGTCATAAATAAAATTAAAAATGAAGATAAGGAATATACATTATATCTTCCAACAGATGAAGGAAGTGAAACCTTTGGTCAGTATGGGAAGCTTATACAATGTAAAGCCTTAGAATATGGCAGAAAATTAAATCTCCACGCTCCATTTATGGAAGATTATTTAGGGGATAAAGATTTTGGTCTTGAATTCTTTAAAGCATTGGTAATAGGAGATTTAATTAATAGATTACATGAAAATAAAAAAGAATCATCTCTAGATGATTTAATCAAAGTAATAAAAAATAATAATATGACAGACTCATATTTTGATGAGAAATTAGGAAATCTAAATGATGAGATACTAGAAGAAAATAAAAAGAAACTACTTATAGTGGGAGAAGCTTTAGTAGTGCATAAAGATTATTTAAATAATAATCTTATAAAAAGACTAATAAATAATTATGACGTTGTAAAGCAGCCATTAGCAGAAGAATTATATATGTTATATAAAGATTTTAGCAATAAGAGAAATAAAACTAATAAACAATATTTAAAATTAGTAGATGAAGCTAGGAAAATTATTAATAAAGTTAATCTAGTTTTAGGAGAAAAATCGCCATTTAATAAAGATATCGACAGTCTTAATGAAATACTAAAAGATAAGCTTCCAAATTATTCAGGAGGAAGTGGAAGATATAGGTTTGCTAAATTGCTTACAGCAGAAAATGTTGATGGGATTATTGTAGTAAGTTCAATGTATGAGAATACAGCCACTATACTAAAAATATTAAGAGAAAAATATAAAGAGGAAATAACTATTCCTATATTGGATTTATATTTTGATAGTAATATAAACAAAAATAATGAAGAGTTAATAGAAACTTTTACAGCTTATCTATAAAGTGAAACTTTTCAGGTGGAGTTTTAACGCCAGCTGAATTTAGTTGAACTTATACTATCAGAGGACAGAATATCAAGAAGCGAGCCGTTATCTCTATTTGAAGAAGAGAAAGTGTTACGGATGCTAGCTATCGTATAAATGTAAAGGAGAATGTAATATGCAAGAATTAATTAAAAACATTGAAAAATCAAAGGCAATAGATTTTGACAGCTTAGTGAGCTGCAAAGAAGGTCAAATCGAAACTGTTACGATGGCCCAAAAAAAAGGTGTAGGCCTTACTGCATTAGCATTTGGAAAAGGTGAAGGCGTAGGGCCTCATGCAGCCAAAGGTGATGCTATGATTGTTATTCATGAAGGAGTGGCTACCGTAAAAATAGGTGATGAAGTAATGGAAGCTCACAAAGGGCAAGTGGTAGTTATGCCAGCAAATATTCAGCATCAAGTAACAGCTAAAGAAGACATGAAAATGTTATTAATAGTAGTAAAAGAGGATTAAAAGTATGAAGTATTTAAGAAATATCAAGCCATTCGAACCAATAAAGATGAAAGATATGATAAGTCATTCGGGAAATACTATAGCAAGTAAGGCTTTAGTAGATAATGAAAAGCATGAAGTAAGATTCTTTTCATATGCAAAAGGCGAAAGTATTGATAAGGAATATTATCAAATGGAATCTTTTTTTATTGTAATAGAGGGAGAAGCTAAAGTTGTTTACAATGAAAATGATGAATCAGTAATAAGAGAAGGTGATATTTTTGCATTAGAGGCTGATATCCAGTATGGAATAGAAGCATTAACTGATGTGAAATTATTAAACATATTAATAAAAGACTGATTTACATGAATAGAGGATAAAAACTACAGTTTAATTTTAACCACTACATTTTTGTAGTGGTTAAAATCAATATACAAAAGGAAGAGGGGGATTTGTATGATATTAAAATAAATAACGTGGATATTCTCATACAGGGGATGAGGCTAATTAGTAATTTTAGAAGATCAGATATAATAATTCTAGATTGGAGTATCACTACATTCAATATGTAGAATTCAAAAGTTTAAAAAAAGGATTGTTGACAAGATACTGAGGCAGTGATATACTGAGTAAGCTATCAGAAACGATAGAAACTTGTAAAGCCTTGTAATAAAAAAGGCTTAAGAAAAAAATTGCTCTTTGAAAATTGAACAGAATAACATAAATACATTTAAGTAAACCAGCAATTCTTTATTTGAGTAAGCTAAGATTAAACTTTTTCCAATATGGACATTGTGCCCCTTGAGGGTATAAGTTCGACTAACATTTAGCTGAAGGTAAACTTCATCTAAATTAAGTTTCACTTTATATTGAGAGTTTGATCCTGGCTCAGGACGAACGCTGGCGGCGTGCTTAACACATGCAAGTCGAGCGATGAAGTCTCTTCGGGGACGGATTAGCGGCGGACGGGTGAGTAACACGTGGGTAACCTGCC
>NZ_MZGT01000118.1 GCF_002029255.1 Clostridium chromiireducens
AAGATTAGATTTCCCATAGCGTAAGCTAGTAAGACCCCTTGAAGACTACAAGGTTGATAGGTCAGAGGTGTAAGTATGGTAACATATTTAGCTGACTGATACTAATAGGTCGAGGGCTTGACCAATAAATAATCAAGTTGTAATACATTAAAAAAACTATGTGCAATTTTGAAAGAACAAGGAATACAAATCACTTTAGTGATTTGCATAAGTTCATTCAACCAAATCATAGATTTGGGAATTCACTTAATCTCGTGATGATGGCATAGAGGTAACACTCCTTCCCATTCCGAACAGGAAAGTTAAGGTCTATAGCGCCGATGGTACTGCACGGGCGACTGTGTGGCAGAGTAGGACGTTGCGAGGTATTCTTGTAGAATACAAGATTTAAGTTAATATTTTAACTTAACGGATCTTTAGCTCAGTTGGTTAGAGCAACCGGCTCATAACCGGTAGGTCTAGGGTTCGAGTCCCTGAAGGTCCACCATGGGGGTATAGCTCAGTTGGGAGAGCACCTGCCTTGCACGCAGGGGGTCAAGAGTTCGAATCTCTTTATCTCCACCAAAAAAAGTCATGAATTATATAATTCATGACTTTTTTGTTATGCAAACAAGTAAGAAGATAAATTCTATCGATATTTCGGATAATATAATTGATATTAATATTATAAAATTAAGCAAAAATAGTAGAACTATTAGGTAAAATGAATTAAAAATACTAATTATTAAAGTGTACAATTAAAAGAATATAATATATAATTTATATGTAAAATATATGCAAAAATGTATTTAGACATACAATGTATTAGATGGAGAAAAGATTATTAATGTGAGAGGGGAGAATTATGGTACGAACTATTGTCTGCAAAAAAGATGGATGTAGTGGTAATGAATTTAATATAGTAACAGAAGATGATAGATTAAAATTAACATGCAAAGATTGTGGAAGTACTTATTATTATGACGTGAGCTGTTATGAGTTTATGATGTTGTCGAATTGTGAGCAATGTAATAATGATACGTTCAAAGTATTTAATAACTTAGAAAAACAAGGTATATATGCGAAGTGTACTAAGTGTGGTTCTCCGCCAGAAAAAGTATTTGTTGATGATGAAGGTATACAAGTAACGTATGAGTCAAAGTTGTTGCAAGATATAAAACAGTTTATGTATCAGATTGATCAAAGGATATGCAATCTTGAGATGAAGATCGATGGATTGGAAAAAGGACAAGAATTATTAGAAGAATCTCTTGCATATATAAATAGGTACATGTCAGAATGAACTCATTATATAGAATTACTATTACTTATTTTTAAGGATTTTGCCTATGTTGATTTAACAGAAATAAAATGTAAGTTAGTATATAATGATGAGAAGAGATAATTATTATATATGCCATTATTATGATTTATTTAGAAGAGGATAGAAGATGAGAAACAAAAGAAAGATAGCAATTAACTGGATATTATTAATTATATGGATGGGCGTAATATTTATTATGTCGAATCAGCCCGCTCAAATATCGGATTCTCAGAGTATAGGAGTGATAAAATTACTTTCTAGTATAGGAATTGATATTAATGGAGTTTTTGGGCAGCTCGCTAATTTTGTTGTCAGAAAATGTGCACATTTTATTGAGTATATGATTCTATCGCTACTAACGTTTAATGTATTAAATTTATACGTTAATACTAAGAGGGTTGTTATTATAACAATAATAATAGTATTCATTTATGCTTGCACTGATGAAATACATCAGTTATTTATAGTAGGAAGAGAAGGAGCTATTAGAGACGTCATAATAGATACTTTAGGTGGGATTACTCTCATAATAATTAAATTATTAATAGATAGTTTAGCCAATATTAGACAAGTTAAAAAAGATAAGGTATAAAGTATATAATTTATTATTTAATTGAACTGCAAGCTTATTAATAAATTATATTAAGCTTTATTACAATAGGAGTTTATAGTCGAAGCATATCATGAATCTTGAAACATGAATGATATGCTTCGACTATAACTCCTATTTTAAATTTATTGTGAAAGTAGCAACGGACTTATTGTTGTAGGTACATATATTAATTATTAGAGATTTTGAAATATAGAGGCGGTGTTTATTCGTTGAGCAAAATTATTTTTGCAGTCTAAACTTGACTGTGTCTATTATTTTGAAGAAAATATATATACAAATGAGAAAAATCAGGCCGTCAAAAATTGAATTAAAAAGAAATAACTGTTTAGCGGTATCAGCTCTACCATTACCTATAAACGGCATAGGAAATTGAGCAATGCTAATTAGAATAATAGTCCAAAGTAGGAATATTTTATTTTTTGTTTCTAAATTATATTTATTTTTTATATACTTATAAAAAGAGAATAATATTACAGATAAATAAATCAAAATTATAAATAGCAGACTTCTAGGAAAGAAGTTCTCCCTGATGTATGACCATAAAGTAAACTTATGGAATTCGCTAGTAGAAGCTTGGTTATCGCTTTGGGAATACTTACCCAATGATGTACTGGTATAAAATGCTTTACTTACTGTATATTTCATGCCACTAAATAACCTATTAGGATGTCTTAAATAGAATTCAGCAAGTTTTAAATTACTAATTTTATCATAAAATTCCGAATAGGTCGCTTCATCTCTAGGAATATACTTTACATATTCATCTACATCGAGGTAGGCATGTTTTCCAGCATCTACAGCCATATCTGGATTGAGGCCTAAATCTATTAAGTCTTGTTCAGGTGTCTTAGAATCATTTAGTATACCATAAAAAACTGAGTTGTACTCTGTATCTTTACACAAATTACTACAATTTGTGCTAACTCCAATTGGATAAACAATTACCAAATAGATAAATATGCACAAAAAAGCTTTATTAATTTTATTTAAGTAATACTTATTATCCCATACTATTTTTATGAGAAAACATACGACAAAGGGTAATGCAGTAAGCACCTGTAGTTTTGAACCTAAGAATAAGAATGATGAAATTAATATATAAACTACTTTTAGTGTTATATGTTCAGTTTTTCTCATAACATATTTATAATTTATATAATTAAGAACAGATGAAATGAATAATAATAGTGTGGTTAACATCATTGGTTCTCCATACAAACTGTTAAACCAAATTAGATAGTTGCCATCAAAGAATACAAACAATATCAGTAGCGCTATAAGTAGAAATTTGAAACTATTTTTTATGTTCAGAGATTTTAATATTATGCTAAAAGAAAGAATATATATGATACTGTAGACAGTAGCTAAGTAGTGAGTTTTAAAAATTGTTACTCCCATAAGTTTGGAAATACAATTAATAAGTACAATTAAATAACTTAAACTACATCCGGTAATTGTATCAGAAAGATCATCTAAAGGAATAATCTTATAATCTGTTATTATGTACTTATAAAACCTAGAGAAGTTGGGATTACTTGAATCTGAATCTAACAAAGTTAAACCAGAAATGCTCATAACTCTATCAAAATCGCCTTGGTCAGCAACTCCTACTTGAGGCTTGGTAAATAATATTCCAATAGTTATTAGAATGGCAGATATGATAAATAAGATATTATAACTTGTTGGGCATATTTTAATCTTCATTAAATCTTTCCTCCATGTAATTTAGATTTAAAATTTAAATTAATATGTACCCTATAATACCCAATGATAAGATTATACTGTTTTTATATTAATACCACAATGAGAGGCAAGCATTAAATTATAAATTTAATAATAAAGAAATGATTTACAAGAATATTCAGAAAATTGTGATAATAAGGAGGATTTGATAAAAGAATATAGAATATTATATAGTACAGAGCATTATGAATTGAAAGGCAGGTGGATGCCAATTTCTAAGTAGATTATGGAATTGGCAGAATTTATGAAGGATTATAGTATTAAAAATTTAAGAAATGTAGGATTAATGGGACACAATGGCACAGGAAAAACTTCTTTAGCTGAAAGTATTTTATATTATTCGAAAATAACTGATAGGTTAGGGAAGATTGAAGATGGAACTACGGTTTTAGATTTTGATACCGAAGAAAAGAAGAGACAATTCTCGATTGCACTTTCAGTAGCTCCAATTGAATTAGACCATGTTAAGATAAATATTATAGATATTCCGGGATATGCTGATTTTCAGGGCGAATGTATTGAGGGTATGAGAGCTGTAGATGTAGGCATGATAGTTGTAAGTGGAGTTTCTGGAGTAAAGGCTGGAACTGAAAGAGCATGGGAATATTGTAATAAAATTAAGTTACCAAGAACGTTCTTTATAAATAAATTAGACAGGGAGAATGCCAGTTTTAATAAGGTACTAGATTCTCTAAAAGAGCAATTTGGAATAAGTGTAGTTCCAATTCAATATCCAATAGGAGAAGAAGATAATTTTAAAGGAGTAATAAATATTATATCTAAACAAGCTAGAATATATGATGTTAGGACTAAGAAAATAGAGATATTAGACATACCAGAGGAATTAATAGATGAGGTTGAAAGATGTAAGAAAATGATAATGGAGGCAGTTGCAGAAACAGATGAAGTGTTACTTGATAAATATTTTAGTGAAGGCAAATTAAGTGATGAAGAAATATATAAAGGTTTAATTAGTGGATGTGCTAGCGGAGATATTGCACCAGTTATGTGTGGAAGTGCGACTAAGATTATAGGAATGGATTCACTAGTTGATGACATTATAGAGTGTTTTCCTTCACCAGAATATGCAATCCCTCAAAAGGCTCTAGATGTATTAAAAGATGAAGAGGTTTTCATAAGTTTCGATCAGGATAAGCCATTTTCTGCGCTAGTATTTAAAACTATTGCAGATCCGTTTGTAGGAAGAATATCGTTCTTTAGAGTTATGACAGGTGAAGCAAAAGACGATATGACTGTACTAAATGTTAATAAGGAAAAAAGTGAAAAATTATCTCACATTTGTTTTATTAGAGGTAAGACTCAAATACCTACAAAGAGAATAATTGCCGGAGATATTGGAGCAATCTCTAAGCTTCAGTACACAAATACGGGAGATACTTTAGCTAGCCCAGACTTTAAAATAATGTATGATAAGATGAATTTTCCTAAAACAGTTTATTCAATGGCTGCTATACCACAAGCTAAAGGTGATGAAGAAAAAATATCTCAAGCTTTAACCAAGTTAAAAGATGAAGATCCTGTTCTTGAAATAGATAGAGATATAGAAAATGCTGAAATTATTATTTCAGGATTAGGAGAGACACATATTAATGTTATAGCAAGTAAGATAAAAAATAAATTTGGAGTGGATATAGTATTAAGTTTGCCAAAAGTACCGTATAAGGAAACTATTAAAGGTCTTTCAGATGTACAAGGAAAGCATAAGAAACAATCTGGTGGACATGGACAGTATGGTGATGTTGTAATTAAATTTGAACCTAGAACCGATGGAGAAGAGGATTTGGAGTTTGTTGATAACGTTGTAGGAGGTGCTGTTCCAAGGAATTTTATTCCGGCAGTAGAAAAAGGATTAAGGGAATGCATATCACATGGGGTTTTAGCAGGTTGCCCAGTCATAGGACTTAAAGCAACTCTTCATGATGGGTCATATCATTCTGTAGATTCATCTGAAATGGCATTTAAGGTTGCGGCATCTATAGCTTATAAGAAAGGACTTGAACAGGCCAAGCCAATTCTATTGGAACCTATAATGAAAGTAGAGGTTCTATTGCCTAATGAATATATGGGGGATGTAATAGCAGATATAAATAAAAAGAGAGGAAGAGTAATTGGGATGGAACCAGAAGATAGTAAACAAAGAGTTACGGCTGAGGTTCCGTTTGTAGAAATAAGAAAATACGCTACGGAATTACGTTCTATAACTCAGGGGAGGGGAATATTCTCAAAAGAATTTGTAAGGTATGAGGAAGTTCCGGAAGTTGAAGTATCAAAAGCTATAGAAAGTATGAGTGGGCAAAGAAAGTAATTTGTAGTAGTTTCTGATAGTAAAAAAATGAAATAATTAGTGGTCAGCATAATGCATGCTTCTCATCAGAATTTCTGATAATTAATTTTAAATATTTTTATGACAGATTGTACAACTATAAATAAATCAATTTCATTGGGAGATTTATAGTAGGACAATCTGTCTTTAATTATTTTAGTAGTTTATTTTGAGATATGAGGTAAATTTTACATTAGAGTAATGAGGATAAAATTACTTGTAATGATCCATACTATTTTTGTACTTGTTTAGAAGAATATTTAATTATTGTATTAATAAGGAGGTTGAATTAATGTCAGATTACACTATGGACATTAGTGGAAATATAGAATTAAGTGATTACAGCAATATATTTGATTATTTGAATATTATAGATAAAGATGATAATTTTGTGATAAGGGTTGATAGGAATAATAAGAATGATATTAATTTAATTAACACAATGCTTTTGGATAATCAGTTTATTATTAGTTATACGCAATATGATGACTTGGGTAACTACTACATAAGCGCAAATAAATGCTCTTCTCAAAATAATATTTAAAATACTGGTTTTAATAAAGCAACATAATATAGTATAATGTTTATTAGAGTAAATTGTTTTTAATTGGGATATTAATAAATGAAGGAGAGTTATATTATGCAAAAGTATGTTGTAGGAGTAGATTTAGGAGGCACAAAGATAAGCACAGCATTATCTGATTTGAATGGAGAAGTAATTTGTCAAACAACAGTGCCTACAAATGCACAAGAAGGAGAAATTCCAGTATTAAATAGAATTATTGAATCTGTAGAAAAAGTAATTAAAGATGGATCAGTAGCATATGAAGACATAAAAGGAATTGGTATCGGTTCCCCTGGACCATTAGATGCTGAAAAGGGAACTATAATTTATACTCCAAACCTTCCATTTAAGAATTTTAATTTAGTTGAACCACTAAATAAAAAATTTGGAGTTCCAGTATTTTTAGATAATGATGCAAACGTTGCGGCTATTGGAGAATACATGTTTGGAGCAGGAAAAGGCGCTAAAGATGTAGTATTCTTTACAGTAAGCACTGGAGTAGGTGGTGGAGCTATTTTAAATGGAAAAGTATATAGAGGCCATACTTCAAATGCTTTAGAAATTGGTCATATGACAGTTGCGCCAGATGGTCCAAGATGTAATTGCGGAAATATAGGTTGTGTAGAGGCAACTTCATCAGGAACTGCAATTGCAAAAAGGGGACAAGAAGCATTAAATAGTAAAGTTGAAACTTCGCTAAGAAAATATGAAACTGTTACTTCATATGAAGTGTTTAAAGAAGCAGCTGAAGGAGATCCTGTTTGTATAGATATAGTTAATACTGCATTAAATTATCTAGGAATAGCTATAGCTAATTCAGTAGCTATTTTCGATCCAGAAGTGATCATAATTGGTGGAGGAGTATCAAAAGTTGGAGATATTGTTTTTGATACAGTGAGAAAAGTTGTAGATAAGAGATGTTTTAAATCTATGGCAGAATCAGTTAAAATTGTGCCAGCAGGTTTAGGAACTGATGCAGGGGTTGTAGGGGCAGTAGCGCTAGCACTGTTAGAAACTGAAGACAAATAATGATACTGACTCATGCAATCATGTTAAAGTAAAGGCGTTTCTAGGTATTATAAAGATTATAAAATACAAATTTTATAATAAAAATGTTAATAGATATGAATAAGTATAGAAATTCAAACATACACTATAACTATGGAAGCTCTCTTTGCAACGAATTTTTTCTTCTCATACATATTACTAAATTTATTTTAGGTAAATACTTATTTTTAAAGAGACTTTTGTTTTATGATATCAAGTATTTGCTTAGAGTAGATTGAGATGAAAAAATTTTTTATATAAGCTATCTCTAAATTATATATTTGGAGATAGCATATTATAAAAGAAAATATTTTTATAAAACCTATTCAATTTTAATTGAATAGGTTTTAATCATATGATGAAGATTACTTAATAGTCTTAGAAGAAATTATTGTAATAAATTATAATTTGAGAGTATAATTTTGAATTAAGAAAATAAATAAAATTTTATAAATTATGAGATAAAAAGAAGGTAATAATATGAAAGCAGAAATTATAGCTATAGGAACAGAGATTTTACTTGGAGATATAGTTAATTCAAACGCTCAGTACTTAGCTCAAGAGTTAGCGTCACTTGGGATAGATATGTATTATCAACAAGTTGTAGGTGATAATGAAAAAAGAATTATACATGCATTTGATGAGGCATATAGTAGAAGTGATATTATAATAACAACAGGGGGACTTGGTCCAACAGAGGACGACTTAACAAAAGAAGTTGCAGCCAAATATTTCAATAAGGCATTATTTCAAGATCGAGATTCAATTGAAAAGATAAAAGATTATTTTAAATTTAGAGAAAGAAAAATGACTGAGAATAATTTGAAGCAAGGGCTGATTCCAGAAGGAGCAGCTATAATAAATAATGATAATGGTACAGCACCAGGTGTCATTATAGAAGAGAATAATAAAATAATGATTATTTTACCTGGACCACCAAAAGAGATGAAACCAATGTTTGAAGAAACAGTTAGGCCCTATCTTCAAGGAAAAACAGACTCTTTACTAATTTCAAAAATGATTAAAATATTGGGAATTGGGGAAAGTGCAGTTGCAGAAGAAATTAAGGATTTATTGGATGCTCAAACTAACCCGACAATTGCGCCGTATGCAAAAGATACTGGAGTAGTACTCCGTGTAACAGCGAAGGCTAGTAATAAAGAAGAAGCATTAAATTTGATAGAGCCAATAGAGAATGAAATTATAAGTAGACTGGGTGAGAATGTTTATGCAACTGAAGATATTAGTATAGAAGAAGCTGTTGCTAAACTTTTGATTGAAAAAAAACTTACAATATCAACAGCTGAATCATGCACAGGTGGTATGATAGCTAGCACACTTATCAATTACCCAGGAATCTCTGAGGTGTTTTTGGAAGGGGCTGTAACATATTCAAATGCTGCTAAGCATAATAGACTCGGAGTTAACAATGAGACATTAGATAAATATGGGGCTGTAAGTGAAGAGACAGCAAGAGAAATGGCAATTGGAATTGCAAATACAGCTAAAACTGATGTTAGTATAATTACGACAGGGATTGCTGGACCAGAAGGTGGAACTGAAGAAAAACCTGTTGGTTTAGTTTATGTAGGTGTATATGTACAGGGCAAAGTGAAAGTTCAAAGATGCATTTTTAAAGGAAATAGGAGTAAAATAAGACTTCAAGCTACTATTACTGGACTAGATATGCTTAGAAGAATTTTAATCAATAAAAATATATAAAATATATTAAGAAAGAATATTATAATTCTAAATAAATTGTGTATTAAACCTTATTAGCATATTTACCTAAGGATTACACAATATAATAAATATGATTGATTATCTAATAACTCATATATTATTATAAAAGTCTTATTTTTCATAGAACTAAAACGAAATGCCATAATAT
>NZ_MZGT01000119.1 GCF_002029255.1 Clostridium chromiireducens
TATATCAGAGTTATTCAAAATTAATTTTACTAATTCATCTCTAGATAAAGACATAGCCTGTGCTCCCTTCATTTGATAATTTATTATATCATCCTAATGAAGTTTACACAGACTATTTTACACTCTCGATTATTAATATCAGGTACTGCTTTTATATTTTGTGATTATTAATTAAATATTCTTCTCTTTTTCAACCTTTCGCCAGTGATATAGAAAGGTCGGCAAAGCAACTACAACAACCGCTACTGATTTTGCGACATTTTTTTTACTTTCAATACTACGGTTTTGTTCATATCTTATTTGATTCTCCTCATAAATTTTTTTGTCATACTCCGATAAACTGCCTGATTTATCTGGCGATATCCCTTCATAGTAATAATTTGTGGGGAACATTAAATCAGTAATATTTTGTACAGTGAAGATTATACCGGCTAGAACCATCATTAATGAAACAAAGCAAACAAGATATAAGTATAAATTTCTTAATTTAAACATAAAAAATGCCTCCTTTTTTATTATTCTATCCTAATCATAGCATTTAGAATCATACATTTGAAAGCTATTATTTATTCTAGGGTTACAATTTATCCTGTAAATGAATAAGTAAGATATTCTTAGCAGATAATAAAAAAGTTAGAATGACAATTAAAAGTTTAGAAGAAAAGAAAACGAGGTAAATGCAATGAGAAAGATGAAAACTATGGATGGCAATACTGCTGCAGCATATATATCCTATGGATTTTCTGAAGTGGCAGTAATTTTCCCAATAACTCCATCATCTCCAATGGCTGAACATGTAGATGAGTGGGTTTCACAAGGTAAAAAAAATATATTTAATCAGCCAGTAAAAGTTGTTGAAATGCAATCAGAAGCAGGAGCTGCAGGCGCACTACATGGATCCCTTCAAGCAGGTGCACTGTCAACTACTTATACAGCATCACAAGGGTTATTACTTATGATACCTAATATGTATAAGATAGCAGGAGAGTTGCTTCCATGTGTAATACATGTTGCAGCAAGAGCTCTCGCAACATCATCATTAAACATATTTGGCGATCATCAAGATGTTATGGCAGCTAGGCAAACTGGATTTGCAATGCTTGCAGAAGGATCTGTTCAAGAAGTCATGGATTTAAGTGGAGTTGCACATTTAGCCACTATAAAAGCAAAAATGCCATTTATGAACTTTTTTGATGGATTTAGAACTTCTCATGAAATACAAAAAATAGAGGTAATAGAACAAGAAGAACTTGCTAAATTAATAGATTATAAAGCACTTGACGATTTTAGAAAAAGAGCTTTAAATCCAGATCATCCTGTTACGAGGGGAACAGCTCAAAATCCAGATATATATTTCCAAACCAGAGAAGCTGTAAATAAATATTATGATGTGATCCCGGATATAGTTGAGGATTATATGAGTGAAATAACAAAATTAACAGGTAGAACGTATCATTGCTTTGATTACTATGGAGCACATGATGCTGATAGAATTATAATTTCCATGGGTGCTGTTAATGATGTTGTAGAGGAAACTGTAGATTATTTAAATTCAAATAAACAGAAGGTAGGGTTAGTTAAAGTTAGACTTTATAGACCATTTTCTATGGAAAAATTGCTGAAAGCTATTCCTAAAACAGTTACTAAGATTGCGGTTTTAGATAGAACAAAGGAACCAGGTTCAGTAGGTGAGCCTTTATATTTAGATGTAGTAAGAAGCTTTTTTGGTAAGGAAAATGCTCCGACTATTGTAGGAGGAAGATATGGACTTGGTTCAAAGGACCCAACTCCAGTACATATAGCTGCGGTTTATGATAATCTAATTTTAGATGAACCTAAAAATAATTTCACAATTGGCATAATAGATGATGTTACAAATACTTCTCTTAGACCACTTGATGATATAGATGCTACACCTGAAGGCATTACTTCATGTAAATTCTGGGGCTTGGGATCTGATGGTACAGTTGGAGCCAATAAAAGTGCAATTAAAATCATTGGAGATCATACAGACATGTATGCTCAAGGATATTTTGATTATGATTCTAGAAAATCTGGAGGTATAACAGTATCTCATTTAAGATTTGGTAATAAGCCAATAAAGTCTCGTTATTTAATTGATAGAGCTGACTTTATTGCATGCCATAATCAATCATATGTATATAAATATCATGTACTTAGAGGATTAAAGAAAGATGGTAAGTTCTTATTAAATACAATTTGGTCACCAGAAGAAGTAGAAGAGCGATTGCCGGCAGCAATGAAAAGGTATATTGCTCAAAATAACATTGAATTTTATACAATAAATGCTGTTAAAATCGCTCAAGACATTGGACTTGGCGGCAGGATAAACATGATAATGCAGGCGGCTTTCTTTAAAATAGCCAATATAATACCAGTAGAAGATGCAGTCAAATATTTGAAGGATGCAGTAGTAAGTTCATATGGCAAAAAGGGCGAAAAAGTTGTTAATATGAACCATGGTGCAATAGATGAAGGTATTAATGGAATAGTTAAAATTAAAGTTCCACTTGATTGGAGCAATACACAAGATGATAAACTTGAACATAATGAAGATTTTCCGGAATTTATAAAAGAAATTACAAGGCCAATGAACAGATTAGAAGGAGATGCTATGCCTGTCTCAACTTTTATAAATGCAGGTATGGAAGATGGTACATTCATGCACGGAACAACAGCTTATGAAAAGAGAGGAATAGCTGTGACTGTTCCAGAATGGATACCAGAGAATTGTATACAATGTAACCAATGTTCATTTGTATGTCCACATGCAACAATTAGAGCATTTTTGTTAAATGAAGGAGAAAAAGATAAAGCACCGAAGAGTGTTAAATTACTTGATGTTAAAGGAATTAAAAGCGATGAGAAATTGTATTTCTCAATTGGAGTTACTCCACTTGATTGTACGGGATGTGGAAATTGTGCTCAAGTTTGTCCAGCACCTGGCAAGGCATTAGTAATGAAATCACAAGACAGCCAGCATGAACAAATAGAAGCTTGGAATTACACAATAGAAAAAGTAATTGCCAAAAATCCAATGGATAAGTATACGCTTAAAGGAAGTCAATTTGAAAGACCATTGCTTGAGTATAATGGCGCTTGTGCAGGATGTGGTGAAACCCCTTATGCAAGGTTAGTCACTCAATTATTTGGTGATAGAATGATGATTGCAAATGCAACTGGATGTTCTTCTATTTGGGCAGCAGGAGCACCAGCTACTGCGTATACTAAAAATCAACAAGGTCATGGACCAGCTTGGGCTAATTCATTATTTGAAGATAATGCTGAATTTGGATACGGAATGTATCTAGGTGTTAAAACTATAAGAGAACGAATAGCTAATAATGTTTCAATTGCCCTTGAAAGTGGTATGACAGAAGAAGCTAAAGCAGTATTGCGAGATTGGTTAGACAATAAAGATATTGGTGAAGGTTCTAGAGAAAGAGCTAATAGATTAACTGAAGTTCTTAAAAATGATAATAGTGAAATTGCTAAAGAAATATTAAAAGATAAAGAATTCTTTGTTAAGAGATCTCAATGGATATTTGGTGGAGATGGCTGGGCTTATGATATTGGATATGGTGGACTTGATCAAGTACTTGCAAGCAATGAAAATGTAAATGTGTTGGTATTTGATACAGAAATTTATTCAAATACTGGTGGGCAATCATCAAAATCAACTCCTACAGCAGCCATAGCAAAATTTGCTGCATCTGGTAAGAGAACTAAGAAGAAAGATTTAGGAAGAATGGCAATGACTTATGGGTATGTTTATGTTGCTCAGATTTGCATGGGAGCAGATAAGAATCAAACTATTAAAGCTATAAAAGAAGCTGAGGCTTATGATGGACCATCACTTATAATAGCATATTCAACATGTATTAGTCATGGTATTAAAGTAGGAATGTCTAATTCGCAAGATGAAGAAAAGAAAGCAGTTGATTGTGGATATTGGCATCTTTATAGATACAATCCTACATTAAAAGGAGAAAAAAATCCATTTACATTAGACTCAAAAGAGCCAAAAGGTGAATTTAAGGACTTCCTGATGGGAGAAGTAAGATATGCATCTTTAGCTAAAGCTTTTCCAGAGGAAGCTGATAAATTATTTGAGAAAACTGAGAACGATGCGAAAGAAAGATTAGAAATCTATAAGAAATTAGCATCGCAATAGAAAGTAGTAAAATCAATAACTTTATTATATTTAGTAAAAATGTAGCATACCAGTTAAAGAAAAGAATAAAAATGCTGGTATGCTACTTTTATTAATTCTTTCCTTATGAATAATTTGAAACAATTGTAAATATTATTAAATATGAGTACTACTAAGGAGATAAATGTGCCAGTACCAAGAAAATGCAGTTTATATTATGGAGATGCACCTAATTATTTGGTTGCATATAGAGGAAATTTCAAAGAAGAAATAGATAGAGTTTCTTATGCTTGTGGAGATATAATAACTGATACAATCGGTGTAATATCAGTTCCAACTGAATACATTGATCAATTATATAGAGATGTTCCATCGATACTTTATGTTGATCCAAGAAGTAAATATGTGCTACAAGCTGTTTCTCCATCCAGTGTAGATAATATAAATGCTATCAAAATCAATCCTTACTTGGATTTGACTGGAAGAGGAGTGCTAATTGGGATGGTTGATACGGGAATAGATTATCTCAATGATGAATTTATTAGAGAAGATGACACTTCAAGAATAGTTAGCATATGGGATCAAACTATTCAAGATACCACGGATCTTTCAGTATACATAGGAAAAACATATTCAAACGCTGAAATCAATAATGCGATTCAGGCATATAGAAATAATCAAGTTCCATATTCCATTGTCCCCACAAAGGATGATATAGGGCATGGAACACAAATGGCAGGAATAATAGGCGCAAGAGGATTCAATCAAGACTTTCAAGGAATTGCTCCTGGGTCTGAGTATGTTATTGTTAAATTAATGGAATCGAAAAGTTTTAGAAATGAACTTGAGGCGAATGGTGTACCATATACTCCAATTTATGATGTTTCTGAGATCTTAGCAGCAATAGATTATTTGAAAAATTATTCTGTAGCAGTAAATAGGCCTATGGTAATCTATATAGGAGTTGGAACTACAGAAGGAAGTCATGATGGAAATAATATAATATCAAGATATATCACTTCAATTGGCAGGATAAGAGGACTTATTCCTGTAAATGGGGTTGGAAACGAAGGCGCATCAGATGGCCATGCATCTGGAATTATTCAACAAGTAGGTGGAATATCAACTGTAGAATTAAGAATTCCTAGAGAGATTAAATATTTTTCTTTTGGTATATGGATAACGAAGCCTAATATTGTATCGCTAAATGTAATTTCACCTAACGGAGAAGCATCAAATTTTATTAAAGCTAAATCTAAACAGGTTGAAACAATTAATTTTGTTTTCTTTAGAACACAGATGGTGATTAAATATTATATGCCAGAACATTTTACTGGGCATGAGCTAATAGCGATTAATTTTAATAATATAAAAGCAGGTATATGGACATTTCAATTAAGAGGAGATTATATAACAGATGGAAGATATAATATATGGTTACCACCCCAAAAAACATTACCGGAAAATACACGATTTCTTCAATCCAATCCATATACAACGCTAACAGTACCTTCTACAGGAAGAAATGTTGCAACTGTAGCATATTATGGGAATAATAATGCTTTAATCGCTGCATCAGGAAAAGGACCTAATTTAAATGAATATATTATTAATCCTGATATTGCTACTTTAGGGGTAGACATTATAACAACTAAACCTTTAGGTGGAACTGTAACTGTATCCGGAAGTTCTGTAGCAGCAGCCATAATTGCTGGTGCTTGTGCCCTTCTTTTACAATGGGGGATTATTAATGGGAATGATAGAACAATGTTTTCGACTAAAGTAATAGCATATTTAATACTTGGAGCTGATAGGAGTAATACAATTTATAGGTATCCCAATAGAGAAATTGGATATGGTTTCTTTGATTTATTGGGCACATTTAATATAATTAGTAGAAGCTATAGAACGGATTTAGAATTTATTAACGGAAGAAGAGAGTTTAATGAATATTATGTTAATAAATTATTTGTTAGAATTCCAGATGGGATAACAAAAAGAATAATTAGAAGAAATAATCTTAATATAATAAAGCTAAATTAATATTAAAAAGATTTATTCAATTGATTAATGAATAAGTCTTTTTTTGTAGAATAAAACAATAAAGGCAATAAAGTATCAAATGTAATCGATTAATGTTATAATAAAATAAAAGGGTTTTAGGGGATGATGAAAATGAGTTTAATTTATTCAGGAAAATCTTTAGATGAATGTTTAGATAATGCTTCTAAAGAATTGAATCTTTTAAAAGAAGAAATAAAATATAAGATAATAAAAGAAAAACATTCATTGATTAGTAAAAAGTTCGAAATTCAAGTTGAAGAATTTCAGTTAGACTCATCAAATTTTAAGAGTTCCTTTAAAGGCGATATTAAAACTAATAATAAAGAACATAATAGCATTTTAGATAATCAATTAATTAGGAGTAGTGTGGAAAATGGTGCAAAAGTCGAAAGTGGAAAAATAATAGTTACAGATAATGATCTTGGAGAAATAACAATAAAATCTTGTGATAATATAAAGCTTTATATTAATGGAGAACTTTGCAATGAGAAGAGGGCATATAAAGTAACACAATTTGATAAAATTAGTTACAAGGGTGTAAAAACAGAAGCTTCAAAAAATGTAAAAATTACAATTTCAAAAGATAAGATGGAAGCATATATATGCATTGAATATATTCCTGAGTATATATATAAGCTTAAAGATAAACCAAACTTAATGAATTTAGCACTTAAAGCAATGAAAATTCAAGGTGAGTTACCTGTAAAATATACTGTTACAGAAATAAAAGAAATATTAAGACAAAATAAGGTTACTGAAGGAATAATATATAAAAGCCTTATTGAAGCTTGTGCAGCAGGCATAAATGAGAATGTTTTAATAGCAAAGGGAGTTCCTGCTATTGATGATATACCCAGCGAGATTAAAATTTTATTTGATCTTGGAGAAAAGAAAATTATTGATGAATCTTCAAATGAAAAAATAGATTATAGAAATTTATATTCAATCTCAAATATTGAGGAAGGTCAAGTGTTAGCCGAGATAATACCCGGTGAAACTGGACAAGACGGAAAAAATGTTATAGGTGAAATTCTGAAAAGAAAAATAATAAAAAGTAAACCTATAAGAATAGGAGAAGGATGTAGAATTGAAGGAAATAATATAATTGCTACTAGAACAGGAAGGCCGTCTTCTAAAAATGGAGTATTAAGTGTAAATAATATTTATAAGATAAAAGATGTAGATATGAAGTCTGGAAATATTAATTTCATAGGAGATGTTAATATTATAGGAAACGTTAAAGAAAATATGACAGTTAAATCCGGTAATTCTCTTTATATCGAAAAGAGTGTTGATATATCAAAAATTATTGCAGGAGGAGAAATTAACATTAAGGGAAATGCAATTAATTCGACAATTTTAACAGGTCAGATTGATATGGAAAAAAAGATGTATTTAGAGCAATTGAATGAATATAAAGAAAATATAATCCAACTAATCAACGCTGTCGAGAAATTGAATGAATCGAGTAATAGCACTAAAAAGATATCCGAGCTAGTTAAAATACTAATAGAAAATAGATATAAAAATATACCAAAACTATCACTTGGTATTATAACCCATAGTATATGTAACGATAGTGAGAAAAGTGAATTAGTTGA
The DNA here is from genome assembly GCF_002029255.1 of Clostridium chromiireducens. Lineage (GTDB taxonomy): Bacteria > Bacillota > Clostridia > Clostridiales > Clostridiaceae > Clostridium > Clostridium chromiireducens. Next base: position 7,840 of record NZ_MZGT01000119.1, read on the forward strand.
GTTTATTAGAAGTAAAATCATGGGATTGAATATATCAAAAATAGAATCTATAAGGGATTTAAACAAATTTAAGGAATTGATAGAAAATGAAATTGACTTTTTAGAGGATGATATGATTATACATGCAGATATTTACGTTGGTTATTGCCAAGATTGCTTAGTTAAATCTACAGGAAATATTATTATTACTGGTAAAGGTCAATACGTATCTAATTTAATAGCATTAAAAGATATAGTGTTTATGCGAGAAGATTCTGTAGCTAGAGGAGGTGTCTTATCTGCGAGAGGAAACATTAAACTTGGACTAGTTGGTAGTCCTTCTGGAGTCGTGACTAAATTAGAAGTGTTACCTACTGGGATTATAACAGCCAAGGTTGCCTATAATAATACTGTTTTTTACTTTGGAAAAAAATCAAAAATATTAGATGTTTCAGGTAAAAATGTTAAGGCATACATGGATAGGGATGGGGAAATAATTATTGAAAAGTTTGTATTATAATAATATAGATTTAAATTACATCTAAATATTAAAGGATTTAGTGTAAAGAAATAATGAATTTTGAGGGGAACTAATCTCCTCTTTTTTTATAATTAAAAGGTTAATAGGAAATTAATTTATTACAAATTATTAATGTTAATTATGTTATTAGGTAAAAATTAAAGTGATTAAAATTAAATTTAAATTTAAATTTTATATTAATATGCATTCTGAAATAGTAACAATTTTTATATATAATCATATTTTATTTAGGTAAATACTATTTGTTCGGTAGAGAGGGGGGGATGTATGATGTATGACAAAATTGAACTACCATATTCGTATAATGCTTTAGAACCTTACATTGACCAAGAAACTGTAAGAATACACTATACAAAGCATCTTCAAGGATATGTAAATAAACTAAATAATATTTTACAGGGCTATGAAAAATTCACTGAAGGTAAGTCCCTAGAAGAAATTTTATCCAATATAAATAGAATACCTAAACGGATTAGACAAGATGTTATAAATCAAGGTGGTGGAGTATCAAATCATAATTTATATTTTTCAATTCTCTTTCCACATCCTAAAAAATGCCCGGAAGGAAAATTGCTAAATGAAATAAATAATACTTTTGGTACAGTAGAAAGCTTAAAAGAATTATTAAGTGAGGTAGCAGTAAATCAATTTGGTTCGGGTTATGGGTGGTTAGTTAAAGATAAACGTGGGAAATTAAAAATTATGAGCACGCTAAATCAAGACAGTCCATTTAGTTTTGGTTATACTCCGATTCTTACAATTGATGTTTGGGAACATGCCTATTATTTAAAGTATAAAAACTTAAGGGCTGAATACGTTAAAAACATATGGAATATAATAAATTGGGGAAAAGTTGAAGAATATTATAGAAATACTTGTAAGTAATAATTAAATAGTGAATAATTTATACTTTTTAGATAAAATAATTA
>NZ_MZGT01000120.1 GCF_002029255.1 Clostridium chromiireducens
CTCTGGATATTTCTATAGCTTTTTCATCAAGCAATATCTCCGGTTCATTATTTAGTATATAATAAAAAAGTACACCTAATTTTCTTTTTATGATTAGTACCTTATTTTCATCACATAATAACTTATAATTCCTAGAAATTGATTCTGTTATTTCATTGACTTCCTCTAAACTTAAAAAACCGATTCCTATCAAATTTTCATATATGAATAATGTAAATAATCTAAGTTCATCGTATATATTATTATCGACATTTATTACCGACTCGAACCTTTCCATAATACCTAATGGTACAATCTCATTCTTAACTAAGTAGTCCCTCACTATTTTTATATCTTTCACGTTATAAGAAAATTGATTAGCCAAATCATCTAAAGAAACGTCGTCCTTTAGCTCCAATATTTTATTTATTCTTGTAATTATCTTCTGTTTCGGAAAAAAAGTTTCTTGTCCCGTTGATACGCTCTTCTTTATAAACCACTCTTCAGGAATCAATTTTTTTCTTTTCCATCTGTATAATTGTCCGTAAGATATTTGCAATTCCTCTAATAGCTCTTTTTTTGATATTAATTCTTCAAGCATTTTTCTTCACCTACTATGCTCCTATTATCTACACTCAGTGTACCTGTGTATTCAACCTTACCTATTCTACAATTAGCCAAAATTCTTATATTATGACCACGAACAATCTCACACTCAGTATTTTCTAATTCTATATAATCGCCTTCAATTGTATTAGATATTACTTTTGATTCTCCAAAAGAAAATAATCCTTTTCTTCTGATTATAATTTTGCTTCCACCGATTTCGCTAATTGTACTTATTCCATTTGGATTTATATCTATGTTTTCTGCTGATAATAATCCATTAATTTTTAGTTTTCCTCTACTATTAAATAAGTTTCCTTCACAATCTTTATAAACTTCCAATTTTCCAAGTATATCTGTTTCCTCAAAAAATAAATTCTCTTCAAATCTCGCTTCCCCAAGTACTTTAATTTTATTAACTTTATAATCTTTCAACGCTCTTAATTCGCCTAGAATCTCTAATTCTGACTCAGTTATTCCTCTCTCCTCACATAACATTTCACCTAGAATTTTAACTCTTCTTGCAATAACTTCATCTTTTAAAATGCAGTTTCCAACAACCTTTAAATAGTTACATTTAAAACTATCTAGCGCTATTGCTTCTCCTAGTATAGATACCTTTTCATATTCACCATTTGTTATAATACCATTTCCAATAATCTTAATAGAATTTATATCATTCATTTCTACACACCCTCATTTTTCATTATATCTGTGAGATTCAATTACTTCTGATTCATATAATATCACTATTTAAAACATCGCTATATTTTCACAATACTTTCTACTTTTGATCTTTCATCTATATGAATTTCATCCTCATATTCTATTTTTCTAATTTTACAAATGCCTTTAATCGTAACATTTTTTCCTCTAACTATATCGCAATCTGTATTTTCCAATATAATCGTATCACCTTCAATAGATTCACTTATTAATTTATTAGGCATTATGAGTCCAGTAACTAAGCTCTTTTTCTCTTGCAAAATAATTATTTCTTCTCCACCTATTTCTTTAATCTTATTTCTCCCTAAAAATAAAATTTTTATTTTGTCACCCGATAATAAGCCCTTTACTTCAAGCTTTCCGTCAACATTAACTTCACGTCCCTGAATATTTTCATCTATTTTTGAATATCCATTTATTCTTATTACATCATTTGCTTCAATGCTGCCTTTACAGTTAAACGTTCCTTCTATAGCCGCATCCCTACAGTTTATATTTCCAATTACTTTACTAACACCTTCTAAAATAATACTTTCACAGGTAATATCATTTAATATGGTCCCGACACCAGTCATTTTAATATTTCTGTAGCCCCCCCCATTTATGCTTCCAATACCATCTAAATTTATATCATGTAATTTATTCATGCATTCTCTCCTTATGGCGTAACATTGTTTCGCCTAATAATATATTTTCGCTTCAAATCATTCTTATATTTTTATATTAGCGTAACATTGTTTCATTGTAAAGAGTTTTTAATAAAAAGTTTTCAGGTACATCTTAAGTTATTTTAGTAAGCCTTTGATTTTTAAAGATATACCTCTTATCTTTTTACTGAGTTATCTTAAATTTAATAATATTTTAATTAGATTTTTTCACCACAATGAGGACAATATTTATAATTTGCTTCTATTCTATTGCCACAATTACCACATACTCTGTAATGATAATTCTCATGATTTTCTTGTAAATCCCAATAAGTCACCTCAATATTTTCACCATGTTCAATAGATTTGCCTTTTTCCTTAGAGATAAGAAATAGTGACCCACACTGATTACATGTTACATAGTATTTTTCATCCCACTTAAAAATTGGAATAAAAAACACATGAAAATAATTATAATTTTTAATTAGTTCTCCTGTTGTCGTTCCGTTGCATTTCTTACAGCCTAAATTTGTAAGTTCTTTGATTTTTTTGTCCTTATTTTCCATTCCAAATATTCCAATAAAAAACATACTTATCTGCCCTCTACATATTAATAATTATTTATTTTTAGTTTTCTGCAATTTAAATAATATACATATTAATTAAAATTTTTATTATATACATTTATTATAACATAGAATTATCATAACCTAGTGAATATCTAATAATCTATCTATATAAAAGATCATAATAAAAAACAAGCTAGTATTCTATACTAACTTGTTTTTATACGCTTTTGCTTACTCATAAGACAATATAAACTATACAAAATCGTTAATTAATTTGATATGATTCTTGCATTAAAGTGATTCTCCAAGGTAAGCTTTCTTTATCTCATCATTATTAAGTAATTCTTGACCTGATCCACTTAATGTAATTTTACCTGTTTCCATTATATAACCTATATCAGCTATCTTTAATGCTGCATTAGCATTTTGCTCAATTAATAAAACTGTCATACCATCTTCATTAATCTTCTTAATTATTCCAAATAATTCCTTTACAATTATTGGAGCGAGTCCTAACGAAGGTTCATCCATCATTATCAGTTTTGGTCTTGACATGAGCGCTCTACCTATAGCAAGCATTTGTTGTTCACCACCTGACAATGTACCAGCTGTCTGCCATGTTCTTTCTTTAAGTCTAGGGAAAAGTGAGTATACTTTTTCTAAATCTTCTGCTATTCCAGATTTATCAGTTCTTGAATAAGCACCAATCTTTAAGTTTTCTAGTACTGTAAGATCAGCAAAAACTTTTCTACCTTCTGGAACTAATGCTATTCCTTTTTTAACCATAAGTTCAGTATTAAGTTTTGTTAAATCTGTACCTTCATAATCTATATTACCACTCTTAGGTTTTACAAGACCCACTATAGATTTTAATGTAGTACTTTTACCTGCTCCATTAGCTCCAACTAAAGTTACTATTTTTCCACTCGGCACCTCTAAGCTTACGCCTTTTAAAGCTTCAATTCCACCATAAGATACTATTAAATTATCTATTTTAATCATCTTCAGATACCCCCAAATATGCGTCTATAACCTTTTTGTCATTTTGTATTTCAGAAGGCGTACCTTCAGCTATAGTAATTCCATATTCAAAAACCTGTATTCTATCTGATAAACTCATAACCATATTCATATGATGCTCTATCATAAATATAGATAAATTGAACTTTTCTTTAATTTCTTTAATAAAAGCTGTAAGTTCATCTGTTTCAGTAGGATTCATTCCCGCTGCTGGTTCATCAAGAAGAAGTAATTTCGGATTAGTCGCAAGAGCTCTTGCTATTTCAAGCTTTCTTTGTTTACCATAAGGAAGGGAACTAGCCTTTTCATCTTTTAAATCTTCTAGTCCTAATTCCTTTAAAAGAGAAAGTGATTTATCTATCATTTCTTTTTCTTCTCTTCTATACTTTGGAAGCTTTAGTGTTGCTTCAATAAAGTTCGATTTAATATGAACATGGTTTGCAATTAATACATTTTCAAGAACGCTTAAATCTTTAAAAAGTCTTATATTCTGGAAAGTTCTTGCTATACCAGTTTGAGTTATAAGATCTTGTCTCATTCCAGTAACATCTATGTCATTAAAAATCACTTTACCTTTTGTAGGCGTATAAACATTTGTTATCATATTAAAAGCTGTAGTTTTTCCAGCTCCATTAGGCCCAATTAAAGAAACTATTTCACCTTCATTAATTTCAAGGTTAAAATCGCTAACTGCAGTAAGACCTCCAAATTGCATTGTTGCATTTTTTACATTTAATAATGCCATTACTTATTTCCTCCTTTTTCTAGAGGTTTTTTATTTGAATATTTAAATAATGATTTCCATGAAAATTCTTTTGTTCCCATTATTCCTTGCCTAAAGAACAATACAATAATCATAAGTAATATCGAAAAAACAACCATTCTAAGTCCTGGTATCCCAGTAAAACTTAAAATTCCTAAATCAAATTGTTTTTCCATATCTAAAAATCTTAATGCTTCTCCAAGTATTGTAACGATAAATGCCGAAATTACTGTACCAGTAACACTTCCCATACCTCCAATAACAATTATAAGAAGTATATTAAATGTAAGAGCAAATTTAAACATATTAGGATCGATAGTTCCCATTAAGTTTCCAAGTAGTCCGCCACCTACACCTGCAAAGAAAGCACCTATAGTAAATCCTATAACCTTATGTTTAAATAAACTTATTCCCATGCTTTCTGCTGCAATTTCATCTTCTCTAATAGCTTTTAAAGCTCTTCCGTATGAACTATTTATAAGAGACACAAGAATTATTATTGTAAAAATTGCTATTCCAAAGCTCCAATATAAACTTGTCGTACGTGGAATACCTCTAAGTCCTAAAGCACCATTAGTTAAACTTTGCATATTGGTAATAACTATTCTTATGATTTCTGCAAAACCTAAAGTTGCAATAGCTAAATAATCTCCCTTAAGTCTTAAAGCAGGAGCACCTATTAAAAATGCTATAAATGCTGATACAAGACCTGCAACAATTAATGCTGGCAAAAATGGCATTGATATATGATTAAATGGTGCTATTAATGGTTCCATGAAGAAATTTTGATTCTTAACTTTTTCAGACATTGTTAAGAGTGCTGTTGTATAAGCACCTATTGCAATAAAACCAGCATGTCCTAATGAAAATAATCCAGTAAAACCATTAATTAAATTCATACTAAGCCCAAGAACCGCATAGATGGCACATAAATTCAAAATTCTGATCTTATAAGAGTCTAAGCTATTATTTGCAACAAATAAGAGTAAAAATACAATTGCAATAAGAGCTATATTTAAAACTTTATTTTTATTGTTCATATTTTACACCTTCTCTGCTAAATTTTTGCCCATGATTCCTGTAGGCTTAAATAATAATATCACTATTAAAAGTATAAATGCTAAAGCATCTCTATATCCAGTTAATCCTGGTAAGAAACCAATTATCATGATTTCACTTATACCTAAGATGAAACCTCCGATAACTGCACCTTTGATATCACCTATTCCACCTATTACTGCTGCTATAAAACATTTAAGTCCAGGAATAATTCCCATGGTAGCAATTATTTGTGGGTATTTAACAGACCACATCATAGAACCTACGGCTGCTAAAGCTGATCCAATTGCAAATGTAAATGAAATTATTTTATTTACGCTAATCCCCATAAGTCTAGCTGTTTCAACATCCTTAGAAACTGCTCTCATAGCCATACCAACATTTGTCTTGTTCACTAAGTATAGTAAAGCAAATAATAATATAACTGTTACGATAGGAATTATAAATGTAACGTTTTGAATAGAAACGCCTCCTATGACAACTACATCTGTAAAAATCTTTGGAGTTGGGAAGGCTTTTGGTCTTCCTCCAAATAAAACAACTGCTAAATTTTCAAGTAAGAATGAAACACCAATCGCAGAAATTAAGATTGATATTTTTGGTGCGCTTCTAAGTGGTCTATATGCTGTAAACTCAATTAGCATTCCCAGTACAGCTGTTATAACTATAGCTATTATAAAAGCAAAATACCAAGGAAGACCGAAGGTAGCTACTCCGAAGAAAGCGAAGTAAGCAGCCATCATAAATATATCTCCATGAGCAAAGTTTATAAGTTTTAATATTCCGTAAACCATTGTATAACCAATAGCTATAAGTGCATATAAACTTCCAAGTGAAATTCCGTTAGTTAAATATTGCATAAAAATACTTAATGTCATATCCTCACCCCTAATTTTCTTCTGGTTTTATTGTATCAAGATAAGCAAATTTACCATCTTTGATAACTTTTAAAACCGCATCTTTTACTGCATTATTATTTTCATCAATTGTAATTACTCCCGCAGCACCAGGGAAATTTTTAGTTTTTGCAATTTCATCTCTTATTTTAACTGAATCAGTTGAATTAGATCTTTTTATAGCATCTAATATTACTAAATATGCATCATAAGATAACGCTGAAACTGCGGCTGGTTCCTTATTATATTCTTTTCTGTATGCATCAAGGAAAGTCTTTGACTCAGAAGTTATAGGAGTTTCGCTAGCAAAGAAAGTTGAAAAAACAGTCCCTTCTACTGCATCTTGTCCGATATCTATAAATTCTGGTGTTTCCCAAGTATCTCCTCCAATAATAGGCGTTGTAATTCCAAGTTGTCTTGCTTGTTTTATTATCATAGCTCCTTCAGTAAAGTTACCTGGAGCAAATATTACATCCGGATTTTTACTTTTTATATTTGTAAGTTGGGCAGTAAAATCTTGATCGCCTGTATTGTAGTTAGCTTTAACAACAATGGCATCCTTATCTCCTGTAATCTTTATAAATTCATCACTAAAAAACTTACTTATACCAACTGAATAATCACTAGAAACCTCTTGAAGAAGAGCTACCTTCTTAGCTTGTAATTTATTAGCTGCATATTTAGCCATAACAGTCCCTTGGAATGGATCAATAAAGCAAACTCTAAAGTAATAATCATTACCTGCTGTTACAAGTGGATTAGTACAAGAAGCTCCAACAGCTGGGACTTTTGCTTCCATTACAATATCCCCTGCTGCCATAGAGTTTCCACTCCCCCAGCTTCCTATAATTGCATTAACATGTTCTTGTTCAATAAGATTCGCAGCTGCACTAGCTGCTTCAACTTTATCTGACTTATTGTCTGCAAAAACTAATTCTACCTTTTTGCCAAGAACAGTTGGATAAAGTTTATTTGCAAGCTTTGCCCCTTCTACTTCAAGTTCTCCACCGGCAGCATTAGCCCCTGTCATTGGTTCAAATACACCAATTTTAATAACATCACTGTCTACATTCGCTTTTGAATCTGTTTTTGAGTTACAGCCAGCTAGCATAAATGAGGTTGATAGAACCAGTGCCAAAAGCAAAGAAATCTTTTTCTTCATAAGAATAATCCCCCTATATTAGTTTGTTTGTATTTTTTGGTTACTATAAAGATACTGGATTATTTTATAATTATAAAATAAAAAAATCCGAACTTTTATTCTTAAAATAATACAAATATTTTGTTTAAATTTTTCATACAAATTATTTAAATCCTTGTATTGTTTTATGTTCTTAATTATTAATATATCAAATTATTTCGACTATTATTAACAAACTATATATTATCTTATATATAGTCATCTGTCAACCTACGAAAGACACTTGTATTCCAATAAATTTTAATATTATCTTGAAATAACTTAAAATCTACCATTAACCCATATAAAATCCTACTTTCATATTACTTCATATCTAATTTTTTTCTCAATTCCTAAATATTTACATTGCTATTATTCGTTTTTACTAATTCAGATATAAATAGCCTACTTAAAGACAGATCTTCTCACTACATTGAATCAGTTAAGTTTAAGAAAATAAAAAAAGAAGATACTCTATTACAAAAATGTTAACATGTAAAAGAATATCTTCTCTTTCTGATGCAGAATATCTTAAATAAATATGTTATGTTGAATATCCATTATTTAATTACCATTAAACAATAATACTTACAAACATATATATATCCTACTTCATACCTATTTATTTTTAAACTAGAACTAAAATCCTGCTGGCTCTGATTTAGCTCCTGCTTCTTTCATTTCTTTTATTGCTTCCAAATACATATTATTATCTGGTGCAATTTTTGCCGCTTGCTCATAGCAATATAATGTTTTATTGTAATCCTCCAAATGATAATAGCAAGCTGCTAATCTATTAATTAAATCATAGTTCTTTCTGTTAATTTTAAGAGACATTTTATAGTATTTTACTGCACTTTTATAATTAATGCTATACTTATCTCTTTCAGTAAATTCTACAATACTCTCTTTATTTAAATATATATTTCCTATACATTCATACGCTGCACAAATTAATGACTCATGATTTTCTTTTTCTTCTTTTTCAAGATTCTTTTCACCTTTTCTTAAATAATCTAATGCATTATCAATATCACCTAACTCTGCATATGAAAGACCCATATATATGCTAGTTAATGAATCATTTGTTTTTTCAAAATATATATTAAAAGCTTCAATAGCTTCGCTAGGTTTGCTTAATTGTCTTAGTATTAGACCTTTAGTAAAATATGCATTATAATTTTTTTCATTAAATTCTATGGATTTTTCAGTAAAATATAAAGCTTTATCTGTTTTTCCTTTTTCTAAGTCACTCATAGCAAGATTATTTAAAACTGATGATAACTGTCTTTCACTAGTAATTACTCCTCCAGTTATATTTATCTTATTCTCTTTTAAAAAATCATTAATTCTCTCTTGTATATTTTTATTATCTTCCATATCTTATCCTCACTTTTTCCATCTTAATTTTATCGTATTACTACTGCAATCTAAATACAAAAATATTTTTTAATATATATAAGTTCTAATTAAGAAAGTTCATAATTTAGTTGGTTGTCTTATCCAATCACTCTAATATAGAAATAAAATCTTAATGAACAAATTTTTTTAGAACATGTATATAATAAAGTTCTTATTTTTAATAATTATATATTTTGCATTCTTATAAATAATAATAATTTTACATTTTTTTATTATATCACATATTCTTTACAAACTAAATCTACGCTATATTGTTGATTTAAAATTTTAAGTTTTAAATAATTTACTATTAAAATTTTAGGTGCTAATACTACTACATAGAAGCTTCACTTTATTCACAATATAATTTTCTACTATCTAGTTTTCTTCCATTACCCTGATTGTATACAATGATATTATTA
>NZ_MZGT01000121.1 GCF_002029255.1 Clostridium chromiireducens
CATAAACAGTGTTAATATTATGGTCATTCACTAAAACTAAGCATAAACTTATTTATAGTGTTAAATATTTCAATTTGCTCTCCTATCTCATTTCGCTATATTTTAAATATGATTTTCTTTATTATTATCAATTAGCCGCAAAACTAAATTTAATATATTTTCTGCTTTCATCATGCCATAATCCGTATTACTAATTATATCTACCGGGATTCTTTTCTCCATGCAGATTTTCTTTAACTTGTCATGTAAGTATCTAATTTGGGGTCCTAATAGAACTGCATCAGCATCATTTAGATACTTTTCAAATCCATTTTCAGGGTAAGCCTCTACTGATAACTCTATATGCATTTTCCTTGCTGCTTCCCTCATTCTTGTCGCCAAAATACTTGATGATATACCCGCTCCACAAAATAGTATAATTTTAACCATATATATTAAGCCTCCATAAATATATTTATTATTCTTTTTATATAACTTTATTAAGCAATTATGTAATTCTCTATAATTCGCTATGTATATTTATCTAAAAGTTGATTTCATAAATATTTTTATCCATTTAAATCGTTAACATTTTACTATATGTGTTTATATATAAAATTAATTTTGATTAAAGCTAGTTCAATTTTCAATTTATAATATCAATCTCATTATTAGATTCCTATAATATAATTCTATATTATATGTAACTTTTGTCAAATATTATAATAGATAAAATTAATTTAATTTTATGAGATATAATTCAATATATGACAGTAATTTTACAATATCATATTTTATAGTACATAATATATTTATAGAAATATTAATATTTTAAAATATCCTTATTCATATATAATACTATTTCTGACTGCATTGAAAATAGTTGTGATATAATACTGATATTACTGTTTTTTATAGGGGGACAAAATGATAGGGACATTACTTTTAAACAGATATGAAATAATAGAAAAGATCGGCGAAGGTGGTATGGGAATTGTATATAAAGCTAAGTGTTCAATACTAAACAGATTAGTTGCTATAAAAATTTTAAAGTTTGAACTAAGTATGGATGAAAATTTTATCAATAGGTTCAAAAGAGAAGCTAATTCCATTGCCAGCCTATCACATCCAAATATCGTAAATATATATGATGTTGGGTCAGAAAATAATATTAATTTTATTGTTATGGAATATGTTAATGGGGGTACATTAAAATCGGTAATAAAAAAAGATTTTAAATTAAGTATAAAACAAACTTTGGATATAGCATCTCAAATTGCAAAAGCATTGGAATATGCTCATAAAAATAAAATAGTCCACAGAGATATTAAACCTGATAACATCCTAGTAAGTGAGGATAATATTGTTAAGTTAACTGATTTTGGAATTGCAAAGGTTGCAGATTCCGCGACTCTAACTAATTCAAATAAAGTTATTGGCTCTGTTCATTATTTTTCACCTGAACAAGCCAAAGGAAAATTTGTAGATTTTAGAACTGATATATACGCCCTGGGTATTGTAATGTATGAAATGTTAACTGGGCAAGTACCTTTTAACGGCAATACATCAATTTCTGTTGCAGTGATGCATATTCAAGAGCCAGTAATTCCACCAATAAAAATATCTTGTGATATACCTGAAAATATTAATTTAGTTGTTTTAAAAGCACTTGAAAAAGAACCTGTTAATAGATTTCAATCAACTAGTGAATTTATAAAAATTTTAGATTCAATTAAGGAAAATATGAATATAAAAATTGATTTTGACAATAAGTCTGGCGCAGAGACCATTATAATGACAGAACCAGACTTGTCTAGGTTAAGCAAACAATGTAATTCAACGGTAGTATTAAATCATGAAGAGGTATCAACCATAAAAAAAATATCTGAAATCGAAACAATTTCTGATACCTTGGAAGTTGATAAGACTAAAATTGAATTATCCCCAAAGGGTATTATTATAAAGAATAAACGTATTTTTTTAGCATCTGGATTTATAGCTTTTCTTATTATAGGTTTTTTAGTAAATTACCTATATAACAAACCGTCTTCAAGTCCAGCTAATGAGATAACTTCAACAGATAAAACAATCTCGAAACCAAATATTAGTGAAAAAAAATTGGAAGCTGAAAGACGTAACATACCCTCACTTGTTGGACAGACTCAAGATATAGCAAAAAGTATAATAGCAAGTAACGAGTTCTCATTAGGAACTGTTACAAGTGAATATAGCGATAATATTCCTAAAGGATTAGTTATCAGCCAATCTCCAAGTGCAGATTCATCTTATGAAAAGAACGGAAAAATAAATTTAGTCATAAGTCAGGGACAAAAAATTCCTCAAATTGAATCTCAAGCTAATAATAGTGCAAATCCTAAAGAAAATGGTAACGGAAAAGCTAAAGGAAAAGAAAAAGGAAAAAAGGATAAAGACTAAAAAATACTTCTTTAATAAAGCAGGATATAAAAGATCCTGCTTTATTAAAAATCTAATAGTACTTATTCTTAACCACTCTTGTAAAACCATAGTCAATAATTACAGGCCGTCCATTAATCAATCCCCAATTACTATTTCTAGCAAAATCACCTAATAGCAAATTGTAATTTTTCTTAATGCACTGTAATTCTTCTAACTCAAAGAGTTCCTTCTTATTTGTAACATTAAAATATTTCCATACATCTGAAATATTATTTATTTTATCTGCTTTCTGCATTATTAAGAATCTAAAATCAGTTGAAACCTGTATAACTTTGGCAAATAGTTCTGAATTATCATATGCAGAAATTTTATATTCATATTTATTTTGTGCAATTCCAGCCTTATTTTTTGCGACCTTGATTACATACTCATTTCCTAAATCAAAAACATCCCTACTAGACCCTGAACCAATATATCTGTAATATCCTCGCATTATATTTAACATAATCTCATCAAATATATTAATCATTTTCAAGCACCTGCTTTGCTTAATCGCTTTATAATCATTTGTGAACTTTCTATATTCAAAATATTCCACATAAAATGAATTTGTTCATGAATATATAATCAAGTTTAAAAATTAAACATATGAATTAATATTTAAATATGCTCGTGACATGCTATAAAATGTCCCTCACTAATCTCTTTGAGATTAGGTTTTTTATTTTTACAGCCATCTTTTGCAAATGTACAGCGATTATAAAATTTGCAGCCTTTGTTTATATTTTCAAATATTATCTCTGATTCTTCTAGATTTCTTGTCTTCCTTCTTAACTTTGGATGACTAACAGGAATAGATTCAAGCAGCATTTTTGTATATGGATGAAGTGGATTTTCAAATAAATCTTTTCCTGAAGCTAACTCAACAATGTTTCCTAAATACATAACTGCAATTCTATCACAGAAGTATTTTACAACCCTTAAGTCATGGGATATAAACAAAAATGTTAATGAATAACGCAATTTCAAATCATTTAATAGATTTATAATCTGTGCCTGAATCGAGACATCTAGTGCTGCCACTGGCTCATCAGCTACTATAAATTTAGGCTGCACTGCTAAAGCCCTTGCAATTCCAATTCTTTGGCGCTGTCCGCCACTGAATTCATGTGGATAACGATTTGCTAATTCTTTATCAATACCACAGATCTCCAAATACTTCTCAGCCATTTTGAATACACCATTACCTTTTGCTAATTTATGTTTTTTAATCCCTTCACCGACTATTTGATAGGCTTTCATTCTTTTATCTAGGCTTGCAAATGGATCTTGAAAAATGATTTGCATATCCTTACGCAATTTAGACATGTCCTTAGGGCTAATTTTATCCTTCTTCTCCATATCAAATAAAGTTTTACCATCAAACTCAACTTTGCCATCATCAACATTTATTAAGTTTAAAATGCTCCTTGCTGTTGTAGTTTTACCACAACCTGATTCACCCACCAAAGCAAAACTTTCACCTTTTTGTATCGTAAAAGAAACGTCGTCAACGGCATTTAAAACTAACTTTTCTTTACCAAGTAAAGTTCTTTCAAGTACATATTTTTTCTTGAGATGCTCTACCTTTAAAATAATATCATTCAATATTTACCTCCTCCTTCTCATATAACCAACATGCTACTTTATGATTACCTCCAATATTGAATAATTGGGGTTTTTCATTTGAACACCTCTCACAAAATTTTTCGCTACACCTTGTACTAAAGCTGCAACCTGATGGCATATTTGAGAAAGATGGCACCATTCCTTTAATGCTTGAAAGCGGCTTTCCGCATTCACCTTTGCTTGGCTGAGAGTCCATTAACCCACGAGTATAAGGATGTTTAGGATTGTCAAATAATTCAAAGATATCACTTTGTTCTACAATTTTACCACCATACATCACCATTACCTCATCACAAACTTCAGCTACTACAGATAAGTCATGAGTAATAAAAATAATAGATGTTTTGACCTCTTTATTTAAATTTTTGAGTAAGAAAAGTATTTGTGCCTGTATTGTAACATCTAGAGCGGTTGTAGGTTCATCTGCAATTAGTATTTCTGGTTCACAGCTTAGAGCCATTGCTATATTCACTCTTTGTCTCATCCCACCACTTAAATTATGGGGGTAAAGTTCATAGACTTTTTCTGGATTGGTGATGCGAACTATTTTAAGTAGTTCTATGGCCTTATCTTTAAGCTGTTTTCCTCTAAGATGTTTATGTATTTTTAATGGCTCTTCTACTTGTCTTCCAATTTTGAACAAAGGGTTTAATGATGTCATAGGCTCTTGAAATATCATTGCAACGTCATTCCCCCGAAGATTTTCAAGTTCAGCCTCTTTAAACTTGACTAAATCATTCTTGTTAAATAGTATTGCGCCTTGTTCAATTTTACTTATTTTCCCAGGCAATAATTGCATAATAGATAGCGCTAAAGTACTTTTTCCGCAACCAGACTCTCCAATAATCCCAAGTATCTTACCTTTTTCAAGAGTAAAACTCACATCATCTACTGCAATTATTTTTCCATTATCATCACTAAAACTAACTGATAAGTTTTTTACCATGAGAATTTTATCCTCCATAGAATTGCACCTCCTAAATCTTCATTTTGGGATCAAGAGCATCCCTTAGGCCATCTCCTACAAAATTGATTGATAAAACCGACAAAAATACTAACAATCCTGCTGGAATCCACAGCCACCACTCATATTGCAGCACCCTCATACTTTGAGCCGCTGATAAAATATTTCCCCAACTAGGCTGTGGCTGTCTTACTCCTAGTCCTAGAAAACTTAAACCAGCTTCCATTAGAATCCCCTGAGCAACACTTAATGTAGCATTGACAATTACGGGTGATAATGTATTCGGAAGCAGATGCTTAATAATAATTTCTGAATTACTAAGGCCAATAGCACGCGCAGCTTCAATAAATTCACTTTGCTTAAGAGATAGGATTTCAGCACGTATAATTCTAGCAACTCCAGTCCATTGCAGAAGACCTATTAGTAAAATAACATTCCAAACACTAGGTCCTATTAATGCTGCAATTGAAATAGCTATTACAAAGAACGGGAAACACATTACTGTATCAACGATGCGCATAATTATATTATCAACCCATTTTCCATAATAACCGCTGATGCAGCCAAGAGTAACACCGATTATCAATTGTAAAGCAGTCGCACTAATTGCAACACCCAAAGAGACACGTCCGCCATATAATAATCTCGTAAATATATCTCTTCCAAGTTCATCAGTTCCTAGAATGTGATTAATATTTGGTTGGCTTTCAATATTAGATAAATCTATTGAATCACGATTATAAGTGGATAAGATAGGTGCAAAAAGCGCTATTAAGATAAATAAAATTAGAAAAATAGATCCAATCAAAGCTAATCTATTCTTAAAAAATCTTTTCAAAAATATATATTCCACTACCTTTCCTCCTTTTTTAATCGAATTTAACACGTTTATCTACTATTACATAAAGTATATCAGCTAATAAATTGGTAAATAAGCTAATTATTGCAACCATCATTACGATCCCCATAATTAACGGAAAATCACGACTTATAACAGCATTATAATTAAGCCTTCCTATTCCTGGCCAAACAAAAATCGTTTCTGTTAATAATGCACCAGATAACAATGACGGAATCTGCATAGTTATTACAGTAATTAGAGGAAGCAATTCATTTTTCAAGGCATGTTCATAAATAATCCTTCGCCTTTTTACGCCCTTTGCCCGTGCTGTACGAATATAATCTGTTTTTAAAATATCAATCATATCAGAACGTGTATAACGCATTAGACTTGCAGTATTCATAAGTGCTAGAACTATCATAGGTAGCAACATGTGCTTTGCAACATCAAAAGCAAACGACCATCCCTTCAATGAGATGCCAGTAGTAACCATTCCTGATATAGGTAACCATCCTAAATCAACAGCAAATATTTTTATTAAAAGCATTCCAAAGAAAAAAGATGGGATTGATAAACCTATGAAAGCAAATACAGTTACAATATAATCAGTCTTAGAAAACTGTTTTGTTGCACTAATGACTCCACAAGGTATAGCTATCAATATACTTAACAACATTGAGGAAAAGGATAAAATTACTGTATTTCCTATCCGACTTCCAATAACACTAATGACAGATTGTTTGAATTGAATTGAATATCCAAGGTTTCCTTGAAATATATTCAACAGCCATTTAAAGTATTGAATTAAAACTGGATCATTATATCCTAATTGCTCAAGCATCTTTTCCTTCATCTCTTGTGAAAGGTTAGGATCCATCATTGATGAAAAAGGATCTCCAGGCTGAAATTTAATAAGTATAAACACAATTATTGATATTCCTATTAAAACAGGTACTGTTTGTATTAGTCTTTTAAAGATATACTTTCTCAAAAATCTTTCTCCTTTCTATAAAAATTGTATCGAATAAAGTTTTTACTTTAATCGATACTTTTTTGATCTTAATGTATTTTTAGTTAATTCAAATTATCTTATAAAAAGCAAGCTTCCACATTTCTTAATTATATAATTAGGTCAAACCTTGGTGTTAAATATACCAACCAACACATACCTATATGATTTTGATTCTTATATAGTTTTATTTTGATATTTCCCAATTTTGAACATCTGGGAAAACGGCATATGCTGAATATTTGTATCCTTGAAGTTTTGGATTATGAGCACGTAAGGCATTTGGTGAATACAAGAATACATATGGCACTTCGTCATTCATTAATTGTCCCCATTTGTTATAAATTTCTTTGCGTTCATTTCTATCTATTGTGCTTACTGCTTTTTCAATTAGTTCATCACTTTGTGTATTTATAAAGTTTGAAAAATTGAATTGTGATCCATTTGCAATACTTGAAGACCAGTAACGATCAGCATCTCCCGGATCAACTTCTAAAGTAAATCCGAGTAATCCCATATCATAATCTCCTTGTCCTTTAGTTTTAGCCATGGCAGAAGCAACATCCATTGTGCTGATATTAACTGTGATTCCTACATCCTTTAAGTTTTGTTGAATTATTGGAGCACTTTGTTCACGAACTTTATTTCCTGTTGGTACCATTAAATCTACCTCGAATTTCTTACCGTCCTTTTCAAGAACACCATTATTATCTGTCCATCCCGCTTCTTTTAGTAATGACTTTGCTTTATCAATATTATAATCATAATTATTTAACCCTGATTGTGGATATGCCCATCCTGCTAATGATATTGGTGTGTTCACAACTTGTCCATGTTCACCTAGCAAACTGTCAACAATTCCTTTTCTGTTTATTGCATAAGTGATTGCTTGACGAACCTTTTTATCTTTAAAGAATTCACGATTATTATTCATAGTCATAAATTGATAATTTGCACTTGGCTTCTCTTCAATCTTTATTCCTGCATCCTTCAAAGTTTTTAGATCCGCTTCTTTAGCACTTGAAAGCTCTACTATATCTAAATCACCTTTTGCTAATTCTGAAAGTTCTGTCTCTGTGTTAGTTACCTTGAAAATAAATTTATCAATCTTTGGTTTCCCACCAAAGTAGTTATCATTTTTAACTAATTCAACATATTGATCTGGCTTAAAATCATTTAACTTAAAAGGGCCTGTTCCTATCGGCTTATTAAGTAGGTCACTTTGTTTATCCCATTCACTAATATCTACTTTACTCCAGATATGCTTTGGAATAATGCCACGTTGTGAAAAATTAGATAATGCTGGTGCATATACTTTTGAATAAGTAAAACTTATAGTATATTTGTCAATGACCTTAATTCCACTAATAGAATCAGCTTTTCCATCATGGTAATCCTGCGCTCCAACTACTTTAGAAATCTCGTTAAATCTTGAGCCTGTATATTTGGGATCTGCCACGCTTGTGAAAGTAAATGCGACATCATCTGCTGTGAAATCTTCACCATCATGCCACTTAACATCTTTTCTAAGATTAAATGTCAAAGTTAGATTATCAGATGAAAATGCGTATTTTTCTGCAAGGCCTGGTTTAAAGTCATTATTTTCATCTAATAAAATAAGCGGTGAATATACCAAATTATTTATATTATTATCATATGTTGTATTTGATAGTAATGGACTAAATAAGCCTTTGGGTGAGGATTCCATTGCATACCTAAGTAAAGACTCACTACTTGAAGAGTCATTACTATTTGAATTTGATGGTATTTCTGCTGATGTACTTCCACAACCTGTTAGTAGTGCTAGTGATAATATTGTTGAAACTATTGCACCTGCGAATTTACTTTTTTTAATTTTCATGTATACACTCCTTTTTAATAACTTATTATTTCCCTAAATGGTTTTTTAAGCTGTACAATTTAGCTAAAGCCTTGAATTAATTTATATAAGCTGATAATTTTTTAATTCTTAGTAAATCTATATGTTTTATCTTTTTAAAATATACTTTTTAATTTAGCTATTATTACTAATTATTAAAAATTAATGTTTAAATATTTAATTATATTTTATTATCTTGATAATAATGCTATTATATTTCACAAATCATAATCTTAATAAATGAAATATTATTAGAAAAATAAAGTTAATACACTGTGGTTTTTAATAGATTGCATACATTATTTTATTAAAACCGAAAATAATTATAATGTTAAAGCGTAAGGAGTGAAATTAAAATGAAAAATTATAAATTCAGAAATTTATTTTGGGTTATATTAACATC
>NZ_MZGT01000122.1 GCF_002029255.1 Clostridium chromiireducens
TTAAAATATAGTTATTATGCATATAATATGTAATTTGATTATTTAAGTGCTAAAATAAGGGTAAAGGGAGAAAACTATATGATGGGGCTATACATTATTATAATTTTAGTAATTGCAATTGCAATCACATTAAAAAAGAATAAGTATGATAAAAGCAATTATAAAGCAGATTGAAGAGAAACAAGTCTCAGAACTTAATCTTAAAAATGAAAAGAAATCAATATATTAAGTATATCTTATATTTGAATAGAAATGGAGTTAATATATCATGGCATTTTTATCACCAGTTCAAGTTAATATAGTTTTATTTATTTTATTGCTTATTTTATTTGGACATACTTATTTCAATATGAATAGAAAAAATATAACTAATAGATTGTTTATGTGGATTATGGGATTAACAGCATTTGCTATAATGCTGGAGATTTTAAGCGTTTTATTAAATAATCCAAATTTAAAGCAATTTATGGTGGTACAAAAGATGGTCAATGTTCTTGGATTTACAGTGACTCCTGTTATCCCATTTTTAGGATATATATTCAGTAAAGAATGGGTAGATAGGTATCAAAAAGAGAAAATTAAATTAAATAAAATACTTCTACTACCATTATTCATAAATGGGATAATGGCAGTTATAAGCTATAGTATAAACGTACTTTTTTATGTAACTAGTGAGAATATTTATGAACGTGGACCTTTATTTTTTATATTACCTTGCGTAAGTTACTTCTACTTTGGCTATAATATATATTTTATTTATGAGCAGCGTAAAAAGTTTTCTTGGTGGGAGCTTCGTATATTTAATTTATTCTATATTGCAGCAGGAGTATTTACGGGTATTCAGCTTGTATATTCTAGTTATTTAACCATTTGGAATGGTACTGCAATGATGATAGTTATTATTTATATTTTTATATTAAATGACCAGGTACATAGAGATAGGTTGACGGGACTAGAAAATTATTCATCCTACGAGCATTATATTGAAAATGTATCATTTAAGAAGATTGATAAACTTTTTATAATCAATATTGATATAGATGATTTTAAAAATATTAATGATCAATACGGGCATAACGAAGGGGATGAAGCACTTAAAATGTTTGCTAATCTACTTGTTGAGAGTTTCCCACTAAGAAGAAAAAAATTGATACGTGTAGGTGGAGATGAGTTTTTAATTTTATTAGAAGGTGAGCGGCAAGAAATAGCTGAGAATTATATTAGAAATTTAAATGAAAACATTGAGGCATATAATAAAACTGAAGAGAAACCATATGAATTTAAATTCAGTTATGGAATGGCATGTTATAGTAACGCTAATGAAAATATTCATGACATTTTGAAATGTGCAGATCAATTGATGTATGAGCAAAAGAAAAGTAGAAAGGTGGAGTTTTATTAATCCAAAAAGCTACAGATTAAAATATTGACATAGTTATAGAGGGAATTTAAGATAAGGAAATCGGAAAAAAGGCACCAGACGATAAACGTCATGATAAATATAAATATGTTGCATAGTGGATAGGGTAAGAAATATATTCATTTTAGTGATTCGGATATAAAAAAAGAGTATCTTCAATTTTGAAGATACTCTTTTAACGTCAAAACACATTGACAGCAGTAACTACCAATGTTATAATAATCGATAATATGTATATATTTTAATCATAACATATTTTTAAAATTAAGTCAATACTTTTTTGAAAGGAAGTTTTAAGATTGAATGAAATTATTAATTTATTTGAAAATAACTCACTAGAAAAGCAGGTATTTGATGAAATAATTGAGTGTAATGAGGTTACACGTGATTATAGCTTAAAGTTAAATGAAGAAGATGTAAAAGAAATTATTAAAACAAGAAATATAGCTCTTGAGAAAAGTGGAAGAATTGAATTCAATGGCCAGATAATAAACAAACTTATTATAGCTTTTCGTGATTCACCATATATATCCCAGCATAACTATAGTGAAACTATAAATGAATTAGTAGAAATTTTTTATAACTATAAAAATGAAACTTTAGACTTCATAGGTGATGAGGAACTCATAGAAATTATGAAGGAATATTTTGATAACTACTGCCAAGGATCTTTAGAGCTTTTAGAAGGAAAAGTGCTGTATAAAATTGCTGATAATATAAGAAATGGTGTTAAAGATTATACAAATCTTGATAGTGAAAAGGATTGATGAATTATGGAAAACAGGCAGAGCATTGAAAAATATAGCTACTTTGTAGAAAATAATTTTAGTGAGGACCATTTTTTAAAGGATGTTTTAGTAGCCTGCTATGAGAAAAAATTTCTAGATGAAGGTATTTTAAAGAGGATATCTTATGAAAGGCTTGATATATTAAAAACACAACTAAAATATTACACAAAAGATGAAAGTAGTTCTGTAATGGTAGAAGTAGCAGAAAACTTGATGGAAGGTATTGATTATACACTCGGATTTTATTTAAAAACATTTAATACACTTGAACTAATAATAGAAAAGCTAAAGAATGAAAGCTTGTCTCAAATGCTGGAAACTGGTAGAGATTTAATAAAAGTAACAGTAGAAGAAAGTAAAAATCTTTTAGAAGACATTATGGAGAATAAGCTTAAGATAAATAATTACTCATATGATGATACTATAGATCATGGGATTTCATTATTTTTTGAAGAATATGAGTATTTCTTTGCACCCCATGAAGGAGAAGGTTCAATAGATTATCAACTTTATATGGACAATATGAATTACAAGGGAATTGAATATATAAGGAATTATTTAAAAATCTTAAGTCTTGAAAATGAATTTTGCAGTAATTTTAACATTAGTGAAATCAATGAATTATTAAAAGGATATGATAAGAGAAGTGAAGAGCTTTTGATAAATGTATTTGAATTAGTGCTCATAAATTCACTAGGGCTAATTATATGTGGGAAATCCTTAAGCAGCTTAGATATAAATAGTGCTGATAGAGAGCTTATAAAAAATAAATTAGAAAACTTATCTGTAGAAAAGCTGCAAGAGGAAGTATTAAAATATGCAGATAAATGTTGTAGTATTCTAAGTATTAAAAATAACGAACTAATAGATTATGTTAGAAAATCTGCAATTAAGTTAAAAGACTGGTTATATGAAAGTATTAAAGTAAATAGATTAGAAACAGTATTTATATCTTTAAATAAAAATGAAGATGATGAATTTATAGAATATATAGATGGAAAAAAATTAAGCAATGCTGCATTTAAACATCTGAGTGAAGAAATAAGGGAATGTTCTTTAATTCAAGATAAGATCAAATTAATAAAGAATAATATTAAGAGTTTAGAAGATATGATAGATATATTAAATGCAGAATGCTTATTTGAAGGTGAGCATATAGCTCTCTTTAAAAGCTTATCAAAGATAGAGCTTATTCTCCTTACAAAGCATATATCAGATTCAAACTTTGACAGAGAATATATAGAAGAATGGTATTATGAATTTAAGAACTATATTCTAAGTTTAGATGAAAAAGATCAGGAAAGCATTGGAGAGTATAAAGAAAGAATAAGAGTTATTTAAATAATAAATATATAGATTTAATTAAATTCATTTGAAAAGATTGTACAAATATCTTATAAAGCTAATGTGAAAATTAACCACTACAATTTTGTAGTGGTTAAAATTTTGAGAGTTTATGCAATATTAAACTCTTATTATGTTAAAATACACTTGTAATTATAACTAGAAAATAAAAAATTCAAATTATAGATTCAGATCAAATATTCCTTTCAAAAATGGAGTCACAAGGTTTTAGTTTTAGCAGTGATGAAGAGTATGATTTTATATCGGAAAGAACAAGCTACTCTTTCGAATTTGTAGAATTTATTTTATGGCAGAGATATTGTTATGAGATGGAAAATGATTATTGGACCTATGATAGATAAATCAGGGAAGTTTGATGATTCCTATGATGAAATACCATTCTAAAAATGAGAAACAATAGTAAAGTGCTTATCTTGTTGGGATAGAGCACTTTACTATTGTTTCTAATTGGCAATTCTATAGACATAAATATTGAGTATTTATCGTAGCATATTTTTAAGTACATGCTGCATTCTGTTTTAATAAAATTAAATTTAGGTTATAATTAATATTAATTTTATATGAATTGTTAGAGAGAGAAGAGACAAAGTTTTGGCAATATAGTACTGAAAAATTATTTGAAATGTTTTTAGAACAAAGGAACAGCGGAAAGATAAGTTTTCCACAAGTATAAGGTAGGTGAAAGTAATGAACAGGTCTATTGATTTCACAGTTTTTTGTATCGAAAGTTATAAACAAGCACATAATATATCGGGCAAAGCTGCACTTAAAATTTTTAATGATAATAAGGTTTTTGATTATATTAAATCATTTTATGATGTGCTCCATACAACAGGTCAGGATTATATTGTGAAAGACATCGATTTTTATATAGATTCAAGACCAAAAGAATTTAAAAATTAGTGTGATTAAAATATGATTAGGCAGAATTTGTAGAATGGTATAGCGATATTAGCTATACCTTTTCTTATATAAACTGCATTCTATTAAGGCTATCTATATTATCACAGCGAAATTCAAATGGAGAGAGTTTATGTAAAGTAAGATCTTATTTTATGTTAAAATATAGTTAGAATGTATAAAACTAAGTGTTATGTAGAGAAATTATATGAATAATATAAATAAAGAGATAGAATAAAATAGGGAGGTAACTATGGCAAATATTTTTAATAAATCAATGAATGAAATAGTGAGTAAGAGACATTCTGTAAGAAATTATGAAAATACAGAACTATCAAATGAGATAAAAGAAAAGCTTCAGGCATATTTAGATGAAATCAATGATTCAGGAGGTCCATTTGGCACCAAGGTTAGAATATCATTAATCCAGAAGAATGATGCTAATAAAGAAGTAAAATTAGGAACCTATGGAGTTATAAAAGGTGCTAATTACTATTTGGTTGCAGTTTGCAAAAATGGTGATTATGATTTTGAGAATCTAGGATTTCTTTTTGAAAAAGTAGTATTGTATTGTACATCTTTAGGGATTGGAACAGTTTGGCTTGGAGGAACCTTTAGCAAAGGGAATTTCGCAAAAGCAGTTAAGTTAAAGGAAGATGAACTATTACCAATAGTTTCACCAGTAGGAATTGAGGGTGGTAAAAAATCCATTTTAGGAGCTTTATTTAGTAAAAAGAATGGACCTAAAAGAAAAGATTTTGCTCAAATATTCTTCAATGAAAAATTTGATAATCCTCTAACATATGAGGAAGCTAAAGAGTATGGTGAAGTTTTGGAAATGGTTCGACTTGCACCATCAGCTGTTAATAAGCAGCCTTGGAGGATATTAAAAGAAGGCAATAATTATCATTTTTACTCAGAAGGAAAAAGTGAAATGAGCAGAATTGATATGGGAATCGGTATATGTCACTTTTACTTGACAGCAAAGGAAAAAGGATTAAAGGGTGAAATTAAGGTATTAAGTAATAAAAGTCATGATAAATATAAATATGTTACCTCGTGGATAGGGAAAAATTAATAGATTCATTTGAAAAGATTGTATAAATACCGGGATAAGACTTATAAAGTTAATGTGTAACTTAACCAATACAATTTTGCAGTGGTTAAAATATAAGCAAATTATATTAAAGTTATTGAAGGAGGGTACAAATTATGTCAAATATTATTTTTTATACTAAGCCAGGATGCAAGGGAGGCCAACGTCAAAAAGAACTGCTTTTATCGTCAGGTCATACTGTAGAGGAACGTTCAATTTTTGATAAAGCATGGACACCAGAAACTTTAAAGCCTTACTTAGAAAAACTTGAAATTGAAGATTGGTATAATAAAAATGCTCCAGATGTTAAAGCTGGAACTGTAATACCAGGAGCATTATCTATGGAAGATACTCTAGATCTTTTATGTAGTAACCCAATATTGATTAAACGTCCTCTGATGGAAATTAATAATCAATTAATAGCTGGATTTGATGTTGAATTTCTAAAAGAAATAATTGAATTAAAAAACATTCCTAATGAAGATTTAACAAAATGTAAAATGGGTTCTAGCAACAAAACATGTGATTCTCTAATGGAAAAATAGATTTTGCAGTTTATCTTAAAGGATTAACGCAAGGAGGAATAGCAAACAAAACTTATACAATACCAATATTTTTATTTCCAAGGTTTGAATTTATTTAAAAGCTTAGGAGCCAAATAAAAAGCAATTTTTAAAATTGTTCTTTGTTTGGCTCCTTATTATTTTATGAATGGGAAAAAATAAAAAAAGATAACAATATAACAATTTATAGAAAACACGCAGGTTTGAGGGGGATGCACTAATATAACAACAGCCATTTATCACCTTAAAGTGTCTTTTGCATGTGATAAAGTAAGAAGAAATAATATGGAGTAGGTAATTTTTTAATCTTAACATATATGTCAAGGCTAAGGGATTTTATGTTAAAATATTAATCGATGCAGGTACTGGTAATTAAAAAGCATACAGGACAAAATACTGCAAACTAGGACAGGAATATTTTTACAAGGAATTTTATAATACATAGTGAAAGGGGAGAGGATAGATGAGTTTTGGAAAGTCATTACAAGGTGCAATTGATTATATGGAGAGTCATCTCCTAGAGAAGATCAATTACGAAGATGTAGCAAAAGAGGTGTATATGTCGTGTTACAACTTTCATAGAATATTCAGCCTAATGGCTGGGATGACAGCAAATGAGTACATTCGTAACAGAAGGTTGTCACTAGCAGGACAAGAATTACAGCTAACTGATAGTAAAATTATAGAGGTTGCCTATAAGTATGGTTATGAAACTCCTGAAAGTTTTGCAAAGGCTTTTTCGAGATTTCATGGTGTATCACCGAAGTTAGCTAAAAGAAAAGGAACTCAACTCTGTCTATTCAATCCTCTAGCCATTAAAATTATATTGGAAGGCGGAAGCACTATGAATTATAGGATTGAAGAAACAGGCAAACAAAGATTTATTGCAAAGGTGCGAGCATTTAGTAATGAAATTATTAATGAAGCTGGCAATCATGATATTCCAGATTTTTGGGGTGAATGTCATAAAGAACATTTAGTAGACGAGATCAGGAATTTGAGACGAGATGGTAAAAAAGATTTATATGGTCTATGCAGCCCTACTAAAGAAAATGAAATAACTTTTGATTATGGAATTGGAGTAATTATTGATGAAGATACTAATATAGATAACGAAGAAGCAATACTTAAAAAAGGTTACCGTATATGGGAAGTTGATTCGGCAACCTATGTGGTTTTTAAATGCTACGGTAATAATGGTGATTGTATCAGTGAAATGTGGAGTAGATTTTTTAAAGAATTCTTACCACAGTCAGACTATGAACAAACAGAAGATACTGACTATGAAATTTATCCTGAGGAAGGGGAGCCAGGTTTATTTTGTGAATTGTGGATTCCTATAAAGAGGGTATCATAATATAATAGCATCTAAGTAAAAGCAATGTATTTAAGAGTTTATGTAAAGTAAGCTCTTATTTTGTGTTAAAATATAGTTATAATGTATATCACTAGGTGTAAGGTGGATTTAAAATGAATATGAATTTTTTAAAAGGTAATAAAATATCAAAAAAAATGTCAGGGTTAACTGAAATACAAAAATTAATTAGCCAAAAATCATTTGAGCTAAAAGAAACATTAGAATCAGTAGTAGAAGATCCTAGTATTAGTTCTAATACTAAAGCCAACATAATTGTAAATGCTACAGCTTTAATATGTGGAATAGTTGCAGTTCAACCTATACCATTTGCGGATCTATTTATATTAAGTCCTATTCAAGTTGTAATGGTTACATATTTGAGTAAAGTATTAGGGCTCAAGACAAATGATGCAACAGTGCAAGAAATCTTAGCGTATCTTGTAGGAACATTAGGTTTTGGAGTTTTATCTCAACAAGTTATATTAGGGCTTTATAAGACTATAATTCCATTTGCAGGCGCAATTACTACAGTACCACTTGTATATATGTCTACATTTGGACTTGGGATGGCTTGCAAAACTTTAATAAATGCTAAGAAGAATAATATTACACTTTCTAAAGAAGAATTGAAACGAATAAGACAGAAAGAAATAGAAAATATAAAAAAAGAAGAAAGAGATTGGTCAATAGAATCATTAAAGAAACAATTTGAAGCTTTTGACAGGCAAGAATATAAAATATATAAAGGCAAATTACAGAGCTATGATAAGTGTATAGATTCAAGTAATAATTTTACTATAGATGATATTTATAATAAAAAGGAAGAACTTGAAAAGAGGATTTCTAGATATGAAAATATACTGACTGAAAGCAAAGTTATATATACTTTATGTTTTATGAAGACATATGAGATTATAAAGATTGAAAATATTATAGGTCAATTAGACAGAAATGAGTTGAGATTAGAACTTAAAGAGCAAAAAGCTACATACAAATTACAAGGTTTAGCTGATATATATATAAGATATGAAAATCAAAAATATATAATTGAAGATATACAAGCTTATGAAAGCAAAATAAATAATATGATTGGAATAATAGGTACTAAAGATGAAATGTTCCATCTAGCTAATAAGGAAATACGTGAAGAATTTATAAAGTCTTTTGATAGAGCTAAAATTAGTTTATGCATAGCTAGTCCGTGGTTAAATAATTATGTAGTAAATCAAGAACTGATAATAAAGATAGAAAATGCACTTAAAAGAGGAGTCAATATAAAGATTCGATATGGAATTGAAGATAGCAGCTATAGTTCACAAAAAAATAATAGAAGTTTAAATAGTGATAGAATTGCAAATAACTTAATTAATAAGTTTGAAAAATATGGTCAAAGATTCAAAATGAAAAAAGTGAATTCTCATTATAAGGTAATGATT
>NZ_MZGT01000123.1 GCF_002029255.1 Clostridium chromiireducens
GATTATATCACAATATGATTATTATGAAATAAAATTATAAAAGTATTTATAATTTTCTGAAAATTTAGTATAATATTCATATAGAGGGGAATAATATGAATTGATTACATGATATGGAGGACTATACATGATTGAAAAAAGTGTAGTATTAATTAAACCAGATGGAGTGGAAAGAAATATAATAGGGAATATTTTAAGCTGTTATGAAGATAATGGACTAAAAATAGTAGCATTGAAACTTATGAAAGCTACAAGGGAAATTGCTGAAAAGCATTATAGTCAACATAAAGGGAAAGATTTCTATGAAGAACTTATAACATTTATTACAAGGAATCCATTATGTGCAGTAATTATACAAGGAGAAGATGCGGTGGCAAGAATAAGAAGCATTAATGGAGCCACTAGTCCTACAGATGCAGCTGAAGGAACGATAAGACATAGATATGCAAGAAGCAAAACAGAAAATTGTGTTCACGCATCTGATACTGTTGAAAGTGCAAAAGAAGAAATTGCATTATGGTTTCCAGAAGTTGAAAATAACTAATCAGTGATTAGCATAGTAGAAGATTATACGTATTAAAAATATATATGTAAATTTATGAAAGTCTTATACTTAGGATATATTATTCCTAAGAATAAGTCTTTTCATTTTGTCTGTAGTTTATCATATTGAATAAAGCTAAAATATAAGATATGCAACACAAAAAATATGATATAATATAAAGTAAATAAGAAATATCAATTGAATAAAGGAGGTTATGGATGAAGTTAAGAAAAGCAAGTGTTCTAGGGGGGACAACTTTAATTTGCCTTATTGTAATTATAGTCGTAATATTATATAACTTTTTAGGACCAGGTGCGAAAGATATTAAAGCAGCTAAAAATTTTATGACTAAGTTATATTCGATAGATGCAATAAATACTGAACAAAATTTAGAATCCATAAAATATGAAAGAAGCAGAATATTAAATAGTCAGAATGAGCTGGTTCATAGAAGTATAGTGACTCAAAGTTTTGGTATAGATTTAGATAAAAATAATAATGTAATAGGCTTTGCAAAGAAAGAAATTCAAGCTAATACAACAAAGATTAACTTGCAAAATGCAAGAACTTTAGCAGAGGGATATTTGAAAAATGTTTATGATGGAGAAGTAGTACTAAAGAGTGCAAATGATAATGAGGGGGTAAAAAGTTTACCGTATTATTCATTTATATATACTAGGCAGGAAAATGGATATCCTTTTTATTTTGATGAAATAAAGTTAAATATAAATAAAGAAAACGGTTTTTTAGACGGGTATTCTAATTCAACAATGCATAGGGAATGTAAAGAACCTGTAATAAATATATCTGAGCAAGAAGCAGAAAATATAGCTTTAGAAGATTTTCAAAAGTTCAATAAGGAAGCTACTGTTAGAAAAGAATTATATTTAGTTTATGCAGATAATAGAATTGATAAGGATGCAAGTCAAATTTATGAAGTTTGTTATCTTGTAACAATAGATGGAAAAAATGATAAGGATGCTAATGTTGTTTGGAAGATTTTTGTGAGTTCGGAAAATGGTAATATATTAAATGTATTGAAAGATGGTGCTGAAAAAGAAGTCGTAGCAAAATAAACTGAAAATAGAGGATAATCAATTTTGATTATCCTCTATTTCTATCTTAATCTACATTCTACACAAGCATTTTTAGTTACCAGGTACAATTGGAGATAGAGCTCCTGAATTTGAGTTACCGGGACCTACTGGATTATGAGTGTTGTTACCATTATTTTTAGTATTTCCATTAGCATTTTTGTTTGACGGTGTAGAAAACTCATTTACAATAGGCGGAGCAGTTGCATTATTAGAATCAGCTACTGGAGGCACAGCTTCATTAGTGTCACCTGCAGGAGGAGTTTCAGTTGCAGAATCGTAAGTTGACGGTAATACCATAAAATAGTCTGCTGTAGCAGGGTTTGGATTATCTTTCTTTATAAATATGCTGCTTCTAGTTAATATAGAAGGGGTTAATGGACTAGCAAGTTTGTTGGTAAATCTATTCACATTAGCAGCTACATGAGTATCACATGTTGAATCAGGTTCTGTTCCATCAATAAATAATTCCTCATAGACTCTATTTCCGCGTGGATCCTGACTGCATAATGAACTTGGAGATAAACCAGAGTCTTTACAAACACTAGCTCTTATAATTCCATTTGGTTCATCTATATCTTTTACTTCAAAATCTTTATTAGCTTCTTGCATTAATTTTCCCCATATTACAGCACATCCACTTGAACTTCCAAGAAGTTTTGTTGGTTTGTCGTAACCAACCCATACGGCACCGGATAGGTAAGGAGAAAGTCCAGCAAACCATAAATCAGTTGAGTTGGTAGTAGTACCAGTCTTACCAGCAACTGGCATATTTCCCCATTTAGCTCC
This sequence comes from Clostridium chromiireducens, assembly GCF_002029255.1. Lineage (GTDB taxonomy): Bacteria > Bacillota > Clostridia > Clostridiales > Clostridiaceae > Clostridium > Clostridium chromiireducens. Next base: position 2,428 of record NZ_MZGT01000123.1, read on the forward strand.
AGTAGCATTGTATTCATTTACTGGACCTTTCAGCATATCATATAAAATATAAGCTGCTTGAGGTGAGAAAACTTTACTTTGCTTTGGTTTAGATGTATCGAGCAGAACTTTACCTGTTGAATCAACAACTTTCGTATATAATACAGGTTTTGTATATATACCATTGTTACCAAAGGTGCCAAATGCTCCAGCCAAAATAAAGGAGTTACCACCGTCTCTATCATTAGGATTGTTATTAAATTGACCTAAAGCAACAGAAGCTATAGAAGATTTAGAAGCAGAGTTATACTTTAAACCTAACTTTTCACCATAAGAAATACCAGTTTTTAATCCAATCATATCTTCAAATAGTACAGCACCAGTATTTTTAGAATGAGTAAGAGATTCTCTAGCGGTTATAAGTCCTGCATACTCGTTTGGAGAGTTTAAAGGATTAAAGTATTTACCATTATCTAATTTATTATCAGGTAGTGGAGCATCATCAATTGTTGTAGCAGCTGTTATGATTTTTTGATCAATTCCTGGTCCATATACAGTTAATGGCTTTGTTGAAGAACCAATAGGTCTTAAATCATTATAAGCTCTATTGGTGGATTGAGGCTGCTGTTTACCACGACCTCCAACCATTGCAAGAACATGACCATTTCTATAATCTACAATTGTGGCAGATGCCTGCAATAAAGGAATACCATCTTTATCATATGTTTCTCCATTACTGATTCCTAGATTCTTGTAATCATCTAAAGTAGTTTGGGTAAAATCCTGAAGATGTTTATCCATTGTTGTATAAATCTTAAGTCCGCCATTTACCATTAATTTCGAAGCTTCTTCATCAGTATAATTATATTTTTCTTTTAGGTCTTCTTTAACTTGAGACACAGCTGGATATACAAACCATTCATAGTTTAATCTGTAATCCTTCTTGCTTGATTTAAATACTAATCCACCATTTTTTACGTCGCTCACAGCTTTCTCATAGTCAGCGTCATTAATATATTGAAGCTTATGCATCATGCCTAATACTGTAAGAGTTCTATTTATATAAGGCGATGGATCCTTAACATTATTTTCATTATAAGCACTATAATAACTTGGTGCTTGTGTTATACCAGCAATGTACGCACATTCAATTAGTGAGAGATCAGATGCACTTTTACTAAAGTACTCTAGTGCAGCAGCCTCTACACCATATATGTGCCCGCCTAAAGGTATTGTATTTAAGTATGCTGTTAATATTTGATCCTTAGTTAGTTTGTCTTCTAAACTAATAGCTAAATACGCTTCTTTAATTTTTCTTTCCATAGAAACATCATTAGTTAGAATTGTGTTTTTAAGTAATTGCTGAGTTAATGTAGATGCCCCATGTAATCCTTTTTGTCCGGTGACTAATTTCTTTACATCTAGGTAAGCCGCACCTACAATTCTTTGAAGATCTATTCCTTTGTGCTTATAGAATCTTTCATCTTCAATGGATACAAAAGCATTCTTCAAATTAGCAGGTATCTTACCGGAATCTATAACATAACGTTCCTCATCTGTATGAAGATTATCCATAAATACCTCAGAACTATCATATAGGCTTGAAGGTTGATTTAATGATAATACAGCATCAACATTTAGAGGAGGTGTTGTTTTTATGAGTGCAAAAGTATAGCCAGCGCCTACTACAACAATTGCTAGAAAACAAAATAGTAAACCAAAACATATGCCTTTAAATATTTTTTTAGATTTCTTTTGTTTATTTTTTATTGGCTTTTTTCGTCGTGGAGCACTATCTGCTTTAAGTGATTTATCGTTAACTGCCATTTTATCCTCCTAAAATAATAAGGTTAATAATTTAATAATATTCTATAACATTATAGCATAATTATAGTATTATTAAATCAATAACTCAATATAAAGGTGTTTATAATGCAGTATTATACAAGGCGTAAAAACCACAAATACATATCATTTCTCGTCATTTTAATCTTTATAATTGTTGTATTAAATATAATAATTGTATTTTTTGACAAAAGAGTTATGCCAGCAATAACGGAAATGGCTGGTATAATGGCGAAATCACAAACGTTAAATATTATTAATGAGAAAAGTGTAGAAATTTTATCAAAAGAATTCGATTATGATCAAATGATAAAAATCCAAAAAAATAACGAAGGAAACATAATTTTGGTTCAAGCAGATACAATAAAATTAAATTATTTAGCGGCAAAGTTATCTACTGAATGTAATAAAGAGTTAAGCGATATGAAAAATTCTGAGGTTAAAGTTCCATTAGGATGGTTAAGCGATAAAAGTATTTTTTATAATTTGGGACCCAAAATAGCAATAGGAATTGAACCTATGGGAAATATGAGTACAAGTTATGAGTCAAAATTTGAAAGTGCTGGGATCAATCAAACTAGACATAAGATTTACTTAAATGTTAATGCTAAAATAAGACTAAAGCTGCCTATGAGAAATCAAGATATTGAAGTAACCACACAAGTTCCAGTTTCAGATACCATAATAGTTGGAAAAACACCTAATAACACTTTAGGATTTCCCACCAATGACAATAGCAAAAGCCAAAATACAAATTGATTATAATTCACAAATGCTACATTTCAGGATTTCTAGAAATTTAATTTAATACTATAAATTTAAGTTACGTGTTGTTTATAGATAACCTAACTATAGCTTAAATTTATGCATATAACCAACCGAAAGAGAAGTTACTCGTTTACTCGGTTGCTAGAAAAAATGGTTGTGGATGTGTGAAACTCGACTCACTTGCGTTCGCTGAGTAAGTTCGATAGCCAAATCAAAGATTTGGATTCTCACTTAACAGTAAAAGTTGCACCAGTCCTGCTTGCTCATTAGGCAAGCTAATGACAAGCAGGACTGGAACAACTTTTACTGAAGAAATACCTACAACCGTTTTTTCAATGCAACACTGCGTAAAAGAGCACCTTCTCTTTCTGGTATGGAAAGTATTTCAAAGCATAAATCAAATTTTTGTTTGGTTTAGCTAATAAGTTGAATATTTGACTTATTTAATAAACATATTTATAAATTTGTTAAAACTTTTAAGTTGATATCTTAACTAGAAATTATAAACATTTTTATGGAGAAAACATTTGAAAATAAGCTGTTAAAGGTTCTTAGTTGTAGGTTGTTCCACTTTAGCTTGTCAAACTGAAAGTTGGAACATGCTAAAGTGGATGCAACCTGCAACTTAGAACCTTCAGCGATATTTTCATAGTTTTTCGGAATAAAAATGTTTATAATTTCGGTAAGTTATATCATAAGTTTAATTTATCTATATTTAAAATTTAAATTGGCTAAAGCTTTCAGTTAATTCATTTGATGAAGTACTTACTTTTTTAGCCGAATTTGCAACTTCAGCACTTGATAAATTTAGTTCTTCGGATGAAGAATAAATTTCTTGGGTAGTTGCTGAAATCTGCTCTGATGATAAAGAAATTTCAGAAATATTATTTAATAATGAATCTTTTTCAGCATTTAATGATACAAAATCCTTAGCAATAGAATACATTTGAGGAATCATTTCTTCAATAGCTGAAGAAATTTCTTTAAATACTGATATTGTATTATTAACAATAAGAGTTTGATTTTTAACATCATGAGCAATATTATCTGTACTAATTACGATATCATCAGTATTTTTAAGGACTTTTGATACAATAGAATAAATTCTTTGAGCTGAATTTTTACTCATTTCAGCTAGCTTTCTTATTTCATCTGCAACAACAGCAAATCCTTTTCCGGCATCACCAGCTCTAGCTGCTTCAATTGCAGCATTAAGAGCAAGTAGATTGGTTTGTTCTGCTATGCCATTAATTATGTTAGTCATTTCAGTTACTTCATGTATATCAGTTGACATTAAAGTTAATGAGGAACCAAATGTATCAAAGTTCTTATTAAGAAGATCTATTGATGTAATTAATGTTTTAAGATCGTGGTTACTTTTTTCAGCGCGTTCTCCAATATTAGAGGAAGTGATGGTGACGTCATTAACTTTGTTTGTAAGAATTTCAATTTTGTTTCCGAATTGATTTAAATTATCGTTACTACTGGATAATTTATTAGCTTGGCTAAGAGTTCCTTCGGATATAGTACTAATGGCTTTAACTATATTTTCTATAAGTGATGACAGCTCTTCTGATATTAATAAGAGACCATTTGATTCTTCAGTAAGATGTGATGAGTTTAATTGAATAGTATCAATGTTTTTATTAAGAGCACATTGTATTTCTATTAACGACCTGCACATGATACCAGTTTCGGATTTTTTCTTTAAATACTTCTCATCTATTGTTCTAGAGAAATCACCCTTAGCAAAACTTTTCATTATATCTACAACATATAAAATATTTTTGGAAATTTTAGACATTACAAATATTAATGTTAAGGATATCAATATTAAGCTCCCAATTCCAGTAACAATATTTATTATTTTCAAACTATTAAAAGAGCTTAATAAATCTGTTTTGTCAGCAGTAGCTATAATGCACCACCCTGTAGCTGGAACTATAGAATAAGACAATACTTGTTCTATACCATCACAAATTACATCTTGAGAACCACTTCGGCCTAAAGAGATAGAAGTAACTAAATCATCAACACTTGTCCCATCTGTGTTTGTCAATAAATCAGTAATTGTTTTCTCGTTTTGAACATAAGAATTATTAGAATAGCCTAATAGCTTACCACTTGAATTGACTACAAAGGCCTTACCTGAATTAAGAAATGATATTTTCTTACTAAGATTAGATATATCATCACCAGATTTAAAAGCAACAAGTACGTTAATGTGATTGTTACTATCTTCAATAGGTGCAGATATCGCAATAATATAATTTTTATTTATGTTGCTGTTTGAGTTATTAACAAAAGGTTCTGAAACATAAGAAATTCCATTAGATGCAGATTTGAAATAGTCAGAATCCTTTATATCTATTACTTCACCGTTAACAAGTGTCAATTTTCCATCGGGAGTCGCAATTCCCATATTAAGATATTGCTTAAATTCTTTTTCTTTTAATAAAATTTTCATTTTATCTTCTAATGGTGTATCAGCACTTGTGATAAAAGGATTATGTGCCAAGCTTTCAACAGATTTTATTTGATTTGCCATAATATCATTTATGTCTTGCGCAGTAATCTTACTTATTTGATTAATAAAATCCTTACTATTAGAATAAAGAACTCTTTGTCCTAAATAATATGTACAAGTTGTAAGTGTTAATAATGTTACGACAACAACAGGCAATACTCTGGCAAGCACTCTAAAACTAATTGAATCCTTATTAAAACTAAAGGAATTATTTTTAGATTTAATAAATTTATTATTACGTTTATTAAGGTTGGTTTCTTTTTTCAAAAATTTCATTTTTATAGCCCCCTTTTAGAAATAAATTTAGATAAAAGAAATAGATTTATAGATTAGTGTGTTCTTATTGCAAAATTATCAAAAAATACAATTATCTTTCTGCAAATATGATAATTTTTTATTATATTTTACTGAGTAGAAAAAGTATATGGTCAGATAGCACTTAAATGTTGTTGAAGGTGACGAAAAAGAAAGGGGGCAGATTTGATATTAAAAATAAATAAAAAAAGAAACCCGAAGGTTTCTTTTACTCCCAATTAAACACATAAGGTACATTTCTATAGAAATCACCGTAGTTTAAGCCATACCCAACTACAAATACATCTTCAATTTCAAAGCAGCAGTAGTCTGGTTTTATATCTATTTTTCTTCTTGATGGTTTATCAAGAAGAACACAAGTTTTAACTGAATTAGGGTTTAGTTTCTTTATATGTTCAACAACAAAATCCATAGTAATTCCAGTATCTACAATATCATCAACTATAAGAACGTCCCATCCCTCAATATTATCAGCAATATCATGAACTACTTGAACAGTACCAGATGATGTTTCATCATGACCATAACTTGATGTAGTCATAAAACCTATCTTTGTGTTTAAATCTATAGCTCTAACTAAATCAGCAGCATATACAAAACTTCCACGAAGTAAAGATAAAACATAAAGATTTTTACCTTCATAATTTTCAGTAATGATTTTTCCTAATTCTTCTATTCTAGAATTAATTTGTTCCTTAGAAAAAAGAATGTTGCGTTTCTTATCTCTCTTTGTACATCTCTAGTCTTCTTGATTTTCTTTAATTCATCTTTTAAATCATATACTGTTTCCATTATATGTCTTCTATCAGTTTCTAATTTCTTTTCACCAGGACCTCTAGTC
>NZ_MZGT01000124.1 GCF_002029255.1 Clostridium chromiireducens
GTGAAAATATATTTACAATAGGATTTTATAGGTATATAATTCCATTATTGAATAAACAAAGGCGTTTAAAGAATTCAATTCTTTAAACGCCTTATTATTTTCCTATCTTTAAATAAGATTAGGAAATAATTTATAATGTAAATTTTGAATAAAGAAGACAATGACGTCAATTATTACTTTGGCTCTTTGTCTTCTTTTTTATTATTGGAGGTGAAAAAGTATTTTACAAAGTGAAATATATAGTATAGGTGTTGATATTGGAACGTCAACAACTGAAGTTATAATAAGCAGATTAAAGATTAAAAACATCTTGAGTTCATCTTTAATTAAGGAAACAGTAATAGAAGGAAAAGAAATAATATATAAAAGTCCTGTCATAGTTACTCCACTTTTAGATGAAGTAACTATTGATTTTAATGGAATTAAAGATATTGTATCTAAAGCTTTAAAAGAAAGTAATATAGACAAAAATCAGATATCTACAGGTGCAGTTATTATAACAGGAGAAACTGCAAGAAAAGAAAATGCAGAAGAGGTTTCTAAAAATCTTTCAGAATACTTAGGAGATTTTGTTGTGGCAACTGCAGGTCCAAAACTCGAATCTTTATTAGCAGGATATGGTTCTGGGGCATCGGAAATGTCAAAGAATCTTAGTAGAAGGGTGGTGAATCTCGATATTGGGGGTGGAACGACTAATGTATCTGTATTTAATTGTGGTGAATGTGAGCAAACTTTCGCATTAGACATTGGAGGTCGACTTATTAAGTTTAATACTGATGGAAAAATTATTTATATTTCAAAGAGAATTGAATTTATTTTAAAAGAAATGAACTTAAATATTCAGGTAGGAAGAAAACCAAAACTTCAAAATTTAATTCATATATGTGAGAAATTATCTAATTGTTTACTAGAAGTATGTTGTTTAAAGGAATTAAGTGAGGACACAAAAAGATTATTTATTAGTGAAGGCTATGAGCCTTTTGAAACAGATTATATTAGTTTTTCAGGAGGAGTAGGTGAGTATGTATTAGAAGATCATAGGAAAATTAGCATCGAAGGGACACAAAAGCATAATGATATAGGGCCGCTATTAGGAAATTGTATAAGCAGAGAATTTAAGAATTATAAAAACATTATTTTATCTCCAAAAGAGAAAATAAGAGCAACAGTAATTGGAGCGGGAAACTATTCTCTAAATATAAGTGGGAGCACAATAGCGTTTGAAAAGGCTGCATTGCCTCTTAAAAATATACCTATAATAAAACCTTTTGAAAAGAAAGAAAATCTAAATGAAATATACAATAAAGTCATGAAAAAAATTGATTTATTAAATGAAAGTATGGTAGCAATTTCACTCATAGGACCTAGAAGTCCAAGTTATGAAGAAATAAAGTTAATAGGAAATCAAATAATAAAAGTTTTTAAAATAGTTAGTGGCCCATTAATTGTAATTTTAGAAAATGATTTTGCAAAAGCTTTAGGGCAGGTAATTTCCTTAAACTTAGAAGAAAAAAGAGAGGTAATATGTATTGATAAGATATCAACAAAGAATGGAGATTATATTGATATAGGGCTTCCCATGGGTGATGCAATACCAGTTGTTATAAAAACTTTAATATATAACAGTTAAAAATAAAACATATTCACATTTACAATTAAAAAGTATTCCAACTTAAAAATAAAAGAATGTATAAAGAAAACAATTTTGCAAGAAAAAAATATACACATATAAAAAGTTAAAAAGATAACAATTTATTGGAAACATCAGGTCTGCAGAGAAGCTTGTTTATGCAAAGTTCTAGCCTGGGCTTTTGTTTAAAGGAATATTTAATGGAATTTTTTAAATTTATTAATGGAGAAATAAGTTAATTTTATTAATGAGGAGTGACAAAAATGAATAATGAATTAAAAAAGACGCTAACACCAATACAACTATGGGGAATAATTGTTGGTATGGTTATATCAGGAATGTATTGTGGTTGGAATTATGCACTAGATTTTACAAGCCCAGTTGGATTTATAATTGCTATATTAATTGTTACAGTTTTTTATACTACATTTATGTTTAGTTATGCTGAACTTTCAACTGCAATCCCGCATGCAGGTGGACCGTCAGAATATGCATCAAGATCCCTTGGAAAGTTTGGAGGATTCTTTGCTGGATTTTCATGTTTAGTCGAGTTTTTATTTGCAACTCCAGCGATTGCTTTATCAATAGGCGCATATATTAATTTTTTAGTACCAGCGGTGCCGGCTGTTGTTGCAGCAGTAATAGCTTATGCAATATTTGTACTTATAAATTGTTTAGGTATAGAAGCAGCAGCTAAAGTTGAACTGGCAGTTACTATTATTGCTATAGCAGGATTAATCTTATTTGTTGGAGCAGGTGCTCCACATATTAAAATGAGTAATATTCTTGCAGGAGATATTTTTAAAGGTGGTTTTAGTGGGATATTTGGGGCAATACCGTTTGCAATTTGGTTTTACTTAGCTGTTGAAGGAGGGGCAATGTCAGCTGAAGAATGTGAAAATCCTAAGAGAGATATCCCAAAAGGTTTCATTTTAGGTATAGCTACTCTTGTTGTGCTAGCAGTAGCAACATTCTTTGTAACAGCAGGAACTACAGATGCAAGTGTAATAAGTTCATCAGATTCACCGCTTCCTTCAGCTTTAGAAGGTATATATGGAGCCGGTTTATTATCAAATGTAATGAGCTTCATTGGATTGTTTGGTCTTATAGCAAGTTTACATGGAATAATAATAGGTTATTCAAGACAGGGGTTTGCTATGTCTAGAGCTGGATATTTACCTAAGCTTTTATCAAGGACAAATTCCAAAGGTGCACCAGTATATTCAATAGTTATAATGAGCTTAATTGGTATGTTATTTGTTTTAACAGGTCAAACTGCTGTAATTATTGTTATATCATCATTTGGAGCTGTAGCTTTATATATAATAAGTATGATTTCTTTGTTTATTTTAAGAAGTAAAGAACCGAAGCTTAATAGACCATTTAAAGTTTCTTATCCAATTGTACCAGCTATTGCTCTTTTAATAGCATTTGTATTTTTTGTAGCATTAATTATTTCTAATTTTTCTACGGTGTTGTGGGTAATTGGCGCTTATGCACTGGCAATAGTATATTATTTTGTATATTCTAAAATTCGGGGAACAAGCGCAGAAGTAGTTGAAGAAGGACTTGATGGAGAAATAATTTAAAGAATTTAATATTCACAATTCATTGATCATAATTTGTGAGTCGTGCATTAGCAATATGCTTGCTTTTATTAAAAGGAGAGACGGATATGATTTTAAAAACAAAACTATTTGGCAATGTATATAATTTCAAAGATGTAAAGGAAGTTCTCGCAAAGGCAAATGAAGAAAAATCAGGAGATAGACTTGCAGGAATTATAGCAAACTCAACAGAAGAAAGAATAGCTGCTAAAGTTGTTCTTTCGGAACTTACTATAGGAGATTTAAGAAATAATCCAGTTGTAGATTATGAAACAGATGAGGTTACTAGAGTTATTCAAGATAGTGTAAATGAAGAGATATATAATAAAATTAAAGGGGTGGCGATAGGAGAGCTCAGAGAATTTATTTTATCAAAAAGTGGAGATGAAATAAAAGAGATAAGAGATGGACTAACTTCGGAAGTTATAGCAGGTGTAACTAAGCTCATGAGTAATATGGACTTTATATGTGCATCAAAAAAATTAATAAATATCGCTACATGCAATACTACAATTGGAAAACTTGGAACTTTATCAGCTAGACTTCAGCCAAATCATCCAACTGATAATATTGAGGGAATAATGGCATCAGTTATGGAAGGAATAAGTTTTGGAATAGGTGATGCAGTAATTGGCCTTAATCCAGCAGTAGATACAATTGATAGTGTCTATAATATATTAAAAGCTTTCAAGGACTTTATGAATAAATTTCAAATACCAACACAAAATTGTGTTTTAGCCCATGTTACAACACAAATGGAAGCATTAAAAAAGGGAGCGCCTATGGATTTAATGTTTCAAAGTATAGCAGGATCAGAACTTTCTAATAGAGCTTTTGGAATAGATGTAAAACTAATGGATGAAGCTTATGCCATGATGAAGGAATTAAAGTCTTCAAAAGGTGATAATTTCATGTATTTTGAAACTGGACAAGGCTCCGAACTATCGTCAGAAGGACACAATGGAGCAGATCAGCTTACTATGGAAGCTAGATGTTATGGCTTTGCCAAAAGATATAGTCCATTTTTGGTTAATACGGTCGTGGGGTTTATAGGTCCAGAATATCTTTATGATGGTGCACAGGTTATAAGGGCAGGACTTGAAGATCACTTTATGGGAAAACTAACTGGTCTTTCTATGGGAGTTGATGTTTGCTATACAAATCATATGAAAGCAGATCAAAATGATTTAGAAAATTTAGCTGTATTACTTGCGCAGGCTAACTGCAATTATTTTATGGGAGTTCCTGGTGGGGACGATATAATGTTGATGTATCAATCTTCAAGCTATCATGATATTGCAGCCTTAAGGGAAATAACAAATAAAAGACCAATAAAAGAATTTGAAAACAGACTAGAAGAACTTGGAATAATGAAAAATGGCATATTGACAAGTAAAGCTGGAGATCCGTCATTATTTTTAAATATGGGAGTGTAAGTTATGGAAAAGGATATTTTAGAAGATATATCTACTATAGATTTAAGTACTAAAGTTTCTGTAGATAATCCAACTGATTACAAAGGTTTAGTCATTTTAAAACAATCAACGCCAGCGAGAATTTGCACTGGAAGAGCCGGTACTAGATATAAAACAAATGATTATTTAAGGCTTCGAGCAGATCATGCAGTTGCAATGGATGCAGTTTGGTCTTGTGTAGATGAAAAGGTAGTTGATGATTTAGGTTTTTATAAGGTTCAAACCCTAGTCAAAGATAAAGAAGAATATATTACAAGGCCAGACTTAGGAAGAAGGTTTTCAGAAGAAATCATTAAAAATATAAGGGAAAATTGTATAAATGATGTTGATGTACAAATTATAGTAGGAGATGGATTGAGTTCGCCGGCAATAACTTCTAATTTAAAAGAAATATATCCTATGATTGTTGATGGTATAAAAGCTAAAAATTATAAAATAGGACATCCTATTTTTGTTAAATATGCTAGGGTTGCAACTATGGATAAAATAAGTGAAACTTTAAACGCAAAAGTTACTCTTATATTAATAGGTGAAAGACCAGGACTAGCAACAGGTGAGAGTATGAGTTGTTATATGGCTTATGAAGCAAGCAGTCAAAAGCCAGAATCTCAAAGGACTGTAATATCAAATATACACAAAAATGGAATGCCTCCAGTTGAAGCAGGTGCACAGATTGTTCAACTTATAGAAATATTAATGACTGAACAGAAGAGTGGTATAGATCTTAAATTATAGTAATTTATGTATATAAACGTTGCCATCCAATAATATGAAATATTATAGCATCTTTATAAAAATTAATGTACAAACTATTATGGTAAAATTAGATTGATATATATATAATTTTACATATAGAGTTTGGAGTGATTTTTATGAATTATATAGAGAAAGGTACTCATGAATTTAGTATGACAAGTATTGCCTTATTTGCAGGTGGCTTTAACACATTTGCAATCCTATATAGTACGCAGCCATTAATGCCATTTTTGTCTAAAGAATTTGGCGTGTCTCCTACAGTTGCAAGTTTGTCACTATCTGTAACGACTTGTATATTAGCAATTAGCATGTTGCTTTTTGGTTCAATATCAGAGGTATTAGGGAGAAAGCCAATTATGTGTTTCTCTCTTTTTGCAACGTCAGTTTTAGCAGTTTTAGCCGCTTTTGTTCCTAATTTTAATATGCTTCTAGTAATTCGTTGTTTACAAGGTTTTGTTTTAGCAGGATTACCCGCTATTGCTATGGCATATATTAGCGAGGAAATAGATGAATCAAGCTTAGGAATGGTCATGGGATTATATATCAGCGGTAATTCTATAGGAGGAATGAGTGGACGTATTATAATAGGGATTATTACTGATTTATTTAATTGGAGACTAGCTTTAGCTTGTATTGGATTTCTAGGCCTAATATCAAGTTTTTTATTTTGGTTAAAGCTGCCTCAATCAAGACATTTCGAGCCACGATCTTTTGAAATCGAAAAACTTATAAAATCTAGTATTAATCATTTGAAAAATCCTAATTTAATTTGCTTGTATTGCATTGGCTTTTTCATTATGGGAAGTTTTGTATCGTTATATAATTTCATTGGTTTTCAGCTAACTGAGCCTCCATATAATCTTAGCCAGACGTTAGTTAGTTTTATTTTTATAATATATGTTGTTGGAACATTTAGTTCAACTTTTATGGGGCGCTTAGCTGATAAACATGGACAATATAAAATGCTATCAATATCACTTTTTATTATGTTAATTGGAATATGTATAACTTTAAATATGAATTTGTTCTTGAAAGTTATAGGAATAGCTCTTTTAACTTTTGGATTTTTTGCAGGACATTCTATAGTTAGTGGATGGATCGGTAAATTAGCAACCCATGATAAGGCTCAAGCATCCTCTCTTTACCTATTATTTTATTATGTGGGTTCAAGCATAGGTGGAACTGCTGGCGGGAGATTTTGGTCTTCTTATGGCTGGGGAGGTGTTGTTAGTATGATTGCAATTTTTTTAATTATTGCATTTTGTATTTTATTTGTTCTTTCATCAGTAATAAAAAATGTTAATATAGAAAAACATGTTTAGGTTACTAAATAGATATAAATATAAAAGCAAAAGCCAATGCTTAAATCTTAAGCATTGGCTTTTACTACCAATAATATATCCAAAATACCGGTACCCTGATTTTGACACCTATCCTCAGATAGGTGGGTGTCCTCACAGATGCTTCAATCGCCTTCAATGCCGTAAAAGGACTCACAAGAAAGTACATATCTTCATCTAAATATTGAACTCCCGAAATAAATATGTAGGTTCAAAATAAGAGCTTAACGCATATTTCAGAACATATATTGGTTGTGAAGTTATAATAACATATTTTAAAATTTTATGCAACAAATAAATATATGATAATTCAAATGGAATAATTCTTTTCAACTTATCGAAGACTAACAATAGATACTTATATACTGATTTTTACAAAAATTATTTATTTAAACAACTACAATTGAAAGGTTTCTATTTTAAACTTAAAGAAGGAGAATTATGTATGGATATTAAAAATGTTCAGCGTAAGGAGATAGAAAAGATTTATGGGGAAATTAGCCCATTTGAATTCAAAAATAAATTAATAAGTCTCGCAGAAGGACAAAGAGCAAAAAGTGCACGTGTACTATTAAATGCAGGGAGAGGTAATCCTAACTGGACAGCGGCAACACCAAGAGAGGCCTTTTTTACCTTTGGATTATTTGCGGTAGAAGAGACCAGAAGTGTTTGGAATGATGGAGATTTGGCAGGCATGCCAAGAAAAAGTGGAATTGCAGAGAGATTTTATGAATTTATAAATAAACATAAAGAAATGCCAGGAGTAGAACTTTTGGAAAATATAATTAATTATGGGATTAGAGATATGGGATTTGATTCTGATAAGTGGGTAGTTGAACTTACAGATGCAATTATTGGTGATAATTATCCATTACCAGATAGAATGTTAAGTCATATTGAAAGAATTGTCCATGAATATCTTGTTCAGGAACTTTGCTATAACAAACCACCTGTTGGAAAATTTAATATTTTTGCGGTGGAAGGAGCTACAGCAGCGATGTGTTATATATTCGATAGTTTAATAGCTAATGAACTATTAACACGTGGAGATAAAATAGCATTAATGGTTCCAGTTTTTACACCATATCTTGAGATACCTCATTTACCACGTTATAATTTTGAAATTGTACATATTAATGCTACAGAATTAACTAAAGATGGTACACATACTTGGCAATATCCTGAATCAGAATTAAATAAGCTAAAAGATACAAGTATAAAAGCTTTATTTATTGTTAATCCTAGTAATCCACCTTCAGTAGCAATGAAGAATGAAAGTGTTAAACAATTAATAAGCATTGTAGAAAATGATAATCCAAATATAATGATTATTTCTGATGATGTATACAGCACATTTGTAAATAATTTTCGTTCACTAATGGCTGACTTACCTTTTAATACCATAGGAGTATATTCGTATTCTAAATATTTTGGGGTAACTGGATGGCGTTTAGGGACAATTGCGCTTTATGACGAGAATGTTTTTGATAAGTTATTAAACGAATTGCCAGAAGATAAAAAAATCGAATTAAGGCAGCGTTACGGAGGCCTTTCGACAACACCGGATAATGTGAAATTTATTGATAGAATTGTTGCCGATAGTCGTCAAGTAGCTTTAAATCATACAGCAGGTTTATCTACTCCACAGCAAGTGCAAATGGCATTTTTTTCTGCATTTGCACTTCTTGATAAGAAAAACAAATATAAAACTCAAACCAAAAATATCTGCAAGCGCAGGCAGAAGATTCTATTTAATGGATTAGGTCTAGATTTAAGGGAAGATCCTTATGATGCAGCATATTATACGGAGTTTGATTTATTAGAATGGGCTACCT
>NZ_MZGT01000125.1 GCF_002029255.1 Clostridium chromiireducens
AATATTATCTAAACATTAAAATCTATCTATAGTTACTTTTTAACTATAGATAGATTTAGTAAATGCAATATTAATTTATAAATTAATTTCTTATATAACCACTAAAGTTACTTAATAAACTCTAACATCCCGTGATATAAAAACTCTGGCCGTATCTTTCATATAAATCATACCTGCTAATTACATATCCACTAAAATTACTCAAAAAATTTCTTACATCATTCTCTGTTACTATTTGGTTAATATCCTTAGATTTTATTTCTGATAGCTTAATTTCCATATCCTGTTTTCTCTTTTTAGGCTCATCCATCTTAACTCTAAACTCTTCTTGAACAAATCCATTTGTTATAGCAGTTACTATTTTATTAATTTGGCTTTCAACTTCATCAATTTGCTTTAGAAATACAGCTTTCTTTTCTACATCAGCATTATTTTGCTTTTGAAGGTTCTTACTAATACCTTCTGCTATATAAGTGATTGCTTTATCATTAAATATTTTTCTTTCTAATTCAGACAATACATATTCTTCAATATAGTCTTTACAGATTTCCTATTCTCACAAACCTTAGAGCTTGTCTTTTTTCTGAACAAACACCTATATGGCACATACATAGGCTCATTTTTAGCATGTATATGTTTTCCGGAATTATTTTTGTAATACTTGTAATTCTTTTCATAAATTGCTTGAGCTTTCTTTTCTCCAATGCACTAACATATATATTTTTTGAGAATACAGTGATATTAAATAAAATCATTTTTCAAAATATTATCATTAAAAAAATCTTGAATACTTACAAACACTGGAGGAATATTAAGCATTTTTTTATCTTTATACCTTTCATGGAATTCTTTTACATAATCATATGATAAACGTGTTTTATTGGATTCAATGAATTTAATAAACTCAGCTTTTCTTTTATTTGCCTCTATTCCATTACAATACATAAATTGTGTATCTCCCAATAGATTTGTAAATACAGAATCCTCCATAAAATTGTAATCCAAAAAATTTATATCTTCATTTTTTTCTTTACTTTCATCCAATAAATTTTCAATTATTGTTTTATAGATGTCAGGCGCTAAAACATCTTCTATTCTGGTTACTCTATATGCTACATGTAGATTGAAATTGTCTAAACTAATCAAATCCACTTTTGATGTCTCAACGTTAATTTGAATACGCTTTAATTGAATTTTTCCTGAAGAATCTTTTCCAAGTTCTTTATTATCAGTTATGTTAGGATCTGTATCTATAAGACATAGAACTCGTTTAGCACTATTAGATTTTTTATCAATTCTTAATGGCATTACTAATAAATTATATATGTTCTTTACATTATCAATTCCTCCTACTGGTAATACTCTAACTTTTTTAGGATCTAATAATGTCTCAAGGTATCGCTTGTCTGTTCCACCTTCACATATCAATAAATATTTTGAAGTTTCTTTTCTAATGTAAGTAGACAAGCTAATTGCCAAATCATACATACTTTTTAGTTGAATTTCATCTGGAAACTTCTCTTGATTATCCAAATAATTATAAAAATCAAATGCTGTAAATCTATTCCCAGAATTTTGAGAGTTAGATAAATGTAACATTGTTCCAGATTCTATTACTGGTAAAATTCCATACCAATGCGTCGTAACTAATACCTGATTTCCATATTCATTTGAAAGTTTTTCTAATCTTTCAAATTGTTCAAAACAATGAGAAATATCTTGTGAAACCTCTGGTTCATCAATAGCCAGAATAACATTTCTCCCATAAGATTCATCTTCTCTACCTCTGTTTTTCAGAAATGCGTAAATTATATCAATCATGGCTCTACGTTGTTCTCCTGAACTTAATTGATTAACTTCCTTCTGATCATTTTTTAATGTTCTTTTTGAAAAATAACCTTCTAAAATATTATCAACTATATCACTTGCAGTTAAATTTTGCTTTTTATTTCTCTCTGCTTTAAATTCATAAGTATCATCTACACTTTTAACAGTATTATTTATTTCATCCATAAATACCGAAAGCTGGCTATTGATATGATCAATTAATGACTGATTTTTGCCATCTACACTAATCTTTTCTTTTAATAAACTTTCTATTTCTAAGATTACATTTTGGTTCATAATTTTTTGCATTTGTATATTTTCAATTTTTAAAGTCGAACTGGCTTGCTGTTCTACTGGTATGTATATATATGTATAATAATTTTCAATAACATTATTAATTTGTTCCAGTGTTATGTTCTTTAATTCTTTTTCATAAATTGACATAGGTTTACATATGCTTTTCGAATCAATATTTTTTCCAATTACTAACAGATAATACTCATTACAATACTGTATTCTCAAGCTATTTATTTGATTAAAAAAATCAACTATATATGGTTTCCTAATAACCCCTGTAAATTCTCCATCTGCATCATTCCACAAAAACTCACTTATTTTTTCCAAATTTTCTTTTATATGTGTTGAACAACTTTTAAATTCATAAGAATTATCAATCCATTTGTCAAATGATTTTTTTTCAATAAGAAAAACTGGTGAAACAAACATATCTTCTTTATTTTTGCTTTGCTTATTTGCATTCCATAGATCTTGTTTAAAGTAAAAATTAAGAACTTCTAATATTGCACTCTTTCCAGTTCCATTTTTTCCAACTATAGTTGTAAATTGATATTTAGCACTTTTACATAAATGAATGTAAGAAGATTGCGAATATGATTTAAATCCATTTATAAATAATCCAATAATCATTAAATACCTCCAAAATTAGTAATTACTATTATAATACCATATTTCTTATTTAGATAAGTATAACTAATCTACTATAAGAATTTTGTTAACAAATGAATTATTCAATTTTTGTTTCAGTAATATAATCTTATATTTAAAATTTTAAGGTAAGAGTCAAAATTTTGATACCTATTTTTAGACTATCAAATTAATTAAAATATCATCTCAGTACTCGATTATCTTTCCTGGAATTAATTCGATTTCTGGTAATCGTATACTATCCTCTAGGCTTTCGCTATCAGATAAATCTACCTTCAAAATTGCATTATCATCCAATTAAAATTCATCATTGGTAGAGCTACCCGTAACAATAAAAAAACACGACCATCTGTAAGCAGCTATTTAAGCCACATACAAATGGTCGTGGATTTTATGTCTAATGACTATAATTTTGATACAATTTAGCGGCTTATTAATTAAAAGTAGTATTATTAATATCGCTAAATTGTATGTATTTCTGCTAAAAGGTGCACACACTTGTATTGATATATTTCCACATACTAGCTGGTGAGTATTAGGGAATATATAAGCTTAAACTTATATATCTTTTATATAAGTCCAATTTGTTGGAAACCCCATAACTTGTAATACCTCATCAATAGTTATTGTATTTAATTGTTTTTGTAGTTTATCTATTTCTGCTTTTATTAAATAGAAAAATTTATTAAATGAATTCTTACTTAACATTAACTTAAATATAATTATAATCGCAAACAAATCATTCTTACCGCAAATAGGATTTCCACCTGCATCAAATGGAATTGACATACTTGTATGAATTGTACAAGTTTTAATACTATTAGGTCTTCCCTTTTTATTTATGGCTTTTAAATTATAAAAACGTTCATCATGAGCACATGCATTACGATAAATTGATAATATAAATAATATACTACTCATTTCATCTGGTCTTAAGTTAAATTTTCTACCTACGTTATTTTGATCTACATCTATCATATAACTATAAAATATACTTATTGTACCTAGTGTAAGAGTATTTACTAATACCCATAAAGGTACATATCCATATTCAAGCATACTATGTGAAATCATAGGATTATTTTTTGATAGTTGCCTTGATATTTCTCTTTGCAAATTAGATATAAGTTCTGATACCTCTCCTACTTTTTGAGCTTGTGTTTTTTGTTCACGAGGCCTTAAAGATGTATTAAAATTTGATATTTTCAAATAATTGTCATGTCCGTATTTTTCTGAAAATTTATGTGAAAGAACACTTTTCACATTATTCTCTATCTCCAATATGTATTTCATAAAATCACTTCGTAACTCTCTGTCAAATAAATATAGAGCATAAAGCTCATAAAAATCAGTACCTGATTTATATTTTTCGTCTGGACCTAAATATGTTTTATCAATGAATAAATCTTTATATCCATTGATTAAATTATAGTAGTTCTCCATTTCCAATATTCTTTTCGCTCTACTACCATTAACATTCATACCTCTATCTCTAAGCCTTTTCATTTGTTGCCTAGTCGTCTTAAAAACTTTATCCATCTCTAAATTCCCCCAAATAAAAAAACCCTGGGCCCGTAGGACACCAGAGTATGATCATCATTATTATATGCTAAAAATTTATTTTTTATACTCTTATATTATCATTTAGACCGACATTTGTAAATATATTTTTTTATTATTTCATTCAGTATGTTAATTTATATCTATTATAACCTTTTCTGCGTAAAAATGCACACCCTTTATAGAAGTCCCACTAAGGAGTGTGCACAAATACTCAAAATATATAAAAGTGGCTGAAATACCCCACTTAAAACTTCTCTATAAAATGTAAAAACACCGGTCAAGCGCCTGATTTCAAGGCTTTTCCATTGTATCACATTGTTAGTTCTTATTTGGTGGAGGCGAAGCGTGACCTTTGAAATCCACCAATAAATTTCCTATCATTTTAGTGCTAAATTGATTACATATTAATAATTTTACTTAATAAAATTAATCACATTATATATCAATTAAACCTGCAATTCCTCTCCTCTTCTAAAGTCATCCCAAAACTTAGCAAAATCCTTTTCACTAAGACCTAAAAACAGCACCTCTGCATGCTTTTTAATTACATGAGGGATTCATATAAGTACCATGTAGCCTTCCAATGGCAACATTTATTCCTTTAATACTCTATATGTGTTAGTTATATAGGTTTCAATACGTACCAAATCAGGTATATTCCTTAACTCAATCTCTTCAATATTCTTATCGATAATTTGTATATTATAAGATTCACTACATAATGATGCAAGAGTAGCTAGTCAAAGTGGCAGAGAAAATGAGTATTTTATGTGCCTCCCCAAATAACTTTTGCTTCTTCTAAAGCAGGTAGACTAAATTTTATTTTCGCAATGTATGGCACACTCTAAAAAGCTTTTATGTTAGTAACCATTCATCATCCTTATAACATCATAACAAATTAATTGTTTGTCCATAATAACATTGTTTTAATTCTACAATAACCATTTATAAGTTTGTATTTAAGAACATACGACTAGTCATTGGTTTCATGACCGCTACTATGATTTCGATAAATTTCACAATATTTTCAAAGAACTGATTAACACTAAATTGTTTGGAATTTCACTAAAGACTGCGCAACTATATTCATATATCTTCCTTATCTCATATAACCAAAGCTTATGTATTTATACTGCCTCTATATATTTTGGTTAATCCATATCTCTAACGAGTCTTTTCTCTTAGGTACAACAGTTATATTTAACTCTGAAATATACTTACTATTACTTTCAGTAACTCTAACCGCAACTACTGGCTTTCCGATGCTAATTGCAAATTTTATTTCATCAAGTGACATTCCAGAATTATTAGCTGGTCGATTTGAACATATTACTACACTAGCATACTTAATTTGCTTTTGAATTTGTGGATCAACATTGTATCTCCCATCAACACTATCAAATGGCGAACTACTTGGCACTGAATAATCTCGAACATTGAACTTTGTACGATCCAACAAAGCACTAATTTCTGAGTAATCATTATTATTCCAACGATGTGGTATAAATACATTAATTTTCATTCTTTTTCCTCCTAAATACTATTAAAATTTAGCATCCTTAGATAATTTCTTATAATGTAATCCAAGAGCCGTAAACTTACAAGATTCATCATTATATTGTATGAAAATACATATGCTCCTCTTTTACTGATTTAATGAAATCTACACTTCCAAATAATTTAAATTCCTTTAAATTATACCAACGCAATCATTAATGTCTGCAAAACCAAGACATCTTGATCATTTTAATCAAATGTATTTTCATTAGTAACTGCTACCTCTGCTTTACACGACAGTTGAATCCAATAATTTTTTAGTATATTATATGAATTCTTATCTACACTTTTAAGATAATTCATCCATCCATTAATCCACTGAAACTTACGCTCCCTTTCGTCTTCTTCATCTCTTCCATATACATAATTGTAAATTGCAGAACGTAAAGTGCGTTTTTTTTCTCTACCTATTCCAAATTTTGAACCATCATATATTAATCCAGTAATCTTTCTTTGTAATTTTGGGCCAAGAATTCTTGTTTTATCGTTATTTAATGTGTAACCTTCTTCTTCAATAATTTGCTTTACTGTAGGCAATGCTTTTAATAATTTATCGGGTTGCTTAGCTGATAGTGTAATATCATCAGCATATCTAGTATATACAATATCTCTTATTCCTAAATAGTTTGACAACCTCTCATCTAATTTAATGCATGCTATATTAGATAAAGTTGGTGATGTGACTCCTCCTTGTGGAAGTCTTCCATTATAACTACATAGTCTTGTTAATATAAAACACATACTATCATCGTACCCAAGCACACTAAATATGTTATATATAGACCCAAAATTAATGCTACAAAAAAAATCTTTGAAATCTAAACATAAAAAATAGTTATTGTTATCATGAGGCTTTACGTTGCTAGACAGGTTCATTCTTCTTCTGAAAGCTTTCGCACTAGGATTTACATCAATTTTATCAAGTACATTTCTTAAAATCCATGCTTGTATAGCTTTCATTTTTTTTGAAGGACATTCGATTTTTCTTTTTCGTCCATTTTTTTTATCAATTTCTATTTGTATATAAAACTTATCCGGTATATTAACCATCTTATATAATAATCCTATTGATAACTTTGTTTGAAACGCTAAATCTTTCAAATCTTTAATTCTAGGAATCCTGAGAATATCAGTTGTATCTAACATATAACTCACCTTTATATATAATAATAAAAATAAAAGTAATAATTAAGAAAAAGTAAGCTTACACAATTAGCTATTAGTAAACAATTGTGCTTCTTAAAATTGCTCTTTTAAGAAGCATGATTGTTTACTAAAATAATATTCAGTATCCATCCAGAGTAGCGAAACACTACCCAGTTAAAGAAATGCACCTTAACGTTCTAAGCCATTTATTTCTCTTAATTATTACTATTTACACATTCTAAGAATTTTGTTCATATAATCTATTCTTAAGTTATCTACCAATCCAATCAACTGTTTCCTTTTACTACTTTGTAACAACTTTATTATCCTATCATATCCAATTTTTGTTAATTTATATTCATTATTTTTTCTTAATACTTCTCTTTGTCTAAAAAGTGAACTTATCGCACCTGTACAAACAATTGAAGCAATTTCTTTTGTTTCAGGGTTGCCAATTTCATTAATATAATTTATTAGCTCACTTGAACTCACTGAATCCAAAATATAAATTACTAACAGCAAAAACTCTTCTGCTGCTATTGGATTATGTAAATTTCTTTCTACTTCACTGTTAAGAGATATTTTAGATACAAGATTTCTAACAGAAATTGTTAGTCTATCTATGTCTCTCTCTTGATAGTTAAACCATAAAATAGGATTTGGTTTTCTTTTCAATTCTAGATACCTTATTGGTCCATTTCTAATAAAACTTCTTTGCTTCTTATATTTTTCGTCAATCACAACAATCAATTTTTTGCTTAAAACATCATGATTAGTGAACGCTCCTAACTCTGCGATAGCACCATCACCTTCTAAACAAATAATAAATACATCTATACTTTTTGCAAGCAAGTTTTCTAAGCTTAACAAATCGATTTTTTTGTTATATAGTAAATCTGAAAAAATCTCTTCTGGATAATATACATCAATTTTATTAGTATAGTATTTATTTTGAATCAATTTGTTTCTTAGTCGATTTCTTAGATTATAAGCATCTTTAGCATTTGCACCCAATAAACAAACTGAAATTTTTTCATTGTTAAGTTTGGAAAACACTTCATTGTATACAATCTTTGCTATATCCTGTTTTATATCTACCATAATACTCACCAATAGTATGTTAATTTATTTTATAATCGAAACACAAATGTTATTTCCATTTCAAAATATATAAGACAAAAAACAAACACCTAATTTTCAATATGCGAAAATGGTTCATATAGATTAATATTTTTTTCCACTGCCTGATATAATCCGCTCAGTTTTATATAAAGATAGTGGTAAATAATTCTCTATTTTACCTATAAGGCCATATTTCCCAAAATTAAATTGATTATCAAATAATATTTTACCACAAAATATCAAATAAGTAAATAAAATCACAAAATTTTACAAGTAATATTTTATTACTAGCATTTAATTCTATAAAATTAAATACAGTGTGGTATATTTAAAGCATTTCATATCCCATACGAGTCAATGAC
>NZ_MZGT01000126.1 GCF_002029255.1 Clostridium chromiireducens
GAAAATAATTATAATAACGCTATTTATTGTAGTATATTATGTGAATTATTCATTAAAAACTATGAGCAGGCAGATAGTTTACTAAATATATCCCAAAATTTTAACGAACCTGAAGAAACTATGGTTTATAAAACCTTTATTTCTATAATCAAAGAAAATAAATATATCCAATTAGCAGATGACAAAGAAAACTCTAAAAAATTTATAAAACCAATATTTAATTTACTAGAAGTATTATTAAGAGCAAATTGTTTTAATCAATTCAAAAAAGCTGTACAGCTTTTAAATCTTATTGATGATGATAGTATATTTATGCTTTTAGGTAAGCTCTATTATAAATATGGTTATTTTAGTTTTGCTTATAAAGAGTTTATGCGCTCCATAAAAACACATGAAATGATAGATGCTGATGCCCTCCGAATGATGCAAACAATTTTATTATCCCAAAAGTAATAGAAAATATTTAAAACCGCATTATTCACTGTTTTTTATTCACTATTTTTTATAACTATCATATATTATATTAGAGTTATGTTAATTCTAAATAAAATATACGGAGATGATAAACAATGGCTTTTACTAGTGATTTTGATACTCCACAATCAGCTTCAGGACGATATGTTAACGTAATTGGAACTGTACCGCCTAATACAGCTTTTGTAGAGGTTATGCAAATATCAGTTTGTAGATATAATTCAAATACAGATTATTTTTATTTAACTAAAGAGTATATCAATCCAACTGCTTCACCAAGTTCAATTAGCGAAAGTTTAACTATAGCTGTTGTTCCAATGATTTCTAGCAGTGATTTAGCTACCTTCACTTCATTTGGAGCTCTTGTAGGTCAAGTAGACTTATTATAATAGTATAAATTAGGCTTTTTAAAATACTATTTAAAGATAACTAAAGATTAAAAACAAAAATAGATTCCAATGAAAATATATATATTAAACTTCATTGGAATTTATTTCCGACAAATTAAGTATTGCGTTGAAGTAATTATATTAATATACACTAGGAGATACTAGAATGAAAAGTATTCTAATTCCAGCTATTAAGAGTCTCACAGTTACGAATAAATACCCTGATAAAAGTTTAAATGAAGATATAATAACAGTAGGTTCTGATGATAAATATAAGTATTATAGTTATTTATTTTTTGATATTTCATCGATACCTTGTGACGTTATAATATCAAATGCAGAGCTTATACTTTTTAAGGTTGATAAATTTTGCAACGATGATACAAAAAAATTCTCTATAAGTCCTCTACGTGAATATTTCAGCACATATACAACTTATAACAATCCTCCGGATTATGATCATTATACTATAATAAATTTTTATCCATTAACGTCAAAAATATCGGTAACAGTAAATATCACTACTATTATTTCGTCATGGGTAAAAAACAAGCCAAATAGCAAAAATAAAGGTATGATTCTATACGGAAAAAATAGAGAAGTAATTATAAGCTTTGGTTCAGTTAAAAGTTCCGATAATTATCTTGTACCATTTATAATGGTAAATTATGAATATTCTCTCCCCAAAAAAACATCTAAATATGGATGTTCTCTTTCTGACAAATGTTCGAAAGACGATTGTAGTAAAAAATGTATATGTATGTGCAAAGAGGAATTTGAAGCTATTATAATTAAAGTTTGCAAAGAAATTTGTAAAAACAATTGTAACCCTCAACCCATTCCTACTCCTACTGTTAGGCAGGTAAGAGTTACAGGAACCGTAGCATCATTATCACTATATTATATAATTGTGAAACTTGAAATAACTAGAATAGGTACTGGACAAAAAGATAATTATTATGTAACTGATGAATACGATAATTCTTTAAATAATGAATCACTTCATATAGATAAAACTTATGATATTGCTGTTATTCCTAGAGCTCAACCTGGTGATACAGAAAATGTATACTTATATGGTTCATATAAAGGACCTGCATCCGTATAGTGAACTAAAATTAAATCATTAAGTAACTATTTCTATGAATAGCTTCGAAGCAAGAGGTACGTTTTATATTAATTTTCATAAAATACTTATTAGAGTAATAATACTACTATTCTATTAATAATGTTTATGAATAAATAATTATGATACTAATTTATCACAGGAGATATTAAATTAATGTTTCAAAATAAAAAGACTTCAATAATAATATTAACCTACAACAATCTTAATTATACTCGTATATGTCTTAATAGCATAAGACAATATACTGTCTGCAACACTTATGAAATAATTATTGTAGATAATAATTCAACAGATGGAACTAGAGAATGGCTTAAGGAACAAACAGATATTAAACTTATATTAAATGATGAAAATTTAGGTTTTCCAAAGGGGTGCAATCTTGGAATAGATATTGCTGACAAGGAAAATGATATTTTACTTTTAAATAATGATACAAAAGTTTCACCAAGGTGGCTTGATAATCTTAAAATATGCCTATATAGTGACGACAAAATTGGAGCCGCTTCATGTATTACTAATAATTGTTCTAACTATCAAGCAATAAGTGTTCCGTATACAGATATTGAAAATATGATTGATTTTGCAGATAAAAATAATATTTCTGATCCTTATAAGTGGGAACAAAAATCTAGATTAGTAGGCTTCTGTATGCTAATTAAACGAGATATTATTAATCAAATTGGACCTTTGGACGAAAGGTTTACTCCTGGAAATTTTGAAGATGACGATTTATGTATGAGAATTATAGAAGCAGGATATAAACTTATGGTTTGTAATGATAGTTTCATACACCATTTTGGAAGCACATCTTTTAAGAGTGATTATGCTAAATTTAATAACATTCTAAAAATAAATGCTCATAAGTTTGAAGAAAAATGGGGCTTCAATTCTAATTTAGAAAGTTTATTAAAATTTGATATTATAAGCCGTATAAATGAACTAAGAGAAAAAAATTCAAATATTCTTGAATTTAATTGTGGTCTGGGGTCTACCCTGCTTAAATTAAAATATATGTATCCTAATGCAATGCTGTATGGGATAGAGCCAAATAAAAATGTAGCCAAAATATGTGAAAAAATAATAGAAACAATAACTCAAGATTTTGAAGAAAACTATACTATGAATTTCAAAGAAAGTAAAACTAATTTTTTTGATTATATAATAATTGGAAATAAACTTCAATTTAGTAAGGATCCATGGAAATTACTAACTGAGTTAAAGAAATATTTAAAGCCGGATGGATATATAATCGCCACAATACCAAATTTAATGCATTATTCTGTTATAAAGGGTTTATTAAAGGGAAATTTTATCTATAACCACGATTCCATATTGAATCCAAAGTGTACTAAATTTTTCACGTTACCAGATATACAAAAAATATTCGAGGAATGTGGATATATAAATCCATTGATATTTCATTACTCTAAAGAAATATCACAAGAAGATAATAATTTTTTAGATCAAATATGTGATATTGTTGGAAGTAATATGAAAGGCTTTTTTATGTCCTACCAGTATGTAGCTAAGTTTCAAAACAATAATTTTATATAGATAAACAGCTTTGAAGTTAGATTTATGTGGTAAATTACCGAAATAATTAATATTTTTGTAACCTCAAGGTCAATAATATTCCGAAAAACTATAAAAATAATTATTATTTCTAGTTAAGCCCCTCATTTAAAAGTTTGTAATTATGAAAAAATCTTCATATATTTATATTTTTTCAAAGATTTATAGGTATCTTGGACCTAGTTCAATATTTTGGACACATTTTTTATTAAATTATCAGCCTTACTAGATCCTCTTTCATTTGCGGAGTAATATAACCGATAGAGCCGTGAATTCTTTTACGGTTATACCACGACTCAATAAATACAAATATATCTAGTTTTGCACTTTCATAATCATAGTATTGAACATTATTGACTTGTTCTTTTTTCAAAATAGAATGAAAAGACTCTATGCATGCATTATCATAAGGACACCCTTTTCTGCTATTGGAGCTTTTCATTCTATATTTTTTTAATCTATTAATAAACTCTGTACTTGTGTATTGCACCCCAAGATCAGAGTGGAAAATAACAGAACCGACGGGTTGCTGAAGCCTATATGCATTGTCTAAAGCTGCTATCGCTACGGAAGAATCTATTGTCTTTGAAAATGAGTAACCTATTATTTTTCTTGTATACAAATCCATAACAGATGCTAAATAACACCAGCCGTCTTTTAAAGTGTAAATATAGGTTATATCTCCAACCCATTTTTCGTTTATTTTAGTAGCTGTAAAATCCTGTTTAAGTAGATTTTCACGTTCTATAACTTTCCTATTAACTTTTGCAGGTCTAAATTTCTTAATTACTATTGAATGGATATTTAATTGCTTCATAAATCTTTGAACTCGCTTAATGCTAATATAATAGCCTGATTGTTCAAGGATTTTTTGAATTTTAGGCGCACCATACCTACGGTTACTTTCAGTATAAATCTTAAATATATTTTGTTTTAAATTTTCATTTTCCAACGCCCTTCGGGACGGAGTGTAATGATGAGATTTGTAGTAAGTGCTCTTAGGCATATGTAATACTCTACACATAACCCTTACTGGATAGTTCTCTTTATTATCATCAATAAACTTAATTATATCTCGTGGTCTTGCGAGAATATGGCATAGCTTTTTTTAAGATTTCAAGTTCCATTTTAATTTTTTCATTTTCTTTTTTTAACTTAGAAATTTCTTCAATATCTTTTTGGTCTTTTTTTTCATTATTTTTGTTCTTATTAGTAGTTATTATAGGCTTTTTTGAAATCTTTTCTTTTGGTTGAACTTGATTAATCCAGTTATTAAGTGATGTTGTTGACACGCCATATTCTTCACAAATCTCTTTAATTGGTTTTCCGGTATTATAAACTTCAATTATTATTTTCTTAAAATCTTCCGTATAGCTTTTCTTTCTCATTTGGACACACCTCTCTTACTTCAATTATAATTTATTCTCCAAATGTGTCCATAAAACTATACTAGCACCAATGCGGGTTTGAAGGCCATGAAGATTTAAAACACTTATTTTTAAGCATATTTACTCTTAAAAAATTATAGATGAAACTGTCCATATATAACTTATAAAATGAAAGTGCTAATAAAAATCTGTATATTATAGTCATTTATCATAATTGTAGCATTTTTAAGCATATTACATATATTATATTAGACAACTATATAATAGTTAAGTAATTTGAAAACAAAAGAAAATTGAGGAGATGACACAATGCCTAGCGTAATTCTTAGTCCAATTGCAGATGCATATATCTCATTGTTAAACCCCAATACAAATTTTGGATTTTCAAGTCTTCTTTTTACAGGAAGATTTGTTCAACCTAATGATTTATTTAGAAGTTTATTAAAATTTGACTTAACTAATGCTGTTCCACCTGGAAACACTATAATAAGCGCTTCTTTAAATTTATTTGTTTCTAGAAAAGATCTACCAGATGCTGTTTTATCTCCGCAAACTGTTAGCGTATTTACAAATGCAAGTGACTTTTCTGAAGCTACAGTTACGTGGAATAATGCACCAGCTATAAATCCGACAATTTATTCTAAGAATGTTACTGATGCAAATGTTGGCAATTATATAGGTATTGATATAACAAATGTAGTAATAGATTGGATCAATAATCCAGCAACAAATTTTGGTGTAACATTGACTGGTATTGAAAATGTAATTGGCACCATTATAGGTTATTTCTCGAAGGAGTGGGCAGTTGAAACACAAAGACCATTCATTAGTATAGAATTTTCATCAGGAGGAACTGGATCTACTGGAGCAACAGGTCCTACCGGACCTACTGGAGATACTGGAGTTACAGGTCCTACCGGAGATACTGGAGTTACAGGACCTACCGGAGATACTGGAGTTACAGGACCTACTGGAGATACTGGAGTTACAGGACCTACTGGAGATACTGGAGTTACAGGTCCTACCGGAGATACTGGAGTTACAGGACCTACTGGAGACACTGGAGTTACAGGACCTACTGGCGACACTGGAGTTACAGGACCTACTGGTGATACTGGAGTTACAGGACCTACTGGAGATACTGGAGTTACAGGACCTACTGGAGACATTGGAGTTACAGGACCTACCGGCGACACTGGAGTTACAGGTCCTACCGGCGATACTGGTGCAGGTCTAGCTGCTGATGGCTATGTATATGAACTTGCAACAATAGCCGATTCAACTGTTGTTGGTGGTGCAGACGTTCCTTTCTCTAATAATGGACCTTTATCTGGCATAATTCATACACCAAGTAGTACTGTAGTCACCGTAGTAAGTGCCGGCGTTTATGAAATTAATTATGGTATAAGTATAACAGCTGGTGTTGGTTCACAAATTGCGATTGCTGTAAATGGTACTGTTGATCCATCTACTCCTATCACTGCTTTAGTTGCTACAGGTGAATTATTTGGAAGCGCTATATTAACTCTAGCTGCTGGAGATGTAATCACTTTAAGAAATAATTCAGCAACTCCTTTAGTAATGACATTAGCTCCGGGAGTTGGTTCACAAATGACTATTAAAAAATTAGATTAGTATTAAAATATTGCCTCTGCCGTAAAGCAGAGGTTTTTTTAATTTTTCTCCAATATAACCATTTGCTTTATAGTAGGCTAATTTCAAACTCAACTATTTATTTCATTGTGCCATTCATTACAATTGTACATATAATATAGTAACTAATTTTGATATTATCTATATAAGAACCACAGATAAATAAAAGCGAGGAGATGATGCAATGCCTACTGTGAATCTTATTCCCATTGCAGATGCTTATATCTCATTATTAAATCCAAATACAAATTATGGTGTTTCAGTTCTCCTATATACAGGAAGATTTGTTCAACCTAATGACTTATTTAGAAGTCTATTAAAGTTTGATTTAACTAATGCTATTCCACCAGGTAATACTATAACAAGTGCTTCTTTAAATTTATTTATTTTTAGAAAAGATTTACCTGATGCCGTTTTGTCTCCACAACCTGTCAGTGTGTTTACAAATGCAAGCAACTTTTCTGAAACTACAGTTACGTGGAACAATGCGCCTGCAATAAACCCAACAATTTACTCGAAAAATGTTACAGATGCAAATGTTAATAGTTATGTAAGTATTAATATCACCGGTTTAGTAATAGATTGGATTAATGGTTCAATAATAAATAATGGTGTAACCTTAGTTGGCATTGAAAATGTAATTGACACTATCATAGGATATTTTTCAAAAGAATGGTCTGTTGCAATTCAACGACCATTTCTTAGTATAGAATTCTCTTCAACTTCAGGTGCTACAGGCGCTACTGGTGCAACCGGCTCTACAGGTGATACCGGAGTTACCGGACCTACCGGCGATACAGGTGTTACAGGTCCAACTGGAGACACTGGAATAACTGGACCTACTGGAGACACTGGAGTTACAGGACCTACTGGTGATACCGGAGCAACAGGACCTACTGGCGATACTGGAGTAACTGGACCTACAGGTGATACTGGAGCAACCGGACCTACTGGTGATACTGGAGTAACCGGTGCTACTGGAGATACCGGAGTAACCGGACCTACTGGTGATACTGGAATAACTGGACCTACTGGTGATACCGGAGCAACAGGACCTACTGGCGATACTGGAGTAACTGGACCTACCGGCGATACAGGTGTTACTGGTCCAACTGGCGATACTGGTGCAACAGGATCTACTGGTGATACTGGAATAACTGGACCTACTGGTGACACTGGAGCAACCGGACTTACAGGTGATACCGGAATTACCGGCCCTACTGGAGACACTGGAGTTACCGGACCTACTGGTGATACTGGAATAACTGGAGCTACAGGTGATACCGGAGCAACAGGACCTACAGGTGACACCGGAGTTACAGGTCCAACTGGCGATACTGGAATAACTGGAGCTACAGGTGATACCGGAATTACCGGCCCTACTGGAGACACTGGAGTTACAGGACCTACTGGTGATACTGGAATAACTGGAGCTACAGGTGATACCGGAGCAACAGGTCTAACTGGTGATACTGGAGCAACCGGACTTACAGGTGATACCGGAGTTACCGGACCTACTGGCGATACAGGTGTTACTGGTCCAACTGGCGATACTGGTGCAACAGGACTTACAGGTGATACCGGAGTTACCGGACCTACCGGCGATACAGGTGTTACTGGTCCAACTGGCGATACTGGTGCAACAGGATCTACTGGCGATACTGGAATAACTGGAGCTACAGGTGATACCGGAGCAACAGGTCTAACTGGCGATACTGGTGCAACAGGACTTACAGGTGATACCGGAGTTACCGGACCTACCGGCGATACAGGTGTTACTGGTCCAACTGGCGATACTGGTGCAACAGGACTTACAGGTGATACCGGAGTTACCGGACCTACCGGCGATACAGGTGTTACTGGTCCAACTGGCGATACTGGTGCAACAGGATCTACTGGCGATACTGGAATA
>NZ_MZGT01000127.1 GCF_002029255.1 Clostridium chromiireducens
AATATCCGGTACTTTCATTTGGAATCCTCCCTTATTATTTTTAAGTATATTATTCCAAATCTACCATCAAACAATACAAAAAAAGAATGTAGTAGATTTGTTTTACACAAATCTATCTACATTCCTTCATATTCATTTATAGTTAATTAAATTCACTCAATCCTATTTTAATATGTTCTTTACTCTTTTTAAGATAATACAAAATATGTATCAATATATGCTACCATTTGGTCTCCTAAAGTAAGATAATAATATACTGGTATTAAGTAATTTGAATAAAATAGTTTTTTCGCTTCATCATTATTACTTTCAAATGCTCTTATTAAATTTTGTTGCAGCCTTATACTTATAATATAACTATCAGCTACAAATGAAATTTGTTCAGAAAAAAATATATCTGGAAAAGAATCTTTATATGTATTTTTATGATTTTCTAAATTTCTTCTAACAATATTTAATTGTTGAAAAAAAATTTTCTAAATCTTTATCAGTATTTTTTAATTGCTCCTCTGATGAGTTTCCGGATATATCTATAATGATTAAATTCGATCTTATTTTTTTCATTTGTTCTAAATTTTGAATAATATCTTCTTTGCCTTTTAAATCCTCTACTTTCGGACCATATGGTGCATTTTGTCTTGTAGTCGGTTGTGCATAGGCTATATTAGTTAAAGTTAATGTTATAAGTATCAAAAACATTATTACTCGTCTTATTTTACTTTGCATCACTATTCAGCTCCTTTTTCGATGATTATTTAAATCAAATCTATACAGTATTTTAATAAATTATATATATATCTTTTGTTATTTTCGCAACTTATTCTCTATAAAAATTAGTGTAAAACCTCCTAAATTTTAATTTAAGTAAAAAAATTGAGACTAATATAAGAAAATATATAAATTTCCCTATATTAGTCTCAAATGAATTATTAATAAAATTTCACAAATTCAGCGGCTGGCTTTCTATATCCTCTAATTTTATTACTACTCTTGTCCATTTTCCCCATAGTAATCATTAGAACCGGTATCTCATTCTCTGGAATATTTAATAATTCACTGATTTTATCCTTATCAAAATATATCATAGGACATGTATCCCATTCTTTATTTTTTGCTAACAACATAAACAACATTGCTGACAAAGATGCATTTCTTATAGCCTCATCATGCTTAAAACCTTCTCCCCAACCTTCATAAAGACTATTGATAGTATTAATCATAATTTCATATTCAGTTTTATCGATCATTCCAAGCATCATTGAGCCTTCATAGATTTTATCTGCAGATAAATAAGCATTTTTATCTCCTGTAACTACTATAGTTGCTGATGCAGTCTTGATTTTGTATTGTTTAAATGATGCATCATAAACTTTTCCCACCAATTCTTTATCTTCTACAACATAATATCTAGCATGTTGCAAATTAAAAGCAGAAGGTGCCAATGAAAGCTCTTTAAATATATCGTTAAAATCTTCTCTAGGTATTGTAATATTTTCTATAAATTTATTCGCTGATCTTCTTTCTCTAACAATTTTTAAAAACTCGTTCACTATTAATCCACCTCTTTTATAATTATTCTTATTTAAATTATTAAGTATTCTATCACCACTTGTCAAACTTTATCTACTTTTAGCACTCTCTAAAATTTATTCAACAAACTTTTCACTTATATATTCCACTCTTAAATACAATTGATGTCAGTATAACTAATAAAAAAACACCTACATAAAGATAAATTTACATCTCCATGTAGATGATTCTTTTATTAATTATAGTAGAAAATGATTATATTTATTATTTAAACACTTTTATACGTTCTTCTAGTGGTTGGAATTGCTTTTCATCTGGCTCTGCTGTTGGTTTTCCAAATGGCATTTGCCCAATTAGCTTCCAATTTTCAGGTATACTCCATTCTTTCTTTATGTCATTTTCAATAAGCTCATTATAATGTTGTAAAGATGCTCCAAATCCTTCAACTTCAAGTGCTGTCCAAATAACAAACTGATGCATTCCGCTTGCTTGCTCTGACCAGATTGGGAAATTATCTTTATATAAAGCAAATTGTTGCTGAAGAGATTCTATTACACTACTATCTTCAAAGAATAGAACTGTACCATACCCATTTTTAAATGAATTTATCTTATCTTCAGTAGAACTAAATTGGTCAGCTGGTACTATCTTTCTTAAAGCTTCTTTTGTAATATTCCATAAATTATCATGATGGTCCCCAAGTAACAAAACTACTCTTGCACTTTGTGAGTTGAATGATGATGGAGTATGTTTCACAGCATGCTCTACAATCTCTTTTATTCTATCATCCGAAACCACTATTTCCTTGCTAATTCCATAATATGAACGTCTATCTGCTACTGCAGTTAAAAAATCTTTTGACATTATTCATTCCTCCTAGTTTATCTAAAATATTATTTTTCATTACTTTTTCTATATGCTATTTGTCTCATATATATTAAATTTCTTTTTTCATTTCTAAAATTAAAATGTGTGAATTCTCTTTCGCTTGGATCAAGATATCTTCCTCAACTATTTCCATTCCATCACGATCATTTAACTCAATCTCATTTATTATGGAGTTACCCTCTATTTGAACTAAATATGCCTGCCTTCTTTCATTAACTTGAAAATTAATCTCTTTTCCTTTCTCAAGTTCTAAAGAATAAACATTTATATCCTGATTTATTTTTATTGGTGCATCTCCATCTTTACTTGAAACCATATGCAGCCATTTGTTTTGTCTTTCATTCCAATCAAATCTATAATCACCATAGTTAGGTTCATAACCTTGTTTATCAGGGAAAATCCATATCTGTAAAAGTCTCGCTCTATCTTGTCCTAAATTATGTTCACTGTGATATACTCCTGTTCCAGCACTCATATATTGCACATGACCACGTGTTATTGTATTTTTATTCCCCATGCTATCTCCATGTGTTAGTTCGCCATCAACTACATATGAGATTATTTCCATGTCTCTATGGGGGTGAGTATCGAATCCTGCATTAGCTTCAATTAAATCATCATTTATAACTCTTAAAACTCCAAATTTTATATTGTTGGGATTATAATATTCTGCAAATGAAAAATGAAATTTACTTTTTAGCCATCCAAGATTGCTACTACCCATATTTCTACTGTCAATCTTTCTTAACATCTTATATCCCTCCTATTGATTGTTATCAACATCTCAATCAAAATTACTATATTAAAACTTATAATTCTTTACCTTAATATTTTTTCTTAGTTAATTACTTTTAGTAAGTTACTATAAATAAATTATTACATATTCATTTTAATTCGTCAAGCATATTTTAAATATAAATTTATAAATATAGAATTTTAACCTTAACTCTTCTACAAATTACAAAACTTAAACATTAATTTTGTATAACTCAAAGCTCTCTCACATCACAATTTTTTTGCATAATAAAAAATAAAGAACCTTCTATTTTAAACAATAGAAGATTCTTTTTGAGTCATGTATTATTTTAATCAAGTCCATTTTTCTGCCCATTTTTGAATTTCATCCATAACACTTTGAAGCGCTCGCCCCTTTTCTGTTAATTCATACTCTATACGTACTGGAGTTTCAGGATAAACCTTTCTTAGAATGATTCCTTCTTTCTCCAATTCCTTAAACCTTTCAGTAAGCATACGAGCACTCATATTAGGAATTGCGTCTTCTATATCTGAAAATCGATTTTGTCCATTCAATAACGTTCTTATAATCAATCCGGTCCATCTTTTTCCTAACAGTTCAAATGCATTTTCAAACCTTGGGCACATATGAAATTTTTCCATATCTAATCACCACCTATGATTATTCTATCATACTTACTATATTAAAGTAAGTAACTTATTAACGTTCCAGTCAAATTAATTATAAAGTATAAAACTATATTTTACAGTCATAGCTAATTAACACTTGATTTATTTGCTAAAACTT
Organism: Clostridium chromiireducens; assembly: GCF_002029255.1. Lineage (GTDB taxonomy): Bacteria > Bacillota > Clostridia > Clostridiales > Clostridiaceae > Clostridium > Clostridium chromiireducens. The sequence goes on from NZ_MZGT01000127.1 coordinate 3,962, forward strand.
TAAACTATTCACAACTCCTGTAGCTTTATCCACATACTTATAAACTATTTGCTCATTAAAAGAATCATTCATAATACTCAAACTTACTTTTTGTGCCACTAAGACTTATCTTATATCCCCAATTTACAATTAGGTTATAGATTATATTTGTTTTAGATTTTCTCATTCTCTTATAAATAGATTTTAAAGAATAAAACTCTCTCCTAAACCACATGTAACCTTCAAATAATTCTTCTCTACTCATATTTTTAGGAACAAAAGCCACTCTAGTTTTTCCATTGTAATGACTCCAATCTCCTGTAATTAATCTATTTTCTTCTTTTAACTGCGAGTACACTGGTGTTTTAGGTAAAGGAGTCAATATACTTACAGTGGCCCCATCTATCCCTAGCTCATTGCAAGCATCTAATGTTTTCTTGAATACATCCTTTTTATCTGTATCAAATCCAAATATTATTCCTGCTTGTACACAAATACCATTACTATGTATCTTATCTATTATACTTTTATATTTATTTACGTCATTTATGCCTTTATTTACACTCCCTAAGCTTTCCTGTGAAAAAGATTCTATTCCAACAAAAAAGTATACACACCCAGCCTCTTTAGCTAATTTTAATAATTCTTCATCTTTACATCTCTCTAATGTTACCTGTGCTGCCCACTTTTTCTTAAGTTTTTTCAATTCCATCAATAATTCTTTTGTAGAGTCTATATCTCCAAAAAAGTTATCATCCCAAAACACAAAAAATTTACTTTTCATAGTCCTTATTTCGGAAATTACTTCTGTAATAGGTCTAGTCCTAAACGGCTCACAATAAATCTGCTTTAAATTGCAATAGCTGCATTTATAAGGGCATCCTCTTGAAGAAATAACTGCCCCTTTTGTAAAGTATCTCTTATGAATTAAATCTCTTCTTGCTATTGGCATATTTTTAAGATTAGGTACTTCTTTGCAAATATATTCTGATTTTGCTTTGCCCTCATAGAAATCCTCTAAAAATTCCGGCCATATAATTTCGCCTTCTCCAACCATTATATAATCACAATGTTCCTTTACCTCTTCTGGTAATAGTGTAGCATGAGGCCCCCCCATTACAACTTTAGTATTTCTATCTCTAAACTTCTTAGAGATATCATAACAATGGGTAGCATTTGATGTATTTATCGTTATTGCAACTAGCTGAAATTTTTCTTCAAAAGGAATTCTTTGATTATATTCATCTACTAAAGTTATTTCATATTTATTTTCATCTATAAAAGCTGCTAAATATGGCATAGTAATCTGAATAAAATTGTTAAATTGACTTTTTCTAAATCTATTAATCTCCTCATTTTCAGGTGTTATTAAAAGTATTTTTTTCTTCATTACCCATCTCCAACATCTATATTATGTAACATAATAACCTACTAATAATTCACTACCATTTATATATTGATATCTTTAAATAATTGCACAGTATAATAACTTAGAATTCATTAATGATACTACTAATATTTCCATCTGTAATGCCCATGAATTGGATTATGAAACCAACTTAATTTAGCCTCTGATGCATGTGGATGAGAATTATGAATGACAAAAGGAATACCATCCTCATCTCTTTTATCTGAAATTATACCAATATGCTCATATCCCTCAATAAAAACTATTATGTCTCCAGGCTGCCACTCTTTTAAATTATTGATATCCCCCTCCTTGAATTCTGTGGTTAAATTAATACAACGCTTTTTAAAAAACACATCTTGGTTTAAAACTCTCCTAAAATCAATATTGGGATCCTGCTTTCCGTTCACTCCTTTATATTGAGCCATATTTTCTTTAATATCTTTATCTATTAAATCCTTTATTGATACATTTATACCTTTAAATCCTCGCCATATTACATCAGTACAGACTCCCTCACCATCTGGTGGATATCCTCCTACATAATATGCATCTTTATATACCGTTTCCTGCTCTGCTTCTTTTCTCGCAGAGTTTACTATATCTATAGGATCAGCTATTCCATTTTCATTTTTATCAACCTTTGAACTTTCATCTGGAACATCGACTTTTTTAATTGGCAATTTATCAATAATTTCCTCAACTTTGCTATTCAATTCACTATTTGATTTATTATATTGAAATTTTAATACTGCTCCTGTGGCCGCTGAGCATATAACTACTAAAATTGCTAACTTAAAAATTACTTTTGTTTTTTTCACAGTTCCCCCCTATTAAAAGAATATATATTCTCACTATTTTTTAATTATGTTCACTCCAATGTGTCTTGGATAAATCCTCCGAAATCAAATAAAATCTTATCATTCTTTATCGGACTATATAATCCATTATAATCCAATTTTTTTATATATGGAATTACTTTGATTATTATTTATCTTATTAAACATTTTGAACCCAAAAAAGTAGGGAAACTAAGACAAATACAGTATGTGTACTTGTCTTAGTTCCCCCTTGAAATTATTTGCTATGATATAAGCCATAAGGCGAGTTATATAATTTTAAACTCATAATTTTTCTTTATTGGATAATTCTAGTAAGGATTTTGCTAGTACGTCTACCCCTAAAGCTATATCTTCATAGTCTGTCCACTCATCTGGACTATGACTAATTCCGTTTTTACTTGGTACAAATATCATAGCTACAGGTGTAAATTCGCCTACAAACATCGAGTCGTGATATGCTCCACTTATCATCATATCATATGGAATCTTCTTTTCTTCACAACTTTCTCTTAATATATCTACAATAGTTTGATCGCATTTCATAGGTACATCATTATTCTCTTTAATTAGATTAACTTCAACCCCTCTTTTTTCTTCGACTTTCTTAATCTCTTTTATTAGCTCTTCTATAAGTTCTGTTTTTGTTTCAAATTCACAGTCTCGAATATCAATAGAGAACTTCACTTTACCTGGAATTACATTTACAGCATTCGGGATTACTTCTACTCTTCCAACTGTTGCTGTATTATATTCACTATTACATTTAAGTGCAAGCTTTTCTAGAATTAAGGCTATTTCACAACTAGCTGTGTATGCATCTCTTCTATCTTCCATAGATGTGCCACCAGCGTGAGACTGACATCCAATTACTTCTACAGAGTAATTGGTAGGTGCACAAATAGTCTTAACTATCCCAACTGGCAATCCCTTTTTTTCAAGCTTATTATTTTGTTCAATATGCAATTCTATTGCTCCAAAAACTTGTCCTTTTTTTACTTGTATATCTTTGAATTTATCAAGATCATAACCTAAGTCTGTCAAAACAGACTCCAACGTTTTTTCATTTTCATCTTTTAACTTCTTTGTATCTTCTAATGTTAGATGGCCAGCCATTGCACGGCTACCCAAACAACACAATCCGAATCTTGTAGGCTCTTCTGAAGTATATACAACGACTTCTATACTTCTATTGAATTTTATACCTGACTCTTTAATAAGTCTAAGAGCCTCCATACCTCCTACAACGCCTGCCATTCCATCAAACATGCCTGCATTAAGTACAGTATCTATATGTGATCCGGTCCAAACTAGCGGAAGATTCGGTTGGCTTCCTACTAACGTCCCAAATATATTTCCTATACTATCTTCTCTTACAATAAGTCCGAGCTTTTTCATTTCGCTTTTAACATATTCTCTGGCTTCTATCTCGCATTCTGTAAAAAGCACTCTAGTTGTACCAAAGTCTGGAGTAGAATTATAGGTATTAATTTTATCTAACCAATTCTGTATATTTGCCGCATTTGCTTTCTTTAGCATAATTATCACCTACACTTACATTACATTTTGTGGAGTACCTCTTAACCATTTTTCGATGTTGTCAAAAACAATGACAGCTCTCTTTTCAAAAGCTTCTGCTGTAGCAAAAGCAACATGAGGAGTTACTATTAAGTTCTTAGCTCCAAATAATACATGATTAACTGGTATTGGTGGTTCAACTTCAAATACATCTACGCCTGCGCCTGCTATTTTTCCACTGTTTAACGCTTCTGCAAGTGCAGCACTATCTACAACGGGGCCTCTTGCTGTGTTAATTAGAATTGCACTTTCTTTCATTAATAATAACTTTTCAC
>NZ_MZGT01000128.1 GCF_002029255.1 Clostridium chromiireducens
CTTCTATTTCTTAGACCTATTTTAAATTCCACTTGAAGTTTGGATGACCAATTATTTTTATTTATAGTAATTTCGAATTTAAGTTTTTCCTTACCGCTATCCCCTATAAGTAAAGTTAATAAATCATCATTTGAGTTTTCTTTAATTTTCTTCTTTTTATTTTTAACATCAACATTATTAGAGATTGTATTTCTTAATTTTTCATCTTCATCGATTCTCTTTAAGAATGTATAAAAAGTGGCAATTAAATGCTTACAACAATAATTATCCTTTAGAAACTCATTTTTCTCAAAATCTAAACAACTACAATGAGTACCGATAATTTCTTTTGTTACATTATCTATTTCAAGCTTACATGAGTACTCACTTAGAAGGCTTTCTGACACTACAGACGAGTTTATTTTAATGTAATCTTTGTCTACAGTACAGTTTAACTCTCTAAGCAAGTCATTTTTTAATATGCGTTGACCTTTCATTAAAGATGAATTTGTTATATTCTTATTAAACCCTTCAAGTAATATCTGTTTAATCACTTTATATCTCCTTCATTTTCAATTGCCTTCATCTTTTTTATCAAATCAACACTTATGTATTGCGATTTAGAAATTCCTTTTCTAAAGTATCTTATTTGTTTATATTTCTTACCTTGAAGCTCAATATCTAAAGTATCTATGCGCTCTCCTTTAAATATAGTTGGCTCATCTTTTCCCTTTAAATAAATATGTAGTTCCATGATATATTGAACAAGTTTATCTTTAATTAACATATTTAATAATGATAAACTTATTATCCTCCTTGAATCAGATTATTTGTATATTAACCTAGTTACTACCTTTATACTCTTCGATAGCTTCTGCAATTTCATTTAGATATTCCCATCTTTCATATTTGGTATCTAATTCATTTTGTACTTGCTCTTTTTCTTTCATAAGCTCATTAAGTTTGCCGTAATTTGAAGAATTTTTACTCATATCTTCTTCAATATTTTTAAGTTTTTCTTCTAATTTAGCTATATTTTCATCTATTGTTTCATATTCCTTTTGTTCCTTGAATGTAAACTTAGGCTTATTTTCTTTAGTCTTCTCCTTTAGAAATTTACTCTTATCGTCCTTTGATTCACTTGTATTTTTCTCATTATTTGACTGTGAGCTGGCTTTTTCTAGTTCTTTAGAAATCAAGAAGTCACTGTAGTTTCCATTGTATTCTTTAATTAGCCCATTACCTTCATATGAAAATATTTTACTGCAAATTCTATCTAAGAAGTATCTATCATGGGATACAACAATTACTACTCCCAAGAATTTATCTAAAAAGTCTTCTAATATTTTCAATGTTTCAATATCTAAATCATTTGTAGGCTCATCTAAAATTAGAAAATTAGGTGATTCCATAAGAACTCTAAGCAAATGAAGTCTTCTTCTTTCTCCACCAGACAATTTTTCTATAGGAGTATACTGCATAATACTATCAAATAAAAATCTTTCGCACATTGTTGATGCTGTTATCTTTGTTCCATCCTCTACAGGAATGTACTCTCCGCCTTCTTTTACATAATCTATAACTCTTAATTTAGGGTCCATATTACTATTATCTTGAGAAAAACACCCTACTTTAACTGTGTCTCCAATTTCTATTTTTCCACTATCTAATGGAACTATCCCTCTAAGTAAATTTACTAAAGTTGTCTTACCTGCACCATTTTCACCGATTATACCAACTCTGTCACTTCTTAAAAATATGTAACTAAAATCTTTAATTAAAGTTCTATCCCCAAAAGATTTACAAACATCGTATAGTTCAACTACTTTTTTACCTAGTCTAGAACCTACAAATGAAATATCAACATCTTCCTGTCTTCTTATACTTTCAGTATTTACAAGATCATCAAATCTTTGAAGTCTAGCTTTTTGTTTAGTACTTCTTGCTTTTGCACCTCTTCTAACCCACTTTAATTCGTTTCTTATTAAGGCATTTTTCTTTTCTTCCTGAACTTGTTCAGTTTCCAGTCTTTCTATTTTTTTTTCTAGAAAAGCAGTATAATTACCTGGATATGAATATAAGTTACCTCTATCTAATTCTATAATTCTATTTGTAACTCTATCTAAAAAATACCTATCATGAGTGATCATTAATAGAGCACCTTTTCTCATATTTAAAAATTCTTCTAACCACTCGATAGAATCCGAATCTAGATGATTCGTAGGCTCATCTAGTATAAGTAAGTCACATGGAGTTATAAGAGCGCAGGCAAGTGCTATTCTCTTTTTTTGTCCCCCCGATAAATTACCTACTTTATCACTATAGTTTTTGATTCCAAGTTTAGTTAATATAGTTTTAGCGTCACTTTCAATATCCCATAAATTTAAAGAATCAATTTGACTTTGAACTTTTATCAATTCATTATTTAATGATTCAAATTTATCAACTTCACAATTATTAATCTTTTCTAATAATTCTTCATATTTTTTTAGGAGATTCATTTCCTTAGTATCACCTTTAAATACTTGTTCTAAAACAGTTGCATCTATATCAAAAATTGGATTTTGATCTAAATACTCAATTCTAACATTTTTACCTTTAGTAATATTTCCCTCAAAAAATTCTTCTCTTCCAGAAATTATTTTTAAAAATGTTGATTTTCCGGCACCATTTAGTCCTATCAAACCAACTTTATCTCCTTCATTAATCCCTAAAGATATATCATTTAATAATATTTTATCACTATAGCTCTTACTTATTCTTTCCAATGTAATAATATTCATTAACCTTAAATCTCCTTTATGTAAATATATACTCTCCTATTTTATCATAGTAAGCTCATAAACCCAAATGATTGATAATATAAAAAAAATCACTAACATTTCCAAGCTACTTCTACAGTTTCTTGAAAATATTAGTGAGATAAATTTTATTCAATCAATTATTAAGTTCTAGGAATTACAATGAAATTTACTACTTAGCACTTGGATATTTTGATGTATCCCAAGAGTGGTCTTTACTAATTTGATTATCTGTTAGATTAAAATAGTCATATCTTAAAATATCTCGAGATGATATTGGGTCGTCCCATGTAAGATCCACATGATGCCATTGGCCATTTATATAAACCATATTCCATGCATGACTCTGTCCATCTGCAGTACCTTCTATAAGAATTGATTTAATTCCAGCAGCTGTAAACATTTTTTGAGCAAGTAAAGTATATCCTTCGCAAACACCACTATGCTTAATTAAAGTATTATATGGATCATAGATTGTATAAGATTGATCATATTGTGTATTCTTAATTATCCAATCATGGATTGCTCGTTCTTTTTCAAATTGATTCATACTATTTGGAGCAATATCTGCCACTATTTTTTTTACTCTAGAGTCTAATTCTGATGCCATCTCTGCTGACATCTTATATGTGCAATTAATTTTAACATTTACATCTGATGAACCCCATCTTGATGTCATCTGAATATAATAATCCGATACGTTGTATGCTTCAAGTGGATTTGTATACTTAAGCTTGTCTATCTCAGATTGAATAGCATTTCCCACATTATTTATATCTCCATTATATTTTATAGAAAAAGAAGCATTCTCTAATCTAATGTTACTTAATATTGCCTGTCCTAATGAATCCAAATCTGATGCATAGCTGCTTTGTACAGAATTAGTCCATGCACCACTAGAATTTAAATAGTACCCATCTATGGTAGTATCGTGTGCCATATAACCATTTGAATAAAAATAATACCAGTTTTTATCTATTAATTTCCAACCCGTATAATAAGAACTACCTGACTTATACCACCAGCCATGATTGTCTTTTTTCCATTCAGCATTAGCTCCAACTGGATTTAATGCCATTACTGAAGTTACTACTAATGAAACTATTGTAAGCTTTACTAATCTAGATTTCTTCATCTTGTGTACCTCCTTAACCATTATAATATAATTGTATACTAATTTACCGCTTTGTGAAATAATACAATTATTAAAAATACATGAAATTTTTGCTTGAAATTATTTATAATGCGAATTTTATTTGAATATTCAGATTTTTTATTACATTTTGAAATATTCATTGACAAGTTTGATAATTTTTTACTATAATTATATAAAGCATAATAAGATAAAAACTGTGAAGAGGAAGAGTACATATATTATTGAAACGCAGAGAGAGAATGGTTGCTGTAAATTCTCATGAAGTATATATAGAATGTAGCCTTGGAGTTTTTAATCGAAATCTTTGGAGAGTAGAATTAAACGGACAGTCTACCGTTAAAGAGACAATAATATCGGATTTTTCCTGTATTATATTAATGAGTGTGTATTTAATAATACAAATTTAGGTGGTATCGCGGTGAGTATCTCTTCGTCCTATATAATTAGGACGAAGAGTTTTTTTATTACATAAACTAATATGAAATAAATTTATATATATTTCATATTAATTCATATAACTTAATTTTACGTAAGGAGTGATATTCTTGAAATATAGTGGTTCTGAAATTGTTATTAAATTATTAGAAAATGAAGGTGTAGAATATATATCAGGTATTCCTGGCGGGTTTAATCTCCCACTTTATGATGCATTATATAAAAGTAATATTAAACATATATTAGCCCGTCATGAACAAGGGTGTGGTTTCATAGCACAAGGAATCTCAAGAAGTACTAATAAAGTAGGTGTATGTTTTGCAACATCAGGCCCTGGAGTAACAAACCTTTTAACTGCTATTGCAGATGCTAAGCTAGACTCTATTCCTCTTGTTGCGATAACTGGTCAAGTTCCTCTATCTGCAATAGGTACTGATGCTTTCCAAGAGGTAGATGCATATGGTCTTACAATTCCTATAACAAAGCATAATTTTTTAATTAGAAATATCCATGAACTTTTTACGGTAATTCCTGAAGCTTTTAAAATAGCATTAGAAGGCAGGCCAGGTCCTGTACTTGTTGATATACCAAAAAACATTCAAACAGAGATTATTGAATTAGAAGAGTTTCCTAATAAAAACGTTAAAAATAATTCATTTCAAAGAGAAAGTTTAAAAGGCTCTACCCTTTTATGTATTGCAGAATTGATAAACAATTCTAAGAAACCTATTATCTATGCCGGTGGAGGTATAATTAATTCTAATGCATCTTCAAACTTGTATGATCTTGCAAAGAAAAATAATATACCTGTTGCTTTAAGTCTTATGGGATTGGGAGCATTTCCGTGTGATGATGATTTATGTCTAGGAATGCTTGGAATGCATGGAGCTCCTTTTACTAATTACCTACTTAACGAAGCTGATTTAATATTAGCACTAGGAGTAAGATTCGATGATAGAGCTACAGGAAACGTAGAAAAATTTTGTCCTAATGCCTCAATAATTCATATTGATATAGATCCTTCTGAAATAAATAAAGTTAAAACTAGTAGTTTATCAATGGTTGCAAATGTTAATGACTTTTTAGAAGATATTCTACCACATATAGAAGATAAGCCAAGGGATACCTGGAATCAAAGAGTTACATGTTATAAGGAAAAATATCCATTACCTACTTATAATAATGAATTACATCCTTCAAACATTATTCCGTATGTTGGAAATAAAGTGCCGGAAGATGCTATAATTACATCTGATGTTGGTCAGCATCAAATGTGGGTAGCACAAAGATACCCATTTAAAAAAGCAAAGTCATACTTATCATCAAGCGGCTTAGGAACTATGGGATTTGGGCTTCCTGTAGCCATAGGTGCAGCCTTATCAAATAAAGATAAGACAATAATTTGTTTTAGCGGTGATGGTTCAATTTTAATGAATATTCAAGAACTAGCAACACTTGCTGACTATAATCTTAATGTTAAGATTATCATACTAAACAATCATCATTTGGGTTTAGTTCGTCAACAGCAACAACTATTTTATAGTGAGCATTATATAGCGTCACATTTTATATCAAATCCAAACTTCAAAATTATTGCTGAAGGCTTTGGCATACAATCATGTGATTTAGGCTGTGAGGAGAATCCTCTTGAAAAATTAGAGGAATTATTATCAATAAATGGCCCTTGTTTAATTAATGTACCAATCGAAGAAACTGAGAATGTACTTCCTATGGTACCACCTGGAAAAGCAAATATTGAAATGATTGGTGGTGAATATTTATATGATTAATACAAATTTTTATCTTATTGAACTATTAGTTAGAAATCATTCCGGAGTGATGAGCCATATTACAGGATTATTTGCTAGACGAGCGTTCAATCTTGAAGGAATATTATGTGCTCAAACTGGTGATGGTTCAACTAGTAAGATGTTTTTATTGGTTAAAAACGATTCTGTTTTAGATCAAATTATTAAACAATTAGAAAAACTATATGATGTGCTCGAAGTATCCTTACATCAGGATTATGATCAATCTGTTTTTGAGAGCCTTGACAAAGTTTTAAAAATTAAACACGAAAGATTATAAATACTGTTTAAAAAAACAATTATTAATTTAGTATATATAATTTATTGCCTAAACTATTAATTTTCTTATATGATTGGTGGCAGCTACAGCTGCTACCCTTTTATCAGGTTTGTTAAATAAAAAAATACAGCCAAATTGTTGACTGTATAAAGAAAAAAGAAAAACCTGTGTTACTTAACCTCAAAGTTTTTAGTAGCTCTTGTTATATATCCATTATCATCTATTTCAGCATATGTTAATACATTTATACATGCAACAGATACTATTCCTTTTGTCTTATCTTTTTCGTTTATTAAAGTATAATAGTCATAGCCTGAATTTTTAATTTTGTCTTTATAGAAATTACTTAAGGATTCCTCAGTTATTTTATCAGGATTATAGTTTACTATACCCCTTTTGCCAATTTCTTCTCCTAAATTATTTAATACTTTATCTTCCTTTATCTCCTGCATATTTATTCCTGAATACTTAATGTTATCACTAAAACTTGTCCTAATTTTGTCTGCAAAATTACTATAACCAATTAACGAAAACAATATAATTCCAAATATTAATCCAAAAAACGTTTTTTTCATTTATTTTTCCTCCTAAACCTTATAACATAATTGTATATTGTTTCATACTTTTGTCAAATATATATAACAATTAAACTTATTCACATGAATCATATAATAAATTGATGTAAAATTTAATAGTATATATAAGATTTACAAAATAATATAATAACAATTTTAGAAAAAAGAGCAGTACTAACTTCCTAATACTGCTCTTTTTAAGTAAATAATTTGAAAAGTGTTATTTTTAGATACATTTTAACATAATATTACATTATGCACCACACTTTTTTGTTTTATTAATCTGAATACTTACATATCTTATGTTATTTAGTTGTGATAAATATACCTTAATATTTTTTTATCCTTCTTGTGGCGGATATTCAGATTCCATTGACTCAACTTGTTCTTCAATAGTGAGATCGTCATAAGAAATAACTACTACATCTTGTACTGACTCATCACTTGTTTTATAAATTCTACTTTGAAAGATGCTATTGTATTTTGCAGCAACCCCACCAGTGTATATTTTTTTTATGGCCTCTAGAATTTTAGTATTTTGACTTTTAATTGCATTAACATCATAACCCTGAAATAAACTCCATATTGCAATTTGAGTAGCAAAATATGCTTGATTATCATTATCTAAATTTAACTCACGCGCAGACTTATTAGGGTATCCTGCTGCAAGAATGTTATTAAGTTTCTCATTCATATCTGTACTCATCGTAAAACTATGACCTGATGGATAATGTCTATTTATTTCTAAACAATATGTTACATTATTACTTCCTTCAATTCTTAATCTATGTACTGAAATATTATTACCATCATACTGAACAGTATTTATTGCCTCCTTTTCTGTAATTATTTTTATCTTTTCTGGCATAGTGGCCCCAATAATATTACTTAATAAAACCATACAAATCATAAATATAGTTGATACTCTTATAAATTTACTTAATTTCATTATAATCACTCCTAACA
>NZ_MZGT01000129.1 GCF_002029255.1 Clostridium chromiireducens
TTAATATTCTCAATGAATTAAATTACAAAGGATGGAGACATACATGAATCATTATTTTGAAGATAACCTCAAGATTTTTAAATTAGAAGGAAAATTACATAAAAAGATTATTTTATATTATGCTAATTACAAAAATCATATTAAAGTTCGTCATCCCGAGATGACTATGAAGAAGATTGAAGAAATTTTAAATGAGCCGGATTTTGTATATAAGCAATCTCGCAATAGTTCAATATTTTACTATGAGAAGAATATTTTAAATGAAACTTATAGAGTAGTTATTGAAACTTATAAGAAACATATTAAATCTGTTGTCACTGCTTATAATGTTAAGAGTAAAGAGGGATTTACTATAAAGCATATATATTGTGTGTATGATAAAAATACATTTATAGATTACGAAGACATACAAAAAGAATTTGAAAATGATATGGAGTATTTTTATGAATTGTTTAATATAGCTGAGTAATGGATTGGAGTATTAGTTGCTTTGAATTAATTGAAGCTAATTAATACCTTTTTTATGTTAAAAATTTAGTGAAATTAAGGATGTATATTTGATAAAGTTTTCTGGTTTTTGTATTACTTCAATTAATATACAAAAATTTATCGGATTTTTGAGTTTTAACTTGAATTTTGTAGTAAAATATTATTGCTGGCAAATTTCTAGAGAAACAATTATTATTTAATTTGTTAAACACAATAAGAAAATAACTAATTATAGGTTAAATGCTTAAACTCAAGTTTCAGAAGAAGCAAAATTAAAATATATTAATAAAGTTAATTTAAGAAAAGAGCTTAAGCAAATGATTATAGGTATATAAAATTGTGAATTAGAATGAGAATATAGTTTTTAACCACCATAATTTTGTCGTGGTTAAAATTATGCGCTCTATTAAGAATTATATAGGATAAACATTTAACTTTATAACCGAGAAAATATTATATCTTTTGATGAAATATTTTTAGAGTGAACTTTTAGTTCATTTTACTATGATAATTTATTTATAGGAGTTTTACTAATGAAACAAAATTTTTGCGAGAATGCGATTAATACATTTATATCAATAAGTGACTCAAACATTCAAGGAAGAACAGAGTTAGCAGAAAAATTTGGAGTCACAGAAAGAACCATAAGCAGCTATGTTAAATATTTGAAAGAAGAACTAGGCGTAGAGATGAGATGGGACAAGAAGAATAAGAAATATGTAGTAGAAGACCAAGGGATTTTCAAAGAAATAATAAATAATAGTAAACTAAAACCAGTGGATATTTGGCTTATTTTAATAATACTATTGAGATCGCAATATATATTACCCACTAAAGTAAAAATAATAAAAAATGAATTGCTAAAGTTCGTTGGGAACAAAGAAAAGGAAGAAATGGAGAAGCTTTTTTCTTTTGAAAAAACTAACCAGATAGATGGATACTACCTGGAAGATATTTTGGAGGATATATACAAGGCATTTATTAATAAGAAAAAGGTAAAGATGTTATATAGAAGATCTAGTGAAGATATACGTAAGTATATTATAGAACCTCAAAACATAACCTTCGATAATGGACGAGTATATCTTATAGCTTTTAATGAAAATAAAGAAGATAGAACTTATAGGCTGGATAGAATAAAGCGAATAGAGATTTTAGATGAAAATAAAGGGGAATCTGATTTTTCACTTCCAGATTACCTCTCTAAGTCGTGGCAAATGTTTGGGGGAAGAGAAAAAGAAACTAGGATTGTAGTTAAATTTAATAAGAATGCGGCGAAGATAATAGAGGAAAAAGTTGCTGTCAATAAAAGAATAATAAATGAAGAATGTGATTATGTTACATATGAATTTATAGCCTATGGAATAGATGGGATTTGTATTGAATTGTTGGGATTAAGAGATGGATTTAAGGTTTTAGAACCGATGGAGCTCAGAGAGAAGATCTATGAGATTGGTAAGAGAATAGTAGAGAATCACAGTAATTAAAAATATGATTTTGGAGTTCACTTTATATTATTAATAGTAAAATTACAGATGCATTAAAGAAAATAAACTGAAATCTAATATTAAGATGTCTAAATGATGAATTAACTTTTCATAATTATAAAATTATACAGGTGGTGTTGGTAATGGACAATGATAAACCAATGGATATAACGGACTTTCCAAAAGAAATAGTCAAAGATATGTATGCAATAGTGGAATATAAAGGAACCGAAAAGGAAAGTTTCCTATATGCGTATCCTTCTGAAATTGAAGCGTATAAAGCTGCTAAAAGGGTATCGCATAATAATGTATCAGTATTTAAAACTAATATCGTTTTTCATATAGTTGACGGTATGAAAATTATGTACGGATATGAAAAAGATTAAAATAAAATTACATATCAAGTGTAATGTAATAGCTTATGTTCACTTATGGATCAAAAGAGACTTTTGATTTACAATTTCCTTTATTAGTTGAAGAATTAAATAATTTTGAAAAAATTAGATATTACTCCAACCAATTATAATAAAGGGAAGATACTATTATTTATGCTCTCAATGGTATGAAACAAGTGCTAATAATGATAGGCCATATTTAGAAAAATGGATTTTGTTGCATAGTTAATAATTTAAACCATATAAATTTTCATGATATTTAAGCGGTTTTAGACTACTTGCTATGTGAAGATTTATGTAAAGGTTGGATTAAATATTATATTACGATTGTAAAGAAGGAATTTAAATGGAAGCTTTTAATTTATCATGTACAAAATATGAGCCATTGGAAGATGAGACGAGCGTATTAGTCCATTAGCAATTGATTTTTTTGCGCAAATTCTTGGAAATGTGGTTTTACCAAGTTTTACAACAAGAACTTCAAGGGCAAGATATTATAACATGGTCTGGTATGGAATATACATTTCAAGAAAATATCTGCAATTAGAAGGTAAGTCTTATTATGAAAAGATATTTTAAAAATATTCAACGTAGTAGAGAACGTTCTGTCTGATTTGTAATTAAGGGCAAATTTGGCTTTCGATTTGTTTTGACGTGAATATATATCCAAGTAAGAAAAATAGAAAACCAACTTATAATGTGATAGAATTATAAGTGAGTAAGATAAAGAAATACAGGTGACAATAATGAACAGTTTTGAAAATATAGAAGCATATTCTTGGAATCATAAAAGAATAGAATATGCTAGTAAAATTATTGATGATTCTCTCATAAAGTATTGCGAAACAGTAATTCCTATTGAAATAAGAATTTTTTTTGGTATAGAAAGTTGTAAACCCGGAGATAAGGTTAATATAATAATTTTACACAATTGTCAAGAATATACAGGAAGAATATACTTTGAAAATAACTTTAATAGAAGTAAATTGAAACTAGACAAGCGTTTTATTGATATTATCGTAGAGAAAATAAAAAAATTGAATGAAGTCGATGGAAAAATTAAATTAAGATTTATTAAGGAAAAAGTTAATAAATATTCTACTAAGATAATTGTAGAAGTTTAATTTTAATAAATTTTAGGTAGGATAGAATATGATTAAATATTATTGTAAAAATTGTAGAATAGATACTGAAAATAGTGAATGTCCTGTTTGCAATGAAAGGACTGAAATAACATCAAAATTGTATTGGTGTAATCATTGCAATATACCAACGTATGATGAAATATGCCCTGAGTGTGGTACTAAGGGGCATTACATTGGAACCGATATAAGACCAGTATTTCCTGAAGAGAGATTACTGTTGGAAATACTATTAGGAGAACCGTTTAAATTTAAAAAATCATCAGTATGGACTGGAAGTGGAAATAGATACATAATTGATGGGGTTAAGAAAAACTATTCTCAAAAACAATTGATGGAAAGTAATCCGTCAATTGTAATAGAACAATTAGAAAAATATAAGGATGAAAATAGTTATGATAAATTCAATGAATATATAGATCTATTTATAAAGGTAAATAAAGATAGATATAATTATATTGTTACCGAAGCAACAAACTTTATTATTAATCAAAAAAAGGATTATAATGATGATCATACATTTGTATCATTTTCAGGAGGAAAGGATAGTACTGTAGTTAGTAGTTTAGTAACAAGAGCATTAGGAATGCCTAATATAATACATATTTTTGGAGATACGACATTGGAATTTCCGGCTACTTATGATTACCTAAAAAGATTTAAAGCTGAAAATACAAAAACGCCTATTTTATCAGCAAAGAATAAAGAAAAGAATTTTTATGATATGTGTGAAGTAATAGGGCCACCTAGCAGAGTGATGAGGTGGTGTTGCATTGTTTTTAAAACTGGAGCAATTACGAAAAAAATAAATGCAATATTTAAAGATAAAGACAACGTTCTAACATTTTATGGGATAAGAAGAAGTGAATCGGTTAGCAGAAGTAAATATGATAGAGTAAGTGATAGCCCTAAAATTACAAAGCAAAATGTATCGTCACCAATTATAGATTGGAGTGATTTCGATATTTGGCTTTATATATTAACAACAGGAATAGATTTTAATGATGCATATAAACTTGGATATTCAAGAGTTGGTTGTTGGTGCTGTCCTAATAATACTACATGGGCACAATATTTATCTCAAATATATATGGCTGAACAATCCACTAAGTGGAGAACTCTTTTAATCGATTTTGCTAAAAAGGTTGGGAAACCAGATCCAGAAGTATATGTGGATGAAGGTAGCTGGAAAGCCAGGCAGGGTGGAAATGGAGTAAAATATAGTGAGAATATATTTGTATCTTTTAAGCCGTGTGCAACAGAAAATGAAAGTTTTAATTATGAATTAAATAAAGATATAACTGAAGAATTATATGAATTCTTTAAACCATTTGGTTGGATAAATAAAGAAATGGGTAATGCAAGATTAGGGCAAGTATATATTTTGGATAAAATAGGTAATCCGATTTTTAGGATTCAGGGAAAGATAGGAACTAGAGAGCTTAAAGTTACTGTGTTGAAGATACCTTTGGGGAAAGCAAAAAGTTTAAGAGATATAAAACAAAGAATAGATTGTCAATTAACAAAATATCAAATGTGCTTAGGGTGCTTAGGATGTGAAAGTGTTTGCAAGCATGATGCTATAATAGTAAAAAAAACAGCGCATGAAAATGAGTTAGTCTTAAATAGAGTTAGTAACACATATAGAATAATAGATGAAAAATGCAAAAGATGTGGGGAATGTATAAACCATTTTGAAGGTGGTTGCTATATGCGAAAGGTTCTCATTACTAAAAGAGGTGAAAATAGTGGCAAGTAACGTAAAGATTAGACTTAAAGGTCATGAGAGTTTTTATATAAGGGAAGGATGGTTAAGAAAAGGAACAAGAGCAATCCAAGAAAATCCATATATATTATCAGATATAACTGCAGCAGTAGATGAATTGGGAGTTGGGTCTAATATGGTTAAAGCAATAAGATATTGGCTTCAAGCTATTGGATTAACTGTAGAAAGCATTGGAATTAATTCAAAAAGAAAACAGGTTCAGAGAGAAGATTTTGGAGATATTATTCTTAAGGGTGATCCGTATTTTGAGGATTTAGGTACATTATTTTTACTTCACTATAAATTAGTATCAAATAAAGAAAGTGCTACAAGTTGGTATTTATTTTTTAATAAAATTAATGTAACAGAACTATCTAAAGAAACAATGTTTGAAGGTATAAAGCAAGAATTATTGAAAATGGACCCGACAATGGATATTTCAGAACAATCAATTAAAGATGATTGTACTTGTATCATAAAAACATATTTTACTGAAAAAAATGATTTAAAGGATCCTGAAGATAACATGGTTTGTCCATTTAGTGAGTTAGGATTAATTAATAAAATTCAAGTTAAGAATAAAGAAGAATTAATTAACAAATTAACACCAAATAGAACTAAACTAGATGAGTTAATAATTTTATATGTTATACTAGACAATTTGAAAGGACACAGATCGATATCTATTAAAAACTTAATTGAGGATGAAAATAATATTGGAAAAGTATTTAATTTAGACAAAAATTCAATTAATGAATATATAGATATTTTAGAAGAAAAAGGGTATATAAAAATTACTAGGGCAGCAGGATTAAATATGATTTATCCAACTAAGTTAGATGAAGTTGAGGTATTAAGGAAATATTATAGTGGAATTCAGGAGAGTGCACAAGATGAAATATTCTGACTTTATTAAAAGTAATGAGGGATTTCAATATTCTATAAATTTACAATATGATTTAAGGAATCCTAAAAAAATTAGTAGTTATATACCAACAAGAAAAACAGTAGAGCTTTTATATAAATATTTACTTAATACAAAAATGGATGAAGCCGATAATGCGTCTGTATTAATTGGTCCATATGGAAAAGGAAAGAGCCATTTATTATTAATACTATTAGGTTTAATGAGTGGCGATTCTCAAAGTAATGAGTTAAATAGATTGATAGATAAAATTGAACCAATTAATTCAGAGTGTGCGATATTAGCAAAAGAGGTTTTAGTTGAGAAAAAATATCTTCCAATAATATTGAATTTTAATTCAGATGATTTAAATCAAGCTTTATTAGTAGCGTTAAATCATGCATTAAAAGAAGCTGATATTAGTGATATATTACCTAATACCTATTTTGATTCAGCTATAGCAACAATTACAAATTGGTTAGAATATGAAGATAAAAATATGATTACAAAAGTTAAAGTTTTAGTTAAGGATAGATGTGGCTTATCCTTAGAAAAGTATTTAGAAAAACTTAAAGCTTTTGATAAGAATTCATATGATTTATTTAAAGAAATATTTACTGAAGTTACATCAGGAATACAATTTAACCCAATGGTTAATTCGGATATTGTGAAATTGATTGAAGAAACTAATTATAAGCTAAAAGAGAAATATAAATATGATGGAATAATAATTGTATTTGATGAATTTAGCAAATTTATTGAATCAAGTAATGACTTAAATAACTCAAAAGACTTAAAGATTCTTCAGGATATGGCGGAATTAAGTGTAAGGTTAAAATCTCCGCAAATGCATCTAATATGTATTACTCATAAGACAATAAATGAATATATTAGTAAAATACCGCAAGAGAAAATTGACGCATGGAGAACAATTGAAGGAAGATTTAAAGAAGTACTATTTATATCAACTTCACAGCAAAATTACGAATTGATATCTAATGCAACAAAGAAAAACAAAACTAAGTTAATGGAGTTTATAAAAGATAATCAAGATAAACTAGATGATTTAACAAGCGAAGGCGAAAGATTATTTAACAGTGTATATAGAAGCAAAGATTATTTTAAGGAAATTGTAAATGGATGTTTTCCATTGCATCCATATACTACTTTTGCATTGCCTATTGTTAGTGAAAAAGTAGCACAAAATGAAAGAACACTTTTTACATATTTAAGTAAAGATGAACCAAATTCATTAATTGAATTAGTTAATAAAAATGATGGAAGACTTGAATTAGTGACATTAGATAAATTATATGATTATTTTGAACCGTTATTTAGAAGGGAAATTTTTAATCAATCAATATATAATATATGGGCTCAAGTTGATAGTGCTCTAAAGATAGTCTTTTCTGATTTAGAGAAAAAGATTATAAAAATATTAGGAATAA
>NZ_MZGT01000130.1 GCF_002029255.1 Clostridium chromiireducens
TAATATTACTCTTTATTTACATACTCTTCAAATATATTCTTTAAATTCTGTATTATCATAATATTTTCCGCATGATTTCTTACTGCAACTCTGTAAAAGTCATTATTCAATCCTTCGTAATTATGACAACTTCTAATTAATATATTATTCTTTAATAATTCATTTTTCAAATCCATATTTCTTAGATTTTTCAATAATATGAAGTTAACACTTGGTTTAAATACTTTTAATTCCTTTATCTGCCTTAATTCATTAAATAAATATTCCTTTTCATTTTTTATAAATTTTATAGATTCTGTAATATAATTATCATCTTTAACTGCAACTTTTGTAGCTATTTCAGCCAAAATATTAATATTCCAAGCTGGAGATATCATTTCGACCTTTTCCTTTAATAAGCTGTTACATATTGCATATCCAATTCTTATTCCGGGAAGCGCAAAGAATTTAGTGAGAGATTTTATTATGACTAAATTTTCATATTTATTTATGTACGAAATCATTGATAAATCTTCTTCCATAAAATCTAAAAAGGATTCATCTATTAATAATATAACATTATTTTCTTGTGCTTTTATTAAAATTTTTTCCAATAAATCTTTTGAAGTTATAACTCCTGTTGGATTATTCGGATTGCATATAAACATTAAATCTATTTTGTCATCTATATGCTCTAAAATATCTTCTTGTATGCAAAAGTTGTTTTCTTCTTTTAATTCATAGTAAATAATATCTCCATTTACTGCTCGTACAGCTTCTTCATATTCAGAAAAAGTTGGAGCAAGAATCAATGATTTTTTAGGATTAATCCCTTTAACTATATTAAATAAAACTTCTGCTGCACCATTTCCTAATATAATATTATCTATATTTATATTTTCATATTCCCCTATAGAGTCTTTAAGTTCAAAATAAGTTATATCAGGATACTTTTCAATTTCATCCAAACCATCAATAATAGCCTTTTTCACACTAGTCGGTGCACCTAAAGGATTTATGTTAGCTGAAAAATCTATTATTTTTTCATATTGAAGTTTATTTTCTCTGCTTATTACTTTTGCATTTCCACCATGACCAAAACTTGCCATAAATATCCCCCATTGTTTATTATATAATGTTTATATATACATTAATACTATTGTTCTAACAGATATTGCAATCAAAAATCCTATAACAGCTGATAAATAAAGAACCTTTGCTGTTTTATTAACATCATTAATTTCTATTTCCTTAAGCTTATCTCCTATTTTAGGCTTTTCTACTAATTTTCCAAAATAATAATTTGCTCCTCCAAGCTCTACTCCTAATGCTCCAGCTATTGCTGCTTCAGGATGGGCACTATTAGGGCTTGTATGGTTATATCTGTCTCTCTTATATATTTTCAAACTATTTTTATAGTTATATCCTAATATTCCAGCTGAAATTGCTATTAATATCCCTGTTATTCTTGCTGGTATATAATTAAAAATATCATCTAATTTGGCTGAAAAAAATCCAAAATCCATATATTTATCGTTCTTATATCCAAACATTGAATCTAATGTATTTACTGCTTTATAAGCAAAAGCTAAAGGCGCTCCAAAAATTGCCGCATAAAATAAAGGTGCAATAATCCCATCTGCCATATTTTCTGCAATGGTTTCAACAACAGCCTTTATTATGCCTTCTTTATTAAGACTAGCTGTATCACGTCCTACAATAAATGATAACTGCTTTCTTGCGCCCTCTATATCATCTTTTAACAAGAATGTAATTACCTTATATCCTTCAACTACCAACCCTTTGGATGCTATACAGAAATATATTAATACGCCCTCTACAATAATTCCAAAATAAAGGTTGATACTTTTACATGCATTTACAATCCAAAAGGTTATAATAAATGTTACAGAAATTGTTAAGATCCAAGTTATTAAGCCTGCTGCTTTTAAATAGTTCTTGAAAAGTCTCCTAAATATTGTTTCAAATCTTTTAGCCAAACATCCTATTCCTCTAACTGGATGATATGGATTATTAGGATCCCCAATTATTAAATCTAAAAGAAATCCTATTGTTAATTCAATCATGGAATCCCCCTTTTTGAATTACTTTATCTATTGTAAATTCATTATTTTCATCTATATTTATTATTAATTCATATCCCACACCATTTTTAGGCTGCCATTCATAAAATTTCTTACTATTATCATATAACATTTCTAGTATCATGCCTATACTTCCGCCATGAATTACTCCAAATGCTGCTTTTATATTTTTACTAACTAAATATGCAATTAAGTTTATGAAAGCCTCTTTAATTCTATTTCTAAATTCCGTTTTACTTTCTCCATTTGGACACTTTATATATCCTTCTTCATCATCTATCCAAGTGGTATATTCCTTTAAAAGTTTCAAATCATCATAACCTTTTAATTCGAAATCTCCAAAATTATATTCAAAGAAATTTTCCCAAATATCATATTTAACATTTGGACAAAGAATTTCCAAAGTTTGATTTGCCCTCTTAGCTCCACTAGTGAAATAATAATCACAGCTTCTGTATTCAGTTTTCTTTAAATTTTCTTTTAATTCAACAATTCCATTTTCGCTTAAATCAACATCGCTTTTCCCGCAATATAATTGCTTTTCATTACAGTATGTTTTTCCGTGTCTAATTAAAAATAATGTAATCTCTTTCATATACTATTTTAGTGATGACTCATCACTAATCCTACTTTCCTTCTCATTTATATTCTTTTTTAACTCGTCTGAAAGTCCAAAAAAGACTCTATACACAAAACAAGAATTATTTGCTAAAAATTGTAATGCACGCCCTGTTTCTTCTCTCCATGCTCTATCTAATTTTTCAATCGGTACAATTCCTGATGTTATTTCATCACAAATAATTATCTTGTCCTTTAATGCATTAAGATTGTTCTTTAAAATTTCTAAGGAATCAAGATCCTTTAAAATACATTCCTTTGTAAATACATGCAGACCACATATAACCCTTTTATTATATTCAAGATTATGGCCACTACAAAAATAGATCTCATCATCACTTATATTATATTTGTCTTTCACAAACCTAAGTTTTCCATTATAGGCTCCACCAAAAACTAACTTCATTATGTACCACCTCAAAGATTATAATACTATTCCTAACGTTAATATTCCTATAACTTCACCAACAACTAAAGCAAACCCAGCCACATCTCCTGATATGCCTCCAAATTCTTTTCTACACTTTTCTACTGACCACGTAACCCCAATTATTATTAATCCAGTCATTAATAATCCATAAATATTAAGGACAAAGAATGATATCACAAGCATTATAATCACTGATATAACCATAATAATTCTATCTATTTTATTAGTTCCTTTTTTAAAGTACGTTCCAAGAGTACTTTCTTTTATGGTAACTCTGCTTAAAAGAAAATATGCCACGCTGCTTCTACTAACTATTGGAATTAATATTAATATATAAAATTGTACATTCTTTTCTAAAATAGAGTGCATGCCTCCAAATTGTAAAAAAAATAGCATTACTAATGATATTACAGAAAATGCTCCTGTCCTCGAATCTTTTAAAATTCTAAGTTTTTCTTCCCTATCTCGTCTAGAAAGAATTGCATCACAAACATCCATAAATCCATCTAAATGCAGCATTCCTGTTACAATAAATGGCACCATCATCACAACTATACTTTTTAAAATAATTGAAACATTAGAAATGTCCATTAAGTAATATATAATGCTCCATATAGCTCCAACTATTAGCCCTACTACAGGATAAAACTTCATCATATTTTTTACCCCTTCATCATCCCATTCAACGTACGGTGTTGGAAGTACAGTAAACATACTTAAAGACATGATAAACCCCTTATAAAATTTCCTCATTTTATATAATTTTCTCCTTACACTTATGGTATCTTATATTTCCAAAACTACATTCTATAACATTGTCGCAAATGTTTGCCAATTCTATATTTATAGTCGCTAACTCCTTTTTAAAATCTTCAGTAATTTCATCATATTCTATTGCATCATTAAATATATAATCACTAACAATTACAATATTTTTTACTTTACTCATTATTTGATTTAATCCCATTAGAATATTTATTGATGGATTTTTAATAATGTCACTTTCAATAAACATTTCATTTGTCAAAAGAGATGTTATGCTGTCTATCAATACAGTATCATCATCTTTAATTTCATTAATTAATTCATGTAGATTACTTTGCTTTTCTAAAGTAAAAAAATTAAAACCTGCTCTATTTTCTATATGTTTTTTTATTCTTTCTTCATCTTCTTTGTCATAAGGCTTCATAGTGGCAACATAAACAACTTTATTTTTGTTTAAAGATATGGCTATTTTTTCTCCTACTTCCGATTTACCACTTTTAGAGCCTCCAATTATCAAATAATTCATCTCTAAAATTCCAATCCAACAAATTTTAATTACTATATTTATATAAATATAACCATATAACTTAGTACGTATCTATTTCTCTATTCCAACTCTTGAAGTTATTCCTTTTTCATAGGGGTGCTTTATTGCCCTGATTTCAGAAACATAATCAGCAAGTTCAACCAATTTTTCATTTGGATTTCTTCCTGTTAATACAACCTCTAATCCTTTAGGTTTATTTTCCAGAAATTCAACTACATTATCTAGAAATATTAATTCCAAGTTCGTTGAAGCTATTATTTCATCTAGTATTAATAAATCATAATTTTCATCTATAGATTTTTGAGTTACTTCTTTAAACCTTTTTTCATGTTCATTTTTAGTATGAATTTGTTCATCTTCACTCATAAACTTAAAGAACTTTCTTACTGGCTCACCTTTTACAACACAGAAATTCTCTCCAAGTTTCTCTATCGATATTAATTCCCCTGTATCATAATCTTTTAAAAATTGAGTTAATAAAACTTTTTTATCTCTGCCTGCTGCCCTAATACCAAGCCCCATGGCAGCTGTAGTTTTCCCTTTTCCATCTCCGCAATAAATATGAATTAGTCCTATTTCCATAAAATCTCCTCCTTCTGCATCTTTACACAAATGCGAAATCATAAGTGCTATTATTCGAATCACTAAACTGGTTATAAATAACTATGGTATCTATAAATCACCTAGTTACTATTTCTTAAAATTAAAATTCTATAAATTATTTTAGTAAATAAACTAGATATTATTCAGAATTTTAAGTTCATCTAAATAGCTATCATTAATCTCTGCTTCTTCAAAGGTTGCCATGTTATTCATAACTGCACATGCGGAATCTACTATTGAAAATGCCAGCGGGCATCCACTTCCCTCGCCAAGACCCATATCTAAATTTAGTAATGGGCTTAATCCTAACTCGTTAATTGCAACCTTAAATCCCACTTCCTTTGAATCATGAGAAGTAAACATGTAGTCCTTTGTTTTTGAATTTAGTCTAAAAGCTATAATGGCTGCAACAGCAGATATAAATCCATCTATAATAACAGGAACTTTATAATAAGCAGCTCCTATAAATACTCCTGCCATAGCAGCAATATCGAAACCTCCAACTTTAGAAACTACATCTATTGGATCAGTTTTATCAGGCTTATTTACCTCAATAGCCTGGATTACAACTTTTTTCTTTTTCTCAAAAGCTTCATCTGTGATGCCAGCTCCTCTTCCTACAACATCTTGAACTTTTGTATCTGTTAATGCTGATAATACTGCACTGCTTGTTGACGTATTGCCTATACCCATTTCTCCTACTCCAAGAATTTCATACCCTAATTCCTTTGCATTCTTAACACATTCAATTCCTATAAGCATAGCTTTTATCGCCTCATCATAACTCATGGCAGATTCTTTAGCTATATTATTAGTAGACTTTCTTATTTTTTTATTAATAACATTTGGATGATTAAAATCACAATTTATTCCCACGTCTACAACCATAAGGTCGGTATTATTTGCCTTTGCAAGAACCGCAACCCCAGTTAGTCCTTTTGTAAAATTTATTGTTTGAGACAAAGTTACTGATTGAGGGGCTGATGCGACACCCTCTTCAACAACCCCATTATCTGAACACATTATAATTACCATTTTTTTATTTATATTATTCTTTATCTTTCCTGTAATCCCAGAAAGCTTTATCGCTATTTCTTCTAGTTTTCCTAGACTCTTTAATGGTTTTGCAAGTGATGTCATCCTCTTATCTGCTTGTATTAATATTTCCTCATTTACATCTCTTATACCATTAATAATATCACTTAATTGCTTAATATTAGTATTCATTTTATATCCCCCACGTAATTCCTATCTATTCTTTGTTAAATATAACATAAATCCCTAAGTAATGCCTATAAAAAATTATTTATTATCCTTAAAGTAACTCATCTCGCACTCATAGTCTAAAAGCTGAAGATTTTGCTCCTGAATTAGGTCTATTAATAACTTTGAATATATTGGCTCACCTTTGTCATTCTCCACAGTACTATATCCTGCTTTTTCTATTGCTTTAGCTTGCTCTAAGTAATGTGTTGTGTTAAAAACTCCACTCTGCTTATACCGTTTATTATTTTTTAGAAATTCTCCATAATCTTTTATTGAATCCTCAGTACTATTATATACTCTAAAATAGTCTTCAATTTTTTTACTATAGTATTCTGAAGTATTCATTTTAATCTTTTTCCCAGTCCATCTATTATCTGCTTTTATTCCAAATAAATTGTTTGCCTTAGTACTTAGCTCAGATTTTCCCCATCCACTTTCTAATATTGCTTGGGAAATAGTTATAGATGGAAGAACTCCATATTTATTATATATTTCAATTGCCTGGGGATACATTCTATTGATAAATTCTACTTTAAATTCATCCTTTAAATTATTCTTTTGGTATCCTGTATATTTTAGGTCATCTATGTAATCATGGACTTTTTCTTTTTGCTCTTTATCAAAAGATAATTCATCCAATACTGTATCTAGGTCTACAAGTCTGTAATCACTACTTTTAACCTTGATGCCTGTACTATTTTTTTCTACAAACATATTCGCTAACTCCCTAGCACTATTTTCAGTAACTTGAGAAAAATCATTTTTATATCTAACACCATCAATTGCAGCCATGTACTTCCAATTAATTTGAAGTTTATCTTTACTAACATTATCCGCTTCTTCTATATATATCTTTGTATCTAAATCTTTTAAGTTAATATTTTTATATTTTTCAATATTGAATAAATTATAAATTTGAAAACCAATAACTCCAATAATAATCAATACTATCATATTCTTAATTTTTTTTCTTAACCCCTTTTTTCTTTTTCTTGCGTTCATCCCAGAACTCCTTCATTTAATATAATCTACATATAATTAATATC
>NZ_MZGT01000131.1 GCF_002029255.1 Clostridium chromiireducens
GGCAGGTTACCCACGTGTTACTCACCCGTCCGCCGCTAATCCGTTCCCGAAGGAACTTCATCGCTCGACTTGCATGTGTTAAGCACGCCGCCAGCGTTCGTCCTGAGCCAGGATCAAACTCTCAATAAAAAGTTCAATCTTAGCTTACTCAAATAAAGAATTGCTGGTTTACTTAAATGTATTTATTAAATTCTGTTCAATTTTCAAAGACCATTTTCTTTCTTACAACATTCGCTGTAATTGATTGTACTTTTTCGTCACCCTCAAGCGACTTACTCAGTATATCACTCGCTTTAAACCTTGTCAATAACTTTTTTTTATAATCTTTTCAACTTTTTTCTTGTAGTCTTTACAAGATTCTTTTTTGTTATTGTTCATGTCTCAGCGACGTTTTTTATCTTATCATAATATTTATTGGCATATAATCTTTCATATGTAGTTTATAGCTTTTATCTTGGGCTTTCTACTTATTTTTCTAAATTGCTACAATATTCTATTAATGATACACCTGGAAAGGTTATCTATACTTTTTTGTACTTTAATCAAAATAACTTAACCAAAACTCCCCATTCAATATATCTAAGTATACTGAACGGGGAGTTTTAGATCATTAAGCATTTGTATTATTTTAGTCTCGAATGTCTTTATTAATAGTTAATATGCTTTGATTATCTATTCTCTAAAATAGAATTCAGTTTAATATCATTGTTAATTAGATTTTCACCATGTAACTCTTTTAATTTTAAAATATATATATCATTATGAATATGCTCAGATACTATTGATGCTAAAAGTATATTATCAGTAAAAACTCCTAAAAATTCTTCCCTATGAGGGCCTCTGTCTGCTACTAGAGTCTTTTCACAATCAATTACAAGCATCATTCTTGTTTCTTTTCCTTCGCACTTCAAGTTAGAATGTGTATATATTTCAATTGGAATATCGTCTAATACTTGATTCTTAAATGAAAATACTATTATTCTTACTCCTCGTTCTGCAATTTTTGAAAGCTCATCTTGAAATCTGATTAAATTAATATCAGTATTTATATATACTTCTTTTTTTGCTTCTAAAAGTAATTGTTTTATTTTTAGTGTTACATTATCATATCCTACTATATTAATATATCGTTCTTCCACATCACATGTTTCTAAATCTTTTAATTTATTGGTTAGTAAATCTGTTGTTTCATTGAATTCTTTTTTAATTTTTTCCATTAATACTGATGGATTTTCTGCTTTATAAACTTGAGAATCTCCTGGCACTAAAAATATAACGCCCTTTTTATATAAATTATCCAGTGTAGAATACACTGATGATCTCGATATATTTAAATTTTTAGCAATTTTGTATCCATTTGAGCTTGAATTTTTTAACAAGTCGATATAAACTGCTGCTTCAGTTTTTGAAAAGTTTAGTTTTTCTAATAATCTTATTATTTCATCCATAAGTATTTCTCCTCTTTAGTTTATATTAATATTAATTCCTTCACTTACTAAAAGTGTATCCAAGTTATTCACTAATTCATTAAGTTCTAATAATATATCTGTACTATTAGCTGAAGCCAATTTTAATATAGTATCAGTATTTTTCCTCATATCTTTAGGAGCTTTTAAATTATTATCTTTAATAATCTTAAGAAGCTTTTTTTCTCCTGGATGTGGTATTTCGTTTACTGCAAATATAATATCAAAATAACTTGCAAAAAATCCTGCAATCCTGTGATTTACACTTACAAAATCCTCTCTCTTTAATGCTTTTTCTATTTGATTATAATATGCTGGCATTTGTTTCATTAATAACGGATAATTCTTTTTTATTATATTTTCTTTTAATTGTTTTGGATAATTTATTTTGTATTTATTTTGTAGAGCATTTAATTCATTTCTTTTATCATATAATATTATCGAATTAATGAAATTACTCCAGAAACAAGTTGTATATCCAACATCCGCTTCACATTTTAATAAAGTTCTACTTAATAAACCATCAATCCATCCTAGATCCCTATATATAATTTCTACTTCTACATTGTTATCCTCTAAGACTCCATCATCTTCTGTTTCCCAAAATGTATTATTTAGCTCTATATAATTAAAATATTTGCTCGTAATTTCTTTTCTCTTTTCTAAAGTTATTTCATTGATTGTATAAATATAAATGTCGTAATCTGATGCCTCATCGTTAGTTTTCATTGCATGTGATCCAGCTAATAAAATCCCCTCAACTTCTTCCAGTCTTGAAAAATCCTTGACTAAGTCCAATACATTTCTATCAATACTCATAATTCTCACCTCTATATAAATATAGTAGTACATCTAGTACTACTATATTTATATTAACTATTTATGCATTAATTGTCAATCTATTCAACACAAACTATCGTTGGTAATAGAACTCTTGCGACCAGCTTATTTCTAGTATCTCACCAAATAGCATCTACTCCATTTATATAAATATTTTAGCATTCTCTATTTATTATTTTTACAATATGTATGAACTTTTATAACAAATAAATAAGCTACCTAAAAAGAGAATTTAAATCCACTTTAAGATAGCTTCTGTTATTTCAATAAATTTATGGCAATTTATTGCCTGCTGCTAAATATATTTCATACCATTCTTGCCTTGTTAAATTTACATTTGATGCTTTAGATATTTCCTTAATACGCTCAGAATTCATAGAACCAACAATCGTTTGTATTTTTGCTGGATGTCTCAAAATCCATGCAGTAGCTATAGCAGTATTAGTTACTCTATACTTCTCTGCAATCTCGTTAATCTTCTTATTTAGTTCCGGGAATTTATCGTTATCTAAAAATACTCCACCAAAGAATCCATATTGGTATGGTGACCATGCTTGGATTGTTATATCTTTAAGACGACAATACTCTAATATGCCTCCATCTCTATCTATTGAAGCATCGTTTTTTATATTCATATTTAGCCCTGCATCAATCATTTCAGTATGCATTATGCCGAATTGTAATTGATTGATAATTATTTTATTGTTTAAATATTTATTAAGCAGTTCTATTTGCATTGGAGTATGGTTACTCACTCCAAAATATTTTACCTTACCACTTTCATGCAACTTAGAAAAGGCTTCAGCAACCTCCTCTGGTTCCATAAGAGTATCTGGACGATGTAATAATAGAAAATCAACATAATTTGTTTGTAGTCTTTTCAAACTTGCATCTACTGATTTTAAAATATGTTCTTTTGAAAAGTCATACATTACTCCGGGTACAATGGAACATTTAGTTTGGATAATCATTCTTTCTCTAATAGATGAATTCAAATTAATTGCATCTGCGAATATTTCTTCTGATTTTCCTCCTCCGTATATATCTGCATGATCAAAGAAATTAATTCCTTCTTCTAATGATGTTTTAATTACTTTCTCTGCCTCACTCTTTTCAATTCCTGACATTCTCATACAGCCAAGTCCAACTGCTGAAACCTGAATTCCGCTATTTCTAATATTTATATTTTTCATCTCTAACACCCTTTCTTGTATATTCAGCTTTTATTTTTTAGTTTAATTAAACTCACTATTTATTGATTATTTATTATATAAATTGTAGACTTCTTCATCATAAAAAACTTCTACTCATCTATACTTATATAAGTGTGATTCTCCTCATGTACTCTCTCCATTAAATTTTACCGTCAGCAATAGATTGTTCATGCTGACTGATCCAATTATATGAATCCTTTTTATCTCTTGTTAGAAGTAAATATAAAATTTCTATAACAACCATCGCAGATATTCTTGAAAAGCTAAATTCATCTAAAAATAATTTTTCCCTAGTTGATGTATTAATATGGTATTTACTCTCATTAGCAACTGGTGAATTTTCATGATTTGTTATAGATATAGTAGTTGCGCCTCTTTCATTGGCAATTTCAAGCAGTGTTACAAGTTTTGTTGATGATCCGGAATTAGATATAACTATTACTACATCTTCTTTAGTTAATGTGTAAGCAAATGCAAGTTGTGTCTCCCATATAGTATTAGTCACAGATGATATCCCTAGTTGATTAAACTTATAGGTACCATCCATTGCTACTGGTATTGTATTTCCTACCGCTGCAAATTGAATAATTCTTGCATTTCTAATTGCACTCAATATCTTTTTTATATTTTCTTCATTCATCATTGAAATGGTTTGCTTTAGTTCTTCAATCTTATTTGCTAATATATTTTGAAGGGATTGAGTTATATTATTAGAATCTAAATCATTAGACACATTAGTATCATTTTTTCTTACCATTTCCTTAGCAATATTTATCTTTAGATCGTAGAACCCTTTTAGGTCACACTTTTTGCAAAACCTAACTATAGTCGCTTCACTAACATTACTTTTAGTGGACAATTCCGAAACTGTCATTTCAATAACTTGCTCTTTATTATTTATAATGTAATCGGCAATTTTCTTTTCTGCTTCATGCAAACTTTTATAAATAGATAAGATTTTATCTAGAACGCTTTTCTCTATCTCTTTCACTTTTATAATTACTCCCTTTTTTCTAAAATCCTTTTTATAACTTCTTATAATATCCTAATTAATTACTCAAAAGAATATTTTAAACCCCATTGCTTTCTAACCTCATCCATTATATTCATTACATCAACAGATAATCCTAATGTATCATTGCTATTTTTCTTTAAAATGCAGTTGTTTATATCTTGAACTTCATAGATTAGTGCTTTTGAAATATCCCCATCTTCTATAATTTCCACACTTCCGTCAGGGTATGTGATTGTAGCCTTATCTGCTCTTGGGAAATTTTCGACAGTTATATAGCCTAATTCTCCACATACAATTCCTCTCTTTGGTTGTTTTGCCCTCATAGTTAATGAAACTACTGCCATTTCATCATCTACATTTTTGAGTATTATACCTGATTGCTCATCTACTCCAGTTTCAAATTTCTTAACTGTAGTTAAAATTTCATCTGGTTGGCTAGAAAGAAAATACCTTGTAAATGATAACGCATATGTTCCTATATCTAAAAGCGCACCGCCAGCCAAATCTGGACTAAAGAATCTATTTGTAACATCATATTCTTTAAGGCTTCCAAAATTAACTTGTATCATTTTTATCTTTCCTAGTTTCCCTTCATCTACGAGCTTACGTAGCTTTTTATATAACGGCATGTGATAAATCGTCATCGCCTCAGCTACAATTAAGTTCTTTTCCTTTGCTAACTCAACTATCTCCGCTAATTGCTTTCCATTTACAGTAATAGCTTTTTCGCAGAATACATTTTTATTATTATTAAGACTCTTCATTATATATTCATAATGATTACAATGTGGCGTTGAAATATAAACTACATCAATTTCTTCATCTCTTAGCATTTCATCATAATCTCCATAGGCCTTCTCTGCATTGTATTTCTTAGCAAACTCTTTTGCTTTTTCAATATTCCTTGAACCTACTGAATATAGGCTTCCATTTACTTCATTTATAGCTCTTGCGAAATCTTCAGCTATTGTTCCTGGCCCTAGTATAGCCCAGTTTATTTTATTCATATCCTTCACCCCACGATTTTTAATTTTAAAGTTTCCTAGAATTAAATTTCTGTATGTTTAATATTTTGAAATCACCCTAATCCCCTGTTCACTGGCAACAATTACTTTTGTTATGACATTCGTAAACAACGATGTTTCTACAACCCCACAAATGTTTATTAAACTATTATTAAGTTCATATACATCTTCCACATTGTTAAATGACACATTCATTAATAAATTTCCATTATCACTTATAGTAAAACCATCCTTTATATCACTGGTTCTAGTTACTGATTTACCTCCCAATGCTAATACTTCTCTTTCAACGTACTTTAAAGAATCTTCTAAAATTTCGAGAACTACAGGAGATTTAAATGATAATTCTTTTTCTACCTTGGCTTCATCAACAAGAAGAATATATTCTTTAGCCATACTAGCTATTAATTTTTCTTTAGTGTGGATACCTCCACCACTTTTCAATGCATTTAGGTTTTCATCCACTTGATCACATCCATCAAAAGCAACATCAACCTTATCCACAAAACCAGTGTGAAGAACCTCTAACCCATTTTCGATACAAATCATCTTTGTTTTTGTTGACGGAGTAACTATCTTAACCTTAATATTTCCCTCTTTTATATATTCTATTAAGTATGTAATAGTTCTACCACCACCAAGACCCACTACCATTCCATCTCTTATATATTTTATAGACTCTTTGGCGCATATTTTTTTAAAATCATTATCATTCATGTTAACCATCCTCCTTATACACCATTATATTACTATAATAGTATGATAGTTTTATTTCGTCAATATAATTAATTACGAAATATAATTTCACAAGAAATTATATTAATTTTTATAGATTTTACAAAATATAAAAAATGATGCGTTAAAGTAAAAATACACTTCAACGCATCATTTTTAGATACTATTTATTTTTAAATATATCTTGTATACTTTTTAAGAACTTTAGCGATTGGTAACGCTACTAATCCAATAACAATTTGAGTTACATTTCCGGGTATAGATGCTACTGGCGATATCCAATTTCCATAAAGGATCCCCTCAGTTATATAGTATCCAACTATCATCCATCCACCCGATACAATAATTGCAAAAATATTATACATAAGGTTATTTCCTTCTTTATTTTTACTCCATGTGATAGCTCCAACCATATATCCCATTATTCCTCTTACTACAAAAGTAAATGGTGCCCAAAGTGCCCATCCTGATGATAAATCAAAAATTGCCATTCCTACTGCACCAGCTATAGCTCCCTTTTCTTTCCCAAAAACTATTGCTGAAACAAATAGCATTACAGTTCCTAAGTGTACTAATCCTCCACTAGCTAAGATTGGTAGTCTGATATTAATAAATGCAGTTGCCACAAATACTAATGCTGTTAATAATGCTGTTTCTACCATATCCTTTGTTGTAAATTTACTTTTTCCTTTACTTAATTCCATAATTTTGCCCCACCTTTATGTATGTTAGTGTAAAGTATTTACACTACTCTTTTAAATTTTTTCTTTATATATCAAGGGTTCGAGCGTTTTTTTGTACAAAAAAACAATGCCCCCCCTAATTTCATGTTATAATCGAGTTCCGCAACACCA
>NZ_MZGT01000132.1 GCF_002029255.1 Clostridium chromiireducens
GGTTGTACCAGCGACTGCATGGATTCCTATTGTAATGTTTATATTGCTATTATATTCCATACAAATATATTTAGTCAATAGTATTTTAATAAATTTTATATTATAGTATTATTATAGTATTATTTTTGTATCTATTTTATACTATCAACTATTATTATTTTACTTTTTATCATGCCCATTCCACATGTATATGCTATTTCACCTTTCTCGGTCGGTAGAAATTCAATGGTATTTTCTCCCTCTATAAGCTTACTATCAATATTGAGTTTGGGAATAACAATTTCATTATTACACTCATTTAAATTATCCTTTACTACCTTTATAGTCCATTTTACTGGTATATTTTTTTGAATACGTATCTCTGGAAATGAATATTTTTCAAGTTCCATAATTACATTTTGGCTATCTCCATTTATTAATGATGTATAAACCTTATTTGAACTTTTTGTTTCCATTTTCATCTCTACAGCATCAACTCCAAACAATGAAAGACCTCTATTTATTAATGAAAATCCTAAAATAAATACTAATGCAGCTCCAATTTTAGCAAGTTTAGCCGTATACCTTCTCCCTATATATGAATTTATAGCTCCAAAGATTAATAATACAGGAAGTGTACCTAATCCAAATAAGAACATGACTAAAGCTCCACTTATTATATTTTGGGTTCCTACTGAATATAATTGTACGATTTGGAGAGGTGCACATGGCATTATTCCACTAATCATCCCTAAAAATATCGCATCATATTTTCTTCCATGCCCAACTTTTCTTATGATTTTCAAAGAAGGATTTACATTAAATTTTCTTAAAAATTTTAAGAACCCCAACTGATTCATAGCTGTAGCTATCATGAATATTCCACCTATTATAGGAATAATACCTTTAAGGATACCAGTAAATCCAAATATACTCCCAATTCCTCCAGCAACTCCTCCGATTAATGTATATGATATTATTCTTAAGGAATTATATAATAAATATCCTCTTAATTTTTTCTTATCATCTGCTTCACTATCTAATACTTGAGATATTGTAAATCCTCCACACATGGCGATGCAGTGAAAAGAGCTCAATAATCCAAATATAAATATCATTCCATAGCTTGTACTTGTATTTAACTCTGGCAAATATTTAAGTAGTAAAATATTTTCAAAAAAATTTATAACTTCACTTACCCACTCACTCATATGTAATCCTCCTCTCTAATTACAGGCTATTTATTTTTTAAACACTTCTTTAAGCTTAATGAATTTAAAAGAACAGATAAAGAGCTAGCAGACATCGTAACTGCTGCGATTGCTGGAGTTAAATGCCCTGTAGCTGCAAAAGGAATAGCTATTATGTTATAAATAAAAGCAAAAATTAAATTCCCAACAATTTTTCTTCGTATCTTTTTTGCTTTCTTAATTACGCTTGGAATCGCAATCAAATTGTTCTTTAATATAATTACATCTCCTATTTCTATAGCTACATCCGTCCCATTTCCCATGGCGATATTGACATCTGCTATTGATAATGCAATCGCATCATTTATTCCATCACCTATCATGGCCACAATTTTCCCTTCGTTCTTTAATTTCTTAATTACTTCTCCTTTTTCATCTGGAAGCACTTCTGAAATAACATTAGCAATACCTACTTTATCTCCAATTTCTTTAGATGACTGCTTATTGTCCCCGCTTAGCATAACTATATCTATCCCTTTATTTTTTAGTTCTATGATTGCTTCCTTAGAACCTTCCTTTATAGTATCAGTTATAAATAATGCACATTTACAATCATTATTTATTGCCGCTACAATTACCGTTTTACTATAATCATAGCCTTTATTTTTCATCAGATTAATTAGCTGATTATCTATATAGATTCCTTGCTCCTTAGCAAATTTTTCAGTTCCAATAATTATTTCATTGCCTTTGTAAGAAGCAATTACTCCACGTCCAGGATTTGCCTTGAAGTTATTTGGATCTTCTAATTCCATTGAAATATCATTTTTGATTTTCTCGTATATAGCTTTACCTATTAAATGCTCTGATTTCTTTTCAGCAATAGCAATAAGTTTAAGAATTTTTTCTTTTTCCTTCGCACTATTATTGCCTACGAATATTATTTCATCAATAGTTAGATCACCAGTTGTAATAGTTCCAGTTTTATCAAATACTATTGTGTTTAATTTGCATATTTTTTCTATAATAGCGCTATTTTTTATTAATATCCCTTCCTCTGCAAGACTTCCCATCCCAGTTATGATGGCAGTTGGAGTTGCAAGACCCAGAGCACATGGACATGATACTACCAAAACAGCTACAGCATACATTATAGCTTTTGATAAAAAATATGAACTTCCATTTAAAATAATAAAATACCAAATTATAAATGTAGCTATTGAAATTAATATAATTAAAGGAACAAAAATACTGCATACTTTATCCACCAACATTTGAATTGGAGCTTTGCTATTTTGCGCTTCTTCTACTATCTTTAATATTTCCCCGAATTTTGTTTCACTTCCAACCCTTGTTGCTTCAAACTTAAAGGTTCCATACATGTTTAATGTAGAACCTACAACTTCATCTCCAATACTTTTTTCTACTAATCTACTTTCACCTGTTATCATTGATTCATCTACTGAAGAATTTCCATCGCATATTATGCCATCTACAGGTATTTTTTCTCCTGGCTTTACTATAATTTTATCCTTCTGCTTAACTTCTTCTATTGGAATATCTTTGTCTAATCCATCCTTTTCAATCCTGGCGGTTTTAGCTTGAAGTTTAATTAGAGATTTTATCTCTCTTGAAGTTCTTCCTTTTGTTATTTCCTCCAAATATTTTCCAAATAGAACAAGAGTTATAACAACCATAGAAGATTCATAAAAAACATTTTTCATTCCTGACGCATTTTTTGCTCCAAATAATGAAACATATAAACTATACAAGTACGTTACAGTTGTACCTATTACTATAAGTACATCCATATTAAAAATTTTAGACTTTAACGCAAAATAGGCTTTCTTATAAAATCTTGAACCTATTATAAATTGAACTGGTGTTGCTAATAAAAGCTGCAATTTCCAATCATGAAGAAATAGCGTTTTGTATCTTAAATTCTCTACTAACTTACCAAAACTAGATTTACTTAAAATATCAAACGATATGCAACAATCACTGGCTCCATTAAGTATCATCATTACTATCATTGGGCTTGTTAAAATAAATGATATTATCACCAAATTTCTTAACATAGTAACCTCACTTCTTTTGTTGCTGCTTTGTATAATTTTTTCATCAAGATCATATAAGTAGTACCCACTTTTTTTAAGTTTATCTTTTATCTTCGAAAGAGAAATTTTTTCATTATCATATTCAATATTTACTTTTTCATTAGCATAACCTGCTTGAATATTTATAACTCCGTCTAACTGTTTAATTGCATTCTCTATTATTATTGTACATAATGTACATGTCATTCCCTCTATTCTCATAGTAGTTTTTTCAATCAAAGGCATCACCTCATAAAACTATAAGTAATATTCTAAATCTTTAGACTTACTTACTAAATTTAGTTTTTCTAATATTTTTTTACGTAAAACAAGAAATTCATCACTTGTCCTATTTCTTGGTCGTCTTAATTTCACATTAATTATCTCTTCTATTTTTCCTGGTCTAGGAGACATTATTATAATACGATCACTTAAATACACTGCTTCATCCACATCATGCGTAACTAAAATCATTGTAGTTTCTCTTTCTTTCCACAATTCTAAGAGCTTATCTTGAAGCGTAAACCTTGTAAATGAATCTAAAGCTCCTAGTGGTTCATCTAATAATAAAACTTTAGGACTGTTAATAAGGGCTCTAACTAATGAAGCTCTTTGCGCCATTCCACCTGATATTTGATGTGGATATGACTTTTCAAATCCTTTAAGCCCAGCAATCTCTATATAGTGCGCGACCTCTTCTTTGTGTTCTTTATATATCTTTCTTGCCCTAAGACCTGCCGATATATTGTCTTCGATATTAGCCCAAGGAAATAGATTCGCTTGCTGGAAGACATATCCCCGTTCATGATTGGTTCCTTCAATTTTTTCGCCATCCAAAAACAGTTCACCTTCTTGAGCCTCATCTAACCCAGCAATAAGCCTCATAAGAGTTGTTTTTCCACATCCTGAAGGTCCTATGAAAGATATGAACTCTCCAGGTTGTATTTCAATGTTTATATTTTTTAGAGCTTCAACCTCATTTCCATTAGCATCGATATAAGTCCTATAAACATTTTTTACACTAATTGAGCCAAACTGTTTGCTATCTTCTTCTATCATTTTAACAACCCCTTTTGCCATGATAATACTCTGTCTCTAATTTTAAAAATAATTGCCATAACTACTGAAAAAACTATTGCCATTATTATTATTGAGGCATAAACTTTTGCATAATTAGACCACCCTTTTGCCCAGTTTATATACCATCCTAGTCCAGCCTTTGCACCAATCATCTCGGAAACCACTAAGGTTGCAAATGAGATTCCTGTAGCTGTATAAATTCCTGTAAAAATTGATGGCATTGCACCTGGAATCGCAACTTTAAACACTAAAAACTCTTCCTTAGCACCTAAAGTTCTTGCTGCTTCAAAGTATGATTTCGGTAAATTTTCGATTCCTGATGACGTCATAAATGCAACTGGAAACCATACGCAGATAACAATTAAGAATATTTGTGCATAAAAACTTGAAGGAAATATAAACATTACAATAGGAATCCATGCAGTCGCTGGTACAACCCCAATTATCTTTATTATTGGAAATATCCAATAATGCCATTGCCTATACCATCCTATTAATACTCCAGTTGTTATTCCCAAAATTGTTCCAATAGTAAAACCTATAACTAAAAGTCTCATTGAATGACCTGTGCTTACTACTAGCGTTCCATAATCCTCAACTATAACTTGAAGTATTTGAGCAAAGCTTGGAAAGAAAGGCAGAGGCAATGCATTTGATTTTGTTGTTAATAGATCCCATATTATTAGTACTAAACCTAATCCTGAATATAGCTGTGCATTATGATTTACTTTAGCTTTAATTTTAGAATTGAATAGCGCTATTACATTTATAACTATAAAATAAGCTATTAAAATCGTTAAAAAAAATCTGTATGGATCTAAAATTACACTTTGTTTTAATGGGATTATAAAACTAACAAGAAGTGCTAAGGCAAAGATTAAGATATTAATAATCCTCCACAATGTTGAGCTTGGCTTCCAGTATAGAGCATCAAATGGTTTTGACTTCACTTTAACCTTTCTTTCATTTCTTCTAAAATCAATAATATTAGTTGTATTTTCAGCTTTTATAATATTTGCTTCTTGTAAATTCATATACACAACTCCTATCAAATTTATTTGTTCAAAATATCATAATAAGTATCGTTAGCAAATTGTGTGGGATCTGTGTTATCTTTTAAGAATCCTGTCTTATCCAGCTTCTTTACAAAATAACTAATATCGTCCTTTGCACTATCTGTTGTATACTCAAAATCATAAGATTTAATTAACTCTGTTACGAGTTTAAGATTATCTGATGCTATATATTTTTTATCAATTTCTATCTTAGCAGCTTCTTCGGGATGTTCTTTTATCCACGCATCTGCCTTTTGATATGCTCTTGCAATAGCTTTAACCTTTTCTGGATTCTCTTTTATTTGATTTTCACCTGCATATAGGAAACAACAGCTTTTTCCTGCAAAAAGAGGATCAGTTGAAATATCAGTAAGCACCTTATATCCATTATTTTCGACAGCAAGTGTTCCAAATGGATCCCAGGCAGCAAAGGCATCTACTTCACCTTTACTAACAGCCTCATTTAATTGATCTAAAGGGTATGGTTTCCACGTTACTTCAGTTTGTGGATTTATTCCTGCATTAGCTAGGACAATTGTTGCAACTGACATAGGTGTACCTCCAATTTCATCAACACCTATATTCTTGCCTTTAAGATCTGCTGCAGTCTTAATCGGTGAATTTGGTGGTAATACAATTTTTATACATCCTTTATGTAATCCACCAATAATTTTTAAATTCATACCTTGTTGTATTGATGGAAACCACTGAAAATCTCCATTGGTTACAACAAATTCTCCAGTTGCAAGCCCAGTTTTATTTTCATCTAAAGTCCCACTAACAAGTTCAACATCTAAACCTTCTTCTTTAAAAAATCCCTTTTCGAAGGCAATATAAGATGGAGCTCCACAAACTGCTCCACTAAGAGCTTGTATTTTCAATTTTCCATACTTATATTCTGCATTTACTGATTGTGCAGTATTTTTTTGACAGCCTGTAA
Organism: Clostridium chromiireducens; assembly: GCF_002029255.1. Taxonomy (GTDB): domain Bacteria; phylum Bacillota; class Clostridia; order Clostridiales; family Clostridiaceae; genus Clostridium; species Clostridium chromiireducens. Next base: position 6,341 of record NZ_MZGT01000132.1, read on the forward strand.
TTGAAGAAGCAATTGCAAATACTAATGTTAGTGGTATTAACCTCTTTAAATTTTTCATATTATTTTTCTCCCCTCACTTAATACATAATTTATTTGTAAACTTTTCTTATAAATTCAAATTCAGCTTATATATAAGTTCCTAAATAAAACTTATATATAAGCCTAAAAACAATCTTCTAGCATCCTTGGATGCATATTATTTTTACTGAGTATCTAGGCATGGTATCACCTCCTTTAAGAAATCTAATATAAAACTATTTATTTTAGAGAAATTATGTTTTATGAACTTAAAAAATTCTTTCTATAAAAAGCAAAAGAGAATATATTCTTTTTAAAATATATCCTCTGGTTTTCCAGTCAGATTAATAGTATTCTTCAACTAAATAAATAATAAATCAATTTATCTCTTAATCCATATATAATTCCACTTATGATATATTTCAATACTTTCACTCCTCCATATAAAATATTTACCTCTTTACATTAATTACCCTGTTACTTTTAACGACGATAAAAGTATCGTCGTTAATATTTATTTAAGTAAACTTCTCATAAATTTTTTATATTCTTATACAAAGAAAGAGGATATACTTCTACGTTTAGAAGTATATCCTCTAGTTTTCCAGTCAGATTTACTAAATATAACAACAATCTATATCCGTTAATTCTTATAGAATTACTTTGCTTTGTTATAATATATTATTTTTATTTCTTTTTGTCAATAACTTTTATAAAAATTATAATTGAAAATTTATCATTAGATTCTTATTC
>NZ_MZGT01000133.1 GCF_002029255.1 Clostridium chromiireducens
AGTCTATATTATATATAGATAAACATCTATATAGGAAGGGTGTAAATGAATATGGATTATGAACAAAACGCGAAAATTTTTAAAGCCCTATCTGATTCTAGTAGATTAAAAATATTAGATATATTATCTTGTGGTGAAAGATGTGCATGTGATATTCTAGAATATTTTGAGTTTACTCAACCGACACTTTCACATCACATGAAAGTATTAAGTGATTGTGGACTTATAGAAGTAAGAAAAGAAGGCCTTTGGAATTATTACAGTTTAAATATTAATAATTGCAATAAGCTTACATTATTTATGATGAACGTTGTAACAGAAACAAAAGATTGCATTTGTAAAGATAAATCTAAATGCACTTGCAAATAAGAAATTAGATATTAAAAATTATTTATAAAGGAGTTTTGTAAAATGAAAAAAATGATAATATTTGACCCAGCTATGTGTTGTTCAACAGGTGTTTGCGGACCATCTGTAGATAAAGAGTTATTAAGAGTTTCAACAGCTTTAAATACCTTAAAGAATAAAGGCATATTAGTAGAAAGACACAACTTAACAAGCAACCCACAAATATTTGTAGATAATAAAGTAATAAATGAAATTTTAAATACTAAGGGTGTTGAAGCCTTACCTGTAACTATGGTAGATGGAGTAGTAGTCAAAGAGGGCAGTTATCCTACAAACGAAGAATTTTGCAGTTTACTAGAAATACCAGCAGATACTTTAAAACTTACTATAAAGAAAGCTAGCATAAAGAAACCAGCTACAGGCTGTGGCTGTAAGGATGGATGTTGCTAAGAAGAATGTGAGTGACTTATTGAAAAAGTGAGCATATTTACGTGGAAGGGAAGAGAAAATTATGTTTAAACCATTTAATATAAAGGAACTAAATTTAACGAAGTATTTATTTTTCACAGGAAAAGGAGGAGTTGGTAAAACTTCAACAGCCTGTGCATTAGCTTTAAATTTAGCTGATGAAGGAAAAAAGATTATGCTTGTAAGCACTGATCCTGCTTCAAACCTTCAAGATGTATTTAATACAGAGTTAAATAATAAAGGGATTCAAATAAAAGAAGTTCCAAACTTAACTGTTGCAAATTTTGAGCCAGAAGCTGCTGCGGCTGAGTATAGAGAAAGTGTAATAGCCCCATATAGAGGAAAGTTACCACAAGCAGTTATAGATAACATGGAAGAACAATTATCAGGATCGTGTACTGTTGAGATTGCAGCATTTAATGAATTTTCAGGAATGATAACTGATGAAAAAGTGTTTAATGAATATGATCATATAATTTTTGATACAGCTCCAACAGGTCACACTTTAAGGATGCTGCAATTGCCTTCTGCATGGAGTAATTTTATAAGTGAAAGTACTCATGGAGCATCATGTTTGGGTCAGCTTGCGGGACTTGAAGAGAAAAAAGAAATATATAAAAATGCAGTAGATACTTTGGCAGATAAAGATAAAACAACACTTGTACTTGTATCTCGTCCTGAAATTTCACCTTTAAAAGAAGCAGAAAGAGCTTCAAGTGAACTTCAAGAAATAGGAGTAAACAATCAAATATTAATTATAAATGGTGTGCTTCAAAATAATGATGATGAACTTTCAACAGCTATTTATGAAAAGCAGCAAAAAGCACTTCAAAATATGCCAGCTAAATTTAAGGATATAGAGACTTTTGAAATTCCTTTAAGACCTTATAATATAACAGGACTTGAGAATGTAAGAGCTTTACTTAAAGAAGACCATATTAAAATTAGTGAGGATTCTTTAAATTCAACTGATATACCAAAATTAAAGAATGTCATAGAAGATCTTTATATTAGTGATAAAAAAGTTATCTTTACAATGGGTAAAGGCGGAGTTGGTAAAACGACTATAGCTTCTGCAATAGCATTAGGTTTAGCTGAAAAAGGTAAAAAGGTACACTTAACAACTACTGATCCAGCAGCTCATTTAAAATTTGTATTAGATGAAAGCTATGGTATTTCTCTAAGTAATATTGATGAAAAAGAAGAATTTGAAAAGTACAGACAGGAAGTTTTAAGTAAGGCTAGAGAAAATAATATGACTGATGAAGATATAGAGTATATTGAGGAAGATTTAAGATCTCCTTGTACTCAAGAGATAGCAGTATTTAGGGCTTTTGCAGAAATCGTTGAAAGATCAGAAAATGAAATAGTGGTAATAGATACGGCTCCAACAGGTCATACTTTATTACTTTTAGATTCAACAGAAAGCTATAATAAAGAAATTTCTAGATCAGAAGGGGATATACCAGAGTCGGTAATAAAGTTATTGCCTAGATTAAGAAATGAAAAAGAAACTGAAGTTGTTATTGTAACTTTAGCTGAAACAACACCTGTTTATGAAGCTATGAGACTTCAAAAGGATTTAGAAAGAGCACAAATTCATAGTAAATGGTGGGTAATAAATTCAAGTCTTTATGTAGCTGGTACTACTAATGAGATATTAAAGGCAAAGGCAAGCAATGAAATTCAATGGATTAATAAAGTTGATGAAATATCAGATGGCAATTTCGCAATTATTGAGTGGAAAGCTGATGAAGTAAGAGGAAAGAATTTAAGTAATTTAATTCAATAGATTTACAAGGGAGAGATGAAAAATATGAAAACAAAAGTAGCATTTATATGTGTACACAATTCATGCAGATCACAAATGGCAGAGGCCTTAGGAAAACTTTACGGAAGTGAGGTTTTTGAAAGCTATTCAGCAGGAACAGAAACAAAGCCACAAATAAATCAAGATGCTGTAAGGATTATAAAAGATTTATATGAAATTGATATGAATAAAACTCAAAAATCTAAGCTATTAAGTGATATTCCGCAGGTTGATGTCGTAGTAACAATGGGCTGCAATGTTCAATGTCCATTTTTACCATCTAAGCATAGAGAAGATTGGGGATTAGAAGATCCAAGCGGTAAAAGTGATGAGGAATTTATATTAACAGCTAAAATCATAGAAGAAAAGATAAAAGATTTAGCAAAAAGAATTGAAAGTAATGAAATCAAATTAGATTAATAATTTTAAATAGGGGGAAATCAAAATTGAGTAATAAATCATCGAGATTGTCATTCTTAGACAGATACTTAACGCTATGGATATTTGCAGCAATGGCGCTAGGAATTTTATTAGGATGGGGAGTACCATCGCTATCAGCAGGGTTAGCGAGTTTATCTATTGGGACAACATCAATACCAATAGCTATAGGTCTTATAGTAATGATGTATCCACCACTTGCAAAAGTAAATTATAAGGAACTTGGAAAAGTATTTAAGAATCCTAAAGTTCTTGGTTTATCACTAGTACAAAATTGGTTTATTGGACCAATCTTGATGTTTGTATTAGCTTTTGTATTTTTGAAATCTGACTCAGAATTAATGACAGGCCTTATTCTTATAGGACTAGCTAGGTGTATAGCAATGGTAATTCTTTGGAATAGCTTAGCAGATGGAGATAGTGAATATGCAGCTGCATTAGTAGCGTTTAACTCTATATTCCAAGTAGTATTTTACTCTGTATTTGCGTATTTTTTCATTACAGTACTACCGCCTATATTCGGTCTTACAGGATATGAAGTTCATATTTCAATTGGAGAAGTAGCAACGTCAGTTGCAATTTACCTTGGAATCCCTTTCTTATTAGGAATGCTTACTAGACTAATACTAGAACCTATGAAGGGAACTGAATGGTATGTAAGAAAGTTTGTTCCTAAGATTAGCCCATTAGCTTTAATAGCGTTGTTATTTACAATAGTAGTAATGTTTATGTTTAAAGGAAAATATATTGTAGAACTTCCTTTAGATGTTGTTAAAGTAGCAATACCGCTTGTGATATATTTTATAGTGATGTTTTCTATATCATTCTATATTAGTTACAAATCAGGTATAAATTATCATCAAACTACTACTTTATCATTTACAGCTGCAAGTAATAACTTTGAACTTGCAATAGCTGTAGCAGTAGCTGTATTTGGAATTCAATCAAGGGTAGCTTTTGCAGCAGTAATAGGGCCATTAATAGAAGTACCAGTAATGATTGCATTAGTAAATGTTGCATTGTACTGGGGAAGAAAATATTTTTCATATTCTAAAGGAGATAATAATTAATTTAAAATTATAAATCAATAAAATTAAATGTGTCCTAAAAAATAGATGTTAGTTTTCTATTTTTTAGGACACATTATCTAAAGGATATTTTTTAAAGGGAATTAATTAATCCCAACTATTTTACTTCTACGTTCCATTAAGACTGTATCATGCCATACACCATTATCCATTTTAGCAACCTTTTCTCTTATACCTATTTCTCTAAAACCACATTTTTTATGTAGTTCTATACTAGCTGCATTTTCTCTTATTATTCCAGATTGTAGAGTCCAGAAATTATTTTCTTCTGATAATCTAATTAAGTTTAGAAGAAGAGATTGTCCAATTCCAAGACCTCTATAATTTTCGCCTATATAAATGCTTACTTCGGCAACACCTGAATATACAGCTCTACTGGATGTAGGACTTAACGTAGCAAAACCTAGAACATTTCCTTCTGATTTAGCAACTAATCTACAAGACTCTACATGTCCAGTATTCCATTCTTCAAAGGTAGGAATAGAGTTTTGAAATGTTGCTATACCTGTATTAATGCCCTCAAAATATATTTTTGCAACTTCTTCCCAATCTGATTTTTTCATTTCTTCAATTGTATAATTCATAGTTTATTAACCCCTTTATAAATAATAAAATATAGTTTTATTAAAATGCGTTAATTAAATTTTTTCTCCATACGCAACGAAAATACTTATACTAGCTTTATCACATCCGCACTTAGAATCAGCGCAGCAATTGCTGCCTACACAGTTTATAGTTACATTCTCAAGCCCAGCATCTTTAAACCATTCTAGGATTTTATTTCTATCAAAACCCATCCAAACATCAAATTGCTCAGTTTTTAAGAATTCGTAGTTATGTTCATCTAAATCAGTAATTACAAGCTTTCCTCCTGATTTTAAGATTCTGTACATTTCTTTTAACACTATAACTGGATTTTCAACGTGATGTAAAAACATATTGGCAAATACATAATCTACTGAGTTATCATTAATAGGTATATTTTCACCTATGCCTTGGACGCATTTAAGATCTTTATAGTAAGAAAACTTGTCTTTCAATAAATTAAGCATTTCTTCAGATTGATCAATAGCAATTACCTTAAGATTATTTTTTATCAATCCTTCTGTTATAAAGCCAGTGCCAGCCCCTACATCAGCTGCTATTTTACCTTCTTCAATATTAGCAGTATTATAAGCTACTAGTCGTACTTCATCTAAAAAAAAGTCTGTTCTCATATTGTCCCAATTAGATGCAACTTTATCAAAATAGTCTTTACTTTGATTCATTATTATACCCTCCGATATACTTATTTAAGAAAAGAATTCATCAATTTATTAAACATACGTAAGATGAATTCTTTTAATTTAGTCACTTAAATTATCACAATTATTAGTAGAAGTATTTTTGCTACAGATAAATGGATTATCATTTTTATTCAACGCATCAATAATAATACTCAATCCATTTAAAGCAGTCAGTTGATCTTCTCCAGAGATTTGTTTAAAAATGTTCTCGAATTGTTTATCCATTGTATTTTCTATATCATTAAAAATAGTTAATCCCTTGTCTGTTAGCTCTATAACTACGCTTCGTCTATCTGTTTTAGAAGGAGCTCTAACTATGAATTCTTTCTTTACAAGGCTATCAACTGTCCGGCTCATAGTACTAACATCTAATCCTAGAATATTAGCCAATTCTTTTAACGAAATAGCCTTTGCTCTTCCTATTTCAACTAATGCGTGACATTGAGCTAATGTAACTTCAGAACAACATACATCTTGTTTATTCAATAATCCCAGTTTTCTTTCAAGCATCCTTATTAATTCTCTAAAATTCTTACCGTTGATTTCATTCAAAAATATCACTCCTTGTAGAAATAATAGCATATTTAATTGCAGTATACAACTATTGTTGTTTGAAAGTAAAATTAATTTTTAATTTAACAAGGAAAGATATTTCTGGATTTTGGAATAAAAATGTTATAGATACTTGGCTCGTCTATTTCTTTACAATTTACATGCGTTTATCAGACATATAATTTACGTAATATGTAGATTGACGTAGTAATAAGAATGTGTACTTTGAAAATCGGATAATGTGATAGTTACAAGATATGTTATAATTAACGTAGAATAGCAGAATATATATATTCTAAGCCATAGTACCATAGATACTCTTTATGTGATTCATAGATTTAAAACATATATCCATAATAGCAGCTAATAATATTTATGCTGCAAATAAGTTTTGGAGTGTGTTGTAAAATGGTTAGAAATGAAATTAAGACTAGCTCAGAAGAAAGAAATGTATTTGATAAAAAGCAAATAGCTCTTGCAATTAGAAATTCTACTTTTGATGATGAGCTTAGATGTTCTTTGCTTAATGATGGAATACTTAATAAATGTGAAGGATGCAGTTTAAAATATATTTTCGATGGAATTGATGAAGTAGTTGATGACTATGCTAAAAAGACTACAGAAGTAATAAATAGTTTTTTAGTTTTGATTAAGAAAAATAAATGTAAAAAAAGATCCAAGGCTTAATTAACCTTGGGATCTTTTTTTGTTGTCAATTAAATTTTATTTACATTCGAGTCTGTCAAGATTTTTGTGTAAACTTCAAAAAGTAATATGATCATTTGGTAAGGTTGGAGGTATAGTTTAGACTTCCAACCTTTATTTTATAAATGTTGAATATTATTACATTACTTATGTATAG
>NZ_MZGT01000134.1 GCF_002029255.1 Clostridium chromiireducens
TAATAATATAAATATCTTAATAATTAATACATCATCATACAAATTGAAGGCTTTGTATTTTTTTTATATCATCAAAATGAGTGATTACTCACTTATTATATTTAGAAAGGAATTTGATTATGCAAAATAAAGTTAGTAGTATGCTTGATTCTTATTGTATAAAAGTCGAAAATGTTAATAAATCTTTTGGGAAGAAACAAGTTCTTTTTGATATTAGCTTAGATATACCCTATTCTCAAATTCTAGGTTTACTTGGTCCATCAGGTTCTGGAAAATCAACCTTAGTTAAGATGATTGCAGGGATAGATATTGCAACTAGTGGTTCTGTCTATTTACTAAACGAAAAAATGCCTAAGTTATCACTGATGAATAAAATTGGATACATGGCTCAATCAGATGCATTATATGAGGAGCTTACTGCTGAGGAAAATATTAAATTTTTTGCTTCAATGTATGGACTTTCAGGAAATGATCTAAAGCAAAGAATTTCTGAAGTGATGAATCTTGTTAATTTATCGGATCATCTAAAAAAACAAGTAAAACAATATTCTGGTGGTATGAAACGTCGATTATCTCTTGCTATTGCGCTTGTTCACGAACCGCCTATTTTAATATTAGATGAACCTACTGTTGGTATTGATCCCGTTCTTCGTAGGTCTATCTGGGAGGAACTATACAAGTTAAAAGATAGTGGTACTACTATTATTATCACTACTCATGTAATGGATGAAGTTGAAAAATGCAATAACTTAGGAATGATTCGTGATGGTAAACTAATCGCTGTAGGCTCTCCTGCTGAAATCAAGCATAATTCTAACTCAAGTACTATTGAAGAAGCATTTTTATATTATGGAGGTGCATCAAAATGAGGGTGAAAGCAATTGTAATTAGAATCTTACTTCAACTTGCCCATGATAAACGTACAATTGGATTGATGATTCTAGCGCCAATATTAGTTTTGACTTTAATGTCGTTTATATTTGATGGATCAAATTATCATCCTAAAATCGGAGTAATAAATGCCCCTATTAGCATTGTAAATAAATTAGAAGATAATGATGCTAAAATAATTCGATATACAGAAAATGATGCCTATTATGCCCTTAGCCTTTCAGAAGTTGATGCAATAATAAATTTTGAAAATGGAATCCCTAAAATAACTTTAGAAGGTAGTGACCCGAGCAAAAGTCAAGCTGTTATAAAACTTGTACAAAATGCAACTCAGCAGCTAGCATCAATTGCAGCCAAACCAGACATAACCTATCTATATGGTTATGAAAATATGTCTAGTTTTGATAATTTTGGACCTATACTAATTGGTTTCTTTGTATTCTTCTTCGTCTTCCTAGTGGCAGGTGTATCATTTCTTGGAGAGCGTACTTCTGGCACACTTGAAAGAATACTATCGACGCCACTTCGCAGATGGGAAATTGTTTTAGGTTATCTTCTTGGATTTGGAGTTTTTACTATAATACAATCTGCTCTTATCGCCTGGTACTCAATTAATGTTCTTAACATCATGATGATAGGCTCTTTTCCACTAGTAATCCTTGTAACCATATTAACTGCAATGGTAGCTCTTAGCATTGGTACTTTTATATCTGCTTTTGCCAATAATGAACTTCAAATGATTCAGTTTATACCAATAATTGTAGTGCCACAAGTATTCTTTTCTGGCCTCTTTGATTTAAGCACTATGTCAACTTGGCTGCAATCTTTTGGACACTTTATGCCTTTGTGGTATTCAGCTGATGCCCTTAGAAATATTATGATCCGTGGAAAAGGTTGGAGTGATATTTCATTTGATGTCTTAATTTTATTATTAATTTGTATATTTTTTATGGTTTTAAATATATTAGCTCTAAAAAAATATCGAAAAATATAACCATAATTAAGGGGGAACTAAATTGATGGAAAAAAAATCTTTAAAAGAACTTATGAACCTAAATAATGTAGAACATAATATGACTGAAAAACAAATAAATATACTTAGTGCTGCAATAGAACTTTTTTCTGAAAAAGGATATGAAGCCACAGCTACTAGTGAAATTGCTAAAAAAGCTGGAGTCGCAGAAGGGACTATTTTTAGGTATTACAAAACTAAAAAAGATCTTTTATTTGCCATTCCAGCGGCCTTATCTAAAGCATCTTTATTTGAGATTTTTATTAATGATTTTAACGAGATATTAAACGAAGAGCATGAAACTTTTGAGAGATTTTTAAGAAAAATAGTGCTAAATAGACTGAAATTTGTTAATGAAACTGGGCCAATATTAAAGGTCATAATTCAAGAGGTGCCGTTTCATCCTGAGCTTAGAAGTAAAATTCTAAGCACTGTAATCTTTCCTGTAATCAAAAAAGGCACATCAATTATTGATAAGTTTAAAGAACAAGGCGATCTTATAGATATACCAAGTATTTCAATTATTAGACTAATAGCAACTTCTATATTTGGATATATTTTTCTTCACAATATCGCACTCCCTGAACTAAAAAATAATGATGACGAATTGGAATATCTAATACAGTATATCATTAATGGAGTTTGCCTAAATAATAAAACCAAAAACTTATAGGCTCAGTATAAATTCACATAAAAAAATAATATAAATTCATTAGTAAAGGGTGGTCATATGAAAAAATTATTTATGTGTAGCTTAACGGTCTTATTTCTAACTACGGGTTGTTCTTTAAATTCTGATACCTTAACTTTAAAGGGAGATATTCAAAATAATATTGTACCTGCAACTAGTATAGTCTCTGGTAAAATCGTAGAAATGAAAAAAAATCAAGGAGAAGTTGTGAAAAAAGGCGATGTGATTGCTGTAATAGATAATGTTACTCAAAAATATACAGTTGATCAAACGCAAGCCATTGTAAATATAAAAAAAGCGAAACTTGATGAGTTAAAAGTAGGAACTCGTCCTGAACAAATAGAGCAAGCCGAAGCACAAGCTCGGGCTGCCAAGTATCAATTAGATCTTTTAACTGCTGGCAATAGAAGCGAGCAAATAAAACAAGCTGAAGATGAGGTATCAATTTCTGAAACCTCTGTAAATTCAGCTCAAGCAAATTATGACTATATAAAAAATCAGTATAACAACACTTCTCAGTTATATGATAAAGATGCAGTTCCTAAAAATACATTAGATGACGCAAAGCTAAAACTAGATACTACTTCAGACCAGCTTTCTACAGCCAAATATAAACTCGAAAGCGCCCAGCAACAGCTAAAGCTTTTAAAAGATGGATCCACTAGTGAATCTATCAACATTGCTCAAGCAAATTATGATGCTGCCAATGCTCAATTGAACTTACTTAAAAATGGCTCTACAAAACAAGCTATAGATGCAGCACAGGCTGATTTAGACCAAGCTGTTGCCCAATTAAATCAGGCTCAGAACAATTTAAACAACTATAATATCGTCGCATTAAACGATGGTATAGTAATAAGTAAAAATTTCTCCCTAGGTGATGTAGTTAATGTAGGTAGTGATATTGCTGATATAGCAATATCAAATGAATTGTACGTACTTTGCTATATCCCTGATGAACACTTGGACAAGATCTCTTATAACCAATCACTAAATGTTGTAACTTCAACTGGAAATCAAACCGGCTCAGTAAACTATATTGCATTAAAACATGAATATACACCAAAAGATAAACAATCAACTGCTGATAGTAAACATATAGCCACTAAGATAAAAGTATCAATAAATGATTCAGATGGTAAATTAAAATCAGGAATGACCGCAGATGTTCAAATTCCCATAAAATAGCTATGGGGTAACTTGCCGAAAGGTAGTGGACTATGTTGTTTCGGTTGCTATAGAATATGCAACACTGCACAAAATAGTCTACTACCTTTCTAGTGTTATCCACATATTAACGCACATGCAAAAGGAAACTCATACTTCTTCACTACTACAGTAAGTTATTGCTTAAGAGGTGATAAAACAGGCACTATAGTAATTTCTTCGTCATTTCCATCAATCATAACCTTAGACCCATAACTTAACTCACCCTTTATTATCATTCTAGCAAGTCTATTTTCAAGTGTGTTTTGAATATATCTCTTCAATGGTCTTGCCCCATAAACCACATCATATCCTTCTCTTGCTATTATTGTTTTTGCTTCATCGGTAACTTCTATTTCAATGTTCTTATCTCTTAATCTTGAGCTTACCTCTCTTAAGAATATATCTATTATCTTCTTAATCCCAGATTCAGATAATGGTTTAAACATTATAGTGTCATCAACTCTATTTAGGAATTCTGGTTTAAATCTTGACTTTAAGACACTCATTACTTTTCCCCTTATTCCTTCATCCACATTCTCTTCATTAGTATTTTCCAATAAATATTCGCTTCCAATGTTTGAAGTCATAATTATTATTGTATTTTTAAAATCTACCGTTTTACCCTTATTATCAGTTAGTCTACCATCATCTAATATTTGCAAAAATATATTAAAGACATCTTCATGTGCCTTTTCAATTTCATCAAATAGAATTACACTATATGGGCTTCTCCTTACTGCTTCTGTTAATTGTCCTCCTTCATCGTATCCTACATATCCTGGAGGCGCTCCAACTAATCTAGATACTGAATGTTTCTCCATATACTCTGACATATCTATACGAATTATATTTTCTTCTGAATCAAATAGATTTCTAGCTAGTGTCTTAGCGAGCTCTGTCTTTCCGACCCCTGTAGGTCCTAAGAAAATAAATGATCCGATTGGCCTATTGATATCTTTAAGTCCTGCCCTTGCTCTAAGTATAGCATTTGTTACAGCTTCAATAGCCTCGCCCTGTCCTATTACTCTAGCAGCCATTTCATCTTCTAACCTTAATAGTTTTTCTCTTTCACCTTCAAGTAAGTTAGTCACTGGAATTCCTGTCCATTTAGAAAGTACTGCAGATACTTCTTGTTCGGTTACTTCCTCTTTTAACAAAGCACCTTCATAATTATCTCTTAACTCAATTTCCTTTTGCTTAATCTCCTCTTCTAATGCTGGAATTTTACTATATTGAATTTCAGCGACTCTATTATAGTCAAAATTCCTTTGAGCGATCTCGATTTCTCCTCTAGCATCATCCAACTCACTTTTCAATGTTTTTATTGTAATAATCTGTTCCTTTTCTTTTGTATATTTTGCAGTCATTTCATCATTCTTCTCTTTTAATTCTGCAAGTTCTTTTTCAACATCTTCTAGTCTATTTAATGATCCTTCATCTTTTTCTTTTGATAAAGCTTCTTTTTCAATTTCTAATTTAAATATTTTTCTTCTTATAACATCAAGTTCAGTTGGAAGAGAATCAATTTCTGATCTTATCATAGCACCTGCTTCATCAATTAAATCAATTGCCTTGTCAGGCATATATCTGTCCTGAATGTATCTATCAGAAAGCTTTGCTGCTGCTACTATTGCTGAATCGTGAATTCTAATACCATGATGAATTTCAAATCTTTCTTTTAACCCTCTTAAAATGGCTATAGTGTCATCAACAGTCGGTTCATCTATAATTACTGGCTGAAATCTTCTTTCTAACGCTTTATCCTTTTCAATATATTTTCTATATTCATCAAATGTTGTAGCACCGATACAATGTAGTTCTCCTCTTGCTAATAGCGGCTTAATTAAATTTCCGGCATCCATTGCTCCATCAGTTTTACCCGCTCCAACTATAGTGTGAATTTCATCTATGAATAATAATATTCTACCCTCGCTGCTTTGAACTTCTTTCAACACAGCTTTTAGCCTTTCTTCAAATTCACCTCTATACTTAGCTCCAGCAATTAATGATCCCATATCTAATGAAAAAATAATTTTATCTTTTAACCCTTCCGGAACATCTCCTCTAACTATTCTCTCCGCTAAACCTTCAATTATTGCTGTCTTACCAACACCTGGTTCACCTATTAATACTGGATTATTCTTTGTTCTTCTGGATAGAATTCTTATAGTTCTTCTTATTTCTTCATCTCTTCCAATAACAGGATCAAGTTTATGCTTTTTAGCAAGTTCAACTAAATTAGTTCCATACTTAGCCAAGGCATCATATGTTCCTTCCGGATCTTGAGTTTCAACTCTTTGACTTCCCCTAATCTCAGAAAGTACTTTTAAAAACGTATCTCTAGTTATATTGTATTGTTTCAATATCTTAGAAACTTGATTATTATTATTTACATCTATAATAGCAATCATTAAATGTTCAACACTAACATACGAATCTTCAAATTGCTTTGAAATTTCCTCAGCTTTAATCAATACTTCTTCTACTTTTCTTGTAATATATACATTTCCAATACCTTCACCTAAAACTTTTGGCATTGACTCTAATTCTTTGTTCACAGCATCTTTTAAGTTTTTTACTTGTATACCCATCTTAGTAAGAATATTAGGTACTAACCCATCTTCTTGATGAATAAGCGCTGCAAAAAGATGGATTATATCTATTTGCTGGTGATTGAACTTAACTGCTGTAACATTTGCATCATTTAATGCTTGTTGTACTCTTAGTGTCATTTTATCAATATTCATACTTAATCCTCCTAAATTTCTATATTAATTTTTTAATTTTTAATATTTTTTGTTCTCTACCTAAATAATTTCTCTTTACTTATATAATAATACATAGGTCAAAGAAAGTCAAAGTTTGTTTGAAGGTTTTTATATATTTTATTAGTATAAAGATTTATTTTAAATTTCATTGTTTTGTAGTACAATGAAATTATAATTATCTACATAC
>NZ_MZGT01000135.1 GCF_002029255.1 Clostridium chromiireducens
AAGATTAGATTTCCCATAGCGTAAGCTAGTAAGACCCCTTGAAGACTACAAGGTTGATAGGTCAGAGGTGTAAGTATGGTAACATATTTAGCTGACTGATACTAATAGGTCGAGGGCTTGACCAATAAATAATCAAGTTGTAATACATTAAAGAAACTATGTGCAATTTTGAAAGAACAAGGAATACAAATCACTAGCGTGATTTGCATAAGTTCGTTCAACCAAATCGGAGATTTGGGAACTCACTTAATCTCGTGATGATGGCATAGAGGTAACACTCCTTCCCATTCCGAACAGGAAAGTTAAGGTCTATAGCGCCGATGGTACTGCACGGGCGACTGTGTGGCAGAGTAGGACGTTGCGAGGTAACCTAAAAGATAGTTGTAATGACTATCTTTTTTATTTTACGTGAAAACTTCCATTCCATATATGCTTATCAGGGGGATGACTGTGTACAAAGAGACCTTTTTATAAACGAAAATGTAAATGTTTTTTATTTGTAATTTGATTATGACTGCGCTGGGGACTTTGAACCCTTAAGATATGTGATACGAAGATTAAATATAACAAAGAAAATCATTAAATTTATATTTAAGTATAATAGTTATATCATAGTGAAAAAATACCTTTAAACTAATTAATAAATAAAGTGGAGGTATGTTATATGAAAATAGAAGGTTACTTTAGTGGTATTAAAGCTGCAAATGAAGCAGTTGATGCTTTAAAAAAAGTAGGTATACAAGATGCTGTAGCTGATATAAATGAGCATTACGTAGGAGGAAGTGATTCAAATATTTTAGAAGTCGGTAGAAATCCAATTAATATGTCTGATCTTGTGCTTACTAATGATGCCCATGATGCAGGTCCATTAGCAGCTGCTAGTCCAATGGTAAGTGGTATGGGTGGATTTGAAGAAATTGCAGATGTAAATTATAGGGTTATCGTAAATACAGAAGATAATGATGCAGAAAAGGCAAAACAGATTATTGCAAAAATTGGGGGAGATTTAAGGGAGCATAATTTTAAAATGCCTCAAGGACTAGAAAATGTATCACTAGACGATTTAATGAGCATTATGATCAATGATATAAATAGCAGTAGAAGCTGAGTATAGATCTATATTTATAAAATAAAGTAGGTTGTTGAATAATTAATTTTTTAATGTATAGAATTTATTGAAAAATTAATTATTCAACAACCTATTATATCTTCAAGAATGAAGTTATCTCATCAGACATTTCCTCCATTTCATCATGGGATTTATAAAATGTATAGATTTAAAATAATTAAGTACATATTAGTTTAGGAATATTGGTGTATATGATTTATATAACAGTATGAATAATATGTAGACAAAAGCATTATAGTATTAATATAATGAGTTAAATAAGATATAAGGAGGAAACATTATGTTAAATATAGGCTGCCATTTATCAGCTTCAAAAGGATTTGCAAATATGGGCAGGGAAGCAATTAAACTGGGAGGAAATACATTTCAATTTTTCACTCGCAATCCAAGGGGGAGCAAAGCTAAGGATATTGATGAAAAAGATGTACAAGAGTTTTTAAAACTTATACAAGAAAATAATTTTGCTACAATTTTGGCTCATGCTCCTTATACTTTAAATGCTTGTTCTGCGGATGAAAATACAAGAAATTTTACTATAGAAGTGATGAAAGATGATTTAGCGCGCATGGAATATATACCAAACAATTTTTATAACTTTCATCCAGGAAGTCATGTGAAGCAGGGTGTAGAAATGGGGATAGAATATATTTCAGGTATGCTAAACTCAGTGTTAACTGAAAATCAAACAACAACTGTATTGCTTGAGACAATGGCTGGTAAAGGAACGGAAGTAGGGCGTACTTTTGAGGAATTACAGGAAATAATAAAACGTGTAAAGCTATCAAATAAAGTTGGAATATGTCTTGATACTTGCCATGTTTACGATGCAGGCTATGATATTGTAAGTAATCTAGACAATGTGTTAGAACAGTTTGATAAAGTAATAGGTTTAAATAAGTTATGCGCCATACATTTAAATGATAGTATGAATCCTTTTGAAAGCCATAAGGATAGACATCAAAAGATTGGAGAAGGTTCGATAGGATTAGATGCGATTATAAATATTATTAACCATCCAGCTCTACGTAAGCTGCCATTTTTTTTGGAAACACCAAATGAATTAGATGGTTATGCTAAAGAAATAAGATTATTAAAAGAGAATTATTTAGAGTAAAAATATATAAAGCATTGTTGATTGGAGAGAAAAATAAATATTTTAATTGCACATAATAAAATTAAAGTTTAATTACAATAAATTATATAATATTAAACTTATGGTATAATTATACTATTAAAATAATATACAAGGTTAAGGTGGAAAGAAAATGAGGAAAATAAAATATTTAAATTTAATATTATTAACGGTAGTAATGAGCTTACTTGTATTTGCTGGTTGCGGGAAGACTAGCAGCTCTAACAAGTCAGAGGCTAATAACACTTCTCAGAGCAGTGAAAAGAATAATTCAAGTTCATCAGAAGAAAATAAAAATTTGCCTATAGCAACAATAAATGTGGAGGGATATGGAGTTATAGAAGCAGAATTATATCCAGAAATAGCTCCGAATACAGTTAATAATTTTATAGACCTAGCAAATAAGAATTTTTATAATAATTTAAAGTTTCACAGGGTAATTAAAGGATTCATGATCCAAGGTGGTGACCCCAAAGGAAATGGTACCGGTGGTCCTGGTTATTCAATTGAAGGAGAATTTACATCAAATGGTTTTGCAAATAGTTTAAAGCATACAAAGGGTGTTCTTTCTATGGCAAGAACTCAAGATCCTAATAGCGCTGGAAGTCAATTCTTCATAATGTCAGGAGACGCTCAAAATCTTGATGGAGAATATGCAGCGTTTGGAAAGGTTATATCAGGACTAGACGTGGTTGACAAAATTCAGAATGTAGAAACTAATTCATCGGATGCGCCAAAGAAAGATGTGGTTATCACATCGATATCTGTTGATACAAAAGGTGTGCAATATAACGAACCTAAGAAGAAGTAGTTAACTTCAAAAATATTAGAAATATAAAAATACTTGCATAAAGAGATTATTTTAAATTTACAGCTAAACAACTGAAAGGGAATATGTGTGTTTGATTCTTATAAATATTGAGCAAACACACATATTCCCTTTCTAAACATAGCTTAAGTATAAATGAAGAATTTTCATATTTCCACAGTTAGTCATTGATTCGCTTTAAGTTTTTCATAATACCTTTATACAGTTTTTTTGCATGCACAGTCATAAAAGTTTATTTTACAATTTATTTTATCAAGATTTTTTTGTAATTCTGCAATTTGGCTTATAACTTCCTCACGATGTTTTATGAATATTTCTCTACGAACATCAATAGTATTATCGCCTTTAAGACATAATTGAATATATTCTTTTATTTGTTTTATAGGCATACCTGTATTTTTAAGACAACAAATAAGCTCAAGCCATTCTAAATCCTTTTCCTTGAAATCTCTATTACCTGAATCACTGCGGTCAATAAATGGTAATATACCTTCTTTCTCATAATATCTAAGAGTATGTGGTGTTAAATGAGTTCTTTCGGCAACTTCGGCAATACTGTATCCCATAAAATATATCCTCCCTTAAGTTTTATCATAGATTTTATATCTTAGAGTATACTCTAAGAGTTGAGATTTGTAAAATCCTATAATTTAAGAAGAGCCCATTAAAATGAATTTTTCACCTTGTATCAAAAAAGTGTAATACTAAAATCATGAATAACGAAATAAGTGTTGCAATCACGAAATTACTTTTTCATTTTAGGGGAAACGTTCAAAAAATATGTTGACTTAGAGCTAACTCTAAGATGTAGAATATATATGTATAGCAATTTATTGTGTAAGTTATCGTATTTTAGGAGGGATTGTTTTGTTATATAGAACACTTGGAAAGACTAATGAAAAGGTTTCTACTCTTGGATTTGGTTGTATGAGATTACCTATAATTGATGGAGATACAACTAAAATTCATGAAGAAAAAGCCACTGAAATGATTCGTCATGCAATTGATCAAGGGGTTAATTATATAGATACTGCATACCCTTATCATGGAACAGGAATGGGAAATGGAGGAGAAAGTGAGCCATTTGTAGGTAGAGCACTAAAAGATGGATATAGAGAGAAAGTTAATTTAGCAACAAAACTTCCTAGCTGGGCAATTAAGACTAGAGAAGATATGGACAAATATTTAAATGAACAATTAGAACGTCTACAAACAGACAAGATAGATTTTTATTTAGTGCATGCTTTGAATAAAGGTTCTTGGGAAAACCTAAAGAAGTTAGGAATAGATGAATTCTTAAATTCAGCAATTAAAGATGGAAGAATAAGATATGCAGGATTCTCATTCCATGACAAACTAGAAGTTTTTAAAGAAATAGTAGATTACTATGATTGGTCATTCTGTCAAATCCAATATAATTATTTAGATGAAGATTTCCAAGCAGGGACTGAAGGGTTAAAATATGCTGCAGATAGAGGTTTGGGAGTTGTTATAATGGAACCACTTAGAGGTGGAAAAATAGTTAGAGACCTTCCAGAAGTAGTTACTGATACATTTAATAAAGCTGAAATTAAGAGATCTCCAGCTGAGTGGGCACTAAGATGGGTATGGAATCATCCAGAGGTATCGGTAGTACTAAGTGGTATGAACATAATGGATAATGTTACTGAAAATATTAGAGTAGCAAGTGAAGCCTTACCAAATTCACTAACAGAAAAAGAATTAGAAATAATGGATAATGTTAAGAAGGCGTTTAAAGAAAGAATAAAAGTTAACTGTACAGCTTGCGAGTATTGTATGCCGTGTCCAGCAGGTGTAAACATTCCTAAGAATTTTGCAGTATATAATGAATATAACATATTTCTTACTCCGGCAACAGAAAAAGAACTTAAGGAAAGATATAATGGAGTGGCGCTATCAGAAAGAGCAGATAAATGTGTTGAATGTGGAAAATGTGAAGGACATTGTCCTCAAGCGATTAAAATCCGTCAGGAACTAAAAAATGTTACAGCATTATTTGCATAGAATGAAATAGGATAAATCTTATATATTAATATGGTAAAATTCTAAAGAATTTTACCATATATATTCTTAAACATATATATTCTAAAGAATATGTATTAATATAAGCAGGAGCAGTCATTAAACAAAGCGCTTTTGTGTACATAAAACTAAGAATATTAAATATAATTAAGAGAACCAGAAATATATGTTGTAAGGAGAATAACTATATGCATATACCTGATAATTATTTAAGCCCTTCAACCTGTGCTACTTTTGGAATTGCTATGTTACCAGTTTGGAGAAGAGCTAGTACAAAGGTAAAGTCAGAAATTACAAGGCAAAAGATGCCGCTGCTTGGAGTATCAGCAGCGTTTTCGTTTTTAATTATGATGTTTAATATACCTCTTCCTGGTGGGACTACAGGTCATGCTATTGGTGGTGCACTTGTTGCTATTTTGCTTGGGCCATACTCTGCTGTATTTGCTGTAACTATAGCTCTTGCAATTCAAGCATTGTTTTTTGGTGATGGAGGAATTTTAGCTTTTGGAGTAAATTGTTTTAATATGGCTTTTATAATGCCATTTACAGCATTTTATATATTTCAATTAACAAAAAAATTATTTAAGACTCAAAAAGGCGAATATATTGGAGCGTTTCTAGGCGGTTATATTTCTGTTAATACAGCTGCTTTATTTGCGGCACTTGAGTTTGGTGTCCAACCTTTGCTTTTTAAGGATTTCTTAGGATTGCCACTATACAGTCCATATGGTCTAGCTATATCTATTCCTGCTATGATGCTGCCGCATTTGCTGATAGTTGGTTTTTTAGAAGGATTAATTACATTAGGAGCCTATAGCTATATCAAAAAGGCATCACCAGAATTAATATATGAAGGAAAATCAAATAAAGCCAAATCGTTATATATTACTATAGGAATTCTTATCTTAGCTACTCCGATAGGGTTATTAGCAAATGGAACTGCTTGGGGAGAATGGGGCTCGGAAGAAGTAAAGAATTTAGTAGGATTTGTGCCTGAAGGTATGGAAAAAGGAGTTCAATTTAATTCTCTAATTCCAGATTACAGTTTTGGATTTCTTAAAGAATATCTCGGATATATTTTATCAGCATTAATAGGAGTAACAATAATTTTAATTATTTTCAAAGTAATAAGCAAAATCAATTTGAAGAAAAATATTAAAGGAGATTAAATGATTCCAGAATGGCTTTCAGCAAAAGATAATTATGTTCCGAAGGAAGAAAAAAGTTTATATATTGAAAAAAGTATTTTTTCAATAATTAGGATAATCTCAATTATTAGACAAAGCAAAAATCAAGATAAAGTACTTTATCTAATAAATCCAACTTTAAAAGTTATAAGTACTATAATAATGATCTTATGTATATCTCTTTCAAGAAATCTTAGATACTTACTGATAGTAGATATATATGTTTTAGCAAATCTTTTTCTTATGGAAAAGAGATCTAGAAAAAGAATATTAATTAGAAGTATTATATTTCCTTTAATAACTCTAATAGCATTAATGCCATCTATGTTTTATGGAAATATATATAATAGTTTATTGC
>NZ_MZGT01000136.1 GCF_002029255.1 Clostridium chromiireducens
AATTATTTGTTACTTCTTCTTAATTAAATATTGTTAAAAAATTTATCCTTTGTACTATATGAGCATAATAATAACATTAACGCCGTAATTACTATTAAGAGATTTTATAATAGGAATAAGAGTGGCCATAAGCCCCAGATATTGTTATATCCAGCTCCATAATAATTTCCGGAATATCCACCGTAATTTCCATAGTTAATTCCACAGTTATCATAGTTTGAACCACAATTACCATAATTTATTCCACAATTACCGCAGTTTATGCCGTAGTTACCATAATTTGAACCGTAATTCATGCCATTATTACCATATCCTTGAGAGTTTTTACAGCTATGCTTGTGACAAGATTTATGACATTTTTTCACTGCCCATTTCTCCTTTGTTAATTATTATCTTTTGTTATAGTACTAATATATTAAACATAATTAAATTTTGTTACATTGAGAAAATATGAATTAACAACTGATTTAAAATTTTTATTAGAAAATTATATTACATAATTGGTTTTTATTTGTGAATATGTAATATATATCAGGAGAATTAGGTAAACTAAGACTAAATATTAAATAGATAAGCTTTTGCTAAATACAAAATAGATTATTGGTATATGCTATGTAATTGCTCATTATAACAATAAAGATGTGCTTGTTATGAATATAAAATTAAGAAAATTTATAATTTGGCAATAACTTAATTTTATGTGAGTGGCAAACATGCTTTTGCCTTGACAACACTATTAGATTATGGAATGATAATTAAGCACAAAAAAACTGCTAATGGATTAATCTAGGTTTTTACAAATGATAAATTAGTTAAAGATTAAAAAATAATATAAAGATTATATAGGATAAATAAGAAAGAGATATAGGAATATTTTTAGGTAAGATTATCTTTAAACATCTTTTTCTGAATTAGCAAATTACAAGTTTAATCTATATAATAGTAACATACTAAAAAATTTTTAGAGAAGGTTAATGGGTAGTATGAAAAAAGTTAACGAGGCTTTTAGTGATTATGAATCTAGTGGGAACATAAATACTGCAATAATAAAATCTGTAACTTTACGTAAAAGAACTAAAGTATTAGAAATGGAGATAAGTTCAGATAATTATATTGAAATTGGAGAAATTGAGAGTTTTAATAAATTTATAAGAGAAAAATTCGACTTAAGTGATTCTAAAATTACCGTGAAGTATACTGATGGAGTAACTATAAGACCAATAGAAGAGGAATTAAAAAATATTGTATATTCTATGTCAAATAAATACCCAGCATTAAAAGCAGCTGTTAACAACAGTGAGTATGAAGTGATTGGAAATACAATAAATTTTAATTTTAAAATTCCAGTATCAGGTTTTTTAAAGACTATGTCATATGATAAAGAAATTAATAAAGTTCTAAAATATATGTATGACAAGCAATATAATATAAATTTTGTTGATAAAATAAACAGTGAAGATTTAGAAAAGATAGAAGAAGATAAACGCGCAAATGAAATGAAGGTTCTTAAAGAAATTAAAACCACTCAAAGTATTAATACACCTGAAATGCCTAAAAAAGTTGAAGAAAACAAACAAGAAGTAAAAGCAGAAGGTGATGTTAAAAAAGCAGGTAATGCATTCTTAATCGTAGGTAGAAACCCAAACATTAAGGATCGTATTGTAAAAATTAATGATATAACACCTAATGAGGGAAGGGTAGCCATAGAAGGTGAAATATCTAATTTAGAAGCCAAGGAATTAAGAAGCGGAAAAACATTAGTTTCTTTTGATTTATATGATGGATCGAATTCTATGACATGTAAGGTATTTTGTAAGCCTGGGGATGATGTTGAAGTATTGCCTAGACTTAAAAAGGCCAAGGGTGTTAGACTTGCAGGTAATGCAGGTTATAGTAATTTTTCTCACGAAGTTGAGTTTATTGCGAATACAATAATCGAAATAGAGGGCAGAAAAAGAGTACAGAGAATGGATAATTCTGAGGTGAAGAGAGTTGAGCTTCACATGCATACACAAATGAGTCAAATGGATGCCATGTCTAGTGCTAGTTCCTTAATCAAAAGAGCTATGAGCTGGGGGATGAAATCTATTGCCATAACTGATCATGGAGTTGTTCAGTCATTTCCTGAAGCACATAAACTACTTGGAAGAAATAATTCAGATATGAAGGTTATATATGGAGTTGAAGCCTATTTAGCTCCTGATAAAAAGCCATCTGTAACAAATATAAAAGGTCAGAGCATTGATACTACATATTGTGTTCTGGATTTAGAAACTACAGGATTTTCTCCTGTAACAGAGAAAATCACAGAAATAGGAATTATGAAAATCAAGGACGGAAAGGTAGTAGATAAGTTTAGTACCTTTGTAAATCCTAAGAAGCCAATTCCACCGAGAGTTGTTCAGGTTACTAACATAACAGATGATATGGTAAGAGGTACAGAAACTATAGATAAGGTGTTTCCTAAAATGCTGGAGTTTATTGAAGGATGTGTCTTAGTTGCTCACAACGCTGAATTTGATATTAACTTCTTAAAGCATAATGCAAGGGTTTTAGGCTATGATTTTGATTTTACTTATGTAGATACCTTGCCCCTTGCACAAGAAATTTTCCCAGAATATAAGTCTTATAAACTAGGGAGAATTGCTAAAAATCTTGGCATAAAGGTGGAGGTCGCTCACAGAGCTTTAGATGATGTTGATACTACTGTTAAGGTATTTAACATAATGATTGAAATCCTAAAGGAAAGGGGAACAGAAACCCTTGAGGATATCGAAGTATATGCTTCTGATGAGGAAAGTAAGAAGCAGGCATATAAAAAAGTTAAGACAAATCATGCAATAATTTTAGCTAAGAATTCTGAAGGTTTAAAGAACCTATATAAACTTGTATCATATTCACATTTAGATTATTTTTATAAAAAACCACGTATATTAAAGAGTATGTTTAGAAAATATTCAGAAGGATTGATTATTGGAAGTGCCTGCAGTGAAGGGGAGCTGTTTCAATCAATTTTACTTGGAAAATCTGAAGAAGAAATAGAAGAGATTGCAAAGTTCTATGATTATTTAGAAATCCAGCCTCTAGGTAACAATGATTACTTAGTAAGACAGGAGCAGGTACCAAATAAAGATTATCTAAAAGAGATTAATAAAAAGATAATAGCCTTGGCAGAAAAATTAAATAAACCTGTAGTAGCAACAGGAGACGTACATTTCTTAGACCCAGAAGATGAGATATATAGACGTATATTAGAAGCAGGACAGGGTTTTAAAGATGCTGATGACCAGGCTCCATTATATTTAAGAACTACAGAGGAGATGCTTGATGAATTCTCTTATTTAGGAAGAACAAAGGCTTATGAAGTTGTTGTTACAAATACTAATAAGATAGCTGATATGTGTGAGCAGATTAGTCCAATTTCATCAGAAAAATGTCCTCCACATATAGAAGGTTGCGAACAGACTATTAAAGATATAGCGTATGATAAGGCGCATGAGCTTTATGGAGATCCGCTTCCAGAGATTGTTCAGGCAAGACTCGATAAAGAGCTGGATTCAATTATAAAAAATGGATTCTCGGTAATGTATATTATAGCACAGAAGCTTGTATGGAAATCCAATGAAGATGGATATTTGGTAGGTTCCAGAGGATCGGTAGGTTCCTCTTTTGTAGCTAATATGACAGGTATAACAGAAGTAAATGCTCTGCCACCACACTATAGATGCTCTAAATGTAAGCATTCGGATTTTTCAGATTATGGTTCTAAAATTGGGTTCGATTTACCGGATAAAGATTGCCCTGTCTGTGGAGAAAAGTTAGTTAAGGATGGAATAGATATACCATTTGAAACCTTCCTAGGCTTTAATGGAGATAAAGAGCCCGATATCGACTTAAACTTCTCAGGAGAATATCAGGCAAAAGCTCATAAATATACAGAAGTTATTTTTGGAAAGGGCACAACCTTTAAGGCTGGAACTATAGGTACTATAGCAGAAAAAACAGCCTTTGGTTATGTGAGAAAGTATTTTGAGGAAAAAAATATTCCAGTAAATAAGGCAGAAACAATAAGAATCGCAGTAGGATGTACAGGTATAAAAAGAACTTCTGGGCAGCATCCAGGAGGAATTATAGTTGTACCTAAGGGGCGTGAAATCTTCGAATTCTGCCCAGTACAGCATCCAGCTGATGATCCTAATTCAGATATTATAACAACACATTTTGATTATCACTCTATTGACCAGAACTTGCTTAAGCTGGATATACTGGGGCACGACGATCCGACGGTTATAAGAATGCTGCAGGATATAACTGGAGTTGACCCAAAAGATATACCGATGGATGATGCAGAGACTATGTCTATATTTTCATCAACTAGTGCTCTAGGAGTAACACCAGATCAGATAAATTCAAAGGTTGGAACTTTTGGGATTCCTGAATTTGGTACTAAGTTCGTAAGAAATATGCTTGTAGATACAAAGCCTAAAGCTTTCTCAGATTTGATATTTATATCAGGGCTTTCACACGGTACTGACGTGTGGGTAGGAAATGCTAAGGACTTAATTGATCAAGGAATAGTAACCTTAAGTGAAGCAATCTGTACAAGAGACGATATTATGATCTACCTTATTAAACAAGGATTGCCACCAGGTGAGGCCTTTAAGATAATGGAGCTTGTTCGTAAAGGGCAGGCGTTAAAGAATCCTGCGAAATGGGCTGAATATGAAGATTTAATGAGGGCGAACGATGTACCGGAATGGTATATAGATTCATGTAAAAAGATAAAATACATGTTCCCTAAGGCCCATGCTGCAGCCTATGTAATGATGGCCTTTAGAATTGCTTGGTTTAAGGTGCACATACCTCAGGCTTATTACGCAACCTATTTCAGTATTAGAGCAAAAGCTTTCGATGCAGAATTTATGATTTTTGGAAAAGAAAAGGTTAAGGAAAAGATGAAGGAAATTGAGGTTTTGGGCTTTGACGCGGCACCTAAGGATAAGGATATGTACGATGATTTGGAAATAGTTCTTGAAATGTACGAGAGAGGCCTTAGATTTCTGCCAATTGATTTGTATAAATCGCATGCGACAAAATTTCAAGTTGAAGAAGATGGAATAAGACCATCCATAAATAGTATCTCGGGTATGGGAACTGTGGCAGCAGAAGGTATATCTAATGCAGCTAAGGAAAAGGCATTTAACTCCGTAGAGGATGTAAGAAAGCGTTCAAAGATTGGAAATTCAGCAATAGAGTTACTAAGAAAATTTGACTGCTTAAGAGGTCTTCCAGAAAGCGATCAAATGAGCTTTTTTGATGCAGTGTAGATTATGACTAGAGATAAACAAGGCTAAGTCTTATAATTATGAATAGCCGACCGAAAGGGATAGTACTCTGCTGTTTCGGTTACTAAGAGAATATTTTACGGATTTCTAACAGTGAAAGTTGCATCCATGGACGCATGCTCCAATATTCATTGTGACAAGCGCACATGGAATAACTTCTACTGAAGAAATACCGGCACACTTTCTCTAATGTAACACAACACAAAAGAGCACTATTCCTTTCTAGTTTGGATATATTTCATATTGCAAGTCTATCTTATAGTTTGTTTATTTATAATCGACGTATATTTTTATTTTATTAGTATCTTAGAATTTACACTAAACAGTTATATACAACATAATATATAAGAACACAGTAT
>NZ_MZGT01000137.1 GCF_002029255.1 Clostridium chromiireducens
ATATCTATATGTTATATACTATTTCTTGTATAGAACAATATACTTACTTAAAGAGTATATAACATAAGTTTTTTCATTTTTAAATATTATATTTTCATATAGGGGGGCTTTATAAATGAGTTTTATTACAGTTAGAAAAATACCATCTCCAGAGGAAATTAAAGAACTTACTCCTCTATCAGCTAATCTTCAAAAGATTAAAGCTGAAAGAGATGCTGAAATCAAAGAAATATTTGCCGGGAATAAGGAGAAATTTGTTGTTATTATAGGACCTTGTTCAGCAGATGATGAAAACTCAGTTTGCGATTATGTTAACAGACTTGCAAAAGTAAATGAAAAGGTTAAGGATAAATTATTTATCGTACCAAGAATTTACACAAATAAACCAAGAACTACTGGTGAAGGATACAAAGGAATGTTCCATCAACCAGATCCTGAAAAATCACCTAACATCCTAGAAGGATTAATTTCTATCAGAAAAATGTTTATTAGAGCTATTGAAGAGTCAGGTCTTACTCCTGCTGATGAAATGCTTTATCCTTCTAATTATATGTATTGTGATGATTTATTAACTTATGTGGCCGTTGGAGCAAGGAGTGTTGAGAATCAACAACATAGACTTACAGCTAGTGGAATTGAGGTTCCAGTTGGTATGAAAAATCCAACAAGTGGGGATATATCTGTAATGTTTAACTCTATCCAAGCAGCACATGCAAAACATAACTTCTTATATAGACATAACGAAGTAAATACAACTGGTAATCCATATGCACATGCAATTATGCGTGGTTCTGTTAATAAACACGGAAACAATATTCCTAACTATCACTATGAAGATTTAATGAGAGTTGCAGAATTATATGCTGAATCAGATTTCCCATATCCATCAGTAATTGTTGATGCGAATCACGCTAACTCTATGAAGAAGTTTGCGGAGCAGCCTCGTATAGTAAACGAAATACTTTATAGTAGAAATTATAATAGTGACCTTAAAAAATTAGTTAAGGGTGTTATGATTGAAAGCTACATAGAAGAAGGATGCCAAAAAATTGATGATCGTATTTATGGAAAATCAATTACAGATCCTTGCCTAGGTTGGGAAGCTACTGAACGATTACTTTATTATATTGCTGAACAAGTATAATTAAAAATGTTAAATTAAATAAAATGCAAGTCAGCTTGATAGTAATTAACATGCTGACTTGTAATTTTTTTATTATAATTAATTCTGATGGAGATGATAAATTTTAATGAGATATTTAAGCGACTACCACCTACATTCAAACTTTTCTTTTGATTCAAAACAAAAAATTGAAGAAATCATAATTAAAGCCATTTCTATGAATATAAGAGAAATATGCTTAACAGAACACATAAGTTTTGATCCTGGTGATAAAAGCTACGATTTCTTTAGTTTTAGACATTATGAAAGTGAGCTATTTAGGCTTTCACAGAAGTATTATAAGGATATTAATATTAAAACTGGATTAGAGATTGGAGAATACCACCTTTATAAAGGTGATTATGATAAATATTTCAAAGAGAACAAATTAGATTTTGTAATAGGTTCTATACATAACCTTAACGGACAAGGACTAAGAGTAAATATTCTAGAGCATGGTGCTAAATATGCCTATGACACTTACTTTAAGGAAGTTTTAAATTTTGTGGAAGTTGGCGATTATGATGTATTAGGTCACCTTGACATTATTCAACGTTATGCATTTAAGGAGCACGGAGTTTATAATTTTCAAGATTATAAAGACAATATATATGATATCCTAAAAATAATAATCCGTAGTGGTAAAGGGATTGAAGTTAATACTTCTGGTCTAAATGATAATCTACTTTTCCCAAAGTTAGAAATACTTCAGATGTATAAAGACTTAAACGGTGAAATATTAACTGTGGGCTCTGATGCACATACAACTAATAGAGTCGGCGAAAAAATAAATTATATATATGACCTTTTAAAAGATATAGGATTTAAATACATATTCACTTACACTAACAGACAAACAAAAGGAAATCCTTTGTAAGTAAACAATCAAAATAAATATAGATAAACAACATATAGCTTAGAAGTATACCTATAACTCGCCGAAAGAGAAGGTGCTTTATTACTCGGTTGCTAGAAAAAAAGCACCTTCTCTTTCTAGTTGAGATATATTACCAAGAATAAGCAAAATTCATAGTTTTTATATCTATGTAGATAAATAACATATAATTTAGATTTATGCGATAAACTAACCGAATTTATATATTTAGTTTTGAAATATATCCAACTAGAAATGAGTAGCATACTTTTGTGGAATGTTTCATAAGGAATCTTTATGGTAGTGATTCTTAGAATAAAAGTTGTTCCAAATATGCTAGTTCGAAGCTTGCCTTTGATGCTAGCATTTTGGGCACAACTTTTGTTCTTAGAATCACCCATAAAAATTCCTTAGAAACTGGAACAAAAGTATGCTATTCATTTCGTTGATTATATTACATAAGTCTAAGTTACATATTGTTTATCTATAGAAAGTTTTCATATAGATAATTGCTTTCTTACATAACTATCTTCTTATATCTTCTTTTTGAATATCTATTATTTCTGCATCGGTATTGGATTCTATGAAATTAATAATATTCTCCATTGTTGAATCGCTTTGGGCCGAGTTCGCACATAAGCCTACAATTCCTATAACTATTTTTTTATGTATATCTTGTTCTTCTGCTTCTACCACCGATATATTGAATTTATTTTTCAGCTTTTGAACAATACTTTTCACAATCATTCTTTTTTCTTTTAGTGAATGTACCCATGATGCTCTTAGGGTAATTTCCATATATAAAATATTCATATATTCCTCACATTCTATGTTTATCCCAATTAAGTATATAATGAGTTCATACTCTATATATAGTTGAGCATATTTTTAGTTATGCAAAGCTATATTATATACTAATTAGAGATACAATTTAGTTTCAACTCTTCTATCATATTCTGACCAAGTTCCTGATTGTGTAACATTTTTTATTTGAGATATCTTATTCATGGTCGCATCTATTGAATCAGCGTAATTTAATATAAAGGCCTCTTCCATTCTCATCTCTCTTGGAGAACCATATTCAAGTTTTCCATGGTGTTGAACAACGCATCCTTTTATTCTCATAATAAAATCCTCACTATAAATCTCTGGTTTACTCATAACAGCCTTATCTATCATCTCAACGCCTATAACAATATGTCCCTCCATTTCGCCTCTGAGAGTATACTTAAAAGGCCCATCAAAATATAATTCATGTATTTTACCTATATCATGAAGCTTTGCAGCTAAAATAGCTATTTCTGTTCTTCTGCAATTATATTTTGCACATAGCATTTCAGTTACCTGCATAACACTTAATGTATGTTCTGCTAGCCCTCCAATATAATTGTGATGCATAGAAACACCGCCTATGCCTTTTTTAAATCTTTCTAGAAACTTTTCATCATTAAAGAAATAGTCATTTAAATTTTGTGCTTCTTCTGACAATATATATTTTTTTGTATAATCTTCGATATCGTTCATAATATCTTCTATAGGTCTGCTTACTGTCGGCAAATAATCAGAAGCATTGTAATTAGAAACAAATTCATAATCTTTCACATCTAGATTGTTATCTTTTATTCCTTCAATTTCCAACACTCTGCCCTCAATAATATCGTCTTTTTTATTTGGCAAGTTAGCTTTTATTTCTCCACTTCTATCAGCTAATATGCATACGACTTTAGAAGAATCTCTAAATAGTATTCTCATCACCATTAAAGATAACTTCATTCTTTCTCCACTTTTCATATCACTTAAGAAATTCTCTTTTGTACTCATTTCTTCCTCCCATTTAAACATAATTTCTAAGATATAGTATATGTAAAAATAATTTTTATACTTATTCTCCGTTATGTTTATATTAGGAAAATTTCTTTATTCGAAAAAATAATTTTAATTTAAGTATTATAATAATATATTTTTAACATTATAAACTTAATCTAAGACTCTTCCAGCATATTTCATACTCGATTTTGAAAGTCGAGAAATCTTTACGACATCCCCACTGTGTGATGCCTGAATATACATATCATTTCCGATGTACATTCCCACATGTGTTGCTTCAGAAGGCTTATTGAATACTAGATCTCCCGGATTAATCTCTGACATATTAATTGTTGTCGCAAACTTCTGTTGTTCTTCAGATATCCTAGGTAAATCTATTCCTTGTGCTTTAAATACATATTGCATAAAACCAGAACAATCAAAACCGTCCGGTGACTCTCCTCCCCATAAATATGGTACTTTCAAATATTTTTCAGCATCTTCAATTAATTTCTTTGTGCTATCACTAATATCCGACGGTAAGGCTACTGGAACAGTTATATCTGTACTACCAGATAATAATTCTCCGTTTTCCTCCATAAATTTTAGAATCCCTTGCTTTTGTTCTTCTAAATCCTTAATTTTATTTTCTACTTCGCCTCTATTTTGCTCTAGATTTTTATACTGAGCATCAATCTTATCATTTATATCCAAAAACTTTTTCCTTGATTCTTTTGCTTCTATAATTAGTTTTTTATCACTTGTACATATTTGATTTATTAAGGATAATTTTTGTACTGCATCTAAAATATTGCCCGAAGAAAATAATGCATCTATATATTGAAAAGACGTAATTTCAAGACCTCCATTTAGCTGAATTCCATTTAATCTTTCAGCTAGTTGATTATCTCTTTCTTCAACCTTTTCTTGTGCTATTTTTAATAACTCTGTATTATCTTTTATCTCATTTTCTCTTTCCTTAATCTGCTCTTTTAATTTATCAAGGTTGTCCATATTGTTTTCAATCTTATTATCACATTCCTCTATTTTTTGCACCGCTTGTTCAAGTGACAATATATCAGGGTCCGCATGTACTTGCGAATTAGCACTTGTTACTGTTGTAAAAAATAGTAAAGTTGCTACTATAAAACTACACTTACTTTTCATTTTATCCTCCTTTAGTCACTTAATATTCTTAGTACTCAAATCCATACCACTTAAAATTTAGTAGTTAAATATGTTTCTTTTAATTTATCCGTTCTTAATTTCACAGAAATTTTATTAAACCTTTTTAAAATTATATATATTATAAAAGAATATTCTTTATGCCTAAAAATAATGTATATACCCAAACTAGTATTGATTTTTTAATAAACGATACTTAATATTATAATATATGATTAAGTGGTATTTATTAACATTCTATTACGATTTTTTATTTATCGAAATAGAGGATACTCTCCGTAAACAAATCTTTTTCACAACATAATTGTTACATTTTTATACTTTCTAATCATTAAAATATTCACCATATCTTTAATA
>NZ_MZGT01000138.1 GCF_002029255.1 Clostridium chromiireducens
TATATAAATATTTATAGATTTTATGCGGGCTAAGGAGATATTATTATGAAAAATATTGATATATTTAGAGAATCAGAACAGTATATGCCTGGGGGAGTTAACAGTCCAGTTAGGGCTTTTAGGGGAGTAAAGATAAATCCACCTATTATAAAGTCTGGAAAAGGTGTAGTAATTAAAGATGAAGAAGATAACGAGTATATAGATTTTGTGTTGGCTTGGGGACCATTAATCCTTGGTCACTGTGATGAAGATGTTGTAGAAGCGATTAAGGAAGTAAGCTCAAAGGCTTTAGCTTTTGGAGCGCCAACAAAATTAGAATTGGATCTGGCTAAGTTTATGTGCACTAGTTTAGATAATATCGAAATGATTAGAATGGTTAACTCAGGAACAGAAGCTACTATGAGTGCGGTAAAGCTTGCAAGGGGATACACTAATAGAAAAAGAATAGTTAAATTTGCAGGATGCTACCATGGGCATTTCGATGGATTTTTAATTGAAGCAGGCTCAGGTGTAATTACTGGAGGGATACCAGGTTCACTTGGTGTTCCAACTGAAAGTATAGAAAATACTTTAATTGGTATATATAATGATAAGGAACAAATTACAGAATTATTTAAGAAATATGGTAATGAAATTGCTGGTGTTATTATTGAACCTGTAGCTGGAAATATGGGAGTAATAAAAGCAGAAGATGATTTTATGGAAACATTAAGAGAACTTTGCGACGAATATGGGTCATTATTAATATTTGATGAAGTTATGAATGGTTTTAGGGTTGCATTTAAAGGTGCGCAATCTTTATTTAAGGTAAAACCGGATTTAGTTACATATGCAAAAATTATGGGTGGTGGACTACCATGTGGAGCATATGGAGGAAGAAGAGAAATAATGGAGAATTTAGCGCCTTTAGGAGGAGTATATCAGGCAGGTACAATGTCAGGAAATCCTATAGTTATGGCCGCTGGGCTTGCAACTTTAGCTAAACTAAAAAATAACTTAGACTATTATAATCATATTGAAAATATAGGAATTAAACTTCAAGAAGGAATATTACAAATATCTCAAAAATATAATCTTCCAGTAGTAATGAATAGAGTTGGAGGAATGATGACAATATTCTTTAGTAACTTAAAAGAAGTTAGAACTTATGACGATGTGAAAACTTGTGATGTTGAGAGATTTAATCGATACTTTGAGCACATGCTTAAGAGTGGTATAAATATACCTCCTTCACAATTTGAAGCACTGTTTTTAAGTGTTAAGCATGAAGAAAACCATATTAATACATTCTTAAATGCTTTCGAGAAATTTGCTGCAAGTGAAGTTTAACAAGTTTATATAAAATGATGTATAGTATTTAGCATAATATAAAACCTATAAAAGGAATGAACTACATATGAATAAAATTAATTATCAAAAGGAATTAGACTCCCTAATAGAAAATTTGGTTAAAGAAGAAAAAGTTCCAACTTTGTTACTGCATAGCTGCTGTGCTCCTTGTAGCAGCTATGTACTGGAATATTTATCTCAGTATTTCAGCATAACAATTTTCTTTTATAATCCAAATATATATCCATTAGAAGAGTTCTCGCGAAGAGTAGCAGAACAAAAGGGACTTATATCTGAACTTAAAGTTAAACATGAAATAATGTTTATAGAAGGTAGATATGATACTGAAAATTTTTATATGATATCAAAGGGATTAGAGCAGGAAAAAGAAGGTGGTGCAAGATGTTTTAAGTGTTATGAATTGAGACTTAAAGAAGCGGCACTTATTGCAAGTGAAAAAGGTTATGATTATTTTACTACTACCTTATCTATAAGCCCACATAAGAATGCACAAAAGCTAAATGAAATAGGAAAAATTTTAAGTGAGGAATACGGAGTTAAATACTTATATTCAGATTTTAAAAAGAAAGAAGGATATAAACGTTCTATTGAGTTATCTAAAGAATATAACTTATATAGACAAGATTATTGTGGATGCGTTTTTTCTTATAATGAGAGGATTAATTCAGATGATACAATGGTATAAAGAATAGTAATATGAATTTTTTTAAACATAATACATATAGCAATATCTTTTTTATCCGATAGATAGCATTCGTAAGACTTCATCTATATGAAACTCCAACTTAAAAGTTTCACTTTATAAATGTAATAAAAAATTTACAACAGATAAATACTTTTTATTATATAATAGTGTAAAGGAGAGGATTAATATGTCTGATAAAATCATAGACTTTAATGAATTGAAAAATAAAGTTAAAGATAAAGATATAGATAAATTTGAAGAGTATATTTATTCTATGTATTATAAATTAGCTGAAGGAAAAATGAACATGGCCGATTTCTCTAAAAATATAATGGCTTATATGGAAGAAAACAATATTTCACAAGATAAGCTTATTAATATTCAAAAAAAATTTTTAGAGAGATATGGATTAGATCCATCTATGATAGAACAACAGCTAAATATTCCGGGATTTGGTTCAAAAAGTTCAAATACTAATTATAGCACTATTAAAAAGACTATGGGTTTTCAAGAAAAATATAAGAGCAGAATATCAATTAAATCAATGTCAGAATACTTTATAAAAAATGAAAAAAATGATCTTAAAATATTCCTAGAAAACGAAGAGGTATTCTTAATAAGTGAGAAGAATATAGATTTAAATGATACTGAATTAAATGAATTTTTATGTTCATATAAAAAAGTAATTGAAGATAAGAAAATAAATATAGTTTTATGTGAAAATACGAAAAGTTATGAGTACTAAAAATATGTTAAAGTTTTGACCTTAAATGGTAAAAAAGTGCAGCACAAGAATCTAAAATTAAGATTTTTGTACTGCATTTTTCACTTTATAATGGAGAATTGAATATGACAAATTTCAATAATCCCTCAGAAATAGAAATAATATCATCATTTGATATAGTTGAAAGGTCATGAGCACTGCTATTTAAGGTGATAAGTTTAGCTTTCGCATTAACTTCAATACATTTATTATAAAGCTGTTTAGAACTTTCGTATGGAACCATAGCATCTGAATTACTGTGAATTATAAGTGTATTTGGATTTGTTGGATCAACATAGTTTATAGGGTTATATATTTTTTCTACACCTTCTTTATCTGTAATAGATGCAAAAATTTTTGATAAATCATAGTTTAAGCTTGTAGTATTTAAAAGAGTTAAATCAGTTGGACCTGCAAAGTCAATTAAGTATTTGACTTTTGATGGATAACTACTCAAATCTGTATCGTCTATAAATTCATTATTATCGCTATAGCTTGCCATAAGTGAAAGATGAGCGCCAGAAGAAACGCCGATAACCCCTATTTCATCTGTATTAAGGTTATAGGTAGATTTATTTTTATATACCCATCTTATTGTGTCTTTTACATCTGAAATTTGCTTGCTAAAGTTTTCCTTATTTCTCATAAGCTCGTATGAAGTACTTATAATTGTATATCCTTGTTCTCTGAATGTATCAAGAATTGGACTTATAGCCTCAGGAATACTTTTATCACCATAGGCCCAGCTTCCACCATGTACATATATAAGTACTGGAGAAGATTTATAAACTTGATTTATTGGCCCATAGATATCCAAGGATAAAGGCACTCCGTTTGTATTTTTGTAGACTACATCTTTATAATTCATAGAACTTGATGATTTATTCATAGTAAAGTCTTGAGTAGTCCATACATGATTTTTTAAGGAGATGTATTTATCAGCTATTCTGTAAGACAACATAATTCTCTTATAAAATACTATAGCTAAAACAATAATTGTAATAAATAAAATCAGAAAAAACATTTTAAAAAATTTCTTCATTAAAATATATGCCTAATATATAGAAATAAATATACTTATCCGATATCTAGCATCCGTAAAATCATATTTTTTTCAAATCGGAGATAACGGCTGCAAACTCACGGACATTGTGCCCTTTATGGGTATAAATTAAACTAAATTCAGCTGGAGTTAAAACTTCCACCTGAAAAGTTTTACTTTATTAGGCTTATCTCCTTTCTTATAAAATTTATAGAATATTAATAAATTTATATAATAACTAGCATTTATAAGTATTCTATATAATATTAATTACAAATTATTTTTTAGAACTACGCTAAACACTTTAATAGAGTTTGTATATCAATAATAATTTATACTATAAAATTATATCATAGGAAATTAGTAAAAATCGTAAATTAAGAATTTTGTAATATATTGAGAGACAATGGTGTTTTGCTAAGTAAATATATAATTAAAATAATATTTTATATTTATATGAATATTAATAATATATAAGAACAGAACAATTAGAATTAATCCTTT
The DNA here is from genome assembly GCF_002029255.1 of Clostridium chromiireducens. GTDB lineage: Bacteria > Bacillota > Clostridia > Clostridiales > Clostridiaceae > Clostridium > Clostridium chromiireducens. The sequence continues at coordinate 4,345 of NZ_MZGT01000138.1, forward strand.
TGAAAGGAGATATTATGAACAATTCTTTTGATGTGCTTGTCTATTTAGATGAAAACTTAGTGAGAAATTTATCTTCACTAGTATTAACTGGATTTATAGAAACAATAACTAGAACTCAAGCCTTTGATAGGACTTTATCTGCAGGATATCATGAAGGTGACAGAATTGAAAGTTCTAATCAAGGTAGTATTTCAAGAATTGAAAGAAAAGGCTTTAGGGATAAAAATAAATTAAATGCAAATAATAACTTATTGAATCATCATGTGGATAAAGATATTGATGCAAAACAGTTCATAAGAGAAGAAAAACAGATTAAAACAACGTACACGACCTTTGTTTTAAATGGAAGTTTAATGGATTATTTTAATGAGCACAAACATCTACATCAGAAAAACGAAGATGATATTGAAAATAATAACATATATCCAGGTGATTTAATACAGCTTGAAGGAACTATTACCAATAAAGGCGTTCTGCCATTTATTGATACTTTAATAAATCTAATAACTATATTTGGAGATGATTATTTAAACACAGTGACCAAAGAGTGTGATGGGAAAATTGATTTTACTATGTTTTTAAAGATGTTAAACTATGTAAAAAGTATTTTGGCATATAATAATACGGTGGATCTAATAATGAAATGCGGGAATGGAACGGCAATTTTAACTGTAAATAAGGAAAACTTTATGAACAATAGATATAACGTTTTTGATAATGTTAATTGTCATTGTAAAGTAATCGGTAAGGTGATTAAAACATGTACAGAAGAATGTGACACTATAAGTTTATTGAGAAAAACAGGGCAGGAAGAATTTTATGAAAAGTTTTTTGAACAATGTAAACCTCTTTTAGAATGTTTAAGAAAGAATAATATTCTAGTACCGGAATTCCCCAATTTTAGAATAAATGAATGTGCAATACAAATTATGCCGTTAAACATTTACATGTAAAAATTTTATTATATTTAAAATGTATTTTGCAGAAAAACACTTGTATATCAATAGAATACATGATAATATATATTAC
>NZ_MZGT01000139.1 GCF_002029255.1 Clostridium chromiireducens
ATGTTAAAATACATCAATAAAAATGATTAAATTTATCACTAAAATTTATGTTTAGGATGTGTTATTCTATATTACATACAATAGGAGAGGGAGAAATTTCACAAATTGAACAAATTGAGAGTGTTGTTTGATTAATATAGCGTTAAGGACTTGTTTTACTAAGTGCTATTTTCAAGTATTTATATTAGGAGGGTGAAGTAAATGGAAAATTTTCAAAAGTATAAAAGAATGTATTTTATGCCACCAGTGGTCACATACGACTGGGTGAAGAAGGATTATATAGATAAGGTACCTAGATGGTGCAGCGTGGATTTACGTGATGGAAATCAATCACTAATTGAGCCCATGAGTTTAGAAGAAAAATTAGAATTCTTTAATATGTTAGTAGAGATCGGTTTTAAGGAAATTGAGGTGGGATTTCCAGCAGCTTCAGAAACAGAATTTGATTTTATAAGAACACTAATTGAGAAAGAAATGATTCCAGAAGATGTTTCAATTCAAGTGTTAACTCAGGCTAGAGATCATATTATTAGGAGAACTTTCGAGGCGGTTAAAGGGGCACCACATGCTATAATTCACTTATATAACTCGACATCAGTTGCTCAAAGAGAGCAGGTATTTGAGAAATCTAAAGAGGAAATTAAACAGCTCGCTGTAGATGGGGCCAAGCTTTTAAAAGAACTAGCAGAAAAAGAAGAAGGGAATTTCTCCTTTCAATATAGCCCGGAAAGCTTTCCAGGAACAGAAGTTGATTATGCATTAGAAGTATGTAATGCAGTTTTAGATATTTGGAGGCCAACTAAGGAAAATAAGGCAATTATCAACATTCCAACAACAGTTGAAAATGCAATGCCTCACGTATTTGCCTGCCAAGTAGAATATATTCATAAAAACTTAAAGTATAGAGAAGCTGTATCGTTATGTTTACATCCACACAATGATAGGGGATCTGGAGTAAGTGATGCGGAGCTTGGGATACTTGCGGGAGCGGATAGAATAGAAGGAACCTTGTTTGGAAATGGTGAGAGAACAGGTAATTTAGATATTATTACAGTTGCTATGAACCTTTATTCACATGGAGTAGATCCTAAGTTAAATTTTAGAAATATGTCTGAAATATGCGAAACTTATGAAAGATTAACTAGAATGCAAGTGGGTATGCGTCAGCCATATGCTGGCGAATTAGTGTTTACAGCTTTTTCGGGTTCACATCAAGATGCAATTTCAAAGGGAATGAAGTGGCGTGAAAATAGAGACAGTGAGTACTGGGACGTTCCTTATTTACCTATTGATCCGATGGATGTTGGTCGTCAGTATGATTCTGATGTTATTCGAATTAACAGCCAATCAGGCAAGGGGGGCGTTGCTTATATATTACAAAAGAATTATGGAATTTCACTTCCAAAACAGATGCAAGAAGCTTTTGGATACACCGTTAAGGATATATCAGATAAAGCCCATAAAGAATTAACTCCAGAATGGATTTATAGCATTTTAGAAGAGAAATACATTCGTAATTCACATGTGTTTCAAATCCCAGAATGCCATTTTAGACAAGGTGCAGAGATGACAGCAGAAGCTACAATCTGCCACGGCGGGAAAACACAATGTGTAACTGCACAAGGAAATGGAAGATTAGATGCAGTTAGTAATGCAATTAAAGAATATTTTGGAATTGAATATGAATTAGATGTGTATGAAGAACATTCATTATCTAGCGGCTCTCATTCAAAAGCAGTGACTTATGTGGGGATAAAATGTCACGATAAGCTTTATTGGGGAGTTGGAATAGAAACAGACATTATTAATTCATCGATTGCCGCTTTAGCAGTAGCAGTAAACCAATTAGAAGAAATAAAAAATATGAAAAGATCAGATGAAAGAATGACTGAAGTACTAAATTATATTCAATCTAATTATAAGACCGTTACATTAGACAAACTTTCAGAAACATTCTTCTTATCTAAGCCATATCTATCAAAATATATTAAAGAAAGTACAAATACTACATTTGGAGATATAGTGAAGCAAATTAGAATGGATAAAGCAAAGAACTTATTAAAGGGAAGTGGTATGACGGTAGAAAATATTTCAGAGCAGGTAGGATACCAAAATGTCGAGCACTTCATAAGATTGTTTAGAAAAGCATATGGAATAACACCTGTTGAATTTAGGAATAATGTACCAAAGTCGAAAAATGAACAATACATTTAGGCTTATGCACAGGTCAAATTATTAATACAAATATAGAAAGGATAGCTTGAATTAAAGGGTTATCCTTTTTTGAAAATAATAAAGTAAATAATTCTAGAGAGATATATGAGTCATTTCTAAAATAAATTAATACAAAGAAATGGCTCATCTGTTCTTGTTAGACTTTTGTAATTAGCAGAATACATTACTATAAGCCAATCTTTATTTATGGGGTGTTTCTCCAAATACAAATTGTTTAGTTCGTCCCATCATATAAGCAAGCTTTATTATAGATTTTTCTTCTTTTGTCATTTCTCTATCATATACTTTTTCAAATTGAATAATTAATGCGGCTATATCAATTATTTCTTTAGGTTTTGATACCCTTTTTGAGGGTTCAGGAGTATATACTGAAGCTTTAATATTATTATTATAGATAAGTTTAAAGACTTCCGAAGTATAAAATGCATCGTTATAGGCATCATGAAATTCGCCTTCTATTGGGAGATTTAAAAATTCAATAGTATTTCTGAGTCCTATTCTAGACTTATTTGGTGCATTAAAATATTTAGAGGCATATTTTTGTACATCAATGTATTTGTATGTTTTTAAACCAGGTAGGTTATAGTATTTTATATTTCGTATAAGTTCTTTAATATCAGCCATGCCCCAAATGCACAGTATAATTTCTTCATCACCAATAAATTTTTGGAAATCTTTATAAACATGAATAAAATTTTGACTTGAAATAATTTTGTCGTTGGTTATCTTGGTTAGGTTTTCTATATAAGGATGAATTGATGTATATAAAGTTGGCTTTACTAAAGCATCAAAGGTAGAGGTGGTTTCAAAGTTTTCGTTAAGCTTTATTGCACCAATCTGAATAATCTCAAAGGGCATATCACTTACGTTTATACCTTTTTTATTTTCAATAGAATCGTCAGGAACTGTAACATTATTCATTTTTTGATTAAATTCTAGGTCATATATAATATAGTGCATTTTCTCACCTACTCTTATCTAATAATTAAATTTAACTGGGGTAATATATTAATTATAGTATTTCCAAGTGAAAAAGTAATTATATTTATTAATATATAATTTAGTAATAATAACGTTATGAAAAAAGTAATTATAAGTATAGAATAAATAATTTGGAGAAGTATATGGGAAAGTCGAAAAAAAATAGTAGGATTAATGAAGATAATCTTATACAAATAGATAAGAAAAAATGTATTGGATGCACAGCCTGTGCATTTACATGCGCTCAAGAAACTAAAGTGGCTATATTAAAAGAAGTAAACAATGGAAAAAAAACAGTAGAACCTAAACAGGGAACTTTTGGAGATACAGGATGTATATATTGTGGAATGTGTGCTGCTGCTTGCCATAATAAGGCTATGAATATTAGAAATGATTTGGATCTGGCAAAACAATACTTAAATAGCGGAAAATATACGGTTTTGATTTCTTCACCATCTGTAAAAGCAACTTTAGGAGAAGAGTTTAATCTTCCCATAGGAACTTATGTAGGTGGGAAAATAGCACCATCTGCTAAAAAATTGGGATTTCAAAATGTATTTGATTCAGATTTTGGAGCGGATATTTCTGTTGTAGAGTCGGGAACTGAGCTTGTTAAAAGAATTTCAAACAAAGAAAAACTCCCTATGTTTACATCGTCTTGCCCTGCTTGGGTACGTTATGTTGAATTCTTTTATCCGGAAATATTACAATATATTTGCACTTCAAAGTCTCCACAGCAAATGATAGGTGCAGGTATAAAAACTTATTTTGCAGATACCTATAATATTCTACCAACTAATATAGTTACAATATCTATAAATTCATGTGCGGCAAAAAAATATGAAGCTGAAAGAGACGAGATGGGAAGAAATAATTATAGAGATATAGATCTAGTTTTAACAACTCAAGAATATGCAGAGCTTTTGAAAGAAAATGAAATTGATATTACAGCTATTCCTGATGAAAAAACGAGCCATTTTATGAGTGGGTATACAGGTGCAGGAACTATTTTAGGAATAAGCGGAGGCATTATGCAGTCTATTCTTAGAGCAGTAAGAAATTATTTGGGCAGTGATATATCACAAGTTCAAAATATTAAATTTAGCAGTCTGCCTGAATATGAGTATATAAAAGAAGCTAATATTACTTTAGGAGGACAAAAGTATAAAGTGGCAATAATTAATGGACTGAAGGAAATCGAAAAGTTCTTAAAAAGTGAGAAATGGAAAGAGTATTTATTAATTGAAGTTTTGAGCTGTTTTGGTGGTTGCATAAATGGTAGTGGAACACCTAAAATAGAAAGAAAATCAGAAATAATTGAAAATTTATGTATAGCCTGTGGAACATGTATAGAAAGCTGTCCTGTTAATGCAATAGAATACAATGGGGAGGGAAGAGCAGAAGTTCAGAAAGAAAGATGTATTGGATGTAAATTGTGCAGTAATATTTGTAGAGCGAATGCAGTAAAAATGGAGTGCTATGACAAAGTAACTAATAATTTGTTAGAAAAAGATTATATAAGATCTAGAACTGATTGTTTAATAAATATTGATAAAAAATCAATAAGAAGGATATCTGACGAGAATGAAATGCTTCAGAACATGTATAAGAATTATATTGGAGAACCAGACGGAGTGAAGGCAAATAAATTACTTCATACAAGCTATTGCAATAGATCTTCGCAGCTTCAAAATAAAATTTCTAAAAAGCGAAAAAAACATTAGAAGAAAACTTTATAATGCTATTTTCAAAACAAATAATTATCACTGTGCGTTATAGGGTTTATTGCTAAAGTACTTTAGAATATAATTAAAAAAATACACAATTATCTCCATTTTATACGGTAAATTATAAGGGGGAAAAATGAAAACTATAGTTATATACAAATCAAAAACCAATTTTTCAAAAAGGTATGCAGAATGGTCGCAGTTGCCGCATTTCCATATTTAATAGCAGCAAAATACGTGTATTGAACGCTTAGCATTCCCATAATTCCACACATCAAAATGTTTAAGCAGTCATATTTCGATTTCTAAACTT
>NZ_MZGT01000140.1 GCF_002029255.1 Clostridium chromiireducens
ATATTTTTACTCTATTATATTCTACAATAAAACTTGATCTATTTCTTATGTTAACACATAGAAAAATCACCTTAAAGTGCTTTTATAATACTTTAAAGCGATTATCCTTATTATTTTCTTATAAAGTTTTTATTGTTTCTATTTACTTAAAAAATAATTATAAAATCAAAATTCTACTGCGCGTTTAATATATCCTCAATCATACCTTTTAAATTCTTACCTTCTTCAAAGTCTGGATCTAAAGCAATAGATTTTTCTGCATACTCGAGTGCTTTATCAATTTGCTCAAGATTATAATAACAAAGTGCAATTTCATAATTCGTTTCAGGACATTCACCATAAAATTCTAAGGATGATTCAAAGAATTTCAGAGCATCCTCATCATGACCTAGATATCCTAATATTGAACCAAAATGATATCCTAAATCTCCTTCTTCACCAATTGGGAAATAATACTCCCAAACTTTGTTGATAGCATCAATAAATTCATCTTTGGGGAAGTCTTCTTCATTTGGTATTCTTTCAAGTAATATATTATATAATTCAAGTAAGGTTCTTGAATCCCATACCGTAAATCTTAAGAATGTCAAAAGTTCTTTGGTAGTTAAAGATTTACTTAAAGGCATAACTGCTTTTTTCATAATATAGAAATCATCTGGTCCTATGGTTTCAATAACTTCGTTATAAGCCATTGAAGTCTCTATAAGATCCTTATCATTCTTACTTAATAAAAACAGCGATACATTTATATTTTCATGTTCATATATGCTATGTATGGCTTTTCCGCCGAGCTCCTTAAAATATAACTCTATAGCATGGAAGTTTACTGTCATTGAAATACATCCATGTTTTGATAAGTATGGGTGATAGTTTTTATGCATAGCTTCTTCATTTTTATAACCTTTGTCAGCAGATATTAATATTACGTCATCGTTAAATAACTTTCTTAATCTTGAGATACATCTTAATCCAATTATAGGCATGTAAAAGGCTGTATCCTCCAATGAATATTTATAATGCATCAGAACATTATTAAAATTATTATCTTCGTAATAGTCATTGCCCTCAATTTGTTCATCTGTGTAATAATAATCCAAACCTGCTAAGATTGATTTATCATTAGGATCACCTTTTTCTTCTGGAGAAGTTATTGTAATTAAGCCTTCATAAATTTTCCCATCGTTAACGTAAAAAGTATCTTGAGGAAGACTATCAAAAGTATAATTAGCAAATAAAATTAAAGGATTTTTCATTTTACCACTTGATAGAACTTCACCGCTATGTCTAAGCCTAATCTCTTCATCATTAGCTATGTCAAATGTTGCACAGTCAAGTACTCCTGATTCAAAATAAGGCTTTAAAAAACTGTGGCTTTGCCAATATTCAATATTTCTCTCAGCAAAATCTGTTACTATATATTTAAACTTTATCCCTTTTAGAGAAGAATTTTCAATCATATGTAAAAATCTTTTTAGAAAAGTATAGGTAAATCTTCCTACCCCTGCTGCAAGCTCCATTATGTATATAACAGTATCTTTATCTGTATCTTCCCTTGCAACATAATCTCGTAAGTATCCAAAGACAGTTTTAGCATATTGGTTTGCAATATAGGGATTTGTTGTTATATATTGAGGTACAATCCCTTTAATCCACGCCTCTGGCCCTTGATTTGCAAAAAACTCCGTTTGTAATTTCCACAACATGGACTGTGATAATGGCTTTTCAGCCTCAACTATAGCACCTTGACTCTCATTGACTTTTGAATTAGAAATCCTGGTAATACTATATTTTTTATTTTTTTCTGACAAAATAATTCCTCCCTAAGTGTAGTACATCAATTTCAACTAAAATATCATTAACAAACTGATTATACTATTGTAATTACATTATGTATAGGCATTTAGCATAATAAAAGAACTACGTAAAAACGTAGTTCTCTTCATAATCTTAATTTCAAAACTCTCTTAATCTTATTATTATATTTCTCTATTTGCCCTCTGCACATTTTCCATAATCCAAAGTCTTCTCAGCGGGTTTAACTAATGATTTTTCTTGCCACTTACCCTGCCTGTACCGTATCACACTTGCTATAGCTGTAATAGTCCAAGTAAGTCCACTAGTTAACCATAGGCTCCAAACGCCTAAAAAAGGAATCATAGCAAGGCTACTTGAAAATCCGACTCTTCCGATTACTTCCACAAAACCATTAATCATAGCATAAAATGCATCTCCTGTACCATTTAAAACTCCTCTAGTAACATAAATCATTCCAAGAGAGAAATACGCACAGCTAGTAATCTTTATTGCCTTTTCACCAAGATTTATTACAGCTTCATCTGTAACAAATACTTCCATAATAGCATGTCCACCAAATTGTGCTGCCAAAAGTGCTACCATACTAAACCCAGCTACTATTAAAATGCTTTTATGGTATCCCTTTTTAACTCTATCAAGTTTATTAGCCCCCATATTCTGACCTGCAAATGTGGACATAGCAGCACCTAAAGAATTGAAAGGCTGTTGTATTAGCTGCTCAACCCTGCTGGTGGCAGTAAATGCCGCAATGGCTGTCTCCCCAAAACCATTTACAACGCTCTGCAATGCCACTAGAGACACTGCAATCAATGAATTCTGCGCTGCTACAGGAACACCTATCTTTATGCATTTAGTAATAATTGACTTGTCTATTTTCCAGTGTTCTTTTTTTAATTTGAAGTATGGGTTCTTAAGCAATGCAAAGGTTAAGCACCCCAAAGCAGCACATGCCTGAGAAATGACTGTAGCAAAAGCCGTACCTGATACACCAAATCCAAATTTTAAAACTAAAATCAAATCCAAAACAACATTAACTGCACAAGAAACAATTAAAAAAATAAGAGGTGTTGTTGAATCTCCTAAAGCTCTAAGTATAGCGGCTATAGCATTATAAGACCCTACTGCTATCATTCCTCCTGATGCTATTCTTAAAAATGCTACGGAATCATTTAAAATTTCAGGCGGCGTATTTAAAAGCTGCAAAACCTGACGTGCAAAAACAACTCCTATTATACTCATAATTATCCCTGATGCTCCAATTACATAAGCTGAATTAGCTATAGCTCTTTTTACTTGTTCTTCTTTCTTAGCACCAAAATATTGTGAGATAATAATACCTATTCCAACTGATAATCCAAGGCATACTGAGAAAAAAAGAAAGCTTAACGAACCACAAGCACCTACTGCTGCTAAAGCATTAGCACCAACATACTTTCCTACTACAATAGAATCAATTAAGTTATAAAATTGTTGAAATACATTACCGATAAGCATCGGCCAAGTAAACTTTATAATATGGGAAACTTCATTCCCTTTTGTCATATCATGTATGTATTTTATTGACATAATTAAAAACTCTCCCTCTTTTGTTTTCTTCAATACTACATGTATTTAGCAAATTAGGCTAGTAAAATATTAACACAATATGGACATATATTGCAGTACATGTTATATTTTTTATATTCTATTGAATTCAAAAAGCATATTACATTCTGTCTTCCACAAAAACTTTTAAGGCTAATATTTTCTTTGACTCTATGTAATATTTTATTGCTTTCCATGTATTAATAGATATATAAAATAATCGGAGGTCTTTATGTACCCTTTTTTCGAAGCAAATAAATCTGGCGACCAAAATTTTTTTAGTTCGAAAATTTTGGACAATTTCACTTTTCCACCCCATCTACATCCATATGTAGAGATAGTATATGTTATTGAAGGCTCCATAGAAGTCACAATAAACGATTTTTCACGCTCTCTTAGCGTAGGCGAGGCTTCCGTGTGCTTTCCTAATGATATACATAGTTTTAATAATGAAGAATTCTCAAAAATCTTGCTATTTATTTTCTCCCCTGACCTTACTGGCAGTTTTTTTGGTACACGAATGGATAAGACATTGGAAAATCCCTTTATGTACAAGGCTACCATTGATGAGGGAGTAAGCTCCCTTTTATATATGCTACATGATGAATTCATAAAATATAATAACAAATATGTTGTTAAAGGCCTTTTGTATACAATACTCGGAAAACTTGAGCCTCATTTTACCCTAAAGAATAGCAGTCATTTTTATAACATTACAATTCAAAACCTGCTTAAATACATCGAGGTTCATTACCAAGAAAAAATTTCATTAGAAAGTATAGCTAAAGATTTAGGCTTCAGTAAATTCTATCTCTCAAGAATCTTTTCCAACAAAATCGGCTTCCAGTTTAATGATTATGTAAACAGACTACGAATAAATAAAGCTCAAAAGCTGCTTAGTGAAACAGATCTTCCAATCACAGTAATAGCTTTGGAGTGTGGATTTGAAAGTCAGAGAAATTTTAATAGGATTTTTAAAGAGCTCACGTCCCTTACTCCAACTAAGTTTAGAATCACATTATCCAATCCTTAATTCTATTTATAATTTATAACAAACAAAAAAAGATAGTCCTACGACTATCTTTCCTAATTACCTCGCAACGTCCTACTCTGCCACACAGTCTCCCATGCAGTACCATCGGCGCTATAGACCTTAACTTTCCTGTTCGGAATGGGAAGGAGTGTTACCTCTATGCCATCATCACGAGATGCTAGTTCATTCCAAATCTCTGATTTTGTCTAATGAACTGTACACCAACGAACGAATGTGAGTTAGTGTTTCCTTTAAAAAGAAACTTTAATTCGAACTATTAATTTGGTTTTCAGTATTCACATACTTGAAAGAAAATTGTTCTTTCAAAATTAAACAGAATAAATACTTAAGTAACCTTTGAGTAAGTATTTTATATTTTAATACATACAATGATGTATTTGTACTAGTTAATCATAATGTTAACTAGATTTCTCCATAGAAAGGAGGTGATCCAGCCGCAGGTTCTCCTACGGCTACCTTGTTACGACTTCACCCCAATCGCTGACCCTACCTTAGGTCGCTGCCTCGCTTTCGCGTTAGCTCACGAACTTTGGGTATTGCCAACTCTCATGGTGTGACGGGCGGTGTGTACAAGGCCCGGGAACGTATTCACCGCGACATTCTGATTCGCGATTACTAGCAACTCCAGCTTCATGTAGGCG
>NZ_MZGT01000141.1 GCF_002029255.1 Clostridium chromiireducens
ATAATATAACTAATACTGTGCTTATTTGATAGGGGGATAATATGTTTAAAAAGAAAAAAGATGTAGAAGATAATTTAGATTACTATAAAGCTCCCAAAGGAAATATATTAACATTCTTCGGCGGAATAGTGGTATTTTTAGTTGGTATTTATATGATATTTCAAAATACTATTATTTCGACTGGATTTAACCTTACTAGAGTTTTCGGATTTACTCCTAACTTTGGACTAGTTCTATTACCTCTACTAATAGGAATAATTGTACTATTTTTTAATGAACATTCTGTAATCGGTTGGTTTTTAATTATTGTAGGCATTTTTATTATTTTAATGGGTATATTAATGGGTCTTAGAATGAGTTTTATGCCTGTTAGTTTGTTTGAAGGTATACTTATGTTTGGCATGACTGCCGCAGGTATTGGAATAACACTAAAAGGCCTATTTGGAAAGAATAGATAGATTATTTTTAAACTATTTTGAACCTTACTTCTTCATTTATCACAAAATTAAAAGTCCCGATAATAGAGTTCAATTCATTATCGAGACTTGTTTTCTTCTTATTTATTATAATTTTTTTCAATTTTAAGGAGCTTCTCTTTTATATCAAGACCACCAGCATAACCAATTAGTTTACCATTTGAACCAATTACTCTATGGCAAGGTATTATAATCGGAATTGGATTTTTATTATTAGCCATTCCAACAGCCCTCGCAGCTTTTTCATTCCCTATTATTTTTGCTATGTCTCCATAGCTTTTCGTTTCACCAAAAGGAATTTCTTTTAAAGCATTCCATACTCTCTTTTGAAATTCTGTTCCTTTAGGTTCTAAAGGTAAATCAAAAACATTACGCTTTCCTTGAAAATATTCATTTAGCTGCCTTATAGCTTCCTTTATCAATTCTGTTTCACTTTTTTCTGATATATCCTCTTGTAAATCTTCATTTATAAAAAATATCTTTGTGATCGCTGCCCCATTTTCTTCTATCCCTATTTTGCCAATCTCTGTATTATAATAAAATATACTTTGCATTATAATCTTCCTTTTTATTAAATTTTGCTACTTTTCCATAGTAATCATTATTAAATGATTGACGAAATAATTATAAAACAATATAAGCATAAAAATCTAGCCTATATAGGTTTAATTTATAATTTATCCTATAATCAATACTATGATTATAGGATAAATTGGAGCTTAATATATTTTCTTATTCAGATTTAAAAGAACAGTTGAAATTTTATCTAAATGTCAAAAGGGTAGTGCACTTAGCAACAACCATTTTTAATAATTCTATTTTAAAGTTTTTTAACTGCGTCAATCGTTGCTTTTCTATATTCTTCTTGAGACATTCTGTCTAACATTCAATGCTGTTTAAAACTATCTTACTAACCATCCGCCATCAACAGCTAATACATGTCCATTAACATAATCTGATGCTTTGCTTGCTAAGAATACTATTGCTCCCATTAAGTCAAATGGTTCAGCCCATCTATCTGCCGGTATTCTGCTTTGAATTTCTGCATTTCTTTCCTTATCTGCTCTTATTGGTGCAGTATTTGCAGTTTTTATATATCCTGGAGCTATAGCATTAATTTGAATATTCTTACATGCTAATTCATTTGCAAATGCTTTTGTTATACCTGCAACACCATGTTTACTTGCAGTATATGGCGGTACGAACTTCCCACCTTGGAATGCTAACATCGAAGCTACGTTAATTATCTTTCCCGAACCTTGCTCAGCCATTATCTTAGCTACTTCTTGACTCAAGAAATATACTGCATTTAAATTAATATCCATTACCGCATTCCAGTCTTCTTCCTTATATTCAAGAAGAGGCGCTCTTCTTATAGTCCCAGCATTATTTACTAATACATCTATCTTTTTAAATTCCTTCATTGTCACATCTATTACATTTTTTCTATCTTCTTTCTTAGTTAAATCAGCTTGTATAAATACAACTTTTCTGCCTTCCTTTTCTATTAACTCTCTTGTTTCATCCCAATCCTTATTATGAGCTGGAACAACTATATCTGCGCCTGCTTTTGCTAATGCTACAGCGTATGCCTGACCAAGTCCTGTATTTCCTCCAGTAACTATTGCTACTTTTCCATCTAATCTAAAAAAATCCATTGAAAATTGATCTAGAATATTTGACATAATATATACCTCATTTCCATGTTTATTATTTTAAATCCTCTATCTTAATATGATCCATATCATCGAACGTCTGATTTTCCCCACACATTCCCCAGATAAATGAATAGTTTTGTGTTCCAACTCCAGAATGTATTGACCAGCTTGGTGAAATTACAGCCTGTTCACTTTTCATTACAATGTGTCTTGTCTCTTTTCCTTCACCCATAAAATGCATTACACATTGATCATGTGGAAGATCAAGATATAAATATACCTCCATACGTCTTTCGTGTGTGTGACATGGCATTGTATTCCATGCACTTCCTGGTTCCAATATTGTTAGCCCCATTACTAACTGACAGCTTTCACAAACTGCTGGATGTACATATTGATTTATAGTTCTTATATTTAATGTAAGTGAATCACCAGTTTTTATTTTATTGGCTTTTTCTAAATCTATTTTTACAGTTGGATAAGATTTAAGCGCTGGTGCTGAATTAATATAAAATTTAGCTGGATTTTTTGGATCAATTGAAGTAAATTCTACATTTTGTACACCTTGTCCAACATATAACCCATCTCTGTATTTTATATTATATTCTGTCCCATCCACTATGATGGTTCCTTCTCCGCCTACGTTAATAACTCCGAGTTCTCTTCTCTCAAGGAAGTAATCTGTACCTAACTCCTTAGACACTCCAAGTCTTAATATTTCTTTTACTGGAGTAATACCCCCGAATATTATTCTATCGTTATGGCTATAAACTAAATTCACTTCGTCTTCCATAAATACTTTTTCAACTAAATAATGTCTTCTTAATGTCTCTGTATCGTATCTTTTTGAATCTTCTGGATGATTTGAGTATCTAATTTCCATATTCATGCTGTTTCTTCCCTTCAAATTAATTATTAGCACACGTGTTCCTAGAATGACAAAAAATATTTTAAATTATAAATAATTACACAGATGCTTTTTATTTTAACTTTCAGTGCACATACACACGTGTTCAAAAAAACATAAAGCATCTTAAATTTATAAAGTAATAAATCAAATACTAATTTTCTATACTCACTGTGAATACCTTATCTTGGCACACGTGTTCCTAAATTGCTTAACTTAACTATATACTCTAATATAAAGAATTGCAATAGTTTTTTAATTTTATAAGCTTATTAACTAAGCAAAAAGGTTACAATAAAAGCAATATTTATTGTAACCTTTTATAATAATAAATTTATTATTTTCGTTTATATTTTTCTTTCAAAAATCAGCTATTAGCCAAATCCTTAATAGACTCTCCTATTTCTAATTCCGATTCTATATATATTTTTTTAGCCGTTATATCCATCTCGTCGCTTAATAATTTTATAAGCAAATCTATAGCAATTTTAGATATATCACCTATAGGCCTTTTAATAGTAGTAATACTTGGACTGATAAATTTTCCAATTTCGTTCCCATCAAATCCCAATATGGATATGTCATCAGGCACCTTTAACCCTATTTCAGTTAATGCTTTTATCGCGCCTGCTGCCATTTCATCATTGAAAGCAAATATAGCAGAAAATTGTTCTTTCCTTTCAAGAAGTTCTTTAGTTCTCTCGTAACCACTTTTTACACTAAAGTCTCCATTTAATATTAGATTTTTATTTAATTCAATGTTATAATTTTCAAAAGCATCTTCATAACCTTTTCTTCTCATTTTTGTTGAATCAAAACTATTTGCTCCTTCAATTATTGCTATTTCCTTATGACCATTTTTTATTAATTCCTCTACTCCTTTATATGTCCCTATGCTTTCATCTGTATATATATTTATAACATTATGATCTACCTTTCTATTAATAACAACAACTGGTATATCTCTTTCTAGAATTTCTCTAATAAACTTATCATCATTTACCATTTGACTAACAACTAGTATACCATCATAATTTTTAGGATTTATTGTATTTTCTTCATACATATCTATCCCCTTAACTATAACGTTATACCTCTTATCTATATTTCTGTATACACTATTTATTACAGTTTGGAATACATATGGTGAAGTTCCATTACTTATAGTCGAAAAAAACACTCCGATATTATAAGCTTTATCTATTTTTAAACTTCTGGCACTCATATTAGGAATATAGTTTAATTCTTTTACTGCTTTTAGTACCGCTTCTTTAGTCTTTTCATTTACATATTTAGAACCTGTCAATGCTCTCGAAACAGTTGAATGAGATATCCCTAGTACCTTTGCTATATCTTTAATTGTAGTAGCCATATTTATCCTCCAAAACTTTTACAAATATATTATAATAATAGTTCTAAATATAGATACGAACACTATATTGAATAATTAAATTAATTATTTTACACACGTGTTCATAACTTTGCTATTATTTTATAGCACTTGACACTAAATTACAAGCTATACAAATAATTTGGGTTACCATATATGTTGTTTTTTGATAAAAGTAGCTGCGTCCGTTGATATAGCTGGGTTATAAAATCAAAAATTGATTCGTAAGAGTACTTCCTTTTAACGATCCAATTTTATCTTATAATAGTCACAGTATTTTCCTTCAGTGTCTTTCCATTTGGTTTTATACCATCCATGTAACCAATAGATATAGAACCACAAACCTTATAATTTTCCGGAATCCCTAAACTAGAGAGAAGCTTTCTTACGTTTTCATCCCTATCAAACCATGTCACTTGATTAATCCAACATGCTCCAAGTTCTAAATAATTTGCAGTTAGGAGCATATTTTCGATAGCGCAGGCACTATCTGCCATAGCATTACTATAATTTGAGTCATT
>NZ_MZGT01000142.1 GCF_002029255.1 Clostridium chromiireducens
TCCATCTAAATATTCTTTTACTGCCTGAAGTTTTTCTTTAGGTAAGATATTTCTAGACATAAAATTACTCCCTTCTAAGTAAAACAGTTTTATTATTTCAACTGTCTACCTAGAAGGGAGCATATCATACTTTTACGATCTTTATTATTTATTTATTAGTCTCAACACAAATTTTACAATTTCATTTATTATTATTATTATAAAAGCTAATCCCAATACCTTCCCCCACATTAGTGGTGATAATGCTACTGAGTTGAAAAAAGTAGTAAACATTTGTGTAAATAATATTTGTGCTAAACCTGTTATTATTATCACCTTTATTGCTATTGTATTTTTAAAGAAATTAGGCAACATGCTATCTATACCAAATTCTCTGCAATTAAAAGCGTTAAATAATGCACTGAACGCAAACAATCCGAATAGGACAGTTTCCATTTCACTAGCTGTTCCTACTTTTTCTGTTGAAGCTCCTAAAATATTGAATTTCATTTGTAAAAGCAGAATTAAAGTTATGTATATAGCATTTAAAATTATGGATGTTATCATAGTTTTTGTAATTATACTTGAGTTTCTGTCCACTGGTTTTTTATTAAATACATTATTCCTAATTGGTTCTAAACCTAAAACTAATGCTGGAGGCCCATCCATAATTATGTTAATCCATAATAACTGAATTGTAGTAAACGGCATTTCAAAATTCAATATTTGAGATATTATTGCAACTAAAAATGCGACTATATTTACTGTAATTTGGAACTGTATAAACCTTTGGAAATTTTGATATACTCCTCTACCCCATTTAATTCCATGAATAATCGTAGTAAAATTATCATCTGTTAATATTATATCAGCAGCATTTTTAGAAACTTCTGACCCCGATATTCCCATTGCAATTCCCACATCAGCTTTAGTCAATGCAGGTGCATCATTTATTCCATCACCGGTTACTCCAACTACTTCTCCATTCCTTTGAAGGGCCTCAACTATTCTCATCTTTGTTTCTGGCTTACTTCTAGCAACAATAGCTATATCTTTTATTTCCTTTTTCAATTGGTCATCGCTTAATCCATCAATATACGTTGCTTCTACTGCTTTCTTTCCATTCTTCAACATTCCTAGTTCGTCACCTATTGCAATTGCAGTATTAATATTATCTCCGGTCAGCATCTTCGTTTCAATTCCAGCTATTTTAGCTGTATTGATAGCCTTAGCCACATCCGGTCTTAATGGATCCCTTATAGCAACAAATCCACTAAACACAAAACTATTATCACTATTTAATGAATTTGATCCTAAGATACTCACTTCACTTGTAATTGCCACTTCCGCTTCTATTTCATCAATTATTCTAAATCCAAACCCAAGAATTCTCATAGACTTAGCTTGCAGTTTTTGTATTTCTTTCATTATTTCCTTTTTTCTACTCTCTTCTAAAGGAATAAATTTTTCATTTATAACTTCACTGGCAGCATTAGATAAAAGAATCTCTGGAGCCCCCTTTACCAGCACTACATTCATACCTTTAATTTTCATAATAGTTGCCATAAACTTATTCTTAGAGTTAAAAGGTATTTGATGGATGACTTCACTCTCTTTTCTTTCTTGTTTATAATCATATTCTTCCAAATAGGAAAGCAAAGCACATTCTGTTGAATTACCTAGATAGGTCCACTTATCTTCTTCAAAACTTATGTGAGCTGTTGAATTTACAAGACAATTCTTTATAAAATAGTCATCTATGTCTTGCTTGTCATCAAAGAATTTTCCATTTAAGTATAGATTCTCAACAGTCATTCTATTTTGTGTTAGAGTTCCAGTTTTATCTGAACAAATTACGCTTACAGAGCCGATAGTTTCACAGGCTTCCTTTTTGGTTACCAAAGCATTGATTTTGGCCATCTTCTGCATTGTAATTGCTAACGTCATATTAATCATAGTTGGCAAACCTTCTGGTACAGCCGCCACTATTAATGCAATACAAACAACAAACGCCGTTTTAATAGGATCTATAGAATTTAAGAACGAAATTATTCCTGATGTATTTATGTCTAATTCATTGGAAAAAACCATTTTCATTACCATGAAAATGAACAGTAAACCTGCTATAACACTGGATATTTTAGTAATTGTTTTACCTAGGTCTCCTAATTTTCTTTGAAGAGGGGTTTCTTCTTCCTCAACTTGAAGCGTTTGGGCTATTTTTCCCATTTCTGTATCATCACCAATACCTGTTACGACCATTACAGCTTTACCATAAGCAATTAATGTTCCTCCAAATCCCATATTAATTTGTTTTGCTGGGATTGGCTCTTGAACCATTTTGCCTTCACTAATCTGTATTTCTTCTAAGTTAACTATGATTTCAGCATCCTTTTTAACATCATCAGATTCACCTGTTAGCATGTCTTCTCTAACTTTTAAATCTGTTGTTTCTATAAATCTTCCATCAGCTGGTATCATATCTCCTGTTTCTAGATAAACAACGTCTCCCGGAACTAAATCACTTTTACTAACTTGAGTTACAGTACCATTTCTTAGAACTTTTACAACGATATCTTCTGTCATCTTAGCTAAGGCTTCAGCTGCTTTTTTAGACTTTCCCTCTGTAATTATTCCAATTGTTATCCCAATTGCTACTGCACATACAATCCCAATAGCATCATAGTATTCTCCAATAATTGCACTAACCAAAGCGGCAATTAAAAGTATAAGCATCATTGGCTCTAACAAAGCATTCTTTATATTAACAAAGATACTTTCCTCTTTTTTATGTGTAAACTCATTTTTTCCATACTTTTCAGTTCTCTCTTTAATTGTTGAATCTTTTAAGCCATCATCTAAATTAACATCTAATTTTTTTAGAACTGACTCTATATCCTCATTGAAATATTTCATTAACTGTATACTCCTTTTACTTATCACATAAATTCTTTAAATAAAAACTAAAAATTATTCATGCATTTTAGCATAAAATATAGTCAATATTAAGTTAACTTAAGTATTGACTACCACTTTACATGTTTATTATAAACCATTTTGAATACAACAGTAACTATTTTATCACATTTTTTATTTTATTTATACTAACTTTAAAGGTATTTCTAAGAACTTAAAGTGAGGCAATCAACAAACGAAATAGAATACATATATGTATTCTATTTCTTTGTTTTGCTACAACTTTAAGTATTTCACAGATATCCGCCTAAAAATTACATGTATATTGTATTAAGTATCCTGAATATCCCTTCACTAAAAGTATTGCTAACTAGAGAAATATAAAAATATTTGCTTAAGTATGATATGTTTTAAAGTTACACTAAACAAAGAAATGGAATAAATGTTTTTGCGGAGTGTTCATTAGAAGATTTCGCTGGCTGTGATTCTTATACCATAAGTTGTTCCAAATATGCTTGTTCAGAACTTGTTTTGAGGGAAGCATTTTGGGTACAACTTGTGGTATTAGAATCACCCAGCAAAATCTTCAAGGAACCGAAGCAAACACATTTATTCCATTTCGTTTTTTAGAAATAAACTTAAATTAATCTCTTACTGCAAGTATTTTTATATTTCAGTGATACACAATACCTTTATATTTATACTAGACTCATTTCTCTGCAAGTTATCTTTTGAAGTTCTGAAATATTTTCATCTTTTGATGGAACTCCAAAGTTTGGTGTTCCATCTTCATTCCACTTAATCACTTCAACTCTTGCATGTCTATTAGGATCATACAATGGATCACCTACAATTTCAGTGTAGTTTCTAGCATGATATACTATAATATCTTCAGTCCCATCTTCTGAAACTGTAAAACAATTATGGCCTGGCCCATATTGACCATTTTCCCAAGCTGTTTTAAATACTGGTTCTTGGTTCTTTGCCCAAGAGGAAGCATCTAGTAGATTGCTGTTTTCATATGCCGTAAGCATTCCCATACAATAATTTTCATCAGTTGCACTTGCAGAATAAGTTAAAAATATCTTCCCACTTTTCTTTAATATAGCCGGACCTTCATTAACCCAAAATCTTGCTATTTCCCACTCTAATTCTGGTCTTGACAAAAGTACAGGTTTTGTCTTTAATGTCCATGGATTTTCCATTTCAGCAATATACAAATTAGAATGTGACTTGGGTTCTACTTCTGCTTCTTCTTGCGCCCATACATAATATAGCTTGTCTTTATGTTCAAATGTTGTTGCATCAAGAGAAAAAGTTTCCCAACCAGTCTTAACCTGTCCCTTTTCTACCCAATTATAAGTAAATGGGTCAGCATTATCATTTTCAATTACATACATACGATGATTAAATGTAATTCCAGTAACTTCTCCATTTCCTGCAGCTGCAAAGTATATATACCACTTACCTTTAATAAAATGAATTTCTGGCGCCCATATTAAATGACTCATTTCACCTTCGTTATGTTTAGTCCAAGCTGTAAAAACTTCTGCATCTCCTAAGCCTTGTAAAGTTTTTGATCTTCTTATTTCAATGCGATCATATTCTGGAACTGATGCCGTGAAATAATAATATCCATCAGTATGTTTATGTACAAATGGATCTGCTCTTTGAATAACTATTGGATTTATATAACCTTTTTCTGCCATAAAAAAACTCCTTATCTAAAAATAATATAAATAATAATTCCTCATATATTTTAGTAATTCATAAACAAAATCATGTATGCTTAATTTAACAAAATTCTTTAATCTAATAAAACCCACAAATTTTCTCATCATTTCCTTATATACACCTATGTTTTATGATTAAATTATATAC
>NZ_MZGT01000143.1 GCF_002029255.1 Clostridium chromiireducens
TGGTATTATATATTTACTTCTTACTAAAATACATATATCCTTTGCTTTGAGACCTTTATCAAATAAGTACCTAACTGCTTTTGATATAGTTTCTTGTTTTATAGAATTCTTAACTTGAACTTTGCTATAACTGCTTTTCAGTTCATCTAATAAGCTTTTAAATTTGTCAATGTGTATATTTTTGCCTTTAATCGCTTCCTTAACTTTTTTAACTGAGCCTTCATCTTCTGAACCATCTTTATTGTAGGTTAAAAGTATTAATCTCTTTTCATCAATAACTATTTCGCTATTTCCACCTGGTACTTTTAAACTTTCATATTGATCTATCAGTCTGCTAAAAACTTCATTAATACCATGAATAATTTCAGGTTTACTCCTGTAACAGGTACTTAAGGATTTTTGCCCATCTTCGCCTATGTCTTCAGCTACTTTTCTGTAAATAGTATAATCTGTTCCTCTAAATCCATATATACTCTGTTTTGAGTCTCCTACTACAAATAATCTCTTGGGTAGAAGCTTTCCATTTTCATCTGAAACAAAGCTGTATATAATACTCTTTTGAATTTCATTAGTATCCTGAAACTCATCTACTAAGAATCTTTTATATCTTTCCTTATACCTATCCCTAACTCTTTTATCTTCTAAAACTTCTTTGCAGAGCATTTCTAAATCTGTATAGTCTAGCCCGTCATTTTTTAATTTATACTCTTTATAAAAGACTTCTGTATTTAAGAGAATTTTTAGTACAAGATTAGATAATTCATCATCTTGAAGCTCTTCAAAAATCTCTTCAAGTTTTCTTCCTTTTTGAGATATTTTTTCAGAAATCTCTATAAGCTCTTTCTTAAATCTACCTTCTAAATAATCCTCTCCAAAGGTTTCAACTAAATTATTTATTACTTCCTCATATTCTCCAGAAGAAATCGCCATTTCTAAAGATTTATCTATTGCTTCATATAATACAGACTTCTTATCTATTTCATTTATTATATTGAACTTAAAATCAATTCCAAGACTTGCTGCATTTTCTCTTATTACTTTTGCGCAAAAAGAATGAATAGTGCTAATATTAGCTCTGCTTAGCTTATCTAGTGCCAGCTGCCATTTCTTTTTATCCTCATTTGAGTTTTCAAGCTTTTCAACTATAGCTCCTCTTATTCTTTCTTTCATTTCTAAAGCAGCTTTTTCTGTAAAAGTTATTGCAATAATTTCTTCTATACCAATTCCCGAATCTAAAAGTCTTAAATATCTATTAGTAAGTACTCTAGTCTTTCCAGATCCTGCTCCTGCCGATACAGCTATATTTTTTGTTATGTCAACTGCTGCTTCTTGTTCAATGCTAAGTGTCAAAATACTGTTTTTCATATCTGCGCCTCCATAATAACAGTCATTTTACTTTTACTGTACCTGCATACTTCATTATAAGCACAGCTTGTAAAACTAAATTTTTCAAAGCATTTACAATCGAGCTTATAGTGGAAATCTCCATTCCTTATATTATTAATAGACTCTTCAATTAATCCTTTTAAATATTGAAGGAATGTATAAAACACCTCTTTGTTCATATCAAATTTATTGCTTCCAGTAAAGCCTAAAGCTTTTTTATATTCCGTTCTATAAAGTCCATTCATTTTAATTTTTGTATTAGTACCTTCTACACTAAGATATAAAAGTGCCATACAATCTAAATTATCCATTTGAAGCTCATTTTTTAAATACTCATTTACAAAATAATGATAAAAAGCTATCTGACAGTTTTCCTTATTCAGCATTTTATCTATATCTGGAATAGACTTCTTTTTATAATCATAAACTATATATTTTCCTGTTGGGGTCCATTTACCGTTAGCCATCTCATACTCTAAATCAACTCTATCCACTCTAGAAGTTATTAGTACACCAAAAATATCACTTTCAATAAACTTTTCAAGGAAGAATGGTCTAATTATATTACCAGATTCTTTCTCATATTTATTTATTCTTTTAAGATCACATTCAATAAAGTTTTTAGTATCTTTCCATAATTTATTCCTTAATATTTGCAGCTCATCTTCACTCATTTGAATTTCTCTTATTTCTTCAATAGCCTTATTAAATGAAGAATTAAATTTGACCTCATCTAATACATCATAAACTTTTAATCCTTCATAATAGTAATAAAGGGCCCTATGATAAAAATCTCCAATTTCCATGGCTGATAATTCATCATCTTCTTCCTGCTCCTCCTGTAAATCAAATAAATATTGAAGCATATATTTAAATGGACAATCAAAATAAGCATTAAGCTTTGAAGGAGAAAAGCTATTTTTGCTTAAAACTATCTTCTCTATATTTCCCTTTAAAATACCTTCAAATCTATTAAATTCTTTTTCTTTTCCTCTATGGTATTCCGCTAATCCACTTGAAATCATCTCTTTAAAGTTATTTTCAAAGTTTTCTATAAGCATTAACTTCTCATCAATATTTAAAGATTCAAAGCCTTTATATTTATTTTTAAATATATCTTTAAGCTCCATTGCCTTAAGTTCTTTGCTGCTCATGGTTTTGTTAAATGGAATGTTAAAGCGTTCTCTCATACTTACTACTCTTGTATCCTTTAAATTCCCAACATATTTAACTTCATCAAGAAGTGACGAAGCAATAGTAAAGCTTCCATCTTCTCCAGAACTTCTATAGGAAAGATTTAAAGTTTCTTCAGCTGAAGAAAGGGTTAAATTAAATCTTATCTTTTCACGGGATAGCTCCCATAAATAATCTTGATAGTTTATTCCAATAGCTTTTAAATTTTCAACTTCTAACTCATCAAAAAGACCATCATTTTTTATAACTTTAGGTATATCCCCTTCATTTAAACCTAAAACATATACATGTTTATAATAAACACCCTTTGCTAAATCTGTATTTAAAATCTTAACACCAGTATTTATAGGCTTTTCTAAAGTTATAGTTGCGTTATTCAAGTAATCTATATAAATATTTGAAAAGTTCTCTTTCTCTATTTCCTCGTGTAAAATTTCTCCTAAGTTAAAACCTTTATGTATATCATTAATAAGCTTTTCTAAGGCTTCCTTGGATTTAAGATATAATCTATCTTCATAACTCAAATTTGATTTAAAAGCTTCTTTAGCTAATTTGCTTATCTCAAGATCTTTTTCTTTTATCATTTCTTTAAAAAATTCCAACCATTCTTCACCTAAAGCTAACGATTTATCTGAAACTTTTATAAAACTTAATAAATCCCTGCTAAGCTTAAAGCTGCTAAGAGGAAGCTCATAAGTCATATATAAGGGTATTGCAAATTCTTTGAAAATTTTATGTAAAGTAGTGCTATACTCATCTTTATTATTAACAAACACAGCTATATCTTCCGGATTTTCACCTTTAATTAATTTTTCTTTTATACTTCTTGCAGTTTCCCTAACTTCAGCTGCAATACATGGATATTTATTAATAGTAATTCCATCTATTCCTTCTTCAATTTTATCTCCAGAATAATATTTCTCTGAAAGTTCCTTAAAGCTTAACTTTATTTTATGAAACCCTAGAGGATCATTTAATAACTTAAACCCCATTTCTTCAAAAGGTATTAATATCTCTTCTTCTAAAAATTCTCTGCTTAAATTATTAATATAAGGACAGTTAACATATATATTCAATGTATTTAAAGATGCTATTTTTCTAATTAACTCTATGTTAACCTTATCTATATTAATAAAGCCATCGATTATTAAAGTATCAACTCCAAATAACTCAGCTGATTCTGCTGCCTTTTCTATTGATAGCAAAGAAATGTCATCAACATCAAATAACTCTTTGTCCCTAAGAGTTTTAGTATATTCATCATAAATAAGACTAAGATCAAAAAGTTTATCTTTTAAAATTGGATCTTCTATATTTTCTAACCTTTCACTAAGGTCTTCAGGACTTACCATACTTCTTTTAAGATTTTTTATAAAACTCTTATTTTCCTCAGCAAATCCGTTCTTTGTGCAAATTTTATTGAAGTAATTTAACTCATCCTTTAAGTTTTCACACACTTTTTGAAGCATGAGTTTTTCTATATCTTGAAATATAATATTTGAACTATTTATAAACTGCTCTGTTAAGGCATTTTCAAGTTCATCAAACATTATAATTTTTGAATTTATAAATCCTCCAAGCTTTTCAAGAAGCTTATGCCTAACATCTCTTATAGCCTCTCTTGAAGGCAGAATATATATAAAATTTTTGCCTTGTCTTTGCAAGTCAACGCACATATCTATTAGTCTTTCTCTTCTGTCTGAAAACATGGGTTCAAAATAGAGCCGCTTTTCCATTGGTTTTCCTCCTAAATATACCATTAGATGTATAATTTATATTTATTTCTTTAAATTATATCATAATTCTACATCAGTATCGCCATAAAGTTATTATCTTCCAAACTGTTTAGATATACGTCTAAAAAATCATTGGCATGTTTCTATTCATATTTATATAAATAAAAGCTGAAGTTTCATTTCATGTAAAAAACTTCAGCTTTATTTAATAAACATAAATTTGTCCAAGATATAAATAAAATCACTTCTTTATTACCGGCGTTAATATCAAAAATAATTAATTTTTCAATTCACTCAATTCATTATAAATAGT
>NZ_MZGT01000144.1 GCF_002029255.1 Clostridium chromiireducens
ACAGTTCATTAGACCAAATCAGAGATTTGGAATGAACTAGCATCTCGTGATGATGGCATAGAGGTAACACTCCTTCCCATTCCGAACAGGAAAGTTAAGGTCTATAGCGCCGATGGTACTGCACGGGCGACTGTGTGGCAGAGTAGGACGTTGCGAGGTAACTTAAAAGATAGTTGTAATGACTATCTTTTTTTCATATAATTAAGAAGGATATTAAATTAGTATAATTAAAGATTACAATAAATTAATTATATAAGAATAAAAATATTGAAAATTTAGAGGTTACAAATTATAATTATAATATCAGTAATATAGAAAACTAATTTTTTAATAAAGGCTATGAAGTCTAATTTTTATACCTAAGGGTATACGAATTAGGCTTTTTTAATTTAATTCATAATAATAAGGATTATTAATTTTGCAGTTTTGTAGAAAATAGAAGGTCTATTATAGGAGGTGTCTATGATTAGAGAAATAACGGTATATGTAAATAATTTAGGAGAAGTTGCCAATCTAAATGAAATTGGGATAATTAGAGTGTATTCAAAAGATGGAAATCAGTGGAGTGTAGTACGAGAGGTTCCATTCAGATTTTATAGAAAAGAAGAAAAAGAAGATATCTCCTTAGATGCTGTTAGCATCATTGAAACTTTTGGAAGTTGCAAGATTTTTGTTGCAAAGGAATTTCCGGAGGAAGCATATAAAATCCTTGATAGTATGGGAGTTAGTGTGTGGAAAATGGATGGTAATCCTAGTAATTTTCTTGAGTACATATTAGAAAAAGAATATGAGGAAGCACAAGAAATAAAACTTATTGAGACATTTAACGATGATAAAAAGAAACATGCAATTAATCCAATAAAACTTAATGAAAAGGGTCATTACATTTTAAATCTCAAGGAATTGCAAGATTATAATGTTGGAGTAACGTCAAAACAAGTATTAAAACCTTTTTTAAATAATGAGGAATTTAATGAATTAATAGTGACTTGTAGTCATATTCCAAATTGGTTAGAAGAAGAACTAAAGAAATTAAATTTGAAATTTAATTGTACAAAAGCCGGACAAAATGATTATATAATGATTATCAATAAGTCCAGTATATAAGATTGATTTTACTAAAAATATAATTAGAATTTAGAATTAGAGTATGTCTTAATAAGTGATTAATTGATTGATCATGCAAAAAAAAGGGGGGATACAGCGATGGAAAACACAGAAGACAGAAGTAATTTGAAAATGAATATTGGAGCATTATCAAAAATAATTTCAGAAAAACTGAATGTCTATGAAGATATAATAAAAAATTATATCTTCTCAAGCATTAGTCTTTGTGTTGCTAGAAATAATGAAATGAAGAAAGAAATTGATAAAATATACATGAATGATAAGTTAAAGTATTATAATATCGCAGTAAACTCAACATGTATTAATCACATTATTATTACACAAGGGACACTTGAACAAGAAATATATGCAAGAAGAGCATTAGGAGTTTTACTCGTAGCTGAATCAGATAGTGGAATAAGAAGTAAAATATTAAAAATACTCAGAAAGTATTATCCAATTATATACAGTTCTGTAAAGAGACGAGATAAGGAAAAACTAAAGAATAAGTATATCAAAATGGATATAGCTACTAGAAATATAGAAGCAAGATTTGATGCAGCAATATATTTCTATTTTGCTACATATATTTCATATGAAATGGTAGATCAGGGATTTATAATTTCAATTCTTAATGATATAGAAGAGTTTGAATTTAGTAGCATGATTAATCAAAATATTGAGATTGAACTTGAAAAGTATAAATCTGAAATACAAGAAATTAAAACATTAATAAAAAGAGAATATGGTCAAATATTTAGTTATAAAGATATTGTACGACATGGGAAAGCATTTATAAGGGATTCAGGAAATTATTTGGAGGACATCTTGATAACAAATAAACTAAATATTAATCATATTTTTTCTGATTCGGAATTTATTAATATAGATAAAATAATATTATCATATGTTAGATCTTCAAAGAATGAAACTAAAGAAATTCTAATTACTAAAGTAATAAGTGGAATTTTCATGCAATCATTAATAAACGAATATAAAAATGTGAGAATTATGTATTTTAAAAATAATGGAGAGGCTAGAGACCATGAGTTGACTTCATTAGAAACAAAATATAGATATATTGAAAATGAAAATAATAGGTTAAAATTAAAGATTAATGATTTAAATAAAGAAAAAGTATTATATGATAAAAGTTTGTATAATGAAATAAATAAGTTAAATAATGTGCATAAATTAGAATTGAAAGATATGGAAGAAAAAATTAAGTATTTAGAAAAAAAGTTAGATGATGAAAAAACTTTGAGGAACCATATACAGTATCTAAGAGATGATAAAGAGAAGCTTAACTCAAGTAAAAACTTAGAAGATTTCATCCAAGCAAACAAAATAATAGTAATTGGTGGAGATAAGGAATGGAGACGGAAGTTTAGAATTAAATATCCTGAGATAAGAACATTAGATGGGTTTAATGAAAACTTTGACTTAAATATTTTAAATAGTTCCGATTATATATTTTTTTATACTAAATATATGAATCACTCAACTTTTTATAAAGCGATGAATTTTATTAAATTTAATCAGTGTAAATTTGGATATATCGGAAAAACTAATATGGATCTTGTTGAACAAGAAATGATTGAAACAATTTCTAAATATGAAGACATAAGTGATGAAACCTAAAAATGTTAATAAGTTATATATAAATTTACAAATACTGTTCAATATCAATGAAAAAAATGTTAATAAAATAAAATGTTGCTATTTTAAATAAAACTTGTTATAATATATATTGTAATAAAAAGGTTTTTAATAGTGATATACATTTCTCCTTTTAGAGAATAATGTTGAACGATTTTAATCTTTAATTTAAAAGGAGGAATTTAATATGCAAGATAAAACTTTAGTATGTAAAGACTGTAGTAGTGAATTCGTATTCACAGTTGGAGAACAAGAATTCTACAAAGAAAAAGGATTCGATAACGAACCAGTAAGATGCCCAGCTTGTAGAAGAGCAAGAAAACAACAAAATAACAGAAGATAGTTTTGAGTATTTTGAGAGTTATAAGATTTTTTATAACTCTTTTTTATTTTAGTCTATAAAATATAATTACTGGAGATTGTATAAAGAAAAGTTATGGAAATGATAGAATGTTATTATTCTTTTATGTTATATAGTAAATAAATATATGGGCAAGGACTATTAATAAAAAAATAATTAAAGCAAACTGAATATTTTATGAGTTGTGTGGTATACTTATTTTATATGGCATTGTTGATGCAAAATTAGTGCATCATAAATAACAGTGTTTTATATTTGGAGGATAATTAATGAAAACTGGTATTGTAAAGTGGTATAGCCCAGAAAAATGTTTTGGATTTATTGAAGTTGAAGGTGAGAAGGATGTTTTTGTTCATTCATCAGCGCTTAAGGGGAATAGTTCAATAAGATTTCTTGAAGAAGGTCAGAAAGTTCAATTCACTACAGAGAAGGGGCCAAGGGGTCTTCAAGCAATTGATATTTCTATAATATAAATATACTTGAAATATAAATTAAAAAGCCGCCAAATAAGGTGGCTTTTTAATTTGTATTTTTACATGATTTCCAATTTATCTATAAGTTCTATTAAACTATAAATCTCATAACTAGGAAGGATATTACTCTGATTTATAATTTTATTAGGATTATACCAACAGGTATCAATACCAAAATTTATTCCACCTTGTATATCAGAGGTTAAGCTATCTCCAACTATTAATACTTTGTCCTTATTTGTATAATTAATGTTATTTAAAGCAAGTTCAAATATTCTTGAATCTGGCTTTGCTACTTTTACTTCTTCTGATATGACTATGTCATCGAAATATTTGGATATAGTTGATTTTCTTATTCTATTATGTTGGACGTCTTTAAGACCATTTGTAATTATAATAAGTTTATAATCTTTAGATAGATTTTCAACGAGATTTAAGCTGTCATCATATAAGAACGATCCGTTAGAAAGATGTTTCATATATGACATTGCAAATTTTGTCTCATCAAATTTAATATTTAACTTATTTGATAATCTTTTAAATCGTTCAATCTTTAATTTCTCTTGAGTTATAAGTCCATTCTCAAATTCTTTCCAAATCTCACTATTTATTTTTGAATATATATCTAAGTGATATTTCTCATCATAATTTATATTAAATTCATTCATAGAATTTTTTATTGCTTCTCTTTCAGATTTTTTAAAGTCAAAGAGAGTTTCATCGGCATCAAATATTATAACTTCGTACTTCATAATAAACCTCCAAATGTTAATAAACTTTTATAATTATAGCATAAAACTTCTAATACTAGGACAAGTCTGAATTAGGCTTTTATACTTTACATTACCCAATTGATAAGTTACCATATTTATATAGTTTTTGATAGGACATATGTCTTATATATGGAGGAATTATGAAAAAAATTATTAATAATGATCTCTTAATGCATTATTTTATTAAACATGATATAGAAAAAATACTTGATAAAGATATAATA
>NZ_MZGT01000145.1 GCF_002029255.1 Clostridium chromiireducens
AACAAGCATCTCGTGATGATGGCATAGAGGTAACACTCCTTCCCATTCCGAACAGGAAAGTTAAGGTCTATAGCGCCGATGGTACTGCACGGGCGACTGTGTGGCAGAGTAGGACGTTGCGAGGTAAGATTTGCGTGATTAGCTCAGTCGGTAGAGCACCTGACTCTTAATCAGGGTGTCCAGGGTTCGAATCCCTGATGACGCACCAGAGTGAAGATTGTTAAAAATATTTAACAATCTTTTTTGTTTTACAAAAAAAGATTATCAGAATTTTAAATTTACCCACATATTTTAGATATATATACACAAAAACTACAATAGTTTTGTGAGTTAAATAAATTATTAGCGTTTTAATTGAAACTTATATTGATAAATGAAAGTTGCAATAATAATTTTTATAGCAGATAATACTTAGAGCAAATATATTAAAATAGATTAGCGTATGAATAAATGCTTATAATAGGAAGTATAATATAGATTTAAATGATAATTTATGAAGGAGAATTTTATATATGGGTTTAAAAAAGAACAAAGTTGCAATTGTAGGAACTGGATTAGTGGGATCTAGCACAGCTTTTAGCTTATTGACACAAGGTGTTTGTGATGAAATACTAATGATTGATATAAATGAAGAAAAGGCACTAGGAGAAGTGATGGATTTAAACCATTGTATCGAATATTTAAATAGAAATACAAAAGTTCTAAGAGGAAGCTACGAACGATGTAGCGATGTTGATATTGTTGTAATAACAGCTGGTGCACCTCCTAAATCTGGGCAAACAAGGATAGATACGCTAGAATTATCGGCAAGAATAGTAGAATCTATTGTCAATCCTATAATGAAGAGCTGATTTAAAGGGCATTTTATTGTTATTTCAAATCCTGTGGATATGATTGCATATCATGTTTATAAAATATCAGGCTTACCTAAGAGTCATATTATTGGTACCGGGACTTCCGTTGATTCTGCTAGATTAAAGAATTTTATTGGGGATCTATTAAATGTAGATCCACGTAGTGTGCAAGGATACTCTATGGGAGAGCATGGAGATTCTCAAATGGTACCTTGGTCTCATGTGACAGTTGGTGGAAAATCATTTTATGAAATATTAAGAGATAATAAGGATAGAGTTGGGGAAGTAGACTTAGATAGATTAGTCTTAGAAACAGCTAGAGCTGGTTGGGAAGTATATAATAGAAAAGGAACAACATACTATGGAATTGCAACTGCAACTGTTGGAATAATAAAGGCAATTATAAATGATGAAAATAGAATAATGCCAGTATCTACACTACTGGAAGGTGAATATGGAGCACATGATGTTTTCTGTGGGGTACCAGCAGTTCTAAATGCTGACGGAGTTAAAGAAGTTGTTGAAATACACATGACAAATGAAGAGTTAGATAAATTTAAAAAATCAATAGAGTTAATTAAAGAATATATAAAAAAAATAAATTAAAATTTAATTTCACAATAAGTGTTGACACAATAGATAATACTATGTATAATAATATCTTGTTGAGGCAAGTATTCGACACAATAGTGTAAGATGTAAAAAATTCTTACATTGAAGGTGAATTCAGAAAATACAAATTTTAAATTTATAGATTTAGTTATTAGATGATTTTGTTAAGTCCTTCAATATGTCTTAGACTTGAAACAATAAGATCTCGTGATGATGGCATAGAGGTAACACTCCTTCCCATTCCGAACAGGAAAGTTAAGGTCTATAGCGCCGATGGTACTGCACGGGCGACTGTGTGGCAGAGTAGGACGTTGCGAGGTAAGATGGTTCACTAGCTCAGTCGGTAGAGCACATGACTTTTAATCATGGTGTCCCGGGTTCGATTCCCGGGTGAGCCACCAATTACTTTAATAAAGTAATTTGTTTTAAAAACTTGCTTAGTATTTATATAAAAGAGCTTTTACTTTATGTAAAAGCTCTTTTTTACATTAGTATAAGAAATTAAGTTAATAACGCCTTAATTAGTAATATATTAAAATTTAGCTATTACTAATTAAGGCGTTATTTAATTTTTTCTAACATTGTTAAATAAGTATTTATTTTAGAAAGATTTAAATTTACTAGCAATATCGTATTTTACAAATAGTAGAAATCTTTTTAGTGATTGAATGTCCTCACTAAAAGATGTGTCATCATTTGATGATAGATATCCTTTGTTAAACATAGTAAGAGCAAAAAACAAGATACCCAGATTAATATATAGATCTTTTGTATCGGCAATAAATAAGTTACTTATTCCAATAAAATCTAAACTCCCACCATAAAATATTTTATCAACTAGTGAGCAGATTGCACCACAACTAACGAAAATGAAGCACATATCTGCCCAAAAGTCTTTATTTCCTTTATGTAAATAATACCTATATACTTCAATAAATAGAAAGATGGCTATTGTATTTAAGGCTATTAAAATTGGAAAGTTTACTGACGTGCCAAATCTAGCATTTAGCCATGAGCCATCAGTATTAATTATAGGTCTGAAATATAATATATTTTGGACTATAGAAAAATAATTGTTGAACCAGAATAATTTAATTAAAAATTTTACGCCTTGATCCAGTACGAAAAATAATAAAAATAATGTCCACAATATATTAGACTTAAAGCCAGATTCATACTTAATTCCTATTTTATAAGTAAATAAACCTACTAGTGCAAATAATAAAATTAATAATATATTAAAGAAAATTGTTTGAGAATCAGTAATTCTTCCTGTAATAAGCTCAAATAAGACATATATAGCCCACATAATGGGAAGAACACTCATAGTCAATACTTTTTTATTCTTCATATA
The DNA here is from genome assembly GCF_002029255.1 of Clostridium chromiireducens. Lineage (GTDB taxonomy): Bacteria > Bacillota > Clostridia > Clostridiales > Clostridiaceae > Clostridium > Clostridium chromiireducens. Next base: position 2,821 of record NZ_MZGT01000145.1, read on the forward strand.
AGTACCTCCAATTGTAATTATATTAATGATATATTAAAGTTTAACATATGCTATGAAAAAATTCACTACTATTAAAAGAGATAGGTTTGGGTTAATATAGAAATATAGAGAATGTAGATATGGAATTTATGAATATTGATAAAATATGTAGAAATAATATCAGACTAAGGTGTAGAAGATTATTAGAAAAACGTGAGAAAGAAGGTATAAGATTATGTTAACAATTTTAGCGGTATCAGATTCTATAGGAGAAACTGCGCATCAGGTCGCAGTTGCAGCAGCGAGCCAATTTACAGAAAAGGTTGATGTTAAACGAATTCCTTATGTAAAAGGGCTAGAGGATGTTGAAGACGTATTGAAAGTTGCAGATGAGTGTGAAAATACAATAATAGTATCAACAATAATAACAGTTAATGTTAGAGAGTATTTAACGCAAAAGGCAATGGAAAAAAATATTTCAGTTATGAATGTGTTAGGTCCGATAATCAATGTAGCATCTACTATTTTGAAAACTCATCCTACATATAATCCTGGTGCCATGAGGCAGACAGATGAGGTATACTTTAAGAGAATAGAAGCTATGGAGTTTGCAATGCAATATGATGATAGTAAGGATTATAGAGGACTAAAAAATGCTGATGTAGTATTAATAGGACTTTCGCGTACATCAAAGACGCCATTGTGCATGTATTTAGCTAATAAAGGTATAAAAGCAATAAATATACCATTAATGCCAGAAGTCGGTGTTCCGGATGAAATATATGAAATTGATAAAAAGAAAGTATTTGGACTTACTATAAATCCGCTTAGATTAATTGAGATTAGGAAAAGGAGGCTAGATAAGTTCCATAGAATTACATCTGATATTGAATATGCAGGGGATGCAAGAATTCTAGAGGAACTTGATTTTGCTGATAAAATAATGAGAAAGATAGGATGTAAAACTATAGATGTAACAGAAAGAGCTATTGAAGACACAGCATTGATTATTTTAGAGAAGATAGGGTATAACAATAAAAAATAATAATCAAGATGTGGCTAATAAATTATTGGTAATATTATATAGACTCTTATTTATGTTCTAGAGATAAGTTTAACTAATAGCATACAATTAGCTAAACTTATCTTATTTTATAACGGTTAAGGGACGTAATAAGATATTAAACAGAATTAATACATTTTTTAACCTCTTAGGATCTTGGGGAATCTAGAAGAAAAATAGATGACTATATATGAATTTTATAGATAAGACCAATATAACTAATCCTGGCGTATCCATATGAGGATAATGGAGAAATGTATGTATATATAGTATTATATTTAATATAAACTGGTTAAAATACATTTATTACGGTTTTAATATAAAAAGTATATGTGGTAAGATAAAAAACGTCGCTAAGAGACATAAAACATTTTGAAGGAGTCAACAAATAAGTTTAAAAAACTTTGAAAGATTTTGAAAAAAGATGTTGACAGGGTCGAAAGCAAGTGATATACTAAGAAAGTCGCTTGAGGGTGACAAGAAATAAAGTAAGTTACAACAATATGTTGTAAGAAAAATTGGTCTTTGAAAATTGAACAGAATATATAAATACATTTAAGTAAACCAGCAATTCTTTATTTGAGTAAGCTAAGATTAAACTTTTTATTGAGAGTTTGATCCTGGCTCAGGACGAACGCTGG
>NZ_MZGT01000146.1 GCF_002029255.1 Clostridium chromiireducens
TAAATTACTCAAAACTACATTTTTATAAGAAAAAAGAATTTATATTAGAGGCTGAATCTGATCTAGAATACTATTTTTTACTTGTAGATGGTAAAATAAAAATATCATATTTATTTGAGAATGGAAAATCTATGCTTTTAAAGTTTTATAGTGATTTTATCTCAATAGGAGATTTGGAGCTTTTAAGAAATAAACCAATACAATGTAATGTTGAAGCAATTGAAGATAGCTATCTAATTGCAATTCCTTCGGAGATCCTTAGAAAAAAGTATATTGATAATGTTGATTTCTTACATTATTTAGTGAATTCTTTAAGCGAAAAGCTTGAGGCAACAATTAATAATAGTTCATATAATTATGTATATCCATTAATTAATAGGTTGGCAAGTTATCTTGTTGAACATATTACAGATAAAAAGCATATAATGATAGACTCATCATTTAAAGAGATTGCTCAGTTTCTAGGAACAACATATAGACATTTAGGTAGAACTATTAAAGAGCTTGAATTACAGGATATAATAAAATGTGATAATAAAATAATATATATATTAGATGAGGATAAACTTAGGGAATTATCAAAAAATATGTATATAAAAGTTCTTTAATAAATTGAAGTAAGATTATTTAATACGTTATAGAGAAGCTATTGTAATTGATTTTAGAATGTACATTTAATAAAGATATTAATTTTTATTTGAAATTCATAACATAAATAGGGACATGATTTTATTTACTGCAACATCAAATAAAATCATGTCCCTTATTCATGTTGTTATGATTGTACTTAGGGTTTACTTGTCTGAAATTTATCAACGTGTAAAATCGAAGGGAAAAGTTTCATCCAAAGCAGTACAACAATAATAGTTCCGATGCCTCCGATAAATGCTGCATTAACGGTTCCAAATAGAGCAGCGGTTGTACCTGATTCAAATTCTCCTAGTTGATTGGAAGTACCGATGAAAATCATATTTACAGAGCTTACTCTGCCTCTCATATTATCGGGGGTTTCAAGTTGAACAAGTGTTGAACGGATTACAACACTGATAACATCTGAGGCACCCAATACGAAAAGTGCTAAAAATGAAATAATAACTGATTTCGAGAGTGCAAAAACTATGGTAGATATACCGAAAAATATTACTGCAGTAAACATAGTCTTTCCCACATTATGCTTTAATGGATTTTTCGCAAGATATGCTGACATTAATAAAGCGCCAATAGCTGGAGCGGATCTTAGAACTCCAAGTCCAAATGAACCTATCATTAAAATACTGCTTGCATATATTGGAAGTAAAGCAGTGGCTCCACCAAATAAGACTGCAAACAAGTCTAATGATATTGCACCTAATATAATTGGCTTACTTTTGATAAAAGATATTCCAGCGAATAGTGATTTTATACTTGCAGGTTCAGGTTTAAATTCTTCTTTCTTAATAGAAATTTGAGATATAAGAGTTCCTGAAGTTAAGTATAGAGTTCCAACTAAAGCATAAATCAAGGTTGGACCAAAGGAATAAAGTATTCCACCAACAGCTGGACCTACTATAACTGCGAATTCAGAGACAGAAGACATTAATGCTGAGGCTCTTGGAAAAACTTCCCGACTAACAATATTAGGTAATAATGCTTGCATTGGAGGGCCCTCAAATGAATGAGCTACAGCTATTAAAAAAATTATTAAAAGAAATCTTTCTTTCGTAATCCACCCACTAAAACTTCCAAAAGCCAAAATTAAAATAAATAAACTTTGGATAGTTTGGCTTAGAGTAATTATTTTTCTACGATCATATCTATCTGACGCATGACCGACAAAAAGTGAAAGAAAAAGCATAGGTAAAAATTGAACTAGTCCAACTAAGCCCAAATAAAAAGCTGATTTAGTCAAGGAATACATTTGCCAACCAATAGCTATTGTGAGCATTTGATAAGCAAAATTTGTAGACACGCGGGCAACCATCAATCTTCTCAAAGAGTTATTTTTTAGCAAAGTTGAATTGTCTTTAGTTGAAACCATTATTTTCAGAACCTTTCTATAAGAATTTCAATTTTAAAATATATTTGTATTTTTCTACAAGATATTTTAATTTTAAAATGTTTTAATAAACAATATTATTAGTATATACCTCTGTATCTAATAGCCGCAAGTTAGAAATTGGAAATGTTTCTCTTTAATAAATAAAAATCTAGATCTGATAAAATAATATAAATGCTTTGTAATAATTTTTTAGAGAATAAATCGGAAAGTTAATTAATTAAGGTAAAATCTTCTTGGTTAAAGATTCAGTTTGAGTTACAATATATAAAGATAAAAAAATAGATAATTAATGGAGAATTAAAATGGAGCAAAAACTTAAAAACTTAGTTAAAAGAAATTGGATATTTGTATTTATGGTGGTTGCATTACAATTAAAGTCTATGGTACTGCTATCAATGCTTAGAACTCCAAATTCATCAAGCATCAATTTGGGAGGGATTTATTTTGGTACTCCTGTACTTTGGGCGCATATAGCAATAATAGTATTAATATGTAGTCCTATATTTTTCTTTAAAGAGAAAGGGAGAATTAGAGCTGCTTTAATAATAGATGTTATAGTTACTATTACCTTTATAGCTGACATATGGTACTACCGTGCTAATGGAACTTTCCTATCATATAGGCATTTAATACATATAGAAATATTTAATCCTGTAGGAAAAAATCTGTTTAATCCTAGATTAGTAGATTTAGCATTTTTTGTTGATTTAATTATATTATGCTTAAATTTATTATTAGTTAAAGTGAAAGATAGTAAAGGAGAAGTAAAATTATCTTTTAGGATTTTAAAGGCGATCTCTGTATTTTTAATAGGTTCACTTATTGTAGGATTAGGACATTATTTTGTTGATATTAGGCAAATGTTAGATGGGAAAAATTTGTTTAGAATATCTTGGGCACCATTTCAAACATTTAGTGATATGAGTCCACTTGGATACCATGGTTATGATTTCGCATTTTATAGAGATAAAAACAAGACATTAACTTTAAATGAAACAAAAGAAATAGAAAATTGGTTTAATGAGAATAAAGAAGATCTTGAGGATAATAAATACAAAGGGATGCTTCAAGGCAAAAATGTGATAGCTTTACAAGTTGAATCATTAGAAAACTTTGTTATAAATCAAAAAGTATATGGACAAGAGATAACACCGAATTTAAATAAATTATTATCAAAAAGTCTATATTTCAATAATATATATGAACAAAATAATTCCGGCACAAGTTCTGATGCGGATGTACTTGTGAATACATCTATATTTCCAATAAGAGTAGGAACAACCGTATTCTCCTATCCATGGGCGAATTTTAATACATTACAGAATTTATTAAACGCTAGAGGTTACGAAACAATTTCTACACATGCGGAACTGCCAGGTAGTTGGAATTGGGCGGAAATGCATAAGTCTTTTGGTGCAAATAAAATTTTAGATATTGGAGTATATAACCAGGATGAAATAATTGGCTTAGGGTTATCTGATGAATCTTATTTAAAACAGATATCAGAAAAATTAAAAAATGAGAAGGGGCCTTTTTACGCATTTATGACGACTTTAACAAGTCATGGACCTTTTGATATGCCAGAGGACAAGAAATATCTAAAATTACCTAAAGAATTAGATGAAAATATGTTAGGATCATATTTTCAGGCAGTAAGATATACTGATGAAGCTATTGGGAAATTTTTAGAGGAATTAGATAAAAATAATCAGTTAGATAATACAGTAGTTATGATTTATGGGGATCATTGTGGTGTTCATAAATTTTATGAAAAGGAAATAGAAAATTCTCCGCTAGAAGGAGATTGGTGGAAGGATAATCACAAAAAAATACCATATATAATATATTCAAAAGATTTGCAACCAGAGGTGATTTCCAAAGCAGGTGGTCAATCTGATTTTCTACCGACAATATCATACTTGCTAGGAATTGATAGAAGTGACTTTGAAAATACTTCTATGGGTAGAATTTTAGTAAATACAAATAGAGATGCGGCGATTTTAAACGATGGTACTATTATGGGTACACCAAAGGATGAAAAAGAAACAAATCACTTAAAGGAAACATTCAATATTGCTGATTCAGTAATAAGCAAAAATTATATTGGTAATAAAAAATAACCTGATTTTAAATACATAAGAGTTAAATATGATTAGTTAAGAGTTAATCAAAAATAGATTGACTCTTTTTTATAAAGTAAAAAAATTATAATAAAAAATATTTAAATTGAATTAATAAAAAGCATAGATATAAT
>NZ_MZGT01000147.1 GCF_002029255.1 Clostridium chromiireducens
TATAGTAATATTAAATTACGATATATAAGGTGAATTATGATTAATTATAGTAAAGTTATCATTAATAAAAACTTCTTGAAAAGATATTTAGTAGAGAAAGAGGATATCTCAAAATCTTTAAGTAGGTTCATAGATAATTCCATAAATGCTAGAGAAGAAATAACAACAAGTGAAAATCCTTGCGAGGTAAGTATGAATATATTTGAGAATTTAATAATGATAAGTGATAATAGTGGTGGAATTCATGGTAATCTAACAGATAAAGAAATATTTAGAATAGGCATGGATAAGGGAGAGAATATTTCAGGATTAGGTATGAAAAAATCATTCTTTAGACTTGGAAATAAGATAGATATATTTTCAAATAGAAATGGATGTTCTAGAAAGTTTTCATTGGACATTAAGTTAGGCGGTGAGGAGTTAACATCTCAAAGTGAAAATATAGATTATAATCCAGAGGTAACTGAGGGAACTAATATCTTTATAAGTGATTTAGATAATAATATAAATAAAGAAATAATCAATAGTTATACTATAGATAATATTCTAGCGAGATTGGGTAGAATATATAGTAAATTTATAAAAAAAGGAGAACTTATAATTTTAGTAAATGAAAGAAAAGTAACAGCAAAGAATATTGAGGCAGAAAAAATAAGTTCGTGTAAAATCTTAGGTAGTTATCAAGTAGATTTATATAAAGGAAGCAAAGATGATATTTCAGGAATAGATTTGTTTATAAATAATTATATGATATATAACAGAGAGAAGAGTAAAGAAGAAGTTAAATGGAATTTGTTGAATGAGGCTAAACATACGTATACAGATTGTATAGTAGAGATTAGTTATTATGGAGAAAAATTGAAATTTATAGAAAATAAAGAAGAACTATTTACAGAAGTAATAAAGTTTATAAAAGAGAATAAAGTATACTTTGAAAGTAAAACGATTATAATCCAGTATGAAATGCCTATAACAAAAGTAGAAGAGTTAAAAGAGTATTATTATGAAAATACAGCTAAAGCTATTGGTATTAAGGCTTTTAATAAACTTTATGAAGATTTTTCATATAAAAAGAATAATTAATATAAAATAATTAGTAACTAATTAAAAGATTTCATAAGGCTAAGTATAGAACCGATTTAAAAAAATGGGATTGAATTTTTTGCTCATGCTTAGTGCAAGCTATATAATAAAACTATATTAATTAAGGGGGAGAATGATCGAAGAAAGACATAAATCGTCCATAAGTGATAACATAATAGCATTTTACTTATAGAAGTATAGTAGTAATGAAATTAATTATACCTATAATGAAATAGATAATAAAATTGAAATGACAATAGATAAGTTAAAGATGAGAGGGAAAATTTCTAATCACTAATGGAAGTTGGAAAAGGACTAGCTGACGTATCAAAACAAACATGTAAGGTATTTGAATGCTTAAAGATTTAAATGCTAATGAATTTAGAGAATTAGTTATAAAGTTACTAGATTAATCTTAGCTTATAAGTGGGTATTTTTTGCTGACATGCAAAGAACTATATTAAAGTATTCTTGGTATAGTTCTTTTTTTGCGCTTAAGGTGCGTTTAGCGAAAGTTTGCTAGTTATTATGTGTAAATTATTAAAAATCACTTAAAGATTTAAAAAAGTGATTTAAAGGATTTAGCTAGGCATTTCATTGGTTGTTGCTATAGTGAGTATATGAGAAAGTAGTTATCATCATATTTGATTACAATAATATAAGAAATATATAATAAAAGCATAACGAATAAATGGAGGGGATATGAATGAAAAAATGCATGAATGGTCTATTGTTGATGACATTGTAGCATTTTACCTATATAAGTATAGTACTAAAGAAATTAATTACTCTTATAATGAAATTTCTAATAAACTTGGAATGAGCAAAGGTAGCTTAAGAATGAGAAAAGCAATGTATAGTTATTTAGATAAAAATGTAGGATTGTCCAAATTAACAAATCAAACGATTCAAGTTTATGAATGCTTAAAAGATTTGGATTCCAGAGAGTTTAGAGAAATCATAGAGGAGTTACTAGCTTAGTATACAACATAGAAATACAGTAGTTTAGGAGTTTATGAAAATTATATTTATAAATTAATAGTTCGAAGAGACCATGATGAAGTAAGTTTCAGTGGGGTTTTGAAGATTTGAGAATGTGTTTTATATGTTCCCCAAAGTTGCTTTGGGGAATTTTTCACATAATAATAAGTCGCTCAAATAGAACAATAGATAAAGAAAAACCAAAATATAATCATTTTATAGAAGTCCAGAAAGGTGTACATTTAAGGATTTGAATAACATTCTCTGGAGACAGCAAAAATATTATTATCATAATCTATTTTAAGAATAAAAAAACAGAAAAGACCTTTTAGAAGAAATATGATAAAATTCAAATATAAGGAGATGAGTATTTTGATTAAGTTAAAAGTTAAGCGATTAAAAGAAAATGGAGGATTTTATTATATATTATTTAGGCGACGGTGTATACCTAGTAATGAGTTTAATATGTAATGTAAATTTATTTGATATCTAGATTAATTAAAGTATAGAAAGGAGTAAATATAAATGGCAAGTTATTATTATTATATAAAAATGGATACTCTAGAAACAAAGATTAAACAAATATTAGTTCAGAGAATCATTCCATATAACAAAGCTAAAATAATATCAATTGAAGAACAATATATTGAATATTTATTAAATGGATTTAGGGGGACTGACATTTCTTTCAATAAAGAAAATAAAGATGGATTATATTGTTATCATGTTAATAAAGATTCGTTTACTGATGCTCCCGTAATAGAAAAGAGATTAACGGAAAAATTTTTCTCAACCCAAATACATCAAATTATTAATTCTGAATGGGAATGTATAAGTCTGATACAAAATAATTGGCCATTAGAAAAAAAGTTGAAAATAACAGAGAAAAACTTAAATATTTCCAAAAGTAATTATAAAGAGTTTTTAGATATATTTACGAAATTAAAAGAAGAGGTTATGAAAACAGCAGGTAGAACGTTAATACAACATTGTAAGAATGATATCGAACAAACAGTGAAGACACAATTTAATATAACTAATGAACTTGGATTAGAAAAAATAAAAGAGATAAAAAAGCATATGGTTAGCATTACCAATGTTGTAGAAAATAATATTAGTAAGTTATCAAATGAAGAATTTAGATATAATGATGAGAATTTAGATTCTGCTTTCATAAGAAATAAAATAGCTGTATTTATTAAAGAACAAGAAAAAATGATTAATGAATTATTAATCCAATATGGATATGACAGGAGTAAAAGGACAAGTTTTTCTGATAAATTATTTGCTGCTAATTCAAGTGATATTGGTTACTATTTAGATGAATATGAACAAGCTTTGGTCAATCTTTCTAATTCCAAAAAGCAAATGAATAATTTACAGGAAGAATTAGAACAACTAAACATAGAACTTGATACTCAAAAAGCAGTTGCTTTATGGGAGCAAGCATAAACTATAAGAGAGTGTCGCAAAATGATTAAATTTTAATAAATATTGGTGGATTTCAAAAGTCACGCTTCGCCTCCACCATAAAATTCACGACCATCTATATGTGGCTTGAATAGCTACTTGCAGATGGTCGTGTTTTTTTATTGTCACGGGGTAGCGTTACAATCAAACCCGCAAAAAATCTATAATTTGGATTTCGTTAATGTATTATAATCTAAAATTTTAAATGATAGTTCTAATTTGAATAGGTTATTATTGTTTCCTAATGATATATCAAGTAAACCTTGAATTTTATTATAACGGTAAAAGAATGTGCTTCTATGTATATTTAGTTGAATAGACGTATCATTGGCATTTCTGTTGTTTTCTAGATAAGTCTTTAGAGTTTTAAATAATTCTGTTTTATTTTGATCATCAAATTTAATAAGTTTTTTAATATAAGGGTGGACTAAAGTTAATAAATTTATTTTATATAAATCATTAGTTGTACTCATAGACATATTAAATAAATAATACTCTATATAAT
>NZ_MZGT01000148.1 GCF_002029255.1 Clostridium chromiireducens
AAATATAAGTGGATATATATTCATATTTAATACAATTTTGAGGTGAGATTAAATGAAGTTTAGAAGTACTAGAGGCTTAGAGAAAGATATAGAATCTGCTAAAGCAATAATTAATGGAATTTCTAAAGATGGCGGGCTATATGTTCCAGATGGATTTCCTAAAGTATATGATGAATTAAAGAAAGATACACACATTAAATACGAAGATTTAGCATTTAAAGTTATCAATGAGTATTTTACAGACATTGATGATGCAGAATTAATGGGGGCAATTAATAATGCATATAATGATAGATTCAGTGTAGAAGTAAAAAATAACTTTTTGGAATTATATCATGGGCCAACTTGTGCATTTAAGGATGCAGCGCTGTTATTTTTACCACAAATTATGAAAAGAGCTAAGAAAATTTGTGATGTTAAAGAAGATATAACAATTCTTACTGCAACGTCAGGAGATACAGGAAAAGCTGCACTTGAAGGATTTAAAGATGTTGAAGGCTTTAAAGTTGTAGTTTATTATCCTAAAAATGGAGTAAGTGCAATTCAAGAAAGACAAATGTCAAGTCAAGAAGGAAATAATGTTAAAGTCATTGGAATAAATGGCAATTTCGATGATGCTCAAACTGGAGTAAAAGAGATTTTTGGAGATAATGATTTTAGGGCAGGGCTAGCTCAAAAAGGATTTATCTTATCATCTGCAAACTCAATTAACATTGGAAGACTTGTGCCTCAAATAGTGTATTATTTTTATGGATATTTTAATTTAGTAAACCAAGGAGTAATACAAAAGGATGATTCTATAAATGTAGTAGTTCCAACAGGTAACTTTGGAAATATCTTGGCTGGATATTATGCTAAACAAATGGGGCTACCAATAGATAAATTTATATGTGCATCTAATGAAAACAAAGTTCTAACAGACTTCTTTGAAACAGGGGTGTATGATAAGAAGAGAGAACTTGTTTTAACAGAATCACCTTCAATGGATATACTTGTTTCGTCTAATCTAGAAAGATTATTATTTGAAGCAAGTGGTAGAGATGCTGAAGTGGTTAGTGAGATGATGAACAACTTAAATACTAAAGGTGTTTATGAAGTAAATGAAAAAGTTAGAAATTTCATTAAAGAATTCTATGGAAATTTTGCAACAACAGAAGAAGTGTATGATGCTATTGAAGAAATATATAAAAAAGATAATTATTTAATGGACACTCATACAGCTGTAGCATATGTAGTTAAGAAGAAATATGTAGAAGAAACTAAAGACGACAAACCAACTTTAATACTATCAACTGCAAGTCCATACAAATTCCCAAGAAGTATTTGTAATGCACTTGATATAGATGTTGATGGAGTAGATGATTTTAAAGTATTAAATGAATTATCTAATTCAACAAACACTAAGATACCAAATAGCTTAAGTACTTTAGAAAATGCTAAGGTATTACATGATGAAGTTTGGGATAAGAGTGAGATGAGAAATGCTCTACTTTCTTACTTAGATTCATAGGGGATAATATATGATTAGAGTTAGAGTACCAGCTACATCAGCAAATATGGGACCTGGATTTGATTCATTAGGGATAGCATTAAATTTATATAATGATTTTGAATTCAGGGAATTAGAAGATGGTTTGAAGTTTAATGGAATGCCAGAGGAATTTTGTAATGAAGAAAATATTATTTATCAAGCAATGAAGCATTGTTTTGATAAAGCGGGCTATAAAATAAAAGGATTAGAAATAAGCGAAATTAAACAAGATGTACCAGTATCTAGAGGTCTTGGAAGTAGCTCTACATGTATAGTTGGGGGACTAGTAGGAGCTAACGAAATCTTGGGGAAGAAGTTTTCAGACGAAGAATTATTGGAGATGGCAGTAGAAATTGAAGGTCATCCAGATAATGTTGCACCAGCCTTGCTTGGGGGTATGGTTGTTGCAATAGTTGATGAAAACAAGACTTACTATGATAAAGTGAATGTTAAGGATGGAATCAAGTTTGTTTCAATTATTCCTGATTTTAGATTATCTACTGAGAAAGCAAGAAGCGTACTTCCAAAAGAAATAAGCTTAAAAGATGGAGTTTATAACGTCTCAAGGGCTGCTCTTATGGTATCTTGCTTCTGTAGTGGGAAGTATGAATTAATAAAGTACGCATGTAAAGATGCCTTTCACCAAAATTACAGGAGTAAGTTAATTCCAGGTTTTGAAGAGGTGTATAATATGAGCTATGAATTAGGAGCATTGGCTTGTTACCTAAGTGGAGCAGGTCCAACAATCATGGCGATTATCGACGAAGGTGATGAGCGCTTTAGCAATAAGCTTAGAGAATTTTTAAGAATAAAAGGATTGGAATGGAATATATTAGAGTTATCTTTAGATAATGCGGGGGCAACCATTATAGAAGGTACAAAATAATGAGTGGAGATTACTTAGTTATAGATAAAAGGGTTTTACCTGACGTTTATGAAAAAGTTCTGTTTGCAAAAAAACTATTAAAAGATGGAAAGATAAAAGAAATAACAGAAGCTGTGAAAATAGCTGGCATAAGCAGAAGTGTATATTATAAATATAAAGACTTTGTATTTGATTTTTCTGAAACTTCGGAAGGAAGAAAAGTTACTTATAATATAATATTAAAAAATGAAAAGGGCGTTTTATCGAATATAAGTAATTATATAGCAGAAAAAGGCGGAGATATCTTGACAATAAATCAAGGTATACCGTTAAATGGATATGCTAATTTAAGTATAACAATAGATCTTTCAACAGTGGATGGCGACATAAAAATGTTAACAAGTGGTCTTCTTGACCTTAAAAATGTTGAAAAGGTTGAGTTTATAGGAATGGAGTAGGGAGGGAAACCTCCCTGTTTCTTTTATATGAACGTCTGAGAGACTTTGTAAAATACAAATCGTGCTAGAAACGTACTAATATAAATCATTAAGTTTATTTGCTACAAGGCAATCCTTGTTAGGATATAAATGAGAGTACGTATCGAGTGTGTTTTGTATTTTTTCATGTCCAAGTCTTTCTGAAATCAATATTGGAGAGAAATCAAGTTCAATTAATTGAGATGCATGAGAATGCCTTAAATCATGCACTCTAATTTTTTTACCCCACTGCGCTTACATATACTCCCTAATTGATAGCGAAGAAAATGCAATCCAAAAGTAAATACTCTATCTGTTGATTTATAATCATAGCGATAATTCTTTTACTTTTATAAGTCTTAGGAGCATTTATAATATCAGCTCCATCCATTTTGTATAAGTTTTATTTATATTAATAGTATTGTTATCTAGATTAATATCATTAAAAGTGAGAGTCAATAATTCACCACGCCTTATTCCAGTCCCAAATAATATCTTAAAAGCCATTGTTACCTTAGCTCCAGCTCTAAGTGCAGGATTAACATTTAGATTATAATACTTAATTGCGAAGTTAAAGATAGCTGCAATTTGATTATGAATTGATTTTAAATATGTATCTGAGTAATTTTCTTTCTTTAATGAATTCTGCCATTTCCGTATGTGATTTGGCGTTATCTCATTTGTATTAATATGTTTAAAATAAGGCAGCATCTTATGATTTATTAAATCTTTTTTATTACTCAACGTAGTAGATCTTGTCCTAATCTTACAATCATCTAAATATAATTCGGGAATATTCTTAAAAGTCATATCGCAATGATTTTGCTGCTTTGATAAAAAATCTCTTTCATAGGCTTTAGATTCCATTGGAGTTTTAGAGTTTCCTTTTCATTAGTTACTTATACTATCATATAAATCATTAAGTGATTACATTGAAATAGATCAATGATTTACAGAGAAATAAGTAGTATTTCTAAATAGAACAAGCTTCATAAGGGATTTCTCATTTAAGGTGTATAATGTTAAGTGTTTGTTCTTCAAGAAGTATATTTTCATTGTAAACAATATTAAAAGTTTCGTTTAATTCTCTTATTTGTATATAATAACAATATATA
>NZ_MZGT01000149.1 GCF_002029255.1 Clostridium chromiireducens
ATTATAAGAGATAATGTTAAACATTTAATTTGGAGGTGATTAATAAACTTATGTATGAAAAAAATACCTTAAGAAAAATTTTCAACTCTAATAAATTATTGATTATTATAATTGCTTTTTTTATATTATGTGGATATTTAATATATGCAAATTTTTTATCTAAAAAATTTATAAGCGACAACTTTTCTTCAATAAATTATTCAGATTTTAATACTAAAGAACTGCCAAACCAAAAATCTGATATTGATAGTAAAAATACCGCCTTACAATCTAGATCATTTAATACAAGTGAATTAGTTAATGATAATAGAGGTGTTCCTGTCTTATATTATCATTCTGTTAAAGAATCAGCTGATAATGAAGTTACTATAACTCCTAAAATGCTAAAACAGCAGCTTGAATACATAAAAGATCAAGGTTATACCACAATAACTATGAATGAATTAAAAGATTATTTATTAAATAATTCTCCAATCCCTAAAAAAAGTATGATTATTACTTTTGATGATGGTTATATGGATAATTATAATTATGCTTTTCCAATACTAAAAGATTTAAATATGGTGGCTACTATATTTTGTATTACATCTAATTTAGATGGTTCCTACTATTTATCAAAAGATGCTATAAAGGAAATGTCTGATTACGGAATAGATATCGAAAGTCATACTGTCACTCATCCAAAATTAGATGCTCTTTCCTACGAAGATCAATTGACTGAATTAAGAAACTCAAAAAAAACATTAGAGGAAATAACAGGTAAAGAAGTTAATTCTATAGCTTATCCTTTTGGTAATTTTAATGATGATACTATAAAAGCTTCAAAGAATGCTGGCTATATATTAGGATTTACTACTAAAAGAGGCTTTTCAGATAGGAATGACAATAAACTTAGACTCGACAGAATTTATATTAGCTCCAAATATAATATGGATACTTTCAAAGAAATTATAAATAAAACAGAAAAATAACTCCTGCGCAAGAGTTATTTTTCTGTTTTATTTTCATCTTCCGATAAATATTTAGGTAACTTCTGCTGATTACCTGCATTATTTATTACTATAGGAATTTTATTTTCAGTTATAATTTTATTTGTCTTATCAAATAATCCGTACTTTATCGCTTGTCCATTTATTGTAATTAAAGTTTTCTTACTTAAATCTAACATATTATTATTAATAGCATATTCGAAGGTATCAGCAATAGCCTCATCAACATCTTTATTTAACATATTAACATCATTAATAAGTTCTTTCCCCTTCTCCGTAGGTGAATATGCATATATAACTTTATTATATTTATTGATATGTATCTTAATGACTGATGTAGTTTCTATCACGACTATACTTTGAGCTCTTCTATATTCAATAATAATACCACTTACAATCACTATTAGGATTAATAAAAGGATAGAAATATGTATTCTATAATTTTTTAAAGTTTTTTTCAAACTCCCCTCACATACATCTCCTGGATTTATTTTATCATTAGTTTTTATTCTTAAAAATTCACCTTTTGACGTTACTATGTATGCAGATTTTTTTGATGACTTTATTACTAATCCTTTATATATCTGTTGTTTGTTATTTTTAACATATCCTCCATTGTTATCTTCTCTTAATACTATTCTCAGATAATCCTGTATTCCCCTATAGTTTGGATTAGATAATATCAAATAATAAGCTAGGATATAATCCCTCCACTTTTCTATGTACTCTGATTTAATTTTAGTTAATTTACTCAATCTCGATATAGGCAAATCTAATTTATTGACTATTATGTTAAGTAATTCATCATTTTCAATTATGTAATGTGCAACATTTAAAGCTATATTCCTATCAACTTCCTTTAAATTATAGTTTACTAAATCTTTAATCAAAACATTGTATTTAGTTAATTCTTTTAGAAATAAGGCTATCTGCCTATTTCTAGTATCTTCTGCCGAATCTCCTACTAATAACATTGATGGGATGGAAGCAAATATATATTTATCTTTAATAAAGTTTATATTTTCCATGAAATTAACACCCCTTTAAAATATTAACCCTTTATATAACTTCTTCATACTATGTTATTATAGCATAGAAAAATGCTTATCCATAAAGTTTTATCTGCCTAGCTTCTAATTTTAAAACAATATTTGGGAGATATTTTATGAAAGGAAAAGTAATATATGTAGATTTTATAAAAAAACATCGAATAACATTAGTGCGGTTTATTCTAAATAAAATTGTTAATTTATTATTCAAAAAATTAAATACGTCTAGAACTAAATATAAGAAAGATATCTATATGACTAAAAAGAAAAGCATTTCTAATTAATACATCAGCCAACGCTATATTATATTTAATTTATATAAACCTTATATTATGTTAGAATGTATATACATTACTAAAAACATTAAATGAGGTGAATATATGAGAGTAGGATTAGGATACGATGTGCATAAGTTGGTTGAGAATAGAAAGTTAATACTAGGTGGAGTTGAAATCCCGTATGAGAAAGGTTTATTGGGTCATTCAGATGCGGATGTTCTTCTTCATGCGATAATGGATTCTTTGTTAGGAGCATGTGCACTTGGAGACATTGGCAGACACTTCCCTGATACGGATAATAGCTTCAAAGGTATTTCTAGCATTAAATTACTTAAAGAAACCGGAATACTTATTCTCAAAGCCGGATATAAGGTAAATAATATAGATGCCACAATAATAGCTCAGAAACCCAAAATGCTTCCTTACATTGAAAATATGAGAGAAAATATATCAAAGGCTCTTAATATAGATATTGATTGTATAAATATTAAAGCTACAACTGAAGAAGGCCTCGGATTTACTGGTGAGCTGCTAGGAATTTCTGCTCAAAGCATAGCTTCTGTTGAAAATCACGAAAATTCTAAGATCTTGAAATAAAAATCAACTAAATATTTTCAATAAAAATAGAAGAAAAATTAGCTATAATTTCTCTTCTATTTTCTTATTATTAATTATAAATGATTATACGATACTCATTTGGTGCCTAATAACACCTTAAAATACTTCAGTTAAGTCTTTACACAAGACCTTTCTAAACTTCTCTCCTTTAACAGGATCGGTTGATGCACACTTGCAGATATCTTTCCATTCATCTATTTTCATATTTATCTTAGCTTCTAATTCTTCTTCTGTACCTGTTAATAGAGTAGATGAAATTACAAATTCGCCCAATTCCTCAGCGGTCCAAAAAATTTTAAAATATATAAATTCTCTGTTATCTCCCATCCATTTCTTGTTAAAGTCTATAACAAACTTTTTTAACTCTTCCTCTGCTCTATTAGATGGCAAATTCCATAAACTCCGCACAAATTCATAATCTCTTCTCATATTAAAAGCTGTATCCTTATTTATTTTCTTTTCTTTTTCTCCTTCACGTATAATCTTATCAACAGTTAAGCTTGGTATTTTAGTTACTAGTCTCTCTTTCCCATATATCCATCTATAAAAAGATTCCTGTAAAAATGAATATTGGATATATCCAATTATACTTTGAAAATTAGGGAAGTATCCCCATATATTATTTATCCCATTTCTATCTCCAAACATAAGACTATGAAAATAAATGCTTCTTTCAGTAGGAGGTTTCTGCATAAACATATGTCCCCTTATTGTCTTATTCTTGCTGATAACGTTTTCCCAAAAAGTTAATGAATTATAATTTTCCCTCACTTCTACTCACCTTCCCAATAAAAAATCTATAAGATATAATATATTATTAACTATCATTATATTATATGGTATGTAATACTCTATATTCCAAATTAATGTACTGTTTTAAAGAGACAATATCTCTTATTACTATAC
>NZ_MZGT01000150.1 GCF_002029255.1 Clostridium chromiireducens
CTATACATAAGTAATGTAATAATATTCAACATTTATAAAATAAAGGTTGGAAGTCTAAACTATACCTCCAACCTTACCAAATGATCATATTACTTTTTGAAGTTTACACAAAAATCTTGACAGACTCGATTAATTATCTATACTTAGTAAGAAATTTATAATAATATAGAAACTTTTTTAAAATTATGAATATATCTTCTAACAATGGTTAGAATAATATTCGTACCCCATAATACTCAAGCACTAAAGTTTATCATTTTAATTTAGTGCTTATTTCCAAAGAAAGCTCCCAATAGACGCAAGATGTTTATTGGGAGCTTTTGTTTTTAATCTATTTATAACCATTTCTTTTATAGAAGTTGTTTAAAATATGCTTTTATTTTAACTTCATATTAATAGGTAATCCTACTCCATAATTAATTTATATATAACTAGAAATAAGGACATGTTTTTATTGTATGTTGCATTAGAATTTAGATATTTATTTTCCGACAGTCCAATTTTCTGGGGTCGCATATATTGAAACTCCATCTTTTGCACTTGTTTCGTATATAGTTACTCCATTTGAAACTAAGTTCTTATAAGCAATACCTTTTGTGCTGCCATCTTTATCTCTGCTTATAACTCCCATTATTGGTTTTAAATATCTTACGAAATCTGGTGTGGATGATGTATCATAACCATGGTGAGATACCTTTAGTACATCAATTTGTTTTCCTTGTAGTAAATCACTTTTCCAGAAGTCCTTTTCTGAATTCCATTCCATATCAGCAGCAAATAATGCTTTCAAATCTCCATAATTTAAAAATACTATTGCTGAATTTTCATTAACTCCCCAATAATCTGCTACAATTTGAGGAGTTCCTATTGGACCAAAATTCTTATCCGATTCCACAAATTGTAAAACATTATCTTTATCAATAAATTCACCTTTTTTTGTATTAGTGAATTCTAGATTTTTATCTTTCATCGCTTTTACCGCATCATTATAAACGTTATAATCTATTTTCATCATCTCTACATTGGCTCTATTTTCTTCTGTAACTTCTATATTTGAATACCAATCTTTCATCTTTGCGATTTCAGGCATATAAACTTTTTTTACATTAAAGTTTTCCAAAATTGACGCTAGTCCACCAATATGATCTGAATGTGCATGAGTAATTATTATATAATCAACTACTCCTTTACCATCATCTTTTTTTAAGTTTTGCTCTTTTAAGAAATTAATTACATCTTGTGAACTTTCCGGAGTTCCAGTATCGATTAATGCTGTTTCTCCACTTGGAAGTTTGATAAAAGCACAATCCGCATTTCCAACACTTAGGTATTTTATAAATAAATGTTCTTTGACATCTCCAGGACCTATGTATTTACCATTATCGTCAAATCTTTCTGCTACATTATCTATGATTGCATTTCCAGTTATAGCACTGCTGTCTGCTTTAATATAATACTTGCTACTTCTAGTTTTTACCCATTCATTTGCTGACATTGTTCCATCATTTTCTGAATAATAGAGCTTTCCTTGATTGATATAAAAACCTGTTTGGAGAATGCCAGTAGCTCCAAAAAAGTACCATTTATCATCTATGTATTTTTTTCCTATAGACATTACACCCTCATCATTAAAGTAATATCTATTTCCATCACCTTTAATCCATCCGGTTTGCATTATTCCGTCTTTATCAAGATAATACCAGTTATATTTTATGTATTTCCAACCTGTTTGTTTAACTCCTGCTTCATCAAAATAATACCATGATTTATGAATTTCTTTCCAGCCTGTTATTGCAGAATGATCTTCATCTAAATAGTACTCATTATCATTCTTTACATTCGGGTTTTCATCTTTTTCCTTAAACCAGCCTTTTTCTTTTACTATTCCATCTTTAGTTGCATAATATAATTTTCCATTAATATTCTTCCATCCTGAAATATTTTCTGTTAATGGATTCTCTTCTTTTTTAACTGCTGATGAATTTTCAGTTTCACTCACATTCTCACTGCTTTGACTTTGCTCTGAATTATTTGAAGTTGAGTTTGTACTTTTATTATTTGTTGTGTTTGTTTTATTATCATTTTGTGTATTAGCTATATTAGTATTAGTTTGATTTTCATTATTACTTATATCCGTACTTGTCTGATTTACTTTATCCTCTGCTCTTACTATAGTTCCCATATAAGACATACATAAAAACAAGATGATTGGAACTACGATTAATATCTTTTTAAAATTATTTCGCATAACCCTGCTGCCTCCTTAATACTCATAAGGAATATTGTACCTCATAAAGAATACTCTTTCAATTTCTACACAATTTATATACTTCCACTTTTCTACATTTAAGTAGTCTAGAATCTATTTTAAGCATTTTTTCTATCTTTCTTAATCAAGTTGGTCTAATTAATTGTAATCTATAGGTTTTGTTAGTTTTTTAATCTATTTGAATTAAATATTTAGGAAGCCTTTTCCTCTAACCTCAGAAGTATCTATTATTGTTATAAATGCATTTGGATCAATATGATGTACAGCTGATTTTAACTCAACCATTTGATGTGAGCTCACAATGCAATAAAGCATCTTTTTCTTATCATGAGTATACTCGCCTTCAGCAAATAGAGATGTAATTCCTCTATTTAAGTCTCTTATCACATACTCAATAATTTCCTCTTCCTTTCTAGTTAAAATAAGAAGCAACTTTCTACTATTGAATCCTTTTAATACTCTATCAAGAACCATACTCTGAATAAACAGAGAAATAATTGTATACAACGCTTGTTGGAGTCCAAAAATCACTGCTCCTATAATAACTATGAGTAAGTTAAGAGAAAATCCTAAAGTACCTATGTTAAAATTCGAATACTTTTTTCTAATTAACATAGTTATAATATCAGTACCTCCTGTAGAACCATGCCTTAAGAAAACCATTCCGTAACCAATACCACATAAAACTCCACCATATATACAAAAAATTAGTAAATCTCGTTCAATATTAATCAAATATACTAATGATTTTGTTATTATAAGTGATGTCGAAAGACAAAGCATACCTATTGTTGTATAAACAGTAAAGCACCTATCAAGTTTTTTATAGCTCAATATGATTAATGGTATATTAATTATTAGTACCCCTATACCCGCTGGAACTTTAAGTGTATACTCTACAATCAAAGCTATACCTGTAGCACCACCACTTAGAAGTCTTGCATGTGCCAAAAATAGATTTACTCCCATGGACGCTATCATACATCCTAAAAAAATAAAAAACACATCAACTATGTTACCTCTGTACTTATAATAATACGCTCCCATTTAAATACTCCTTACAATTTGAATATAATTACCAAATATAATTCTATATTCAATCAGCCGTATTTTCAACAAAACTTCTTTTCTTTCTACAATTAGTGTTTGTGATTTCTCAAACAATTATTAATAATTTTATCTATATATTAAAGCGTTGAATACTTGTATAAATAAATATTAATTATTAAAGGATTTCTGTTCATATTTACTAAAATTATCAACTTTATTTACATTTCAAAATATATCTCATATCCGAAAGGAATTGGATTCTTTTGTACAGTATTGTATTTGGAATAAAATTATAGTTCTTTAGAAAAATAAAAAATACAATATACTGGTTAATTTCAAAATGAAATACCAATATATTGTATTAAAATTCAATCTTAATATTTAAAAAATTATTTTTTAAATATTAATTTATCTTTATAT
>NZ_MZGT01000151.1 GCF_002029255.1 Clostridium chromiireducens
ATTATACATATTCTCCAAAAATTATTCTGGATATAAATTTTTTTGTAAAAATAGTATTGTCTTTTCCAAAAATAAATGCTAATATAATTAAAATCATATCAAAACATAACCAAACATCACAAAACATAACTATAAAATTAAAATTTGAATGTGAGGTTTTATTTATGAAAAAAAATATAATTTATATAACTTTAATAACTTTATTATTATCTATATTTATAGTTGGCTGTGGAATACAAAAAGCAAGCACTACAATCGACACTAATGCGTCCAAGCCTGAATCTACTATAGAATTAAATATTTCTGCTGCTGCAAGTTTGAAAGAAGCAATGACAGATATTCAAGATGAATTTAAGAAAGTTAAACCAAATGTGACACTAACAGTTAATTTTGGTGCATCTGGGTCTTTGCAACAGCAAATCGAGCAAGGCGCTCCTTGCGATATATTTATATCAGCCGGACAAAGCCAAATGAAAGCACTTGCAGATAAATCTTTACTTCTTGATAATACTAAAAAAGATTTAGTTAAAAATGACTTAGTTTTAGTTGGTCCTAAAGAAACTACAATTACTGGTCTTTCAGATTTAACTAGTGATAAAGTAAAAAAAATCGCAGTCGGAGAACCTCAGAGTGTTCCAGCTGGAAAATATGCAGATGAAGTTTTCACTAAACTTGGAGTTAAAGATGCTATATCTTCAAAACTTGTTTTTGCAAAAGATGTAAAGGAAGTACTTGCTTGGTCAACTTCTGGAAATGCTGAAGTTGGACTTGTTTATAAAAGTGATGCTTTAAGTAGCAAAGATGCTAAAATTATCGAAACTGTATCTGATGACAAGCATTCACCTATAACTTATCCAATTGGAGTAATTAAAGCTAGTAAAAATCCTGATGCTGCTAAAGCTTTTGAAGATTTCCTATTCACTGATACTTGTAAAAAAATATTTGAAAAGTATGGTTATGGAATAGCTTAATACTTATTTATTTTAGGTAATAATAATTTCTATACGAAATTATTATTACCTAAACTTACTTTTAAGGAGGACTTAATATGGATATTGATTTTTCACCTTTATGGATTTCTATAAAAACAGCTTTATTTGCAACGATTATCACATTCTTTTTCGGAATTATATTCTCATACTGGGTATCAAATTTCAAAGGAAAATCTAAAGGAATAATTGATGGATTACTTACCTTACCTTTAATTCTTCCGCCTACTGTAGTAGGTTTCTTTCTATTACTTATATGCGGAAAATACGGCCCTATAGGTAAGCTATTAGCACTTTTTAATACTTCCTTAATTTTCAGTTGGTTTGCCACAGTTCTTGCTGCTGTTGTTGTTTCTTTTCCAATGATGTATAGAACTACAAGATCTGCTTTTGAACAAATTGATATTAATATTCTATCTGCTGCAAGGACTCTTGGACTAAGTGAATTTAAAATATTCTATAAAATCGCTATTCCTCTTGCTATGCCAGGTATTATAGGTGGACTTGTTCTATCATTTGCAAGAGCTATTGGCGAATTCGGTGCCACACTTATGATAGCAGGAAATATTCCTGGAAAAACCCAAACCATGCCTTTAGCTATTTTCTTTGCAGCTGAAGGCGGTGATATGCAAAAAGCAATGCTTTGGGTTATTATAATTGTTGCTTTATCTTTATTCTTAATAATAATATTAAATTATTGGTCAGAAATTCAGCTTAAGTTAATGGGGAGGAGGAGTAAATAATGTCAATGTACATAGATATAGAAAATCATCTTTCTTCATTTAATCTCAAGGTTAATTTTGAACACCACGATGGTGTACTAGGGTTTTTGGGTGCATCTGGCTCTGGAAAAAGTATGAGCTTAAAATGTATCTCAGGTTTAGTCACACCCTCAAAAGGAAAGATAATAATCAACGATAAAACTTTCTTTGATTCTGAAAAAAAAATCAACTTAAGTCCTCAAAAAAGAAAAGCTGGATATTTATTTCAGAATTATGCTTTATTTCCTAACATGAATATTATTGATAATATTGAGATTGGCGTTTCTAATTTAAGTGAACAAGTAAAAAAAACATTAAGTAAACAATACATCGAGAGACTAGGACTCGTAGGACTTGAAAAACATTATCCTTGGCAGCTTTCTGGCGGTCAGCAGCAAAGAGTTGCCTTGGCTAGAGCTTTAATTACTTCCCCAGATATTTTACTATTAGACGAACCTTTCTCTGCTTTAGATCAACATCTAAGAAATAATCTAGAAAAAGAGCTTATGTCAATATTAAAAGATTATAACGGTAATGTTATTTTTGTTACTCATGATATAGCTGAGGCCTATAGAGTTTGCGATAATATTATTGTATATGAGAATGGAGTATCTCTAGAAAATAGAGAAAAGAAAGCTCTATTCAAACGACCTAAAACTCTTGCGGAAGCAACCTTGACCGGCTGCAAAAACATCTCTAAGGCTAAAAAGACGGGTAAGTATACTATCCATGCTGAAAACTGGGGACATGAATATATTGTAAATAATGAGGTCCCTGATAACATTCAGTACATTTGTATTAGGGCTCACGATATAGAAATATCTGAAAATGATAATAACATAAATACTTTTGCATATCAAATTGATAATATTGTAGAGAATCCATTTGAATTTACTCTGTATATGAAACATAAGACTAATTTAAATGCAAATCTTATTGAATATAAGGTAGAGAAAAAGAATATGGTTTTTGCTAATTATGATACAGTATTTTTAACTTTCCCAAAAGATAGTTTATTCTATTTCTAAGTGTTCTACTTATTATAAAATAAAAAAGATAGAGAATATGACTCTCTATCTTTTTTATTAAGTTACATTTTCGATATTTGAAATTTTTTATACTTCATAAAAACCTATTCATTTTGTATCCTATACATAAAGAGAATCAAACAAATTTAAGTCACCTATGCTCTTGGATGAGTGTGCATATATATATAATTGATTTTATCGTTGTTTATAATTTCATAATAAGTATCCATATATGTTAGTACTTGATTTCCGAGTAACTTTTGGACTGCTCTAACATTAGCACCATTTTGAAGTAAATGAACTGCAAATGAATGCCTAAAAGTGTTTAAATTAACATCTTTGTCTATTCCAGCTTTTCTAGAATACTCTTTAACGATTCTCCAAATCCCTTGCCTTGTAAGTTTATTTCCATTTAAGTTTACAAAAAGATTAGATACTCCGCACTGTGCAATCTTATATCTTATGCTTAAATATTCTGTTAGTGCTTTGCAGGCACTCCTTCCTATTGGAATAAGCCTTTCATAATGCTTATTATCTGTACACCTTACAAAATTCAAATCAAGGTTAACATCTTCAACATTTAATGAAATAAGCTCAGAAACTTTCATTCCAGTAGCATACATAAGTTCTAATAATGCATTATCACGAATTCCTTTTGAACAGTCTTTTTCAACTACTCTAATTATTTTATCTACTTCGTCAATGGTCAAAATTTGTGGCAATTTTCTATTATTTTTTGAACTCTTATATTCTATTTTAGGAACTTCTTTAATTAGGGTTTCACTTTTTAAATAAGAATAGAAATTCCGTAGGCTTATTACTATTCTATTTATAGATCTTTCTGATTTTCCTAGGTTAATGAGGTTTTGTATATATGACATAATTGTTAATTTATCACTATTATATAAG
>NZ_MZGT01000152.1 GCF_002029255.1 Clostridium chromiireducens
ATATATAATAATAAATATATATTTAATTTTAAACTATATAATGCTCAAATTCTTTAATTAGGAGGAAGACTTATGCTTAGATCATTATTTGTTAATGCTACAATGCTTATATCTTTCATATATTTAGTAAGTCAACTATTAAGAGAAGAAGAGCTTAATACAAATACTAAAATCAAAATCAAACTCTCTCTTGGTTTATTAACTGGCTTATCTGGGTGCGCTCTTATATTTTATGGTATTAACTTATCGAATAATACTATAATAGATTTCAGAGTTATATCTGTGATGATTGCCTCCCTATATGGAGGTTTTATATCAGCTTTCATAAGTGTTTTTATAATAATATTATTTAGGCTTGCTATTTTAGGAATTAATTATTCTTCCTTAGTCGCATCTATTAATATGATAGTGCTATTAGTATGCTTTAGCCTTTTGTCAAAATATGATATGACCTTTTTCAAAAAATATACTTATATGACTATCCTCAGCATAGTATCTTCAATAATATGGATTTCCTTAGTATTGAGAGACTTCCACCTTGTTTTATCTGTCCTTGGAAGTTTTATATTTTCCATAGTAGTATTATCTGTTATAGTTTATTACATCTTAGATCATATGACCAAAACTAATGAAACATATCGTAAGCTGAAGTTTGAGTCAAAAAAGGATTTTCTGACAGGACTTAATAATGCCAGGGAATTTGATAGTATTCTAAATAGAGTTATTGATAATGCCTTGGAAAGAAAAGAAAATTTGTCAATGCTCATGATAGACATTGATTATTTTAAACATATTAACGATACTTATGGCCATCCGGCTGGAGATTTAGTCTTGAAACAACTAAGTAGAATTCTAGTTGATTCCTGTAGAACCTTTGATATAGTTTCAAGAAATGGCGGCGAAGAATTCACTGCAATTCTTCTTGATTGCAATTATAGTCACGCTATGGAAATTGCCGAAAAAATAAGACGAAATGTACAAAATAATATTTTTCTAATTAATGGCTACGTTACTGTTAAAATAACTGTTTCAATTGGTGTAAGTTCTTACCCTGATATAACAAAGGATATAAACACCTTATTAAACCAAGCTGATGATTCTTTATATTCAGCTAAACGAACAGGAAGAAATAAAGTTTGTTAATAAAGGTATTGCGAAGCATCCGAAATATAAAAATACTTGCTATATGATGATACTTTAAGTTTACTGGCAAAAAACGAAATGGAACAAATGTGTTTGCTTCGGTTCTTTGAAGATTTTGCTGGGTGATTCTAAGATTATAAGTTGTTCCCAAAGTGCTTGCTTCAAGGGCTAAGCCTTGAACAAGCACATTTGGAACAACTTATAATCTAGAATCACAGCCAGCGAAATCTTCTAATGAACACTGCGCAAAAACATTTATTCCATTTCTAGTTTAGTATAAACATAAAGTGAATCATATTTAAGCAAGTATTTTTATATTTCTCTAGTTATCAATACCATTAATTAATAAGATTTATAGTCTTCAAAACAATTTATATCATCCTATATACAAGAAACATATAAAGTTGGAATAGGATCTGTGAAACTCTTATAATGATAGCAAAACAAAGAAATAGAATACATATATGTGGAGTCAGGCATTGAAAAATAAGCTGTTGGAATATCTTAGTGGGAAGTTGTTCCACTTTTGCTTGTCCTGTGCTTGTCACAGGAACACGCAGAAGTGGTGCAACTTTCCAGTTAGATATTCCCAGTGAAATTTTTCACAGTCCTGCGGAACATATATGTATTCTATTTCGGTTGTTCATTGCTTCACTTTAAGCGCTACACAATACATTTATATTATTCTTCACTCTTTCCTACACCAGATAAAATTAATCCTTTATTATGATCTAGTGCCCAGCTTATACCCCAATCATTTTGGAATATAAGTAAGTTTCTATCTTTAAAGTCTTTAACTTTCTTAGTATCTGAAGTTAAGTTTAATGAATCCATATCGATATCTTTATTTTCTATCCATCTTACATATCTATAAGATAGTCTATCCATTTTTATATCAACATTATATTCACTGTTTAATCTATATTCTAGAACTTCAAATTGAAGTACACCAACAACTCCAACTATTATTTCTTCCATACCTATGTGAGTTTCTTTAAATACTTGGATTGCTCCTTCTTGCGCTATTTGAGTAACACCTTTTATGAATTGTTTTCTCTTCATAGTATCTACTGGTCTTACTCTTGCGAAATGTTCTGGCGCAAAAGTCGGAATTCCTTCAAATTTAAATTTCTTTGATGCTGTACATAAAGTATCACCAATTGAGAATATACCTGGATCAAATACACCAATTATATCTCCTGCATATGCCTCTTCAACTATTTCTCTATCTTGAGCCATAAATTGTTGTGGTTGAGCTAATTTAATCTTCTTTTCGCCTTGAACATGATATACATCTTCACCTTTATTAAACTTACCTGAACAAATTCTCATAAATGCAATTCTATCTCTGTGAGCCTTATTCATATTTGCTTGTATCTTAAATACGAAAGCAGAAAATTTATCTTCAAATGGGTCAATAGTTCCAACTGTAGAGTTTCTTGCAAGTGGTGCTGTAGTCATTTCCAAGAAATGCTCTAAGAATGGTTCTACACCAAAATTTGTTAACGCTGATCCAAAAAATACTGGAGTTAGTTCTCCTTTTCTTACAGCCTCTAAATCTAAATCATCACCAGCAATATCTAAAAGTTCAATGTCTTCCATCAATTTGTCGTGTAATACTTCTCCTAATATTTCTCTAAATTTAGGATCATCCGCTGAACCTTCTATGGATTCAACTTCATTTTGACCATGATTTCCACCATTAAAAGCTATTATTCTATTATTATCTCTTTCATATACACCTTTAAATTCCTTACCTGAACCAATTGGCCAATTCATTGGGTAAGTTTTAATTCCAAGTTCACTTTCAATGTCCTCAAGTAATTGAAATGGATCCTTAGCTTCCCTATCCATTTTATTTATAAATGTGAAAATAGGCATTTCCCTTAAAGAAGCAACATGGAATAACTTTCTTGTTTGATCTTCTATACCCTTAGCCGCATCCACAACCATAACTGCTGAATCTGCCGCCATAAGAGTTCTATATGTATCTTCTGAGAAGTCTTGGTGACCTGGCGTATCTAATATGTTAATACAGTGATTATTATAGTTAAATTGCATAACTGAAGAAGTAACTGAGATACCTCTTTGTTTTTCAATTTCCATCCAGTCAGAAACTGCATGTTTAGATGCTTTTCTAGCCTTAACAGAACCTGCAAGTCTAATAGCTCCACCATATAATAAGAACTTTTCTGTAAGTGTGGTTTTACCTGCATCAGGGTGAGAAATAATCGCAAATGTTCTTCTTTTTTCAATTTCTTTTATATAATCAGCCAAATCTAAGCCCTCCTATTAAACTATCCTTATAAATTTATTTTTAAGATATAAATCGGCATATCATTAATAAATTGTAAATTTTCAGTACAACTTACTCCTATTTATATATTACTATTTACAAACTGCATATTATTTATATTATATTTTCTTAATTAACTAAATTATTATATCATATGGATTATAT
>NZ_MZGT01000153.1 GCF_002029255.1 Clostridium chromiireducens
TAATAAATATAGACTGAAAACAGTATCACAATACATAAGGTGACCTAAAAAGATACATTATTTAAAAAATGTGTAGTAAATAGAAAAATATATAATAAAATTATAAATAGTAATTGTATAGCTACATTGTGATAATATTGAATTAATGCGATATGAGCAGATCTCATTAATAATTTGTATTATTACTAGAAAGTTTAAATAATTATATTAAAGTAAAGAGGTTGAAGATAGTTGATTAGAAAAGAAATAGAAAATAAGCATAGCCAAAATAGTAATATTAAAAGAAGATATTTTTATGCTATTAATTACCCAGTATTTGAAGAAGATTTATGCAAGATGGAGATGAGAAGTCTTTTTAACCAAACTCCGGATGAAAAGTTTTTATTTTCGAATACATATATAAGTGCTTCAAGAAGTCCTTTTATAAAAGAAATGATATCAATAATATATGAAGAAAATTCATTAGAAGATATTCTTAGAAGTATTACAAGGGATAGATTGGCTTACAATGATTTTAAGGTATGTTATATAAAAATTGAAAGCGGGGATATAGGTTACGAGGAAAGATTAAGAAGTATAAGTAAAGTTGGATTTGTTATAACAGGTGAACCTCAAATGCATAATCCCCAAATTATAATTGGGATTACGAAGGTTAATGGAAGATGGATACTAGGAGAGTATGAGAGAAATGACTACGAGTGGCATATTCATGATAAGAAGCCTTATTCATATTCAAACTCTTTAAGTTTAAGAGTGGCTAGAGCATTAGTAAATATAGCAGTAAAAAATGATTTGAGTTGTAAACTAGTTGATCCTTGTTGTGGGATAGGTACAGTTGTTATTGAAGCTATGTCAATGGGAGTTAATGTGTTAGGATATGAAATCAATAAGAGCATTGCGGAAAATGCTCGAAAGAACTTAGAATTCTTTGGATATAAAAATGTTATAACTAATGAAGATATGAATAATATAGAAGACAAATATGATATTGCTATTATAGATTTGCCATATGGATTATTTACGCCAACAACAATTGAGGAACAAACATCTCTTATTAAAACTGCTCGCAGGATCAGTAAAAGATTAGTTATAGTTACTTTTGAAGATATGGATGAGAATATTATAAATGCAGGTTTTAATATCATTGATAGATCATTTGTTTTAAAAGGCAGGTTTAAGAGATATATAAGCATTTGTGAATAGCAAAAACTAAAATTGTATAATTAATAAATCTTTTAATGATTAGCTAATATGTATGGGTACATTTGCATTGTATCCATACATATTTTATTATAATTAGGTAATTAAAAAGAGGGGGAGTTATACAATGGAGAGAAAATTAGTAAATAAGAATCTTGCTCAAATGTTAAAGGGTGGGGTAATCATGGATGTTACAAATAAGGAAGAAGCAATCATTGCAGAAAATGCTGGGGCGTGTGCTGTAATGGCTCTTGAAAGAGTTCCTTCTGATATAAGAAAGGAAGGCGGAGTAGCAAGAATGTCAGATCCAAAGATGATAAGAGAAATTCAAGAGGCCGTATCAATCCCAGTTATGGCTAAAGTCAGGATAGGACATTTTGTAGAAGCTCAAATTCTAGAAGCACTAAATATAGATTTTATTGATGAAAGTGAAGTACTTACACCAGCTGATGATAAATATCATATAAATAAAGAAGAGTTTAAAGTTCCGTTTGTTTGTGGTGCAACTAATATAGGTGAGGCACTAAGAAGAATTGGCGAAGGTGCATCAATGATAAGAACTAAAGGAGAAGCAGGAACCGGAGATGTGGTGCAAGCAGTTAAGCATATGAGAACTATGAATGAAGAAATAAAAAAAATACAAAGTGCATCAAAGGAAGAATTAATGACTTTGGCTAAGACTTATAGTGCACCATATGATTTAGTTAAATATGTTTGGGAAAATGGGAAGCTGCCAGTTGTTAATTTCGCGGCAGGTGGAATTGCAAGCCCTGCGGATGCAGCACTTATGATGCAACTAGGAAGTGAAGGAGTGTTTGTAGGTTCGGGTATCTTTAAGTCTGACAATCCGGAAAAGAGAGCAAGAGCAATAGTTCTTGCTACTACTTATTATAATGACCCGGAAAAATTAGCAGAGGTTTCTACTGATTTAGGTGGAGCAATGAGTGGAATTTCAGCACAAGAGATTCAAACCCAATTCGCTGAAAGAGGTTGGTAATATGAATGTTGGGGTTTTATCGTTTCAAGGTGGTGTAATTGAACATTTAAACCAAATAAAAAGACTAGGACATATTGGTGTTGAAGTAAAAAGGGAAAAAGATTTAGGTATTATTGATGCAATAATATTGCCAGGGGGAGAGAGTACAACCATAGGCAGACTTTTAAGAGTAACGAAGCTTATCGAGCCACTAAAGGAAAAGATAAGGAAAGGACTGCCTACATGGGGAACATGTGCAGGAATGATATTATTAGCAAATGAAATCGAGGATGAAGAATCGAAATATCTTGAACTTATGAATATTAAAGTTAGAAGAAATGCATTTGGAACACAGAAAGATAGCTTTAGAACACATAGAATAGTAAATGAAATTTCAGAAGAGAAACTGGAGCTAGTTTTTATAAGAGCGCCGTATATAAGTGAAATAAAAGGAAATGCAAAAATTTTATGTAAATTGGATGATAAAATAGTAGCAGCTAAGCAGGACAATATTATGGCAACATCTTTTCATCCTGAATTGACAGATGATTTAAGATTTTTGAATTATTTTTTGAAAGGTAATTGGATGAAGAATAAGTAATGTGAAAGTAAGCCATAGCATATAAGAAGAAACTACTAAGAATTCATTAACAGATAATAAAATCTTTTTGCATGCTTTTTTAGTAGTTTTCTATCTGATTAGATAGAAAACTACTAAATATATGAGTACATTTATCATAGCAAATGTTTGGACTCTAGAAGTGGATATAAGATATAAAGCAGTTTTATGGGTTAATAGTGTTAATAATGATAGTTAACTAAGCCTAGTGTATCAATAATAGAATAATGTAGAAAAACAGAGAATAATATGGAATTAACAATATAAGCTGAGTATATGATGATTTTAGTGAAAATCAGTAGAAGCGCATATGGTAAGATAAAACACGTCGCTGAAAGACACAAGCAAAACAACTTAAAACTGAAAGAATAACTGAAAATGAAGTTCAAAAAGTTTTTAAAAAAGTTGTTGACAAGTTTTGAATGCGATGCTATACTGAATAAGTTGTCAGAAACGACAGCAAACAACAAAAGATTACAACAGTAGTTGTAAGAAAGAAAAATTGGTCTTTGAAAATTGAACAGAATATATAAAAAACATTTAAGTAAACCAGCAATTCTTTATTTGAGTAAGCTAAGATTAAACTTTTTATTGAGAGTTTGATCCTGGCTCAGGACGAACGCTGGCGGCGTGCTTAACACATGCAAGTCGAGCGATGAAGTTTCTTCGGGAACGGATTAGCGGCGGACGGGTGAGTAACACGTGGGTAACCTGCC
>NZ_MZGT01000154.1 GCF_002029255.1 Clostridium chromiireducens
GGAACCTTAGTAATATAATAAATTCGTTTTATGCTAAAAGGAATATCAAATAGCTCCTCAATAGGAGTTAGATTTCCATAGTTGCTTTTTATACTTAAAAATTTAAATAGGGAACAATTATACATTTATTCATCTCCATATTAAAAAATCTAGCTCATCTATATATTTTATGATAATAATAGGAAAATGTACTTAGAGTGGGAATAGAATAAATTTAAAATCAAATCTTATTGCCAATAGTTTACTAAAAAAATTATTGTATGGTCTATAATAGCTATAAAAAACATAAATTTAGAAAGTATGATATATAGATAAATATTCAAGGAGAGATTTAATGTGAACTTAAAATCAGATATATTTGACGATTTGAGTTATGAAAAATTTAAGGAATTAGCCCAAAATGATAAATTAAATGATATTGAAAAAGTTGGTTTCCCAATTGAATATAGACAGAATAAGGAAAAATTTATATTTGATGACATAATAACCAAACTCGGAATAGAAGATGAAAAAAATAAAACAATTTTAGATATTGGATCCGGATGTAGTAACTTAACTTTAATGTTAATTGAATACTGCAAAACAAATAAGCACAAGTTAATACTCATTGATTCAGAAGAAATGTTGAATAATCTGCCGGAATACGATTTTGTATTAAAAGTCAAAGGGTATTATCCTAAATCATGTGAAAAATTTATAGAAAATTATATAGGAAAAATTGATTGTATTATAACTTACAGCGTAATTCAATATGCGTTTACTGAACAAAGTATATTCGATTTTATTGATACCTCACTTACTCTTTTAAAAGAATTAGGAGTAATGCTTATTGGAGATATACCTAATATATCAAAAAGAAAAAGATTTTTTTCTTCAAATCAAGGTATAAAATATCATCAGAATTTTACAGGTATTAAGGTGCAACCTATAGTGAAATTTAACAATATTGAGTCAAAAAACATTGATGATTCAGTTGTAATGTCAATTATTCAAAGATGCAGGTTAGCAGGATTTGATAGTTATATACTTCCTCAAGATAAAAAGCTGCCAATGGCAAACAGGAGAGAAGATATATTAATTATAAAACCTTAATTAATTATAAGGAGGTTCAAAAATGGACAAAAATAAAAAATTAATAATTATAGGAGACAGTGCATTTGCTCAAATAGCATATGAATATTTTACTTATGATTCTGATTATGAGGTAGTTGCTTTTTCAGTTGAAAAAGATTATTTAAAAGATAAAGAAATACTTGGACTGCCAGTTATTTCTTTTGAAGATATAGAAAAATTATATGATCCAAAACAATATTATGTTTTTGTTGCAGCGGTTTATAAAAAGTTAAATAGATTAAGAACAAGATTAATGAATGAATGTAAGAATAAAGGATATAAACTAGCTTCATATATTAGTTCTCATGCTTTTGTATGGAAAAATGTAAAAATTGGAGAACACAGTTTCATATTTGAAAACAACGTGGTACAACCTTTTGTTGAATTGGGTAATAATACCGTCTTATGGAGTGGAAATCATATTGGTCATCATTCAAAATTTGGCGACAATTGTTTTGTGGCATCTCATGCAGTTGTATCTGGATTTTGTAATATAGGTGATAATTGTTTTATAGGAGTTAACGCAACTATAATAAATAATATTAATATAGGAAGTGACTGTATTATTGGGGCAGGTGCTTTGATTTTAAAAGATATTGATATTGGTAAAATTGTAAAAGGCAAGGCATCTGATGTGGAATTTTTATCAGAAAGAACAAAGAACTCTATAAAGGAATGATTTCATGAAATGGAATAAACAAGGATTAATCTTTTCACCCAAAGGTGAATTTGAGTGGATGCAGAGCTATGCATTAATTCCAACTGCAGACATTATAAGTAATGATACCGTAAGGATTTATTTCGCCACATTGGATAAGGAGATGTATGGAAGAATAGGTTATATTGATGTGGACATGCTAAACTTAAAAAATATAAAGAATTTAAGTGAAAAGCCAGTTTTAGATATAGGTCATATTGGTACCTTCGATGATTCGGGAGTTAATCCATCCTGCATCTTAACAGTAAATAATAAAAAATACCTATATTATT
Organism: Clostridium chromiireducens; assembly: GCF_002029255.1. GTDB lineage: Bacteria > Bacillota > Clostridia > Clostridiales > Clostridiaceae > Clostridium > Clostridium chromiireducens. Next base: position 2,104 of record NZ_MZGT01000154.1, read on the forward strand.
ATGGATGGCAAAGGTGTGAAAGAGTACCTCATATGCTTTTTGCAGGTTTAGCCACCAGCGAAGATGGAGAGAATTTTTCTAAAGGTTCCAATGTACCTATTCTTGATAGAACAAGGGAAGAACCATATCTGCGCTCTGCAACCAGCATAATAATGGAAGATAATATTTTTAAATGTTGGTATGTTTCTGCTATAAATTGGATTGTAGTAAATGATAAGAGTTATCCTAAGTATGTTATAAAATATGCTTATTCATACGATGGAATTGAATGGATTAGTGAGAATCGTACATGTATAAGCTTTAAAAACGAATATGAATATGGTTTTGGACGACCATGGGTTATAAAGGAAAATGATATGTATAAAATGTGGTATTCAATAAGAAGTACCAATCAACCATATAAAATTGGGTTTGCAATATCTAAAAATGGACTTGATTGGACAAGGTTAGATGAGGAAGTTGGAATTGAAAAATCTGAGAGCGGATGGGATTCAGAAATGATCTGTTATCCTAATATAGTAAAATTCAATAATAAAACTTATATGTTTTATAATGGAAATAGGCATGGTAAGACAGGTTTTGGCTATGCAATTTTGGAGGAGTAATTATCTAATGGATTTAGAAGTGTATAGTGACGATAAAAAAAATATATGGAATGAATTTGTGTGTAAAAGTAAGAATTCTACATTTCTAATGATGAGAGAGTACATGGATTATCATAAAGATAGATTTACTGATATGTCACTTATGTTTTATGACAATAAGAAAAATTTGATATGTATACTTCCTGCAAATATAGATGATAATGAACTTATAAGCCATGGTGGATTAACTTATGGTGGTTTCATATTAGATAAGAAAATGAAAACAGCTACCATGTTAGAAATATTTGATTTGTTAATTGATTTTT
>NZ_MZGT01000155.1 GCF_002029255.1 Clostridium chromiireducens
ATACATAAACATTACTATTTAGGTATAAATGTAAATATTGATGTAATATGCAATATATCAAGAAACATAACTATATTAATGCATACTAAAATCCCGCATAAAATGTCTTCAAGTTTACTATTAGTTTTAATTTTCCCTAAGGAAAATTTCTTTTTACTTAATGGATAAAACCAAGGTAATCCCCCTATTGTAAAACTATCCAAAATTAAATGAGATAATACACCGAAAAATACTCCCTTTATTCCTAATAGAAATAACTTATTTATCATCATTCCACTACTAGCTGAATATAGAAGTAAGTACATTAGAGGCGCATGAAATAATTTCCTGTGTCCAGCCAATTTGTTTATGGTTTTTGAGATGACTTTAGTCTTTCTACCAATATAACTGCTCCTATGATCGATGTCTGGAAGTATACTTCCAATAAGCGCCCCACCCACAAATGCTGCGCTTGTTATTATTGGACTATTTGTCATTTGAGAACTAAAATATAGTCCGGTCAGTATACCACCATTTATATGTGTTTTATAATTCATTTAATGTATTCCTACCTTCGTATTATACTTAATTTTTTCTTTAGTAATGATATTATTACTTTTTATTTAATAATAAAATTCCACTAAAATAATAATTATTCTAGCGGAATCCTATTTTAACATATATTATATAAAGAAATCAAATTCAAAACTTATTTACTCTTGATAAATTTCATTTCTCATTACTGTTACTCTTATCAGAACAAATCTTTTCTGCCTTGCAGCCATTACAGCCACAATTACATTTTCCTTTTGAAGAGTTTCTTAATGATTTAAATATTATAAAGCCAGCAAAACAAACTATTAAAGCTGTCACTATTATTTCTATCATTTTATCTCCACCTACCTCACTTAATATCAGCTTTTCAAGGTCTAAATATATTATAGAATCAGTAAATTTAATTAGATGCTAAACAAACATATTATTCATTTTCAAAAACAGATGAATCACATTAAATATTGAACCACCTAAATTATATACAAAGAAAGCAGCAATCCAAGCAACTATTAATTGAAATACTACAGAGAAAACAGTCATTTTAGTACCGTATTCTTTATACATAGTTCCTATTGTAGATATACATGGAGTATATAATAATATAAAAACTAAGAAAGCATAGGCAGAAATACTTGTAAAATGAGTTGGAAGTATTTCAGACAAATCTCCTGCAAATATTACTTGCATAGACGCTAAAACAGATTCTTTTGCAAGTAGTCCTGATAAAAGGGATACAGCTGATTGCCAATTACCAAAACCCAAAGGTGCAAATACAGGTGCTATCACACTGCCAATTGATGCTAAAATACTCTCATCAACAACATCTACCATACCATGAAGATTAAAGTTTGACAAAAACCATACCACAACACTCATTGCAAAAATAATAGTTGACGCTTTTTGTAAAAAGCCCATGGCTTTATCTTCTGTTTGTTTGTAAATTGATGATATCTTTGGCATTTTATACTCAGGAATTTCGATTATAAAAGGCTCTTCATCCTTTTTAAAATATGTATTTTTAAATAAAATACCGAGTAAAAATGCAACAACAACTCCAAGGAGGTATAATGACGATACAACTAACCCTCTATGGGATGTGAAAAATACTGAAGCAAAAACTGTGTAAACAGGTAATCTAGCATTACAAGACATAAACGGAACAAGTAAAGCCGTTAATTTTCTATCCTTTTCACTTTCAAGTGTTCTCGCTGTCATTATTGCTGGAACCGTACACCCAAAACCTATAATCATTGGAATAAAAGCTTTACCAGAAAGCCCCATTTTTCTCATTAGCTTATCCATCATGAAAGCGACTCTTGCCATATATCCACTGTCTTCTAAAATAGTTATACATATAAATAAAACTAAAATTATTGGTAATAGTACTAGTATTCCTCCAACACCTGAAATTATTCCATCAACGATCAATGAACTAAACCAAGGTGATGTACTAGAAAGCAACAATCGTGCATATGGTATAAGATTATCGTTTAGGGCTGAATCCAAAACATCAGACAAAGGTTGTCCTACCCAAGAAAATGTTAGCTGAAACATTAAAGCCATCAAGAGTAAAAAAATCGGGTATGCTAAAATTGGGTGTAATACATATTTATCCAATTTTTCAGTAATAGTTTTTGTATTTTTATCTTTTATGGTCACACATGAATCCATTACACTTTCAATAAATTTGTATGCTTCTTTCTCAGAAGAAAAGTTAAATTTAGTCTTATTTAGATTATTTATAAAATCTCCTTGCTTTAATCTTTCTTCTATTTTATCAATCCCAATATTTTTTCCCGCGATTATTGGAATTACTTCTACCTCTAACTCTTTTGATAATTTCTCGTAATCTATAACTATTCCTTTGCTTTCACATACATCTATCATATTTAAAGCTAATATTATTGGTTTATTAAATTGTTTAAGCTGAGTTGTTAGATATAAATTTCTATTTAGATTAGAAGCATCTACAATATTTAAAATTAAATCTACATCCCCATCTTCCAAAAAACTTTTTGATACCTTTTCCTCATTAGAGAAGGTATCCATAGCATATATTCCTGGTAAATCTACGATTTTAATTTCTCCAGAAAGATAGCCTTCCTTTTTATCAACCGTTACACCTGGCCAATTACCGACATATTGATTTGATCCAGTAAGAGCGTTATATAACGTGGTTTTTCCAACATTAGGATTACCAAGTAAAGCTACGTTTATCATGATTTTACTTCTCCCCTATTTTGCTAATAATCATATTAGAATTTAAAGCCTATACTATATCAAGTATACTGCCTATAATTTCTTTAATAATATATTTTTTGCATCTTTTTTTCTTATAGCTAAATCAAATCCTCTAAAATTTATAATTATTGGATCCCCTAGTGGAGCTGTTCTTCTTAGCTCTACCTCTGTCCCCTCAATACATCCTAAAGCAAATAATCTTTTTACTAATTTCGTATCCCCGTTAATAGATGAAATAATTCCTTTTTCTCCTGGGTTTAAACTGCAAATACTCATTATAACGACACCTCCTAATTGAAATTATTTATCATATAATTAAGAATATCATTATTGTCTGAATTTAGCAATATTATTAGTGTTATTTTAAATAATTTTTCTAGTATATTTATTCGATATTTACAGATAAAATTATCTTTTTTATATTACCTTTTACTAC
>NZ_MZGT01000156.1 GCF_002029255.1 Clostridium chromiireducens
TGCCTTCGGCGACGGAGGTCTTTTGTCATACACAAAATCAAATGATAAATTGTAAAATTAAACATTTTTACTTAATAGTGTAGATTGATTTTTACTTCTATTTTTTCATAGCTTACTTTACACTATCAATCATAGATAACCAACATGTAACTTAAACTTATGTGTTACTTATTTCTATTAAAATGCTAAACTCAAAGTTAACAAGTATGGATGGTTATTCCAATTAAATATTTGACTTATTAGATAAACATATTTACAAATTTTCTAGAACTTTAAGTGGATATCTTCTCTAGAAATCAAATTCATTTTTGTACCCACAAGGGGCATAATATGAAGCAGGCATTTAAAAATAAGCTGCTAAAGTACTTAATGGAAGCTAGTTCCACATTAGCTTGTCTCAATGAAATTGGGAGCAAGCTAATGTGGATGCAAGCTTCAATTTAGTACTTTCAGCGAAATTTTCATAGTCCTGAGGAACAAAAATGTATTTGATTTCGGTAAGTTATCACTTAATTCTAAGTTACATGTTGTAAATATATTTCTCTAATTAAAAAATCTTTATCTGCAATTATATCATTCTAGATTAGCTAATGTATATGTACTTTAGTAACGTATATTTTGTGCACGCATAATATAAAAATGAATCAATCCATAAGTTTAACTTCTTTTTTACCATTTCATAAATTTAAATTAATATTCCTATAGTAACCTTAGTGTATAAGAAATTTTAAAGGATGGTGTGAAAATGCAAACTAAAAAATTATCAGTTTGTACTTACCATATCAACATAGTTAAGAACATTTTGAAGAAAATCAATTCAATTAAAAAATCAACATTATTAGGAATATCAATTGTTTCATTGCTATTATTCATTTTTTTCACTATAATTGCTGATTTCTATGAAACTTTAAATAATGCTAGTAATAAAAATGCTGCTATTTCTGAATTTAAATTAGATATAAATCGGCTTAGTGAAACAGCCGGAATTATTGAAGAAGAAAGGCAGTCAAATTATACTTACAAAACAAATCTCTTTGGCTCTGATGGAAATATAATAGACAATAATGGTCTTTCATCTGATTTAATAACGGCCTTAGTTAAGATTGGTGATTCAAACAATGATAAAAATATTTCTAGCGAAGAGTTAAAAACTCTAAAAATAATGAAATTAAAGCCTGATGCTTTTCGAAGTGAACTTAAAAATTTACAATATAATCTGCAATCACCTGATTGTAACTTAAATAACTATGTAGTTATAACCCAAGGAAAATACGCTGGTACAATACTTTACAATGGACCTATTAAGTTTGTGGATAATGATAATAAACGATATTTCGGGTTAGAACTATACAATTAATGCAATTTAACTTTACTAATAGATATAAATATACCTAATCATCATCGATCCCTGTAACACAAAAAAAACATCAGCATTATCATAATGTTGATGTTTTTTATTTAGGAAAGCTTTATAATTAAGGAAGCATACCGGGAAGAAAGATATGATTATTTATTAAATCAATACTCATATTTTTCGTTAAAATCCTTGTATGAAATACTCCCTATCTGTCTATTCACATTAAGATTTATATCTCAAAAATTTTAATATTCTAAACTTCAAAAATATTGCTTATTCTAGCAATCTTTATCATTTGGAACATTTGTAGGATCTTCAATTAAAGTAGTGAAGAAATAATCATGATCATGTCCATCATTAACAGAAGTTTCTCCCTTTACTAAATGAATGTGTTTTCCACCTGGAAGAGAAATTGCTGGACCAGTAGTATCGCAAACAGAATGAAAATGATCACAAAAAGTATCTGTAAGTGTTTCAATTTTATGAACATGAGAGTTACCACATCTAATTGCAGGTCCAGTTACACCGGCTATACGATGATTATGAATTATGCACTCTTCATCTTTTGCATAGTCTGTACTTGATAAAAATTCATGGTTATGATTTTTAACCAATACACATTTTTCTGCACATTGATTATTTCCTGAATAATGTTCCTTATAGTTTTTTCCCTTTTTAAAATTGTACCCCATTCCATTTCCTCCTTAGTTGTTCATGATATAACATTTTATGTTATATCAAATATTTATGTGCAAAAAAAATAAAGGATGTAGTTACAATATTGTTAACTACATCCTTATATGACAAACTTGAGAGAGAGAGTTATTGTATGGGGGTTTGTATGTTTATATTATAACATCACATTATAAAATAGTAAATACTAATTAATAATTTTTATCTATTAGTATTAAATAGAACAAAGCGGCTACGTCACGTTCCTTTTCAATCACATTTTTACAAGCCAACCTCTTCTTAACCATTGATATAATTGGCTTTAAAAATACAAAAATTTTATACTTTCCTATACAAAAATAAAAGCAGTTTAAATCTAAAATTTAACCTGCCTTTATCAATCACTACTTAACTTGCAAAAACTCATCATAGTTGTCCAATCTGTCCTCCCGGTTGTTCTTTTTTAACCAAATGCTGTAGTTTAAAATATTATCTTCTAAATTTTTTATACTAATAATTCTTATAATTTTCCCATTTACTTTCTTCCTTCCATAAGATATATCGCTCTTAATTAAACTAAGCATTTTCATCCCTCCTCATATAATTTTCATTACTTCTTAAATTATTTTCTTCTTCATAAACATATATTAACATATTTTTTATAAACATTCTATGTTATTTAATAACAATTATCATTTATCGTTCGACATATTAAATTTCTAAATTAACTATGCACTAATTGGTTATATTTTCTATATTCATGTCAATACTGTAATATAAGTGAGGTGTTTGTATGGTAATAATAATCTTAATATCTTTGACTTTTGTAGGCATTAGCTTATTCTTAAGCTCTATCCAAAGAAAGAATTCAGATGATTATATGAAAGATATCCAAAAAGAGTTATCTAATGAATTAAAGATAATAAAATAGACAGTTTAGTTCTATAGGATCTGGTTTAATTTGTAGTTTATCAAAAAAGCAGCTATTTAACTAGCTGCTTTTCACTCTATAAATAATTTTGAAGGTATTAAATATACTAAGATAAAAGGGGTGGGGATTACTATTTCTAGTATGTTTTTATAATAACACACTGTTATAAAATAATCAATAGTAATTAATAATCTTTATCGTTTAATTTCAAATAATATATAAGC
>NZ_MZGT01000157.1 GCF_002029255.1 Clostridium chromiireducens
CTTTAGTATGTAATTATTAATACAATATATATATTTGATTATATTATATAATTAATTTAAGGGAGGTTTTTAATATGGAGAAATATGTATGTACAGTGTGTGGTTATATTTATGATGAGGCAGAAGGTGATCCAGATAATGGTGTAGCTCCTGGAACAAAATTTGATGATATTCCAGATGAATGGGTTTGCCCGCTATGTGGAGTACCAAAATCAGATTTTGAAAAAGAACAATAATTTGTATTGTTTTTTATACAATAATAAGGATATAATTTTATAAGGAGAAATAAAACAGTAGCTTTAAGAACTGTTTTATTTCTAGGGATGTAACCATAAGGGGCTATCAAAATAATTATAAAAGTTTTGAAAGTCCCTTATTTATATAAATATTAATTAATAATGTAGTGCAACAATAACAAGCAGGAGAATGAGTAGTATGTTTACTGAAGAAAGACTTAACGAGATATTAAATATTCTAAATATACAGGGGAAAATAAAAGTCAAAGATTTGAGTCAAAAATTTAAAGTAACGGAAGATTGTATAAGAAAAGATTTGAAACAGTTAGAACATGCGGGAAAACTAAAAAGAACATATGGAGGCGCTATTCAAATTAGGCAGTCGTCCCAATTACATGATATTTCAGAAAGAGAAAAAGTCGATATTTCAACTAAAACTGAAATTGCCAAGAAAGCATTAGATCTAATAGAAGATAGGGAAACCATATTCTTAGATATATCTACAATTAATATTTTGATAGCAAAAGCTATCGTGAACACTGCTAAAAGAGTAACAGTAGTAACTAATATGCTAGAAATTGCAAATATCTTATCGGCTTCAAATAATAATATAACGGTAGTATTGGCGGCTGGAGTTTTAAATAAATCCTTAAATGGATTTATAGGATCTGCAACAAATGATTTTATTAAAAAATATAAATTTGATAAATCATTTATAGGTAGTTGTGGAATAGATGCCTTTGACCGAAGTATAACCACTTTTGAGATCGAAGACGGAATAACAAAAGCAACGATAATACAATCTAGTAAAAAGACATTTTTAGTTATGGAAAATAAGAAATTCTTTGCAGATGGTAATTATAAATTTGCGATGATTGATGATATAAATTCTATAATAACTGACGAAAAACCCAATGAGCAAATTATTGATATATTAGAAAACAATGAAATTGAATTAATTTGATAATAGTTACCTGCATAATTAATATGGTTATGACCCTAGAAAGTTTGAAAAAACAATTAATACCTTAATAATGGTTTTTAGCTAATAAAACATACACTTGTGAATATAAGTGTATGTTTTATTTATGAGCTATTTATGTTTTAGTTTTATCTTAGCCACATTATCACTGCATCTTCTTTATTGTCTTCATAATAGCCTTTTCTAATGCCATCTTGCTTAAAATTATGTTTTTCATAAAGAGCTTTTGCGGCTGTATTGCTGCTTCTTACTTCTAAAGTATAGGCTACGCAGCCTTGCCTTTTACAGTGAGAAAGCAATTCTTCAAGTAGTTTAGATGCGATTCCTTGCTTTCTGTAGCTTGGGTGTACTGCTATATTTGTTATATGTGATTCATCTAATACAATCCATGTTCCTGCAAAACCAACAACTTTATCATCAATTTTAGCTACAAAATATTTTGCAACAGGATTAGTTAATTCTTGAATATAGGAACTTTTACTCCAGCAAACAGCAAAGCTTAATGAGCTGATAGTTAAAACGGCCTCAATATCTTCTTCTTTCATTAAATCAATATTTACACACATCTTACTTCATCCTTTGCTCATATTCTCTTTCAGCCTGCGGTTTTTTTAGATAAAATGGACTGGAATCTGAATTATCAAATATTCCATTTCTTAATAGAGAACTGCCAATCTCTCCTAAAGAAGATGCACGAACTAAATTAAGGTGATTAGGAGGGAAGAAGCAATTTGGACAATTTTCAATTAAATAGTCCTTATACTTATCTAGACCATCACCTATAAAAATTACTTTTTCATTCTTTGATTTGATTATTTCGATTAATTCATCCATGTCTAAAGCAGAATAATCTAAAAGTTTCTCAAGATAAACCTGCAGGTCAGTGTTTGTATCTAAATCTTTTGTTTTGCTTGAACTAGTTAAATTAGAATGTCCTCTATATAATGATGTGTAGACACTATTTCTTAAAGCATCCATTATTGGACATATAATACCGTCAAAATTAGCGACACTAAGTGCTAGGGCATCTAGGCTAGATACGCTTACATAAGGTTTTCCGCTTCCAAAACTAAGACCCTTTATTGTTGCCATGCCAATTCTAAGTCCTGTAAATGAACCAGGTCCTTTTGAAACTACATAACCATCAATGTCATTAATACTCATATTATTTGTATTTAATAAAGTTTCAATTATTGTCATTAAAATAACTGAATGTTCCTTTTTGTCATTTAGAGTAATTTCTCCAAGCAATTTTCCATCTTTCATTAAAGCAACAGTTGCAACCTTGGAAGATGAGTCTACTGCAAGTGTAATCATATTTTCAGCTCCTTTATATAATTATATCTCTCCCCATAAGGAGTCAAAAGTATTTTTCTGTAATCTTCACCTTTATTAAGATCTTTCGTTATCTTAATATGTAACAAATCCTCTGGCAGGATTTCTTCTATATAATTTGCCCATTCTATAATTGATACGGCATCTGAAAAAATATAATCATCAAATCCGATTGCATGAACCTCATCAGGATCACTTACTCTATATACATCAAAGTGATTAAGTTTTAATCTTCCACTTTCATACTCGTTAACAATTGTGAATGTTGGACTGGTGATAGTATCATATATACCTAGGCCTTGAGCAATTCCCTTTGTAATATGAGTTTTGCCGGTACCTAAATCTCCGGTTAAACAAATTATATCACCAGGATTTAGCATCTTGCCAAGTTGTATTCCTAATTTTGTAGTAGTATCTACATTATAAACTTCAAATTCCATGAAATTCCTCCTTTGGGTAAGAATCTAAATCTTACATTGTAGGATTTTAAGTTATTATATGTTCACATAATATAATTCTTATTATGGGATAATAAATGTAAAGATAATGAATTCTTATCTTCTTATTTTATAACAAAATTATATAAAATCAAATTATTAAATAATATTTACTATAAAATAT
>NZ_MZGT01000158.1 GCF_002029255.1 Clostridium chromiireducens
ATATAAGTCTATCTTTTTTTTATTTAAGAATTTAAGATAAAGACTCACATCAGTTACATATGCATATATAGTATTTTCACTTTTACCACTCTCTAACAAATAATTCTTATAATTATTTATACTATTTATCATTACTATCTCCTATACCATTGATTATGATTAGTATTCGACAAAATTGTCAATTATCCTTTTTTAATTCACATTTTCATTTGTATATATTATTTTCATTATAAATAGAATTTTTGGGCCACAAATTTTATTAGAGATGGTGATACATAAGTTTCAATTACTATTCCTATAGCAAACAACACCAAAATTCCAATTAACTTATTTAACACACCATCCAAAAAAGGATCTTTACTTTTTATTTGTTTGAAAAATTTCCCTTTAAGTTTTTCTGTAGACATAGATAAACTAATAACACTTAGGGCTATAAAACACGGAATATATATCAAATTTTGAGGGATAATAGATACTAAGGCTAGTCCAACTCCTTTTCCTTCAAAAGTAGTTACCATAAAAGAAAAAGTATACCCCAAAGTAAAACCTTTTAACAAATCCAAAATCAATATAACAGGAGCTCCAAAAAAAGTTAAACCTAATACAAATATAGGTATAATTATTAATATATTTTTCTTAATAACTTCAAATAACAAAGTTCCATAATTGATGGGTTGACTGCCTATAGAATTAGTAAAACTTGAAAAATAGCTTATAAGATCCTTTCTATCCGATGCTCCCATGTATTTAACAGTATAAAGCCCAAAGGATATTCCCAAACAAAACATTATTAGTACAATGAAAAAATATGCCTTTTTATCCCTAAAAGTAGCATTTAGTTTACTAAGTAAAAAATTCATCTCTTATTCCTCCTTTAGTTATAGTTACTCTACTTTATACTATGTTTTATATTGCAAGTTTATTCCAGCACCCAATGAGAAATATGTAACACTATTAAAATATTATTTCTTTGATCAAATCATATATAACCTTACAATTAATCGATACAGTGAAATTGATAATATGTGATTTATTAAAATATATATTTAAATAAAGTAACTTAATTCAAGATTTCAAAATAATTCACTAAGATAATTTAAGATAATAAAAGAAATCTTACGTATATCAAAGTTTTACAAAGAATATACATAAGATTCTCTTTATTTTATTACACTTCTCTAATTATTTCTCCAACTACTATCATACGTCCAACCATTATCAGCATTATAAATCATATGCTTAGTCATTCCGCCATCAATAGTAATATTTTCTCCATTAATAAAACCATTATCTTCATGGCACAAAAACATTGCTACCCTTGCAATATCTTTTGGATCCCCTACCCTGCCGGAAGGATGCTGAAGAGTATCACTTTCGCTATAATCAGGAACATAATTTTCATCATAATAAGCACCGGTATCAATCCATCCAGGGCTTATTGAATTTACCCTCACTTTATCAGAGAGGCTAACTGAAAGCCCATGAGTTAGTGCTAAAATACCGCCTTTAGCAGCAGTATAACTTTCAGTGTCAGCTTGTGACATATATGCTCTAGTAGAACAAATATTTACAATAGATCCCTTATCATTAAAATTATTCATAAACAGCTGCGCTAACATATATGGTGCAGTGACTCCAACTTTAAGCACATAGTTAAAATCTTCATATGAACATTTTGATAAAATCCCTTTTCTGCTTATACAGGCATTATTGATAATATAATCTATTTTACCGAATTTTTTTATCACATTATCAGAAAAATTATATAAAGTGGTCTCTTCTGAGATATCTCCTAAATAAAAAGTTGCATCTCCACCTTTTGCTTTAATATATTCTAAATTCTCTTCTCCTGCTTCTTTATTATTATCAATAAAAATTACCTTTGCACCACTAGATGCAAACTCTCTTGTTAAGCATCTCCCAATTCCGAGTGCTCCTCCTGTAATTATGCAAACTTTATTTTTAAAATTCATATCTTTTTTAGTGAGAGAGTGCATTACTAATACACCTGGCAAACCCACACTAAAAGTTCACCTCCATATATTTAGTTTTAATATACATTTACATAGGTTGTAAAATTTTAAGTTTATCATAAGCTTTTTGAGTATAAGGCGTAGGTACTCCTAAATCTCTTCCCATGCGGCAAAGTTCCCCACAAAATAATTCAAGCTCAAATTTTTTTCCGAGTACTACATCTCTATGCATTGAACTTATACTTTTCTTGGAAACCTTTTTAAGAATATTAATAGTCGTTTCAAAAATATTTTCAGGAAGATTAATCCCCTTTGTTCTTCCAACTTCTTCACATTCTTTTGCCACATTGCAAAAAGTCTCAAACTTCATTCTATCTTCTAGTATTCCTTTTACTTTAACATCGTAATATGAATCTGTCACATTAAAGGCACAATTGAAAACATACTTTTTCCATGCATCTACTTCAGTATCCTCTTTCAATTCACATGAAATATATGATTTATTTAAAACACCTCGAATTATTTCTAGATTTCCTTTGAAGATAGGTCTTCTCTTATTTGAAGAGATAACAATTTTAGTCTTCGTACTATTATACTTAATCACTCCAATTGTTTCAACCTTTACACTTCCGTACATTACTGTTTCAATAACAATTCCTTTCTTTAAGTATGAATATACCTTATTTGCTATATCTACTCCATCTATAATAGGAACAACCAATGTATGTTCTCCAACCATTCTTGAAATTGCTTCCACTGCAACTTTTAAAGAATATCCCTTAACACACACAAATACAATGTCCATTATTCCAATTTCAGGTGAATTCTTTGTAATAAGTTTCGGATATGCCATAAATTTTTCATCTGCTTCATTTATTAAAGCAATTCCATTCTTTTTTATTACTTCTAAAGTATTTCCACTTGTTATAACATAAACGTCTTCTTTACTCTTACAAAGCATAGCACTAATATATCCACCAATAGCACCTATCCCAATTACTCCAATTTTCATATTTTATCTTCCCTTCTTCTTTTTATACCCGCACTGGTATCTCTTTATTAATTAATATTTTATACTTTTTAATATCATAAAGAAAATATATATTAGTTATAAACATCATAAC
>NZ_MZGT01000159.1 GCF_002029255.1 Clostridium chromiireducens
ATATTTATATGTAATATAGCTCCTTTAATTTTAAGTTGTAATTACGCTCTTTTAATTATAATTATTATTTGTTATAATACTAAGGAAATTGTATTTAAACGGAGGAAGTATAATGAATTTTGATATAGAAAAACTAAATAACGATAAAATTAGTGGTGAAACAAAGTATTTCTTCATACAAACTTATGGTTGTCAAATGAATGAAGAGGACTCAGAAAAACTTTCAGGTATGCTTAAGAGAATGGGATATGAAAGTACAGAGAATAGGGATGAGGCATCAATAATCATATTTAATACTTGTTGCGTTAGAGAGAATGCAGAGAACAAAGTATTTGGGAATCTTGGAGCTTTAAAGAAACAAAAAGAAAAAAATCCTGATTTGGTTATAGGTATATGTGGATGTATGATGCAGCAGAAAGGAATGGCTGATGACATATTAAAAAGATTCCCTTATGTAAATGTAATATTTGGTACTCATAATTCTTACAAATTTCCTGAGTACTTAAATAGAGTTAAAACTGAAGGTGTACAAATTAAAGAAATCATTGATAAAGAAACTGAAATAGTAGAAGGAATTCCTATAGATAGAAAAAGTGATATTAAAGGGTTTGTAACAATAATGTATGGATGTAATAATTTTTGTACATATTGTATAGTGCCGTATGTTAGAGGGCGAGAAAGAAGTAGGAAGTCTGATGATATAATTAACGAAATAAAAGATATGGTAGCTAATGGATACAAAGAAGTAACTCTTTTGGGGCAAAATGTTAACTCTTATGGCAAGGAGCTTGAAGAAAAAATAACATTTGCTGATCTTTTAAGAAAAGTAAATGAGATAGAAGGACTAGAAAGAATTAGATTTATGACATCACATCCTAAAGATTTAACTTTGGATGTTGTTTATGCAATAAGAGATTGTGATAAAGTTTGTGAGCAAATCCATTTACCTGTTCAAAGTGGATCAAACAGAGTTCTTAAAGAGATGAATAGACATTATACTAGAGAACAATATTTAGAATTAGCTAAAGAAATCAGAAAACAAATTCCTGATGTAACGTTCTCAACAGATTTAATTGTAGGGTTTCCAGGTGAAACAGAAGAAGATTTTAGCGAAACACTAGAATTGGCTAAGGAAATTCGATACGATGCAGCATTTACTTTTATTTATTCAAGAAGAAATCATACGCCTGCTGATAAAATGGAAAATCAAATTTCTGACGAGATTAAGCATGAAAGATTCAATAGATTAATCGAGATTGTTAATACGGGTATTGCAAAAGGAAACAAAGAAGCTGAAGGAAAGATGTATCAAGTTTTAGTTGAAGGTAATAGCAAAAATGATGAGTCAAAATTAACTGGTAGAACTAGAAATGGTAGACTTGTGAATTTTGAAGGTGGGAAAGAATTAATAGGTGAACTAGTTGATGTAAGAATAGTTAAAGCCAATTCGTTCTCGTTAGTAGGGGAAGTTGTAAAATAAAAAAATATAATTTTATATAGTCTGTATATTTTTTTAGTAGGGAAGTGTTATATTAAACTCTTCGAAAAAGTATACAGACTATTTTTTCTTTTATTAGCCAATAGAACAAATGTTCTGATATGATAAAAATAGCATTTTTTAATGGTTGATATTAATATACACGTTATGTTCTGTACGCTTATGTTTTAATAAGCAAATGGCTTAATGTGTTGATAATCAACTGATAAAACATAGTTAATACAATTGATAAGATGAGTATGAAGGAAAAATGGCCTTTTTTCGCCGAAGAACATTTGTTCTGTATATAAGGAAAATATTTGGATGGTTTTATTTTGATGACATATGTATGCAATATTATGGCGGATTTATCCTTCTCTACTTAATTACATCTACAAAAGAACAATCTATAACTTTAGTGATATCGTTAGGATTAATTTCGATTTGTGCGCCAATTTTTCCACCGCTAAAAATTATTGTATCGAATAACAAAGCATCTTCTTGAAAGAAAGTTTTGAATATCTTTTTCATACCAAGTGGGGAACAGCCACCTCTAATATAACCAGTGATTTTGTTTATATCTTTAACTTGAATCATTTCTATATTCTTTTCTTGTGCGATTTTACTAGCTTTTTTCATATCTAATTCCTCAGAAACAGGAATCACAAAAACATAAAAGTCTTTAGAGTGACCTTGAGTCACTAAAGTTTTAAAAACTTGGTTAACATCTTTTCCTATTTTATGCGCGACTGCGACACCATCTATTTTACCATCTTTGTTTTCGTAGCTATGAGTTGAATATGTGATTTTGTTACTATCTAAAATTCTCATAGCATTAGTTTTTCCTTGGATCATAATTTTGAAAGTCCTCCTTAAATTGAAAAGTGAAAATACACCATTTAATTAACTGTTGTTTAGATTATATCATAAAATAATATTTGTGTTGCTATTTTTAATCATGATTTGTTCTAGGCGTATTAAAATCTGTAAAACCTGAGTTTTGTGTTTGAGGATTCAAGTTTTTATCAAATGTGGATTTGTTTAATATTATTTGCGTTCAAATTTATATTTTTGTCAGAATCGATGTGTAAATAATATGTCTAAAAGAGTTATTAGTCATATATAACAATATAAAAAACTATAACTATTACTATTTGTAATAGTGACTCATAATAAAATGTCATGATTTTTATAATGATATGAAGCTATGTTTATGAAGATGAAATGCATTAAAT
>NZ_MZGT01000160.1 GCF_002029255.1 Clostridium chromiireducens
TTATAAAATCTTCTAAAAAACATAGAAACTATAGCCAAAATAGTATATATTTATTAGGATAATGTCTTACTAACGCTATTATTGTAGAAAAATAAGGAAATAATGTTGTATTTTTTACAATTATATAATTTAGTATTTCAGTATGTTCTGTGTAATTTAGAGTTTATAGGAGGTTGCAGTAAATGGGAAAATATAAGGTTTCTTTTAATGAAAAATCGCAAAGTATAACCATGGATTTATCAGGATATTTTTCTGATAATGATGCTATAGCATTTGTTAATGATTTTATTAAGATATCTACTAAAGTTAAGACCGCTGATACATATTTAATTTTGGATAGTGGAAAGTTATTACTATATCCATGTGAGGTAAAAGTTAAACTAAAGGCAGTATTTGAATTATATAAGCAAAGCGGCTACAAATTGGTACGAATTAAATTATTTAAGCCTCAAAAAGAATTAGCTAGAAAACTTGAAGAGTTGGCCAAGTTAGTAGGTTTAAATTTAGAGATATTATTTATAGATAAGCTAACTTCAAATAATGGTAAGCAAATAAAAATTTAAATTGTATCCTACAATTTATTTTTATCCATACTTTACAAAAAACTATTAAATCAAAATAACCTAACGCGTTTTAACATTGTTGAAAAACACGTTAGGTTTTATTACTTGTAATTGAAATAAGTCGCAAAAAATGTTATGCTATCAACGTTAAACAAAAATATACTATCATTACTATAGATTATTTTCAAATGATAAAGAGAGGTAATAATATGATAAAAATCAATAACTTGTCGTACTCATTCCCAAATAAAGATCTCTATAATAATATTTCATTTACTTTAGAAGATGATCAGCATTGTGCTTTTATAGGCTCAAGTGGTATTGGGAAAAGTACATTGATAGATATAATTATGGACCCAGAAAGATATATGTTCGATGGTACCATAGAGATTGACCCAAATTGCAGAATTGGATATGTAAGTCAGTTCCCAAAACTAGACAAAACAAAGGAAACTACAGTTTTGGAATATTTAGGCGAAGAGTTTATCAAGCTGCAAAATGAAATAGCCTCTATTTGTACTGAAATGGAAACAGCTTCGGATATTGATCCATTACTAGAAAAGTACCAAGAAGCTTTAGACGCACTTGATGCCATTGGTGGAGATGATTTCGAAAGCATCATCAATAAGAAACTAAATCTTGCAAACTTAGACTACCTTAAAAATCTAATGGTATCTGAACTTAGTGGTGGTGAGTTTAAGCTTATTCAAGTAATTAAAGAAATGCTTAATGGTCCAAATTTAATAATTATGGATGAACCAGATGTGTTTTTAGATTTTGAAAACCTTAATTCTCTTAAAAATCTAATTAATTCTCACAAGGGAATGATGTTAGTTATTACACACAATAGATATTTATTAAATCATTGTTTTAATAAAATTATTCATCTTGAAAATATGGAGCTTCAAGAGTTTGATGGAAGCTATATTGATTATAACTTCACATTACTTCAAACTAAAATTGAACTTCAGGAACTGTCTGCCGCTGATGATGAAGAAATTGAGAGAAATGAACGCATAATTAAAAGATTAAGAGATAGAGCCGAAGTTACAGGTGAAACTGCTGCTGGAAGATATCTAAAAGGTAAAATGAAATTTCTAGAGAGATTAGAAGCTCGTAGAATAAAAACACCTTTTGTTGAAATTAAGCAGCCTTATATCCGTTTAACTACTAATAATGCTGTTGAAGAAAAAATAGCTTTAAAGGTTAATAATTATAGCTCTGGCTTTGATAAGATAATTTTAGAAAATGTTAACTTTGAGATTAAATCTAATGATAAAGTAGCTATTATTGGATTAAACGGTACTGGGAAAACGACCTTACTCAAGGATATCTATAAAAATAATAATACTTCTATTGAAATAGATTCTGACATTGAAGTAGCTTATTTATCACAAAATCAAGGCGAGATATTAAATGAGTCTAATACAGTACTTGAAGAATTCCTAGATGCGGGATTTAAAACCTATGATGAGGTTGAAATCTACATTTCAAATTATGATTTTGAGGAAGAACTACTTAACCAAAAGATTGAATCTTTATCTGGTGGAGAAAAAAATATACTTCAATTAGCGAAAATTTCTGCAAGCAAAGCAAATATGCTGCTTCTTGATGAACCAACAAGCCATTTAGATACATATTCACAAATGGCCCTTGAAACAGCCATAAAAAAATATAATGGTGCAATTTTAATGGTATCACATGATTACTATTCTATAATAAACTGCGTAGATTATGTTTTACTTATTGAAGATAAAACAATCAGAAAAATGAACATGAAAAAATTCAAAAAGATGATTTACGCCAAATACTTTGATAAAGACTATTTAGAAATTGAACAAAAGAAAATGGATTTAGAAATGAAAATAGCCATATCACTCAGAAATACTGATTTTGAACGTGCAAAAGCTTTATCTGAAGAGTTAGAAGCACTGATTAAATCACTTTAGGCATATTAAAATAAATAACAAGTCAATTTGCTAGGAGAATGTAGAATAACTTGTGTAAATTGAATATTTGATGTGTTATATAACTGGAAATTTCATTTCCAGTTATATTTTTATATTTCTTTTGAAATACTAAAACTGGATAGTATTATGTTTCTAGTTTG
>NZ_MZGT01000161.1 GCF_002029255.1 Clostridium chromiireducens
TATTGGTCAAGCCCTCGACCTATTAGTATCAGTCAGCTAAATATGTTACCATACTTACACCTCTGACCTATCAACCTTGTAGTCTTCAAGGGGTCTTACTAGCTTACGCTATGGGAAATCTAATCTTGAGGTGGGCTTCACACTTAGATGCTTTCAGCGTTTATCCCTTCCCGACTTAGCTACCCAGCTATGCTTCTGGCGAAACAACTGGTACACCATAGGTCAGTCCATCCCGGTCCTCTCGTACTAAGGACAGCTCCTCTCAAATTTCCTACGCCCGCGACGGATAGGGACCGAACTGTCTCACGACGTTCTGAACCCAGCTCGCGTGCCGCTTTAATGGGCGAACAGCCCAACCCTTGGGACCTACTTCAGCCCCAGGATGCGACGAGCCGACATCGAGGTGCCAAACCTCCCCGTCGATGTGAACTCTTGGGGGAGATCAGCCTGTTATCCCCGAGGTAGCTTTTATCCGTTGAGCGATGGCCCTCCCACGAGGTACCACCGGATCACTAAGCCCGACTTTCGTCCCTGCTCCACTTGTAGGTGTCGCAGTCAGGCTCCCTTCTGCCTTTGCACTCTTCGAACGATTTCCGACCGTTCTGAGGGAACCTTTGGGCGCCTCCGTTACATTTTAGGAGGCGACCGCCCCAGTCAAACTGCCCACCTAACAATGTCCTGTCACCAGTTTCATGGCATCCAGTTAGAACTTCAATACTATCAGGGTGGTATCCCAACAACGACTCCACTAAGGCTGACGCCCTAGTTTCCCAGTCTCCCACCTATCCTGTACAGACAATACCGAAATTCAATGCTAAGCTACAGTAAAGCTCTACGGGGTCTTTCCGTCCAATCGCGGGTAGCGAGCATCTTCACTCGCACTACAACTTCGCCGGATTTGCAGTTGAGACAGTGCACAAGTCATTACGCCATTCGTGCGGGTCAGAACTTACCTGACAAGGAATTTCGCTACCTTAGGACCGTTATAGTTACGGCCGCCGTTTACTGGGGCTTAAGTTCACACCTTCGCGTTACCACTAAGTGTTCCCCTTAACCTTCCAGCACCGGGCAGGCGTCAGCCCCTATACATCAGCTTTCGCTTTAGCAGAGACCTGTGTTTTTGTTAAACAGTTGCTTGTGCCTATTCTCTGCGGCCTGATTTCTCAGGCACCCCTTCTCCCGAAGTTACGGGGTCAATTTGCCTAGTTCCTTAACTGCAATTCTTCCGTCGGCCTTAGGATTCTCTCCTCATCTACCTGTGTCGGTTTGCGGTACGGGCACTACTTCTCTCTCTAGATGCTTTTCTTGGAAGCATGAAATCAGATACTTCGGTTCCGTAGAACCTTCCCCATCACGCCTCAGAATTGCCAGAGCGGATTTGCCTACTCTGACTCCCTTAACGCTTAGACCAGCATCCAATAGCTGGCACATCCTATCCTTCTCCGTCACACCATCGATAATAACGATTATAGTGGTATTGGAATATCAACCAATTGTCCATCGACTACGCCTTTCGGCCTCGCCTTAGGTCCCGACTAACCCTGAGAAGACAAACTTTACTCAGGAAACCTTAGATATTCGGCCTGTAGGATTCTCGCCTACATCTCGCTACTAATGCCAACATTCTCACTCGTAATCAGTCCACCGCTCCTTACGGTACGACTTCAGCCCGATTACGACGCTCCTCTACCGCTCACAATAAATTGTGAACCCGTAGCTTCGGTGGTAAGTTTGAGCCCCGGACATTTTCGGCGCAGGATCTCTTGACTAGTGAGCTATTACGCACTCTTTTAATGAGTGGCTGCTTCTAAGCCAACATCCTAGTTGTCTTAGAAATCCCACATCCTTTTCCACTTAACTTACACTTTGGGACCTTAGCTGACGATCTGGGCTGTTTCCCTTTTGACCATGGAACTTATCTTTCACAGTCTGACTGCCGGACTGATAGTATATGGCATTCGGAGTTTGATAAGGTTCGGTAAGCGCTATGCCCCCTAGCCTATTCAGTGCTCTACCTCCACTACTCACATTTTCCGACGCTAGCCCTAAAGCTATTTCGAGGAGAACCAGCTATATCCGAGTTCGATTGGAATTTCTCCGCTATCCACAGCTCATCCCATGCTTTTTCAACAGCAACGTGGTTCGGTCCTCCACGAGGTTTTACCCTCGCTTCAACCTGGCCATGGATAGGTCACCCGGTTTCGGGTCTACAGCATGCAACTAGTCGCCCTATTAAGACTCGGTTTCCCTTCGGCTCCGTACCTTAAGTACTTAACCTTGCTACATACCGTAACTCGTTGGCTCGTTCTACAAAAAGCACATCATCACACACATAAGGTGCTTTGATCGGTTGTAGGCACATGGTTTCAGGTTCTATTTCACTCCCCTCCCGGGGTTCTTTTCACCTTTCCCTCACGGTACTGCTTCACTATCGGTCATCAGGTAGTATTTAGCCTTGGGAGGTGGTCCTCCCTGCTTCCCACAAGGTTTCACGTGTCTCGTGGTACTCTGGTGCAGAACTGATTATCATAGTTTTCACTTACGGGACTATTACCCCCTA
>NZ_MZGT01000162.1 GCF_002029255.1 Clostridium chromiireducens
GTGTATTAACACCGATGGAAAAGCATGAAATATATTTACATGCAGCATAAAAACTGCCAGCAGGTTAGCCCCACTGGCAGAAAATTTTTTTATTTTTTTAATTGTCTACTTGACGGGAAGCAGTTCAGAAACTAGAATCTCTATGGTTTTGTTTTTTTATATGAATCATTTAAAAAGTGATATGATTCATTAATTCATATTATAAGGTCTAAAATTAATATTAAATCATATCATATAAGTAATTTAAAATTAAGAAAGCATTTATGAAAGGTGGTATTAGCGGAGGTGTTTTAGAGTGATAAGTTGCAATTTGAATAGAGAATTTATACCTAATTTATTATAGTTTTGTAGGAGGAAAGGGTATGGATATCGATAAGATATTTTATAAAACATTATTCAAAAATTTATTTACAGATCCATTTGAAATAAAATTTTGGGATGGAAGTTTAGAAAAATATACGCCACTAGAAACTAAAAGAGATTCACAAGAGGAAACAGCTTTTAAAATTATTTTTAATGAACCAATCTCTAAGAGTGATATTATTAAAAATCCGTCATTAGCATTTGGGGAAGGCTATATGACTAAGAAAATAGATATAGAGGGCAGTATTCGAAAGGTCATAGAATCTATATATAACAATAAGGAAAGTTTCTTAAGCAATAGCAATAAGTATGTAAAATTACTTGGAAAGGCTTCAAATAATATTAAACATAGTAAAGAAAATATCGAATTTCACTATGATATAGGGAATGATTTTTACAAGTTATGGTTAGATGATTCTATGACATATTCTTGCGCGTATTTTAAGGAACAAACTGATTCTTTAGCACTAGCGCAAAGAAATAAAGTGGGGCATATTCTAAAAAAATTAGACTTGAAGGAGGGAGAAACTTTACTAGATATAGGTTGTGGATGGGGAGAATTAATTATTTCTGCAGCTAAGGAATATAAAGTTAAGTCTACTGGAATAACTTTAAGTACTGAGCAATTTGCAAAAATTAAGGAAAGAATAGAAAATGAAAAATTAAATGGCTTAGTAGATGTTGAGCTAAGTGATTATAGACATTTGAAAAATAGGAGATTTGATAAAATAGTCAGTGTAGGTATGTTAGAACATGTAGGAAAAAGTCATATTGCTGAATACTTTGCAGCTATAAATAATTTACTAAATGATAATGGATTATCTTTACTTCACTCTATAACATCTGTAGATGAAGGCGGTAATAATACTTGGATAGATAAATATATATTCCCTGGGGGATATATCCCATCTATTTCAGAGTTAATTAGCTCTATTTCGGATAAAGATTTTAGTGTTATTGATGTTGAAAATCTTAGATTGCACTATAGGAGAACTTTAGAATATTGGGCAAGTAATTTTGAAAATGCATTACCTGAAATAAGAAAAACCAAGGATGAGACATTTATAAGAATGTGGAGATTATATTTAAATGCCTGTGCAGCATCCTTTAATTGTGGTAATGTTCATATACATCAGATTCTATTTAGTAAAAATCCAAATAATAAATTGCGTTGGACCAGAGATTATATGTATAAATAATAGATATTAATAACTATGAGTCGTTCTTTATAATGTATCCATATAAATTAGGATCATGATAAGGATGACTCTTTTCTTTAGTTTTCTAAGTGGGCAGATAATATATAAATAATTTGTGGTATAATTGGGGTATATTAATATTTTTATATATTGGAGATATAATAATGAAGGAAGATTTACTAGAAAAAACATTACAATATATTAGAGAGCAATTTAAAGATGATTCTAGTGGCCATGATTACTATCATAGCTTAAGAGTATATAAATTAGCCACTTCAATTTGCAAAGAAGAAAGCGCTGATTTAGAAATAGTCCAGTTAGCTTCTTTATTACATGATGTTGATGATTATAAATTATTCGGTGGAAATGCAGGAGCTTATTCAAATGCAGAAAACTTTTTAAAGAATAACGAAATATCAAAAGCAAAAATAAATGCAGTATGTGAAATAATTGCATCAATATCTTTTAAGGGTACAGGGGTGCAAATACCAGAAAGTATAGAAGGAAAAATAGTACAAGATGCAGATAGGCTTGATGCAATTGGGGCTATAGGAATTGCAAGGACATTTGCATTTGGAGGCAGTAAAAATAGAATTATGCATGTACCAAATGAAAAACCTCGTGAGAATATAAGTTTTAAAGAATATTCTACATCTAATGGAACAACCTTAAATCATTTTTATGAGAAATTGCTAAAGTTAAAAGATTTAATGAACACTGAAAAAGCCAAAAAATTAGCTGAATCAAGGCACCGGTATATGGAAAAATTTTTAGAAGAATTTTATAATGAATGGGATGGATTAGTATAATAAGATAAAGCAGAGTAGTATTTAAATATAATCTAATCAGTTAAGCTTAAAGTATTAGGAGTATAAAGTCAAGTAGTATTAAAATTAGGAAGTCTTATTTTTATCTTATTAATTCAGGATAAATTTTATATTTATATGCAATAACAT
>NZ_MZGT01000163.1 GCF_002029255.1 Clostridium chromiireducens
GTGTATTAACACCGATGGAAAAGCATGAAATATATTTACATGCAGCATAAAAACTGCCAGCAGGTTAGCCCCACTGGCAGAAAATTTTTTTATTTTTTTAATTGTCTACTTGACGGGAAGCAGTTCAGTAGAGGTGTTCTTTTTATGTGATGATGCATAAAAGAACACCTTTATTATTGAAGTCAGGAGTTTTCTAAGAAAAAAGTAATAGGCTAATATAAAAGCCATGTTGATTAATAGAATAAATAAGATATAATATAATTGATAATGATTTTCAGTGCAAGTTTAATTAGGTAATTTTAATATAAATAAGTAATAAGAACTAGAAGTTAGAACTAATTCTAGCTAAAATTAAAAGTGAAAACAGTTTTTAAAAACATTATTTCGTGGAGGGGTAAAAGATGAGTAATATATTTAATAGGGATATTTATCATGACATAATAGAAAGTATGACTGCTGCACTTGATGCAAAAGATATTTATACAGCAGGTCATTCAACTAGGGTCGGAAATATGGCTCATAAGTTAGGAGAATTCCTAGGAATAAAATATGAAAAATTGGAAATATTACATATATCAGGACATTTACATGATATCGGAAAAATTGGAGTTCCTGATAATGTTTTAAATAAAACTGGAAAACTTGATTTAGAAGAGTGGGAACTTATGAAGAAACATCCTGAAATTGGGTATAATATCTTAAGTAAGGTAAAAAGTTTGGAGGATATATCTCAAATAGTGTTACATCATCATGAAAAGTGGAATGGAGAAGGTTATCCTGCTGGGTTAAAAAAAGAAGAGATACCAATGTGTTCTAGAATAATATCTGTTTGTGATTCCATAGATGCAATGAGAAGCGATAGACCTTATAGAAAATTAATAAGTGATAGAGATTGCCGTGGCGAAATTATTAAAAATAGTGGAATAATGTATGACCCTAATATAGTTGATTGTATTATTGAGAATTGGGATAGGATAGTAGTAGTACATTATCCAATGGATGTTCAATATTAAATTAAAAAAACGTTAAGTCAGTGATTCGTTAAAATGATAAATTTAAATACTTATATATTTAATACAAGTAAGATATTAAAATCAGTTTAATTTTAATTAATAGTTGTTTAAACAGTATTGAGATTATGGTAATATATGAAATAAGAAACACAAAATAAGTCAATTAGAGGGTGAAAAGAGATGCTTGAAGAAAAAAATAATGATATACGTAGGGAAATTATAAATAGCATGTTTGCTAAATTGGAAGCAAAGGATCTTTATACATATGGTCATTCTACTAGAGTAGGAGATATGGCGTATAATCTTGGAAAAGTTTTGGGAGTAAAAGAAAGAGATTTAAACATAATTCATATTGCAGGTGACTTGCATGATATAGGAAAGATAGGAATTCCAGATAATGTTTTAAATAAACCAGATAGGTTAGAATCCGATGAATGGGAAATGATGAAAAAACATTCTGATATTGGATATGATATTTTAAGCAAGACAAACGCTTTTGAAATTATATCTAAAATAGTTTTATATCATCATGAAAGATGGGATGGAAAGGGATATCCAGAGGGATTAAAGGAAGAAGAGATACCTTTTGCATCAAGAATATTATTAATTTGCGACTCCATAGATGCAATGAAAAGCGATAGGCCTTATCGAAAATCGATTAATGATGAAATATGCATAGAAGAAATAAGAAAAAACAAAGGAATAATGTATGACGCTAAGATAGCGGAATGTATACTCGAAAATTGGGATAGTATAGTAACGAAGCATTATAATTAGAATTGTAGCTATATATAGATTTATCTATAGTATAGTTACAATTTTTTTTATATTAATTTATTTAATATAATAGATTTTTAAGTTATAATCAAATTATTAAATGTTAAAATTTTGAAGTGTGTATTTATATAATCAAAATACTTTATTTAAATATTAAGAGAGAGGATGAGGGAATTATATGATTGAATTTAAAAAAGAAATAATAAATGGTTCATTTATTAAAATCAATAAGCCAAGCAAAAATAATGACTGCATAAATGTGAAAATTAGGTCAAATGATAAAAATGTTAATATAAAATGTACAGGTAAGGGGATTTGGGCGGCTGGAATTATTGTAGCAGTACCAACTGTTGCATGTGTATTGTGTGCTACGGCATCGGTATATCTAGTAGCCCAAATGATATCAAAAAAGAAAAAAGACAAAGAGGAAGATCAAAGTTTAATTAAATAACTTGGTTATCTTATATTATTAGATATATATTTACAAGATAGTAACAAAGATAATTAGGTTTTACAGAGTCTGTCAAGATTTTTGTGTAAACTTCAAAAAGTAATATGATCATTTGGTAAGGTTGGAGGTATAGTTTAGACTTCCAACCTTTATTTTATAAATGTTGAATATTATTACATTACTTATGTATAG
>NZ_MZGT01000164.1 GCF_002029255.1 Clostridium chromiireducens
CTTTTGTATAGTATAATATATTCTCATAATATATAATTGTTCCTTAACATAAAATTATTTATATTAAAAATTCTGTGAATTGTCTTGCGCAAGAAAACACTAAAGCTATTTAATATATATGTTCTCATATTATTAACCTTTGTATAAATTATCCTAATCAAAGCTGAATAATTCCAATTAAATAAATAGTTGATTCTTAAGTTTAAACACTATCTTTTCATAAACCACTTTCATATGCGGTTCACTAGAATACAAATCTATTTCGTTTATAGGTATCCACTTTACACCACTATTTTCATCTGGCTTTACTGTGAGTATTTCATTTTCATCGGCCTGAAACAAAAATGCTACTGAAGCATGCAAATGTGCAGAAATATATTTTCCTCTTTTTACATGTCCGAACACTGGCAATATATCTATTGAAACAATTTCTTTGGTAATTGGGATTATATTTTTTATTCCTGTTTCCTCTCTAGCTTCATTGCTTGCAACAAGCAACAAATCTTCTTCTCCATCAGCATGACCCCCAGTCCATGCCCATGAGTTATATATATTATGATGAATCATCAGCACCTTATCCTTAGCCTTATTTACTATGAAAGCAGAACTCGTCATGTGAATAATTTCATTATCCCTGAATAACATATCATTCAATATTTTTGAATATTTTATTATTACTTCTTTATCACCCTTTTCTTGATTGTCGCAAGGAGTATAGTCTTTTATCATATCAATCCAACTCATATTTTTCACCTCCTTATTAAGCATCAGTATAATATTAATTATAACTAAATTTAAGTAGATTCGTAATATATAAATTTCTTAAATACTTTTTAATTATTTTATTATCCTTCACTTAATTTCTATATGTTCCTCCACACTAGCCTAATATATCAAATTATTTTTTTCATGACACAAAAGGATATGATAAATTACTTCATATCCTTCTAAACTTTTTATTATTAATTTAATCAAAATATAATCTGTCCCTATTACCGCTTTCTCTTTTTCTAGTTGTGCCTGCTGTACCTATGCCACCTGTTGTTCCAGTGCCAGTTCCTCCGGTTCCAAAGCCTCCGCCTGTTCCGGCTCCTGTACCCATTCCAGTTCCTCCAGTTCCAAAGCCTCCGCCTGTTCCGGCTCCTGTACCCATTCCAGTTCCTCCGGTTCCAAGGCCTCCGCCTGTTCCGGCTCCTGTACCCATTCCAGTTCCTCCAGTTCCAAAGCCTCCGCCTGTTCCGGCTCCTGTACCCATTCCAGTTCCTCCGGTTCCAAAGCCTCCGCCTGTTCCGGCTCCTGCACCTATTCCTGTTCCTCCGGTTCCAAGGCCCCCGCCTGTTCCTGTAGTTCCTGTACCCATGCTAGCACCGCCTTTGAGTAACTTAGACGCACCAGTACTTTGCCATTCTTGAACTTGATTTATAGCTTCCTGAGGTGTTCGCCCAAGACCTACAAGCACACCTAACAAAATAATTTTCTGATATATAGATTGAGGACTCATACCTTGATTTGGTTCTCTTAATCCATAAGTAACTAATGGCGTTATATATCTAATCCAATCATCTGGAGTAAATTTTGATGTATCCTGATTCTGCCTAAAACACCTATTCATAGACATATTAGAGTTATCATTCATATTATCTAAATCATCATCTGCAAATACACTAACCTCCGGAGTGTTGGAAAAAATATCCTTCATTCCGTGAAAGCTGCTAAATTCATCTGATAGGTCTCGTCCAGTATTAAGCCCATAATGTGTTCCTGATTCCAAACTAGGTTCATTACTCACATCATAAACTATCCCCTCCATAGCAACATACGCCGGATTTCCATTTTTCCAATCATACTGTTCTAATTCGTCTAATATAAATTCTTTTTGCTTTCTATAATAATTATCACCAGTTAATTCGTTGATAGTTTTAAAATCAAAATAAATAGACATATTTACCTCTCAAATATTTATACCTATAAAATGTATGCTTCTATATGTAAAAATGTTCCTATAAATTTAAATTATTTTTTTCTTTATGATTACATTATTGAAACTTCTATTTTTTATTTCAAATCAAAACTTGACTAAAATTTTTAATAATTATATATTAATATAGATATACTAAATTTGAATTATATCTATATGTTATATAC
>NZ_MZGT01000165.1 GCF_002029255.1 Clostridium chromiireducens
ACATAATAATATAGAATTAAATTTATGTGATATTATAATAGAATGTTAATTATAGTAAGTGAGGGTGTTTAATAATTATGAATTTGTATAATGTTTTAATTGTAGAAGATGAAAAAGAGATAGGTGATGGGATAGAAATATACTTAAAAAATCAGGGTTACAATGTTTTTAGAGCAAGTAATGGAGTAGAAGGATTAGAGGTTATTGAAAATCAAAATCTACATTTGGCAATAGTAGACATAATGATGCCGAAAATGGATGGCGTAACAATGGTCATGAAATTAAGAGAGAATTATGAATTTCCAGTAATTATGTTAACGGCAAAATCTGAAGAGATGGATAAGATACTTGGACTTAATATAGGTGCAGATGATTATGTGACTAAGCCATTTAATCCAATGGAATTATTAGCTAGGGTTAATTCTCAACTTAGGAGATATTCAAAATACTTAAGAGTAGTAAATGATTCAACAGAAAAAGATAATAATTTTGTAATTGGCGGATTAGAACTAAATATTAATACAAAAGAAGTGACTTTAGATGGTGATTTAGTAAAGCTTACACCAATAGAATTTAAGATTTTACATTTACTTATGAAAAAACCTGGAAGAGTTTTCTCAGCTGAAGAAATTTATGAAATAGTTTGGAATGAGAAGGCGATTAACACAGATACAGTAATGGTTCACATTAGAAATATAAGAGAAAAAATAGAAATAGATACAAAAAATCCGAAATATTTAAAGGTGGTATGGGGAGTTGGATATAAAATTGAAAAGCAGTAAAAATTTATATATAACTAATTTAGTAGCATTTACAATACTTATAATAATGTCAATTGGCATTTTTAACTTTTATCCAAAGATAAAGGAATTGTCGAAGGGAGAACCTTCACACCCTTATGAAGATTATGAATTAATGAGAACTATGTATCAAAGTAATTATGTTTTATATAAAGACCTTTTGGGTCAATCAAGTCAAGAAGAATTAAGTGCTGATAAAATTTATATAAAATCATATGAGAAAAATTCAAATAATAATGAAGAGTCAAATAATGATTTGGATGTACCTAGAAACTTTGATAATATTTTAGACTCATGGAAAGATAATCTAAATAATGACTATAAAAATTTGAATTATTTGGTTCATGGTAACGATATGTCTATAAAGAAAACTAATACGGAAAACGATTTGAGTTTATTAGAAGATGAAACTAAAAGTCAAGCTTTAACCGATAAATATGCGTTTTACATGGTAGTAAAGTATGATGAAAATGGAGTAGCTGCTGTAAATAAGGTTTATGGTTCTGATGATTATGTAATAAGAAATAGGTTTTTAGATTTTACAATGAAAAAAATTTGGAACGATGATTATATTGTTAAAAACAATATAAAATTTAATCCTATAAAAAACGTAACTTTTGTTTATGGAATTCCTAAGGATTTAAAATATTCTGATACAATAAGTTCACTTGTAGATAATTCACAAAATAGAATATATAACGGAGCAGCAGCTACAGTTATAATGTCAATATTAGGTGCCATATTAATACTAGGGTTATTAATTCCATATGGAAAAGGAAAAAATGTATTTGGTATTAAATATTTCGAAAAGATTCCATTTGAGATTAACTGTTTAATTTTTGGTATAGGTGGAATTGGATCAGGAGCAGTCCTTGCAGAAACTATTATCGAAACTCTAAAGAATACGCTTGTTCAATATTTAATAGGCTCAGGAATAGATGAATCATTGGAAAATTTTACTATAAGTACGATAAATGTAATTATATGGAGTATAACAATTTATGTTATTTTTGCAGGGGCTATGCTCTTAAAGTTTATAATTAATACGGGAATAATTAAATATCTTAAGGAAAGATTGTTAATTATAAAAATAGTGAATTTCTTGAAAAAGTGTTTTAATAACTTAATTAATTATATAGGACATATAG
>NZ_MZGT01000166.1 GCF_002029255.1 Clostridium chromiireducens
GTTGAATGATTTATTATTAAAGAATATTATGATTACTAAAATGGCATTTTACTAAGTAAAATTATAATTATATATCAAAGTACTGTTGTACTTTTTAGGAGAGAATTATATGAAATCAAATATAAGTGTGAAGATACAAGCGAATAAACAAGATAAAACAGAATATTTAATAAAGGATAAAGATGATATCATTATTGGTAGATTTACCACTATAGAAATAAATAATAATAGTAAAGCATATGATATTAATCTAAGATTTTATAGAGAATCTAATTATGAGCTGCTAAGTGAAACGTTAAACCTTATTTTGAAAGCTGCATTTAGAGATTTTAATATTTTTAAGGTTAATATAAAGACTTTGGAAACAATAGATGTAAATCCGTTTCTAGATTCGGGATTTACTCTAGAAGGTATACTTAATCAGAATGAATATTTAAAAGGTGAATATCTTGATGAACTATCTTTTGGTATAACTCGAACAGAATATAATCAAATGAGTAGATATTCATTAGTCGAATTGAATGGGAGGAACATTATACTTCGAAATTTGACTTCGAGTGATGCAGAAGATGTATTAGAATATTATAAAAAAAATAAAACTTATTTAGAACCGTTTGAGCCTGTGAAGGATAACAACTTTTATACATTAGAAACTCAAAAGAAATTTTTGAATAAGAGCTATAGAGAATTCTTAAATGGAACAACTGTTGAATTAGGGATCTTTAAGAAAGAAAGACTAATTGGAAAGATAAAACTTTCGAGAATTATACATGGATCATTTAAGAATGGTACACTAGGTTACTCTATAGATGAAGGGGAGCAAGGTAAAGGATATATGACGGAAAGTGTTAATCTTATGCTTAAATATGCTTTTGATGAATGCGAACTTCATAGAATAGAAGCATCTGCTTTAGTGGATAATAAAAAATCAAGAACAGTATTAGAAAAGAGTGGATTTAAGTTAGTTGGTATTAATGAAAGATATCTTTTGATAAATGGTAAATGGGAAGATCATGCAACTTATTATATTATAAGAGAAGAGTTTAAGGATAGGTAATATGATATATTAAGGAATAGGTATATATCGATTCTAAGTTAAAATAATAACTTTTATAATATGAAACGCGCTGGATTTGAGATTATGTGGTGTAGTATTGGCAATAACTATTCCTAGCGTGTCAATAGCAGAAATATAGAGAAAATGAGAGAAAGATGTAGAATTTAGAGTTCAATTTTGTTATACAATGGATTTTATGGTATTTATCATGAGTATATATGTTAAGATAAAACACGTCGCTGAAACACATAAACGAAAACAGCTGAAAACTGAAATGCATTTAAATAATGAAATTTTAAAGTTTTAAAAGGTTGTTGACAAGGTTAGACAGTGATGGTATGATGTAATTCCTTACTGGGAGGCATTAAATTAACAGCTTAGGATTTGAAGAACTTACAGAAATGAAGTTCACAAAAACTAAAAAAAGTTGTTGACAAGCTTTGAAGGTGATGATATACTAAGTAGGCTGTCAGAAACGACAGTAAACAACAAAATATTACAACAGTAGTTGTAAGAGAGAAATTGGTCTTTGAAAATTGAACAGAATATATAAATACATTTAAGTAAACCAGCAATTCTTTATTTGAGTAAGCTAAGATTAAACTTTTTATTGAGAGTTTGATCCTGGCTCAGGACGAACGCTGGCGGCGTGCTTAACACATGCAAGTCGAGCGATGAAGTTCCTTCGGGAACGGATTAGCGGCGGACGGGTGAGTAACACGTGGGTAACCTGCC
>NZ_MZGT01000167.1 GCF_002029255.1 Clostridium chromiireducens
GATAGTGTAAAGTAAGCTATGAAAAAATAGAAGTAAAAATCAATCTACACTATTAAGTAAAAATGTTTAATTTTACAATTTATCATTTGATTTTGTGTATGACAAAAGACCTCCGTCGCCGAAGGCAAAAACTGTAAAATGTATTAAGTTTATCTTTATTTTAGGAGAGTCGATTTTCTTGCATATGAAGTATAGTTTGCTGACCAAGACTAATAAGTATTTGCCATTTAGCAGGCATGTTATCAGCTTGTTTTAATTGATCAATCTCATTTAGAGGCCGCCAATAATTATAAGGATGTGGGCGCAGAAAATTGTAATATGCAACCCAAAGAGAGACTCCGTAAAGGGCACCGTCTTCACTCCCATAACCACAAGTAACACGGTATGATGATTTGAAAGTACGATTTAAGCGTTCAACTACTTGTTTAATCCAACGGTATTCTTTAGAAACCGCATCATCATTTGTAAGTCCTATTACTTGAGTAAGATCAAAAATTTTATTTTCTTCTAGCTCAAACTGTTGCTTAGCAAGTGGATAAGCGCTATAACCATCAGCAATAAACTTTAACATTTTACCAGGAAAGCTTTGAAATTTATCAAAAGCCATCCGCATCGCAAGTATGCATGGACCAACAGCTCTTGTGTCAGATACCTGATAGCCAAGAATGGACTTTTTACAAGCATCCATAACAATCCAAACATAATGTCTGATACCTTTTACTCTTATATAAGTTTCATCAGCAGAAAGGATATTAGAAGGTTTGTAATCAAAAGTATCTACAAATGGTTTAATTACAGTAGCTGCAGTTAATGCATAGTTAGCAACCATAGTATGTGATATTTTTATACTATGTATCTCCGCTAAAGCGTGAGCGGTTTGTCTAGTTGAAAGCTTAAGATTAACATGGTAGGTCAGACATAAACCCATGATGTGAGGATTAAACTTTTTAAAACTGAAGTTGATAGCACGCTTAGAAAGTGTATGTAAATTCATCTTAAAGAAATCAAAAGTAAATTCTCTATAAATATAGTGAAGCTTATATTTATATTTCTCAGAAGATTTTATATCACTATGAAGTCTTTTAAGACCAGCTAAGTAATATGAACACTTAGGATTTGTACATTTATGAATGCGAAAATGCTTACGGTTTTTCTTTTGAGTAAGAGTATGGCCACAATGAGGGCACACAAGTACTATAGGCTTAGTAACATAATTGCTTTCGTTGAAATTTTGACCACAAACCTTGCATTGGAACTGACCTCGATTGCCGTTATTATCGTAGATATAATGGTGAGGTGCACCACACTTTGGGCAAATAGTTTCACTAGGAATAGACTTGCCGTTCCGTCGGTGGACGGGTTTCACTACCTTGTTATATTTGTGCTTGTAATAAGCTAAAAGAAATTGATAGTCAACTTTTTCAAAACGAATAATTTTAGGAAGATTGTCTACTTTAAATTTTTGATATTCTGGGCTGTTAGAATC
Source organism: Clostridium chromiireducens (assembly GCF_002029255.1). Taxonomy (GTDB): domain Bacteria; phylum Bacillota; class Clostridia; order Clostridiales; family Clostridiaceae; genus Clostridium; species Clostridium chromiireducens. The sequence continues at coordinate 1,487 of NZ_MZGT01000167.1, forward strand.
GTCGAATGCCCATTGGTTTAATGGTATATTCTTTGAAATAAACAAAACAAGTTTATAAATAGTTTTAACTAAATATTGATTATATAAAAGTAAATAAGTTATAATTGAATCCATGACAATGACCTTTCTTTTGATGTTGTTTTGGTGTTGCGGAACTCGATTATAACATGAAATTAGGGGGGGCATTGTTTTTTTGTACAAAAAAACGCTCGAACCCTTGATATATAAAGAAAAAATTTAAAAGAGTAGTGTAAATACTTTACACTAAC
>NZ_MZGT01000168.1 GCF_002029255.1 Clostridium chromiireducens
TGAACTGCTTCCCGTCAAGTAGACAATTAAAAAAATAAAAAAATTTTCTGCCAGTGGGGCTAACCTGCTGGCAGTTTTTATGCTGCATGTAAATATATTTCATGCTTTTCCATCGGTGTTAATACACCAAGATTTCTCTGCAAGCGTATATTGTTGTAATAATCGATATATTCTTCAATCATCTTTACTAAAGACATCTTATCTGTAAATTGTTTTCCGTAGTATCGCTCTCTCTTGATAATTCCCCAAAAACCTTCCATCGGTCCGTTATCAATACATTTTCCAACTCTTGACATACTTTGTGTCATTCCTGCATCTGTAAGCTTTTGATGAAATACACGGTTGGTATATTGAAAACCCCTGTCACTATGAAAAAGGGGATGAGCCTTCGGTTCTTTCGCAATAGCATCATCTATAGTATCAAATACCAATGAGTTATTGTTAGTATCTCGAATAACATAAGATACGATTCGGCGATCATAAAGATCCAAAATAGCACTTAAGTAAACTTTACGCTTCTCACCATGAACATAATACTTGAATTCTGTTACATCAGTAAGCCATTTTTCATTCGGAGCGGAAGCACTGAATTCTCGATTTAAAAGGTTCTCCGCAATATATTGAGGATTCTTAGCCTGTCTAGTACAACCGTTATTCTTATATTTTATGGTAGATTGAATATCTAGTTTACGACAAATACGCAATACACGCTTATCATTCACTTTGATATCATGATAGCGTTCTAGGTCATCTCGAATTCGTCGATACCCTTTGTCTGGACTCTTCTCGTGAATCTTTTCAATCTTGTCAGCAATGAGCCTATTTTCACTTTCATTCAAGGTAACATCTCTTTTTAGCCACTTATAGTAACCAGCTCTTGAAACCTGACCAAGTTTGCATAAGGCTTGCACAGGATAATTATATTTTGCATTTTCTTCTTTGATTGCCTGATAAATATATTCATGGCGAACTCGGCTTAGCCTCGCCTCCTTTCTATCTCCTCGAGTTTTTTTAAGAAGGAAACCTCCATTTCAGCTCGTTCCTTTTCAGCACGTAAAATCTTGTTCTCTGCTCGCAATTTTTCCAATTCATTCATCTCAGCTTCGGGTTTACACTTCCCGCGCCTGTCTTGAAGGCCATCTATTCCAACCTTTTCATATTTCACAGTATAGCCTCTAGCCTGTTGATATGAAATCTGGTATTTTTCTGATGTCTCTTTATAATTATGTTCATGTGCAATGCAGTATTGTACAATTTCAACTCGTTCTTCAAATGTGGTTTTTCTTCCTTTGATCATGATCGTTTTCCCTCCTGCTCCATAAGCTTTCAGCTTCTCATGACCATTATACTTCAAAACCCATTTAGATATAGTATCATTTGATGGAATTTTGTATTTTACGGCTAATTCTTGCAATGAACCTTCTCCACAAATATAAGCATTAACAACCTTATGTTTAAAGGCTGAGCTATAGCATGCATTATGTCCAGTTCGGATAAATGCGCTTTCTCCGAAAGTCCGATATTTAGCAATCCACTTTCTAAAAGGTGCGCTGGTCACCCCATATTTCTTTGCAATAGAATCATAGCTACCTTTTCCATCTAAATATTCTTTTACTGCCTGAAGTTTTTCTTTAGGTAAGATATTTCTAGACATAAAATTACTCCCTTCTAAGTAAAACAGTTTTATTATTTCAACTGTCTACCTAGAAGGGAGCATATCA
>NZ_MZGT01000169.1 GCF_002029255.1 Clostridium chromiireducens
CTTTCGGCTGGGTATCTATAAATCTTTTAATTTACCTTTTTTCTTTAATCTTAGTATTAATTCATTTGGCTCTCTATTAATTATAAGTTCTTCTGGAAACTCTATTGATTCTAACATGTTAACTGCTGCTGTAAACTCTCCTATTAATGTACAGAAATGTGCGTCACTATTTATTATCAGCTTAGCGCCATATTTTTTGCACAATAATGCTATTTCCTTACAATTCCCATGACTCCCCACTCTTGATGTTGTAAAAGAGCTATTATTAATTTCAATTAGAACATCATTTTCAATGGCACACTTAACTATTTCATCAAAATTAACAGGAACTCCTGGATTTCCAAGATGCCCTATTATATCAATTTTTCCACTTTCTATTACATTTATGAAAGCTCTCGTGTTTTCCTCTACACTACCTACTTTATAGACTTCATCATGTATGCTTCCAATTACAATATCCATCTTATCTAACGTAAAATCATCCATATCTAAATTTCCATCATAATCAATTATATTAGCCTCTGTTCCATAAAGCATGGTTACTCCATACATTTCTCTTGGTAATACTCTGTAGTTATGAAAATACCAAATATGCGGAGAATTTGGCATGGTAATCCCATGTTCTGTTGTTCCGAGTACTTTTATTCCCTTCTCTGATGCAGCTTTTGCATTTTCCATTAAGGTTGAATAAGCATGCCCACTTGCTAAAGTATGAGTATGCACATCTAATGCATATTTCATAAAATCACCTCTTTTATTCGTTTTATAAACTTAAATCAACATCTTAAAAACATTTTTATATATTAATTATATTTCCTATTATCATATTATCATACTCAACTTAGTAATTAAACTATAGCAGTTTATAGTAAACATTTACTTGTCAATAAAAATTTCTATTACCTTTCTCGTATTTCAAATATGTGTTATTATTAAAAATGTATGAATTTCAAATTTAGAGTACTGAAAGGAGATTTTATGATTAAATTAATTGCAACAGATATGGATGGAACTCTTTTAGATGAAAATGGTCATTTGCCAGATGGTTTTGTTGATATTTTAGACCGTGTAAGAGAAAAAAATATAAAATTAGTAGCAGCGAGCGGTAGACCTTACTACACTTTACAAACTAATTTTGGTCCAATAGGAAGACATTTATCTTTCATCTGCGAAAACGGAGCTCTAGTTGTTGATAATAATCAAATAATTTATAAAAATGTTATTGAAAAGAATATTGTTCAAAGTATAATTACTGAAGCAAAAAAAGTCAAAGATAATGCTTTAGTTGTATGCGCACCTAATTGTGCATATATTGAAAATTATTCAGAAGAATACTTAACTGAAATAAAGAAATACTACAGTGTCATAAATATTGTAGATGATTTAAGTGAAGTTGAAGATGATATAATTAAGATTAGTATCTGTAATAT
>NZ_MZGT01000170.1 GCF_002029255.1 Clostridium chromiireducens
ATATATACATAATAATCTAAAATTTATATTATAGTTCAATATCAGAAAATAGAAAAACTTCAGTAATAGCTACTTTAACTATTACTGAAGTTTTTTAAAGCAATACATTTCTCACAATATTTTTATTTCACTTGAATTATATCTACATTGATTGAAGAATAACTTCATATCTTAGTATATTATCACTTATTTTTCTAAAGGCCTCTTGAAAAGCACTATAAAAATCATCAATAGTTATATTTTTTTCTATTTCTAAAGCTTTATGCAAATTATTAGTGTTAAATTTATTTTTTGTTACTTCCATTAAGAAAGAGTTTTCAAAATAGTTAATTGCACTTTCCTCTAATCTGCCTTTAATTGATTTCACAAGTTTTTCCTTGTCCTCTTTAGATATTTCACCATTGACATTTACTATAATCTTATTTTCATTAGAATCAAAGCCAACAATATTATATCCATAGTTTAACAACAATTTCAAAATTTTTTTACTATCTTTATTATCCCCACTTTTTAAACTGAAATCGATTATATGTTTCTCCTCTTCATCGCAACATAAGATATAGTTCTGATAATTATCTTTTCGATTTCTAATTATGATTTTATTTTTGCTATAACAATATACACAATTCCTTCTATTACTAATAACGCCATTCCAAACCTCAACTAAATATCCATTATATCTCTCATAAAGCATACTAACTAAAGCCTGCACACTCATTCTTTCTTGATTTAATGATATATTTATTATATTCTCTTTATTCTTTGATTTTATTTTTATTGTTCTTCTGTAACTTTCGCTTTCTTTTTGTATAAGTTTAACTAATTCGATAAAATCACTATTAGTACATGAATTTTCTAATGAATCCTTATGGATCTCATTAAGTTGCATAGTTCCAGCAATTTTATCTTTTGAAATACCGATTTTCTTAGATACATCTGATTTTAATAGATCAGCAAGACTTTCATAATCATTATTAATCCATTTTTCTTTAAACTTTAGTATTTGTTCTTTAACATAACTTCCATCAGTTATAATGCAAAATACTCTATTATTTAGAGTTTCACTGCTAATTTTTTCTTTTAGTACTGAAAGGCTGTTTATATCTTTATTAGATTCTATATTAAATAAAAATACTTCCTTATAATCTTCACATATTCTCTCTTCTAATAGCCTTGTTAAATTATTGCATTGTGTACTTTGTAAATAATCAATAAAAACAACACCTGAAAACTGTTCTTTTTTAGATGGAATTTCCATGTAAACTCTATCAATCATAAGAGAACAAGAACTTCTGATTCCATATAATGCTTTGCATAAATTTTCAAGATCTTTATTTATATAATTATTTGAATTTTCTTGCTCCTCGTTAATGTATTCATAGCCTTCATCGCTATGTATATAATACTTGGAGATTAATTGTAACCACTTATAATATTGATTTTTTAAACTAATTTCAAATTTATTAAAATATAATTCCCAAATATAATCATCCTTTTCTTCACTTATATCCTTCAAATCATTTAATTTTTTTATTTGTTCAAATAATTCAGTAAAGTCTATATCCTCATTCATTTTACTCATAATATCATCTATTCCATAATATTTACTTAGAGATATACCATAAAATTTATTTAGTATTTCAA
>NZ_MZGT01000171.1 GCF_002029255.1 Clostridium chromiireducens
GAGAATGTAGAATAACTTGTGTAAATTGAATATTTGATGTGTTATATAACTGGAAATTTCATTTCCAGTTATATTTTTATATTTCTTTTGAAATACTAAAACTGGATAGTATTATGTTTCTAGTTTGTGCAAAAAAAGATAATATATACATAATTTTATAAAATGGACAAACTATACTGCTAACGCTTCGTTGATTCTTTCATTAAACATTATTTCAAATTTTAAAAGTGTAACACCCCAGTTTGGAAGTGGCGAAGTCCATTTTTTCATAACCTGATCTGTTGCTAAATACAATGATTTTCTTAATGAATCATCAGTAGGAAATACTGTTCTAATCTTAGTGAATTTCCTTAGTTGCCTATTAAAACCTTCAAGTGCATTAGTAGTGTAAATCATCTTCCTAATTTCTTTAGTATAAGAAAAATATGTGGACAACTTATCCCAATTTTCATACCATGAATCAATTACAGAATTATAAGTATTATCCCATTTTTTCTTCAACTCATCGAGCTGCGCCAGCGCAATTTCTTCTGTATCCGCCTTATAAACAAGCTTCAAATCTTTCATAAATTCTTTTTTGTTTTTATAAGAGACATATTTTATGGAATTTCTTATTTGATGTATTATACAATTTTGAATACATACCTTTGGAAAAACAGCTCTAATTGCATCTGGCAAACCTCTCAAGCCATCCATGCATGCAATTAAGATGTCTTTAACACCACGATTATTTAAATCATTACATACACTTAACCAAAATTTTGCTCCTTCAGCTTCGCCTATCCAAATTCCTAGAATATCTTTATACCCATTCATATCAACGCCCATACAAATGTATGCTGCTTTAGAAACAATCCTATGTTCGTCTCTTACCTTAAAATGAACCGCATCCATATATACTATAGGATATACTGGGTCTAACATTCTGTTTTGCCATTCTGCAGCTGCATCCATTACTTTATCTGTTATTTTAGATATCATTGATGGAGAGACATCTATGCCATATAGCTCTTCGAGTTCGGATTGAATATCTCTTGTAGACATTCCACGTGCATACAAACCTATTATTTTTTTATCCAACTCACTACATTCTGTTTCATACTTACGAATTGCTCTAGGCTCAAATTCAGATTTTCTATCTCGTGGAATATCTATAGGCACCTCCCCGTAACTACTTCTAACATCTTTTTTAGAATAACCATTTCGATAATTCTTTTCACTTTCGTTATCGGTTCTTTCATACTTCTCTCGGCCTAAATGTTGATCCATTTCGGCCTCAAGCAATTGTTGCATAACATCTTTTAATAGCTTTTGCATCAATCCATTCTTACCGACAACATCATCCATGCTTTTACACTTTTTAATTTCTTCTTGATAATTAATATCCGGTACTTTCATTTGGAATCCTCCCTTATTATTTTTAAGTATATTATTCCAAATCTACCATCAAACAATACAAAAAAAGAATGTAGTAGATTTGTTTTACACAAATCTATCTACATTCCTT
>NZ_MZGT01000172.1 GCF_002029255.1 Clostridium chromiireducens
GAGAGTGTAAAATAGTCTGTGTAAACTTCATTAGGATGATATAATAAATTATCAAATGAAGGGAGCACAGGCTATGTCTTTATCTAGAGATGAATTAGTAAAATTAATTTTGAATAACTCTGATATAAAAACAGCAGAAGATATACAAAATACATTAAAAGATTTATTTGGAGGATTACTTCAGCAAATGCTGGAAGCGGAGATGGAAGGTCACTTAGGATATGCTAAACATGATTATGAGAATAAAAACACCTCAAATAGTAGAAATGGAAAAAGTACAAAGACTATGAAATCAAATTTAGGGTTATTTGATTTAGATGTTCCAAGAGACCGCGAAGGCTCATTTGAGCCGGCGATAGTGAAGAAACATCAAACCGATATATCACACTTAGAAAGTGCTGTAATTGGAATGTATGCAAAAGGCATGACCACAAGAGATATAGCAACTCAAATTAATGATATTTATGGAATGGATGTATCACCAACTCTTATTTCGAATATAACAGATAAAGTTATTCCAATGCTTAAAGAGTGGCAAAGCAGGCCATTAGAATCCATTTACCCGATAATATTTATGGATGCAATCCACTTTAAAGTAAGAAAAGATAATACTATCGTTTCGAAAGCAGCGTATGCTGTTATCGGAGTTAACCTTGAGGGCAAGAAAGATGTATTAGGTATTTGGATCGGTGCTTCAGAATCATCAAAATACTGGTTACTAGTTTTAAATGAACTTAAAAACCGTGGCATCAATGATATTTTAATAGCTTGTGTTGACGGCCTCAATGGTTTTAAAGAAGCTATCAAAGCAGTATTTCCTAATACTGAGATACAAAGATGTATTATTCATCAAATAAGAAATTCTAGTAAATATTTATCTTATAAAGATTTAAAAGCCTTTAATGCTGATTTGAAATCAGTATATAAAGCTCCAACCGAAGACGTCGCGTTAGCGGAATTAGATAATCTAGAAGAAAAATGGGGAGATAAATATCTAATAGCAATAAAAAGTTGGAGAAATAATTGGGATGAACTCTCAACATTTTTCAAATACCCACCTGAAATAAGAAAAATAATATATACAACAAATGCAATGGAAAGTTATAACCGCCAACTTAGGAAAGTTACTAAAAGTAAATCAATTTTCCCTAACGATGAGTCATTGCTAAAAATACTTTATCTTGCAACTATTGATATTACTAAGAAATGGACACAAGGAATTAAAGGCTGGGCTCAAATTCTGGCTCAACTATCAATCTTCTTCGAAGGTCGACTCGACGAAGCCTTATTTTAAAAGTATATTAATCTAAACTATCTAATCTATACATAAGTAATGTAATAATATTCAACATTTATAAAATAAAGGTTGGAAGTCTAAACTATACCTCCAACCTTACCAAATGATCATATTACTTTTTGAAGTTTACACAAAAATCTTGACAGACTC
>NZ_MZGT01000174.1 GCF_002029255.1 Clostridium chromiireducens
TAGAATCTGCTAATATTATTAGTGCAGAACTTAATGCTCGAGGTATAGATAGAATTTCAGAATATCCTGAAATAAAAAAAATATATCTAGATGAATATTTATTCTTGTGTGGCATGAGCGTCACTACCGCTAATAAAGTACATTTTTCTGAAAAATTTAGTTTATCTGGAGCCGGAATTGGCATAGGACTTGTTGATAGTGGTATCTATCCACATCAAGACTTAACCTATCCTAGCAATAAAATCGAGTTATTTAAGGATCTTGTGAATGATTTTCAGCATCCCTATGATGACAACGGACATGGTACATCAATAGCAGGAATCCTTTGCAGCAGTGGTCTATCATCAAATAATATGTATAAAGGTATATGTAATAAAAGTAAGTTATTTTGCTACAAAGCATTTGATAAGCTTGGTAAAGGATTTGCTTCCGATGTTTTGTATTCTATAGAAAGTTTAGCCAATTTATCTAAAGAAAATAATATAAAGGTGCTTTGCTTACCATTTGAGCTGCTAAGCCATAATACATTTATTATTTCTTGTTTTGATTTAGTATTTAATTACGCTGTATCTAAGGGGGTAATTCCCATCGTTCCTAGTGGAAGTAATTTAAATGGTAAATCACCGATTATGGGTATCGCTACACTCTCTAACTGCATTACTGTAGGTGGGCTAAATACCGCTAATTCTATTATAAAACCATATTTATATTCTTCTGAAGGACCTTATGGTAAATTAGCAAAACCTGACTTGTGTGCCGCTTGTGTTAATGTAGTTTCACTAAATTCTGATAACAACTATATTTCTGAAAAAAACGGTATTAAGCTTTATCCTAGTAAACTCGAGGTGCCTTACAAAACATTTACTGGTTCCTCTATTTCTACTGCATATATTAGCGGACTATGTGCTC
>NZ_MZGT01000175.1 GCF_002029255.1 Clostridium chromiireducens
GGCAGGTTACCCACGTGTTACTCACCCGTCCGCCGCTAATCCGTTCCCGAAGAAACTTCATCGCTCGACTTGCATGTGTTAAGCACGCCGCCAGCGTTCGTCCTGAGCCAGGATCAAACTCTCAATAAAAAGTTTAATCTTAGCTTACTCAAATAAAGAATTGCTGGTTTACTTAAATGTATTTATATATTCTGTTCAATTTTCAAAGACCAATTTCTCTCTTACAACTACTGTTGTAATATTTTGTTGTTTGCTGTCGTTCCTGACAACTTAATCAGTATATCATCGCGTTTAGAACCTGTCAATAACTTTTTCAAAAAACTTTTAAAATTATTTCAGTAAGTTCTCTCAATCTTAAGCTACTGATTCTAAATCTTTCAGCGAGGAATTACATCATATCATCACTGTTTATACTTATCAACAACCTTTTAAAATCCTTATCGACTTCTTTCGAGTTGTTTATATGTTTCAGCGACGTGTTTTATCTTAACATCCCTACTACATTTATATTATTTGATTTTTCACCATTTAATGATATTATTATTATTTTTCACAATAATTCTCTGTTATTCTAAGTTTTATGGTTATTGATACGCCCGCCGTAGTTGTTAGACTAATTCTCTATAAATATAGTGTATTTATACATATTTTCCCTTAAACTTAGTAAACTTATTATTAACAATCCCAATCGCAATAACTTATATATATTTTTGTACTCCTAAACAATTAACTATTTTATCGTTGCTATAATTCCTATATCTCACTACATATCTTTAATATGCATATTATACTTTTTCCTTTTAGTTCTTTACCCCAGAGCCACGAGGCCTTAACTTGCTTAATCCAGACTCTATAGTAATGATTGGTTGACAGTTTTTATGACCGATGTAGTAATCAAATAGGAGCTCTACCAGATCAATTACTCCCTTAACACTAAATAAAAATAAGTGTAAATGTTTAACTATTTATTTATAACTCTTAATTAAACATCATGCTTCACTTCAAAAGTATAAGATTGTTTCTTTAATTAATTCCAAATATAATTATTATATAAACATGTTAAATTAAAAATATCCACATTAATAAGAAATAATCC
>NZ_MZGT01000176.1 GCF_002029255.1 Clostridium chromiireducens
TACTTCTAAGTGCTGCTAATTGTTCTATTGGTTGGTGAGTTGGACCGTCTTCTCCTACACCAATACTGTCATGTGTTAATACATAAGCTATTGGAAGATTCATAAGAGCTGATAATCTCATAGCACCCTTCATGTAATCGCTGAATACAAAGAATGTTGCACAGAATACTTTAAGTCCACCGTGAGCATACATTGCATTGGCTATAGCTGCCATAGCATGTTCTCTAACTCCAAAGTGAAGGTTTTGTCCACTTCTGTCTTCTGCTGAGAAATCTCCTTTTCCAGCCATGTAAGTTTTATTTGAAGGAGCAAGGTCAGCTGATCCTCCAATAAAGTTTGGAATAAGTGCAGCTAATCTGTTTATCATCATTCCTGAAGAATCTCTTGTAGCCATTTCTTTGTCAAAGCTCCAAAGTTCTTCATTATTTAATAATGCTTCTTTATCAATTTCACCGCTCATCCATTTAGCATATTCTGATGCTAATTCTGGATAAGATTTTTCATAGCTACTAAATAATTCATTCCAAGCTGCTTCTTTACCCATACCACTTTCTATATGTGTATCCATATTTGTGTACACTTCGTCTGGTACGTAGAATGCTGGTTCTGTTTTCCAACCTAAGTTTTCTTTCATAGCAAGTACATTTTCAGCTCCTAGAGGCTCACCATGAGCTGAAGCTTTTCCTTGTTTTGCAGGACATCCAAAACCAATTTGATTTTTAACTATTATGATAGATGGTTTTGTAGTTTCTGCTTTAGCAGCTTCTATTGCAGCTTCTATTGCATCTATATCATTTCCATCTGCTATATTTAATACTTGCCATCCATAAGCTTCGTATCTTCTTCCTACATCTTCTCTAAATGCTATATCTGTATGTCCTTCAATTGAAATGTTATTTGAATCGTATAATACAACTAACTTACCAAGACCTAAAGTTCCAGCAAGGGATGATGCTTCTCCTGAAATACCTTCCATAAGACATCCATCTCCAACTATAGCATATGTATAGTGGTCAACTACGCTGTAATCTG
>NZ_MZGT01000177.1 GCF_002029255.1 Clostridium chromiireducens
TACTTCTAAGTGCTGCTAATTGTTCTATTGGTTGGTGAGTTGGACCATCTTCTCCTACACCAATACTGTCATGTGTTAATACATAAGCTATTGGAAGATTCATAAGAGCTGATAATCTCATAGCACCTTTCATGTAATCACTGAATACAAAGAATGTTGCACAGAATACTTTAAGTCCACCGTGAGCATACATTGCATTGGCTATAGCTGCCATAGCATGTTCTCTAACTCCAAAGTGAAGATTTTGTCCACTTCTGTCTTCTGCTGAGAAATCTCCTTTTCCGGCCATGTAAGTTTTATTTGAAGGAGCAAGGTCAGCTGATCCTCCAATAAAGTTTGGAATAAGTGCAGCTAATCTGTTTATCATTATTCCTGAAGAATCTCTTGTAGCCATTTCTTTGTCAAAGCTCCAAAGTTCTTCATTATTTAATAATGCTTCTTTATCAATTTCACCGCTCATCCATTTAGTATATTCTGATGCTAATTCTGGATAAGATTTTTCATAGCTACTAAACAATTCATTCCAAGCTGCTTCTTTAGCTCCACCTTTTTCAATGTGTTCATTCATATTTATATACACTTCGTCTGGTACATAGAAAGCAGGTTCTGTCTTCCATCCTAAGTTTTCTTTCATTGCAATTACGTTTTCAGCACCTAGCGGCTCACCATGAGCTGAAGCTTTTCCTTGTTTTGCAGGACATCCAAAACCAATTTGGTTTTTAACTATTATAATAGATGGTTTTGTAGTTTCTGCTTTAGCTGCTTCTATTGCAGCTTCTATTGCATCTATATCATTTCCGTCTGCTATATTTAATACTTGCCATCCATAAGCTTCGTATCTTCTTCCTACATCTTCTCTAAATGCTATATCTGTATGTCCTTCAATTGAAATGTTATTTGAATCATATAATACAACTAACTTACCAAGACCTAAAGTTCCAGCAAGGGATGATGCTTCTCCTGAAATACCTTCCATAAGACATCCATCTCCAACTATAGCATATGTATAGTGGTCAACTACGCTGTAATCTG
>NZ_MZGT01000178.1 GCF_002029255.1 Clostridium chromiireducens
AGTTCGTGAGCTAACGCGAAAGCGAGGCAGCGACCTAAGGTAGGGTCAGCGATTGGGGTGAAGTCGTAACAAGGTAGCCGTAGGAGAACCTGCGGCTGGATCACCTCCTTTCTATGGAGAAATCTAGATCAGACAGAAGCTCTGACTAGTACAGATACATTTATGTATCAAAATTTAAATACTTACTCGATAGGTTACTTAAATGTTATTTATTATTCTGTTCAATTTTGAAAGACTAAGTCTTTCAAAATCGCGTAGCTTAGTAGCGACAAGTGCGAGGAAGCAAAAATTTTATGAAATGAAGCGTACTTTACGTGCGTGAATGAGTAAAATTTGCAGCTGACGAAGTAATTGGCGGTAATAAGCAAGCGAAATGTTCTTTGAAAATTGCACATAGATTAATGTATATAAAATACAACAAAGCCAAGGATAATATTCTTTGTGAATGATTAAATCAAATTGGAGCGATATGAAAATATTTTTACAATATAACATAAAGCGTACCAATTTGCGCAGCTTATTGGTGGCAAGTGCGAGGAGTCGATAAAATTTTAGAGTGAAGCGTACATAAACGTACGTGAACGAGAAAATTTCAGTAGACGACGATGCAATTGACGTCAATAAGCAAGCAAAAGGTCAAGCTACAAAGGGCGCATGGTGAATGCCTTGGCATCAGGAGCCGATGAAGGACGCGATAAGCTGCGATAAGCTTCGGGTAGACGCACATAGTCAGAGATCCGAAGATTTCCGAATGAGGAAACTCACATGGGAAACCCCATGTATCATAAAGTGAATACATAGCTTTATGAAGGTAAACCCAGGGAACTGAAACATCTAAGTACCTGGAGGAAGAGAAAGAAAAATCGATTTTCTTAGTAGCGGCGAGCGAAAAGGAAAGAGCCCAAACCAGAAATTTATTTCTGGGGTTGCGGACAGAACATAACGAGAAATCATGGTTAATTGAACACAACTGGAAAGTTGGACC
>NZ_MZGT01000179.1 GCF_002029255.1 Clostridium chromiireducens
CTGTTATAAGATTCATTTTATCAAATCCTTTCAAAATTATTTATATTTTGATGTATATATGCACATTAATGCACATTAATATTAAAAGAGAAAGGCATTTTTGCCTTTTCTAATATATCCGATGTTATTTTAGTATAAGTTCTTTTAAATTATTTGTAGTTGTTTCAAATTTTTCAAGTATGTGTTCTTTGTTAAGTTCATAAAAAGTGCTTCTGTTTTGCTTTTCTTTATTTAAAATTCCATATCGATTCATCAATTCCAGATGCCTTGAAATAACAGACCTATCTTGAGTAAAATTCTGTGCAATTTCTGAGATATTTTTCTTTCCGTGTATTGCAAGGAACTTTAAAATTTCACTTCTTACAGGATCAAAAAGAGTCTTGTAAAATTCAAAATCGATACTTTGTTCAAGATTTCGACCACATACTAATAAATTATTTTGATTATCCATTTGCATCACCAATTAAATTATACGTGCACACATATGCACGTGTCAAGATTTTTATTCAATATTTATATTTGGATTTTTAAATTCCTGTTAATTAGGTGCTGTAAAATACAAATACTTATATGATCAAT
>NZ_MZGT01000180.1 GCF_002029255.1 Clostridium chromiireducens
CGCCTACATGAAGCTGGAGTTGCTAGTAATCGCGAATCAGAATGTCGCGGTGAATACGTTCCCGGGCCTTGTACACACCGCCCGTCACACCATGAGAGTTGGCAATACCCAAAGTTCGTGAGCTAACCGTAAGGAGGCAGCGACCTAAGGTAGGGTCAGCGATTGGGGTGAAGTCGTAACAAGGTAGCCGTAGGAGAACCTGCGGCTGGATCACCTCCTTTCTATGGAGAAATCTAGATCAGCATGATGTCTGACTAGTACAAATACATCATTGTATGTATTAAAATATAAAATACTTGCTCAAAGGTTGCTTAAGTATTTATTCTGTTCAATTTTGAGGGATTTTTCCTTCAAAACTTATGGGGGTATAGCTCAGTTGGGAGAGCACCTGCCTTGCACGCAGGGGGTCAAGAGTTCGAATCTCTTTATCTCCACCATAAGGGCTTATAGCTCAGCTGGTTAGAGCGCACGCCTGATAAGCGTGAGGTCGATGGTTCGAGTCCATTTAAGCCCACCAATGTTCTTTGAAAATTGCATATAAATTGATGTATATAAATACAACAAAGCCAAGAATAATATTCTTTGTAATGATTAAATAACTAGTTTTGTAATAACAAAACTTTAGAAGGTCAAGCTACAAAGGGCGCATGGTGAATGCCTTGGCATCAGGAGCCGATGAA
>NZ_MZGT01000181.1 GCF_002029255.1 Clostridium chromiireducens
TTTAATGGATATAGAAGCTCCAAGAGTGGCAAAGTCTGCAAAACCAGGGCAATTTATTATTATAAAGAATGACGAAAAGGGTGAAAGAATTCCTTTAACTATAGCGGATTATGATGCAGAAAAGGGAACAGTAACTATAGTTTTTCAAACTGTAGGAAAAGGAACTAAGCAGTTAGCTACGTTTAATGAAGGGGATTATGTAGCTGACTTTGTTGGACCATTAGGAGTACCAAGTGAATTTATACATGAGGATATAGAAGAATTAAAGAAGAAGAATTTAGTCTTTGTGGCAGGTGGAGTTGGTGCAGCACCAGTATATCCACAAGTGAAATGGATGCATGAACAAGGAATAGCAGTGGATGTTATTTTAGGAAGCAGAAACAAAGATTTATTGATATATGAAGAAGAATTAAAGAAAGTTTCAGGAAACCTTTATGTGACAACTGATGATGGCTCATATGGGTCTAAAGGGACAGGATCAGATATGCTTAAAGAATTAGTTAATAATCAAGGTAAAAAGTATGATCATGCAATTATCATTGGACCAATGATAATGATGAAATTTACTTCTATGTTAACTAAGGAATTAAATATTCCAACAACAGTAAGCTTAAATCCAATAATGGTTGATGGTACAGGCATGTGTGGCGCATGTAGAGT
>NZ_MZGT01000182.1 GCF_002029255.1 Clostridium chromiireducens
ACTGCTTTTTCTACCACATTTTCTACTGTGAATCCAAATTGTTTAAATAATGTTTCTGCATTTCCTGATGCTCCAAAAGTATCTAATGATATAACTTCTCCATCAAGACCTACATATTTGTGCCATCCAAAGCTTGTTAATGCTTCAACTGCAACTCTTGCACGAACTGCCTTTGGCATTACTGATTCTTTGTAAGCTTCGTCTTGAGCTTCGAATAATTCGAATGCTGGCATACTTATAACTCTAGCATCTATTCCTTTAGCCGCTAGTTCGTCAGCTGCTTTGTAGATTAATTCCACTTCTGAACCTGATGCCATTAAAAGTACATCTGGAGTTTCTTTCTTAGAATCTTTAAGGATATACCCACCCTTTAAAGCTCTCTTAGCGCATCCATCATATAGTGGTAACTTTTGTCTTGTTAATACTAATGATGTTGGAGTAGTTCCGTTAGTTACAGCATAATACCAAGCTGCTGCAGTTTCTTTTGAATCTGCTGGTCTAAATACTGTCATGTTTGGCATACTTCTAAGTGCTGCTAATTGTTCTATTGGTTGGTGAGTTGGACCGTCTTCTCCTACACCAATACTGTCATGTGTTAATACATAAGCTATTGGAAGATTCATAAGAGCTGATAATCTCATAGCACC
>NZ_MZGT01000183.1 GCF_002029255.1 Clostridium chromiireducens
TCCATCTAAATATTCTTTTACTGCCTGAAGTTTTTCTTTAGGTAAGATATTTCTAGACATAAAATTACTCCCTTCTAAGTAAAACAGTTTTATTATTTCAACTGTCTACCTAGAAGGGAGCATATCATTCTCTATGGCTCTGTTTTTTTATTTTTTCTTATAAGAAGCATTTAACTTTAGATAATTAATAGGATTTTTCTATTTTTCTCCACGTAAAAAAGATAGTCATTACAACTATCTTTTAAGTTACCTCGCAACGTCCTACTCTGCCACACAGTCACCCGTGCAGTACCATCGGCGCTATAGACCTTAACTTTCCTGTTCGGAATGGGAAGGAGTGTTACCTCTATGCCATCATCACGAGATATTGGCTCCGCGAAGAGGACTCGAACCTCCAACCTATCGGTTAACAGCCGAGTGCTCCACCATTGAGCTATCGCGGAACGCTACTTTTGAAAGAAATCTTGTTCTTTCAAAATTGCACATAGTTACTTAATGTATTACAACTTGATTTTTTATTGGTCAAGCCCTCGACCTATTAGTATCAGTCAGCTAAATATGTTACCATACTTACACCTCTGACCTATCAACCTTGTAGTCTTCAAGGGGTCTTACTAGCTTACGCTATGGGAAATCTAATCTT
>NZ_MZGT01000184.1 GCF_002029255.1 Clostridium chromiireducens
TCCTCATTCGGAAATCTTCGGATCTCTGACTATGTGCGTCTACCCGAAGCTTATCGCAGCTTATCGCGTCCTTCATCGGCTCCTGATGCCAAGGCATTCACCATGCGCCCTTTGTAGCTTGACCTTTGGTTCGCTCACTTATTAGCACCAATAACTTCGTCAGCTGCGTGTTTTACTCACTCACGTACGTGAAGTACGCTCGCTTCCTAAAACTCTTGCTTCCTCGTTCTTGTCACTACTAAGCTTCGCTTTTGGTAAATTAATATATTTTATTCAAATATTTTTAATTTACTTAATCATTTCACAAAGAATATTATTCTTGGCTTTGTTGTATTTTATATACATTAAATCTATGTGCAATTTTCAAAGAACATACATTCCCCTAATTTTAGAGAAAATTTTTTTGAAAGACTTAGTCTTTCAAAATTGAACAGAACAAATACTTAAGTAACCTTTGAGCAAGTATTTTATATTTAATACATACAGTGATGTATTTATACTAGTTAAACATCATGTTAACTAGATTTCTCCATAGAAAGGAGGTGATCCAGCCGCAGGTTCTCCTACGGCTACCTTGTTACGACTTCACCCCAATCGCTGACCCTACCTTAGGTCGCTGCCTCGCTTTCGCGTTAGCTC
>NZ_MZGT01000185.1 GCF_002029255.1 Clostridium chromiireducens
ATATATAATACATATCTTCTTTATTATACTTTTTATAATCGTTAACAAGATCTTCTAAAGTTATTGAATGAAAAAAGTTACTAATTTTATTATTTATTACATTCCATAAATTTTCACTCATAAAATTTTCTATTTCATTTTCATCATTTTCTATATCTATTAAAAGCAAGTCTCCTTCTAAAACACTTAAAATATCTCCAATAGTAAACTCCCTAGGGCTTTTAGCTAAAAAATATCCTCCTTGTGCCCCCTTCTTCGCATTAATTATTCCTCCCTTTCTTAGGGATGAAAAAATTTGCTCTAAGTATCTTTCTGAAATCCCTTGTCTTTCAGAAATACTTTTCACTGTAACCATATCAGAAGACGAAAATATACATATATCTATTAATGCTCTTAAACCATATCTACCTTTTGTTGAAATCTTCATAAAACCACCATTTCTTACCTTTCCTGCTATATTTAATTATATTAAGACATTTTTAGAAAATCAACTACTAATAACTGTTTTAATACAAAATTTTCTATTAATATTTTTAGTTCTAATACATAGGCTTTCTTATGTAATCCTATGTTTTTTCTATGTATTCCTTCTTATCTATAA
>NZ_MZGT01000186.1 GCF_002029255.1 Clostridium chromiireducens
TGTCCTAATTTAAAAATGATATGTGTTGCATTTACTGGAGTAGATCATGTTGCTATGGATTACTGCAAAGAAAAAGATATTATGGTATGTAATTGTGCTGGGTATTCAACTGTTGCAGTTGCAGACTTAGTATTTGGTATGGTTATTTCTCTTTATAGAAATATTATACCTTGTGATAAGGTGACAAGAGAAGGTGGAACTAAAAATGGGCTTGTTGGGTTTGAACTTGAAGGTAAGAAATTTGGAGTAGTGGGTGCAGGAGCAATAGGGATGAGAACTGCAAGGATTGCTAAAGCATTTGGCTGCGAAGTATATGCTTATAGCAGAACTAGAAAAGAAGTTGAAGGAATTCAATTTGTAGATTTAGATACTTTAATGTCAACTTGCGATATTATATCACTTCATGTCCCACTAAATGAAACTACAAAAGGATTAATAAACAGTGAAAAGTTATTATTAATGAAAGAAAGTGCAATTCTAATTAACACAGCAAGAGGCCCCGTTGTAGATAGTGCTGCACTTGCAGAAGCGTTAAACAGTGGAAAAATAGCAGGCGCAGGCGTAGATGT
>NZ_MZGT01000187.1 GCF_002029255.1 Clostridium chromiireducens
CTTTTCTTGAATAAATTAAATTATTATCCAGATATTATTTAAACTTATATTATTATTTTGAAAGGATTTGATAATATGACAACTGCATATGATTTATTTAAAAAACTATTAGGAGTTATGGCTGATATAGATAGATATTTAGATGAAAAATCAAAAGTTACTGATAGTAGAACTATACAAATGTTAGATCAAAAAATCGATAGCCTTGAAACTGAAATGTACGAAATTAGGAACAAGTTAAAAAGTATTGAAATAAAATAGCCTACAAATTAATGTAGGCATTTACACATATTAATAATTTCTTTTAAAGGTATTATAATTATTTTATAATACCTTTTTGATTAAAATGTTTTTAATCAGCTATATATAATACATATCTTCTTTATTATACTTTTTATAATCGTTAACAAGATCTTCTAAAGTTATTGAATGAAAAAAGTTACTAATTTTATTATTTATTACATTCCATAAATAACATTTGATCTGCTTCATCTAAAATAAAAGTTTTAAGTTTACTTAAGTTTATAGATTTTCTTTCTAAATG
>NZ_MZGT01000188.1 GCF_002029255.1 Clostridium chromiireducens
TTCATCGGCTCCTGATGCCAAGGCATTCACCATGCGCCCTTTGTAGCTTGACCTTCTAAAGTTTTGTTATTACAAAACTAGTTATTTAATCATTACAAAGAATATTATTCTTGGCTTTGTTGTATTTTATATACATTAAATCTATGTGCAATTTTCAAAGAACATTGAAAGACTTAGTCTTTCAAAATTGAACAGAATAATAAATAACATTTAAGTAACCTATCGAGTAAGTATTTAAATTTTGATACATAAATGTATCTGTACTAGTCAGACATCATGCTGATCTAGATTTCTCCATAGAAAGGAGGTGATCCAGCCGCAGGTTCTCCTACGGCTACCTTGTTACGACTTCACCCCAATCGCTGACCCTACCTTAGGTCGCTGCCTCCTTGCGGTTAGCTCACGAACTTTGGGTATTGCCAACTCTCATGGTGTGACGGGCGGTGTGTACAAGGCCCGGGAACGTATTCACCGCGACATTCTGATTCGCGATTACTAGCAACTCCAGCTTCATGTAGGCG